>CAYXKX010000001.1:0-263 GCA_964465185.1 uncultured Chitinophagaceae bacterium
CTTCTTTGGCATCAATCCAAAAATCACTATCAAAATCCTTCAAGATTTTATCTACTGGCTGGCCACAATTTTCTGCTAAAATCTCTGCTAAAAATCTTCTCGTTTTGACTATTTGCTTAGCTGTGATTTCCAATTCAATAGCCTGTCCTTGAACTCCGCCTATGGATGGCTGATGTATCATGACTCTTCCATTGGGGAATATTTTGCGTTTGCCTTTGACACCTTGACTCAGCAGCATAGAGCCCATAGAAGCTGCCAATCCC
>CAYXKX010000001.1:362-13742 GCA_964465185.1 uncultured Chitinophagaceae bacterium
ATCATCTTCATAATATCCAAAAGCGCCAAACCAGCCGTTACAGAACCTCCTGGACTACTTATAAATAACTCAATGTCTTTTCCCGGATCTAGAGAATCGAGCAACATGACTTGATTAATCGCTTTTTCCATAGACTTGTCGTCTACCACACCCCAAAGATAAACCCTTCGTTTCTTTAAAAAGGCTTCTTCCATCTTCTTAGAAAGACCATTGTCCTCTTTGTCCTTTTCTTTTTCCTCTTTCTCTTCTTCGTTGTAAAAAATCATCTGAAATATGTATTATTTAGCAAAATTAAAATCCTTATTTAAAATAAGAATTATTAATTCTTAATTATTCAATAAAACTGCTAATTTCCCTATCGTTTTACCATCTTCAAGCAATTGATGAGCCTGCACCAATTGGCTCTTCTCATAATTAGCCCCTTGAATATGAGAAAATACCCCTTGCTGATATAGTTTATAAACTTCCTGCATACATCGCTCCACTACCTCGGGTTTATTGTCCGCGATCGCCAGCATATTGATGCCTATCATCGATTTACTAGGCATTAAAAACTTGGCAGGAGAGAAAAGGGTTGTGGCGAAATTTAACAACTCGGGAATGAGTGCAAAAATATTCTTTGGGCCACTCAACTTGGACACGCCAAAAATGACATATTTTCCTCCACTAATTAAGGCTTTAAAACCCTGTTTTATATTTCTCCCGCCCGCTACACTATCAAAAATGAAGTCAATTTTCCTGTAAAATCCGAAATCTCGGATTTTTTGATAAATGTCCTCCGTCTTATAGTTGATGGTGTGCTGAACACCTAGCGATTTCAGGAAACTCAATTTCTCATCGCTACCGGCTATGGCTATGATATTACATTTTTTCCATAGGGCTAACTGCACGATTCCTAAACCCACACCACCAGCTGCAGCGTGGACTAAAATAGTATCTCCCTCTCTTAAATTGATAGACTCTATAGCTGCACAATATGCAGTAGAAAGTTGTGTAGCCATAGCTAGTTGTTTATAAGCTGGTATTTGAGGGTCGATAACAATGCACGCCCGCTCGTCTGTGATAGCAAACTCTGCGTATCCTCCAAATCTTGTTAAAGCCACCACATGGTCTCCTACCTTAAACTTACTGATTTTATTGCCAATCTCAACGACCTCCCCACAAACATCGTAGCCAAGAACACAGGGCATAGGTGGCATATCAGGATATAAACCGAGACGCGCCATCACATCGGCATAGTTTAGACCAAAAGCCGAAACCTTAATTAAAACATCTTTGTCGTTTACTTTAGGTTTTTCAACCTCTCTCCACTCAAATGATTTTTCTGCCTTTCCTTTTTTGATTAAATAAGCTGCTTGCATCTATAATTTTTTTGCTAAAATACTAGGTATTAATTATCTATCTTTGTATATATTTTTACTATATGCTGACATATAAAATTCATTTACAAAAAGAGGAGGAGGGTGGTTATACCGTTATGGTTCCTGCCTTACCTGGTTGTATAACCTATGGAGAAGATATTGATGAAGCCATTTCTATGGCAAAAGAGGCTATTGAGCTATATATTGGAGAATTAAAAGATAGGAATCAGCCTATTCCCGATGATAGCAACATACTTGAATATTCAGTAAATTTAGAAATAGCTTGAATCTTAGCCCTATATTTCTTATAAAGTTGTTAGAAAATAACGGTTTTCAATTTAAACGATCTAAGGGCTCTCATCATATATACTTTAATAAAATAACCAATAAAACTGTAATTGTGCCTTTCCATAAAGGTAAAGATTTAAAGAAAGGAACTTTTCTGGCAATAATTAAACACGCTGGCATTAGTCTTTAAGCCACATTACGCAATAGACTTTGACGAAGGAAAAGGATAGTGTGTTAGCTGGGATTAACCCCGTGATAGAGTTTTGGTCAATTGTTTTAAAATATTGACCTTTAAACTCTTATACGAATCCGTCCCGTATGTACGGGACGGATTTTGGGTTTAAGCCACGATTTTACAATAGCTCACAATAATCTCCGCCACGCGTTTGGAGGCATTTTTTTGTCCTAACATTTGCTTTAACTCCTTATAATTATTGATCAAATCTTGTCTATAATTGATGTCTTCTAACATCCTAATTTCTCTCAATAAATTTTCTTTGTTCAAGTCATCTTGGATTAATTCTTTGACAATTTCTCTTCCAAATATCAAATTGACTAGGGATATAAATGGAACTTTAATCAATCGCTTACCTAGTTCATAATTCAATCGACCACTCTTATAACAAACAATCTGAGGTATCTCTGCTAGGGCGGTTTGAAGAGTGGCTGTTCCTGAAGAAACCAGAGCTAATTCCGAGCTAGCAATAATCTCATCACTTTTATCAAAGACTAATTCTACTTTCCTTTCGCCAATTATACTTTTATAAAATTCTAACCCTAAATGACTCATTGCCGCTACCACAAATCTGTAATCCGACAATTCGGATTGAACACTCAACATCATTGGTAAAATATGCTCTACCTCTTGTTTTCTACTCCCTGGTAACAAAGCAATCTGTCTACTTTCTTTTAACTTTTGACTTTCCACTTTTGACTGTAACAGTGGATGTCCGACAAACTCTGTTTTCACTCCTCTCGATCGAAAAAACTCTTCTTCAAATGGCAAAATAACTAAGAGTTCATCAATATACTTCGCCATTTTCTTGACTCTATTTTCTTTCCAAGCCCACGCCTGTGGTGCTATATAGTAGATGACAATAAAACCATTTTTCTTTAACCAAGGAAGTAATCGCAAATTAAATCCAGGATAGTCAATGAGGACAACTACCTTAGGATTGACCTCTAAAATTTGTTTTTTTACCAATCCGAAATTTCGGAATATGGTTGGCAAATTTTTTATGACCTCATAAAAACCCATAAAAGCTAGGTCGCGATAATGCTTCAAAATACTCGCTCCAGCTTCTTGCATTTTATCTCCCCCCCAGGCAGAAATCTTAAGCGATGGAATTTGAATTAATAATTCCTTGACAAGATTAGAGCCGTGCAGGTCTCCAGATGCCTCCCCGGAAATGATAAATAATTGGTTTTTTTTTCGCACGGAATTCACAGATTACTTTTTAAATTAAGAAAACTCGAATCCGTCATTCCTGATGAAGCGAAGCGTAATTCAGGAATCCTTAATACATTAATCACTAAAACTATAAGACAACTATAAATTTGTAAAGACATCTCCAATCAAATTTAAAATTATTTCACCGGTACTCATTTCTTCCTTTGACTTTTTCATCTTAATATAAACATTCTTCCTAAATTCATTAAATGTAATATCGTCGTTTTGAGTATAAATTGTATCATATCGTTTTTTTAAATCTTCATCTGTAAGTACATAATAGCCTTCAAAAATTGCTCTATATTGAGATAAATAGTTAATATCGGAAGACCTTTCAGCATTATATTTTGACATTAATTTCTTATATGCTTTAACGATAACTTCCTTAGTGTCTGATTGTTTTACATCTAAAATTTTATAATAATTAATCATTTCATTTCCATGCTTTCTGTGAGAAAAATTAATCCTAAGTGAGAAAATCAAATTGAGTCAATGCCACCAACCCAGCTGTCTCTACCCTCAATACATTCTCTGACAAAGATACCTCTTTCAAACCTAATTCTCGAATCAGCTTAAACTCCTCCTCTGAAAAATCGCCTTCTGGACCAATGACTATAATTGCATTTTCTATTTTATCGAAATCTGAAAGCTTTACCTTAGCTTCTATTGAGGCGACAAAGGTATTTTCCGAACAAGATGTTATAAATTTATCAAACTTAATAGTCTCTTCCAATAATGGAAAATAAAGGACTTGCGCCTGTTTACACGCCGATTGAATTATTTTATTCCATCGCTCTAGATTGATTTTATTCCGCTCCGTTCGTTGACAGATGAGAGGAGTGATTTTCCCAACGCCTATTTCGCAGGCCTTTTCGAGAAACCATTCGAATCGATCATTGGATTTAGTGGGAGAAATGGCTATATGCAGATTTGATGGCTTTTGAATAGTTACTATATTTTCTATAAAGCGCAATTGTGTTTTCTTTGGATGAGCGAGTATTATTTCACACAACAGTTTAGAACCTTTGCCATCGACTATATGAATCTTGTCTCCTATTTGATGACGCAGCACCGAAATACAATGTCTACTCTCCTCCTCACTGAGAAAGAATGGTTCTGTTTGTGACCATAAAGGAGAGTAGAAGAGTTGCATTAACTTTATACTTAAAACTTACAACTCATAACTTAAAACTAGAATCCTATTCTCACCCCTTTTCCGCTTTCTAAGAAATCGTCTTTCGTTGGGTCAAAGTCTTTGACATCATCGATAGTGATGGTCGCTCGGATTTTATCTGTTCGCTTCTCGGCTGGCATTTCTGCCAAGCGCAGGTTCTGAACTTTTATAACCTTTTCTACTAACTTTCGAATCGCTCGTCCATTACCAAAATATTTCGACTTCTGTCGGACGAGTTGTTTCAGATAATCCAACATAAATTCGTTGGCTTTTTTATCGAGTTTTAATTCTTCGCTAGTGAGCATATTGAAGAAAATAGTTTGCAACTCTTCTGCACTATAGTCCTCGAAGTCAAATTTTCTATCAAAGCGCGAACGCAAGCCTGGATTACTCTCCAAGAAGTTCATCATTCTATCGGTATATCCTGCTACTATGACGATAAACTCGCCACGCTGATCTTCCATTCTTTTTAGCAATGTGTCTATCGCTTCATTTCCAAAATCACCTCCATGTCCTGAGGTTAAAGAATAAGCCTCATCTATAAACAGCACACTGCCTTTTGCTTTGTCTATCATCTCTGTCGTCTTGATAGCCGTCTGTCCTACAAAGGCTCCTACTAGTTTTTCTCTATCACATTCTATCAAATCGCCTCGCTCTATGATTCCTATAGCTTTAAATATTCTCGCTAGAATTCTCGCGACTGTAGTCTTACCAGTTCCAGGATTTCCAAGGAAAACAGAGTGTAATGGAAATTTATTCAATACATCTTTACCTTCTTCTTGATAAAATCTAACGAGCGTGATCAACTCATTCACTTCTTTTTTGACATTGGTCAATCCTACGAGGCCATTGAGTTCTGCTAAACTATCTTTTAGTAATTCCTCATCCACAGGAATATGGGGCTTCTTCTTTTTGTTTTCCTCAAAGACTTCTTTAATATCTGCCTCTGTTATTTCTGCAAATACCTCCGCCGGCAATTCCTTGACATTTTCGTTTTTCATCAAGCGAATACCCATATTCATCTTAGACTCATTTACCAGAGAAATGACCATACGGGCGTTTCCGAAAGAATTGGTACGAGAGCGATAGGCATCCACCAATTTTTTAGAGAGTAATGCCTTGGCTTCTGGCATTAAATTTAGCTTATTTTTATTGTACTCCAATAAGGCTATTTCCTCTAACTCTTGAGGAGTATAATCATTAAAATAATAGTAATGCGAAAATCTTGATTTTAACCCTGGATTAGAATCTAGAAATACTTCCATTTCCTTTGGATATCCAGCTACAAATATTGCTATGTCGCCTTTGCCATCACTCATTTCTTTCAATAAAATTTCTATGACTTCACGACCAAAATCTTTGGAATCTTCCCCTGAGCGATAAAGTGCATAAGCCTCGTCAATAAACAATATACCTCCGCGCGCGGCATCAATTGCTTCTTTAACTTTTGGCGCTGTTTGACCTATATATTCTGCCACTAAATCGGCACGGTCCACCTCGTGAATATGTCCTTTCGACAAGAAACCTAACTTATGGAAAATCTTTCCCAATAATCGTGCTACGGTCGTTTTACCCGTTCCTGGATTACCTAAAAAGGCAGAATGAATCGAAATACCCGAGTTATCATCATAACCTTTATCTTTCCGTATCACCAAGAAGTTGAGATACTGCACATAGTCCTTAACCTCTTGTTTTATATTTTCTAGACCTGTCAAACTATCCATCTCCGAAATGAGTTCATCCAAGGTCTTAGAATCTACTTCCTCTTCGACATTCATTGGCAGCAGTCCCATATTATTAAACATCTCACTGCCAATCGTAATCAAGTTGGATTCTCCCTCTGTGTATTTGTCTCCCATTTTAAATGGAATCACCGCAATAAGAGTATCCATAAATACGACCTCAACCGTATAATTGTCTTCAAACCATGAGCCTTTGACATCACTACCCCATCCGGTTTCGAAGAGGTAACTCTCTCCCCGAGGGATTCGCGCCATTCGAATAGAACTTCCCTTCAACTGTCTGGCATCGTTATAAAAGTTGAAAATCAATTCACACATCCAATCTTTATCTAAAAGATTTTCTATCTCACATTCTACCCAAACAAAACGCGTTTCTTTATAATCGAATTCCATCAAATATTTGCGTTCTGCAATATTCAAATTACTATCCGGTCCCTCATAGAGAGCGGCATCTGAGATAAAGAAATATTTATTTTCATAGCTTGTTACTAATCCTACGTCATAAACATAGAAATAAGTCGTAGCCACCAGTTCATCATCTATATATGCCTCCCAGCAGTACTCTCCTTCCTTCCAATAACTTCCTACCATTTCTTGACCCCACCCTTCGCGCACAAATACAATATTATCTTCTGCTTTTACCAAACGCGTAGCATGCACATTGCATAGTTCAATTCGAGCTGTTTTCGTTGAAAAAGCTTTCAAATTGATTCTTGCAGTCCATTCTCCCTCATCAAATCGTTTATTGAAAAAGGCTAGTTCCGAATAGATGTGTTTAACTTCGTTGCTATCAAACACATGTCTATACTTCTTGGACTCATAGAGCCACTCATTAGATGTATAAACCTTAAGGCTTTTGTATTTATAATTATCCGACATATTTTTTTTCAATCAAATACTATGCGAATATATACTATTTTCCAATGTCTATGTTTTTTTTTGATTTTGTTTTGATTCGTTAACTTAGTTACATAGTTGTTTTAGTTCATATAGATTTTTTAGGAGTACATTACTTTACATGTCTAGGCAATTTTTTCTATCGTTTCTTCTTTATTAATTGTTAATTATTAATTATTAACTACTTAGTTCATTAGATTTGCTTCAACTTAATATAAATAAATGAACCATTTAATAGAAAATATAGTAGCAATTGGACCTGTTTGGGCGGCCTTTATAGCCACTACATTTACTTGGTTTTTAACAGCGAGTGGAGCTGCTATTGTTTTTTTATTTAAAGATATGTCGAGAAAAACCCTCGATGGTATGCTGGGATTTACTGGTGGAGTGATGGTGGCAGCTAGTTTTTGGTCTCTATTGGCTCCAGCTATCGAAATGAGTCCAGGAGAAGGATTTACCAAAGCATTCCCCGCAGCATTTGGTTTTTTTCTTGGAGCTATTTTTTTATTTGGTTTAGATAAAATACTTCCGCATCTCCATATCAATTTTCAGGACGAACAAGCAGAAGGTGTCAAGACAGGATGGCATAGAACTACGCTCCTCGTTTTAGCAATCACACTGCATAATATCCCTGAAGGTCTAGCTGTAGGTGTCCTCTTCGGTGGTGCCGCCGCAGGAATAGAGGGCGCAACCTATGGTGGAGCTATCGCCTTAGCTATCGGTATCGGTATTCAAAATTTTCCCGAGGGAATCGCTGTTAGTATGCCCCTGAGAAGGCAAGGGGTGAGTCGTTTTAAGTCTTTTTGGTATGGCCAATTATCCGCTATCGTAGAGCCCGTCGCTGGTGTGATAGGTGCTTTGCTGGTCATTCAAATTCAACCAGTATTACCATATGCTTTAGCCTTTGCCGCTGGAGCTATGATCTATGTGGTGGTAGAAGAAGTCATTCCTGAAACGCAACAAGATAAATATACCGACATTGCCACATTGGGTTTTATAGCAGGATTTATCGTTATGATGCTGCTGGATGTAGGGCTGGGGTAGTGTCTAGTTAATAGTTTTAAGTGATAAGTTTTAAGTTATTATTGCTCGAAAACTGACGAGTACCCTCTTTACGCTGTGACTATTCTCTGCTATCTGACTACCGACAACTGACCTCTGACCACTAAGAACTGCGACTACTTAACCAACTCCATCGCCATCTCTGCCATAGCACTACTGCCTATAACTAAAGCATCTTCGTCTATGTCAAATTTGGGATTATGAACGGTAATTGTTGTTCCTTTTTTATCATTTCCTGTGCCCAAGCGGAAAAAACTGGCCGCACAGTGATGTCCATAAAATGAAAAATCCTCAGCGCCCATGCGGATAGGCATTTCGACCACATTTTCAGTGCCTAGCATTTTTTTGGCTACATTAGAAATTTTATCTGTTAAGGAACTATCATTATTTACAAAGGGAACGCCTTCTGGAATGTCCACGATACAATCGCCCCCATAGCTTTTCGCGATACCTTGGGCAATATCTTTGATTTTTTGTTGCGCCTCTTTTCTCCATTTTTCATCAAAGGTTCGCAATGTACCTTTGAGTTCTACTTTTTCTGGAATAATATTGGTAGCACCATAACCATGAATATCGCCAAATGTCAAAACGGTAGGCGTTTTAGGATCTGCATAGCGGCTGACTAAATTTTGCAATGCTAAAATAATATGCGCGGATAACACTATTGGATCTATGCATAAATGAGGCGATGCTCCATGACCTCCTTTACCTATCACCGTCATATATATCTCATCTGCCGATGCCATAAAAGGTCCAGCTCTAAATCCAAGTTTTCCGACTTCTAACTCAGGAGTTACATGCAGCCCAATAATGGATTCTACTGACTTGAGGACGCCTGCCTTGATCATCGCTTCGGCGCCGGACGGTTGTTTTTCTTCCGAAGGTTGAAAAATTAGTTTTATGGGTCCCTTCCATTTATCTTTGTTTTCTACTAGATATTTTGCTGCACCCAATAAACAAGTTGTGTGTACATCGTGCCCACAGGCATGCATGACACCATCGTTTTGACTTTTGTACTCACAAGTATTTTGTTCGGATATAGGTAGCGCATCTATGTCCGCTCTCAGAGCGATAGTTTTTCCCTTTCCATTTTCTATTATCGCTACTAAGCCTGTATTTAGAGGCCTTTCTATGGAATTAATTCCCATTCCAGTTAATTCATCTATGATATACTGGGTAGTCTGTAGCTCTTGCCATGACAACTCTGGATGGCTATGAATATGCCTCCTCCATCGAAGGAGTTCTTGATGATAGGGAAAAGTGGGAAATGATGATAAACTCATAAAACAAAGGTAAATATAATTTTGAATGTTTGTAAGTTTTTCACCGCAAAGGCGCAGAGAACGTTTACTTGTCTTTTTTTCTCACAGATAGCACGTATGCTGAGGATTCCGTCATTCCTGATGAAGCGCAGCGGAATTCAGGAATCTCTTCTAGTAGAAATTCTCATTTCCCTTTTACTCTTTGCGAAAAACTCTGCGCACTTTGCGTTTAAACTACCCTATTCAAAATTAAAAATTCATAATTATTAACTCCCCTTTAGCTCTTCCCACCGCTCTCTCACCCACTGCTTTTCGCTGAAATAGGGCGAGGTCTGCAAGAGGGCGTTTTCTATTCTCTTTTTCATATAGTCTGTCAGGTATTCATAGCGGGCATTCGTGAGATACTCCGTGTATTTAATAAATAATTTATGGCGGCGTTTTTCATCTTCCTGGATATTTTTTTGGTTATTGAGGTATTTATAAAAATTCTCCCGCTCTGCCATGAGGCGGTCAATATCCGCTAGCATGATATAATTTTTGATCAGCATGATCTTAAAACGCTGAAAATAAAAAATAGAATCCGATGGATTGATGATAGAGATTTTTCGAAGAGAGAGCTTAAACTCCTTTTTAGCAAAAGCTATACGCGATTCTAACCAACACTGAAACGATTCTCTCTGTGAAAGGCCCACTAATGGAAGAAAATCTTCTAAATGGCACTCAGCCTTTTCTATATCTCCATACATTAATTCTAATCGGATGAAGTTTGCCAGTCTGATTATAGTAAAGACACCAGGAGTAAATAGAATTTTAGTTTGATAAAGTAATGACAAAAAATCATAATTTTCCTTTTCCATATTTTCGTTACCTTTATAAATTTGAGTTTGGATATAGTTTATCAATACGGGAACTAACTGTATATAAACTTCTTGAGACCACAAGCTAATATTCTCTGAGAAAAATCTCTTTAACTCATAATATGCTTCGCTTGTTTGATTCAGCTCAAGATTTAAATTTAATTGGTTAAGTCGAATCAATTTATTGTTAGAAGGCATAATGTTTTTTACGTACACATTAATTTCCTCTAGGTCCATTTTTAAATTGTTTGATTTAGAAAAGCTTAAAAGACTATAATAGGTTTCAAACATATACCATTGCACATAATTTTTAAAGGATTCTGCTTGTAACTTTAAATTATTAAACAAAGTAATATGATTCTTTTTGGTACGTGTCAAATAAGTATAGAAAAAGGTCTCTCTGTCATGAAAGAATTTTTTTAGCAAAGCATATTCATCTATATATAAATCAAATTTAAAATTTGTCAGTTTTAATAGTAAGTTTCGTTTCAGTACTCGCTCAATTAATATTTCCCCCCAGAGTGCTTCCGTATAGATATTTTTCTCCTTCACTTTTGACAAAATCAAATAATCCTTTATATGATTGATTAGTAGATTATTATATGTTGTGAGTTTAGAGACACTTTTTTCATCACCCCCAAAGAGTTCCGCTTTGATATAGTCTGTATCTAGCTTAGCCAACATAGCTTGCAGCTTAACCTCTACCATTAGTTTATGAAGCTGATATAAAATATTTTCCTTACCGACCGTGTTTTTCTGCAGATAGAGCTCCAGTCCTTTCTCTTCCTCTGGAATCAGGCTTTGATAGAGCTCGCCTAATGTGGTTTGATTTAGTACCATACTCTTTCCATTTTTGACAAAACTAGTTTTTTTTCTAAATATCTGCTCAACTATTTGTCCTATTTTTGTTCTAGATTTTAGGATGAATGTTTTAAAATCTTTTAAAAACGTGTTCTTTGAATTAGTTTATGTCTTTCGGCCTTAACTACTGAAATCTAACTGGGGAATACCTCTAGAAAGTCATAGTTGGCAGATGAAACAAATCCATTTGATCCACCCAGAATATTTTTTCCTTTTTTATTCTACTTATGATCGTGGTTTTTTCGTCTTACTTGCTTAGTTTTTTAGACAGCTTAACCCATATGGAGCGGAATTTTCGAAAAATAGTATTATTTTTAGACTAAAATGCTTGTCTTTTTTTGACAAGTGCGTTGTTTTCCTTAAAATACTATAATGTTTTTGCCAACTACTTGTTTGTCAACATATTATTTTTTCCACAAGTTTTCCAATTATTAGATTTTCCCCTAGTTTTGAGCCCAAAATCTCCTCGAACACCTCTGTTTAAGGTGGTTTTCTATTGACAAAACCCTTATTTTTTCCCTATTTTAGGTTATCCACACCCCCTAAATTTGCACTAGATTTATATAATAAACTAAGAAATTTATATAATAACAATTTAAAAAAAGGAAAAAATGAAAAAGTTAGTCATATTATTTGTTTTAGCATTTGCCTTCAATCAAAGTGATGTTAGAGCACAGTCGATTGTATTACCAGGTGAAGATATTGTAGCAGATGTAATTGACATCAACGCTACAGATATAGTATTAGAAAACAGAACCACGGGAGAGACCTTTTTATTTAATACTGCAGTAGAAATGTATGCAGCATGGTCAAGCCTAAGCTGTGGTAGATATAGAGCAGAATTTATGCTTGAAGGAGAGAGACATAGAGTAAGATTTAATATAGATAATTGTGGAGAGAGCAATGCACCGGCAGCCATGAGCGCCATGAGTGAACCAACGGCAGCTGCTGCTACTACAACCACAAGATGTTCTAAAACGAAAAGAAATAAATAAAATAAAAATATAGGAATCGTTCTATGCAGAACTCTGCTGAGGCAGAAACATCATCCTTATCGGCAACTATCGGGAGTTCATAAAGATGCATAGAGGGTTCTTAAGTACAAAAAAGTACAACATAAATTAGTATTTATCAAGGCGAGTTTGGGTTCTGTTGATGCAAAAAATCTCACCCTTATCGATAGTTGTCGGGAAACAAACTCGCTAAATACTAATACTTAAAAAGACAAATCAAACCAACACAAAATGTATGTACGCGGTGCAATGCCGTTTTTAACATAACCTTTCATTTATACCTTTCAAAAGCGCCCCTTTACCTTTCAATAATCTGGGGCGCTTTATTTTTTATCCCATCATCTATTGCTTTTGAACGCAAAGACCGCTAAGCCTCTCGCAAAAGTAGCAAAGCTTCTAGCATAGAAGGCGTGAGAAATAAAATCACACAACTCAATTATAAAACTTTTAAACGCAAAGAACCCTATGTCGCTCGCGAAGGAAACAACGGTTCTATATCAAAAGATTTGAAAAAAATTCTGTGTGTTCTGTGAATTCCGTGAGAAATCTAAAAAACTTTGAGGAATTTGGTACAACAACTACTTGTAACTGACCTCAGACGTCTGACCACGAATAACTATACTATATGCTTCTCCGCATGGTAGCTAGATCGGACCATTGGGCCACTTTCTACATACATAAAACCTTTTTCAAGAGCGATGGTTTCATATCGTTTAAAATCCTCAGGACTGACATAACGCTGAACCTCGAGATGCTTTCGTGTAGGTTGCAAATATTGACCCATAGTGACGATATCGACCTGGGCAGCTCTCAGATCATCTAGTGATTGAATGATTTCTTCATCCGTTTCACCTAGTCCGAGCATGATGCCAGACTTCGTTCTACGGATCCCATTTTCTTTTAGATAGTTTAATACCTCCAAACTCCGTTTATACTGAGCTTGAATTCGCACTTGGCGACTAAGCCTTTCTACCGTTTCAATATTGTGTGATACAACTTCTGGATTGACTTCGATTATTTTATTTAAAAGTTCTTTTTTGCCTTGAAAATCGGGAATCAAAGTCTCTAAGGTGACCCCGGGTGCATGATGACGTATAGCCTTAATTGTTGCTGCCCAAATACTGACCCCACCATCTACCAAATCATCTCTATCGACAGAAGTGATGACCAAATGCTTAGCGCCCATAAGTTTGACGGATTTTGCTACTCTGCCTGGCTCGAAAATATCGACATCTTCTGGTTTACCCGTTTCTACATTACAAAACTGGCACGAACGCGTACATACATTTCCCAAAATCATAATGGTAGCAGTGCCTGCGCCCCAGCACTCTTCTTTATTAGGACATCGGCCGCTTTCACAAATCGTGTGAAGTTTATTCTCCGAAATATTTCGATTGAGCTCAGTAAAATTAT
>CAYXKX010000001.1:13972-15884 GCA_964465185.1 uncultured Chitinophagaceae bacterium
TTAATGACAATTTGTAAAACTCTGCAATATGATCAGGAGTAGTACCACAGCTGCCTACTAAAATATTTACCAAACCTTCAGACATAAATTTTTCCACCTGCTTGCCCATAAATTCTGGGGTTTCATCGTATTGCCCGAATTCATTTGGTAACCCTGCATTGGGGTATGCACTGACATAAAATGGGGCTTTTTTTGCCAACACTTCTATATACTGCTTCATGGTTTCTGCACCCAAGGCACAATTGAAACCAATGCTCAACAATGGAACATGAGAAAGAGAAATTAAAAATGCTTCTGCCGTTTGACCGCTCAGAGTTCGGCCACTAGCATCCGTTATCGTACCACTGACCATAACTGGCAATTTTATATTTCTTTCTTCAAAAACTTCTTGAATGGCAAACAAAGCTGCTTTAGCATTAAGTGTATCAAAAACAGTTTCAACTAATAAAATATCAACCCCTCCGTCCATCAAGGCTTGGACCTGTTGCTTATAAGCCTTGGCCATATCATCAAAACTCACTGCACGATAGCCCGGTCTATTCACGTCTGGAGATATAGAACAGGTTCGATTGGTTGGACCTATAGCGCCCGCTACAAATCTCGGTTTATCAGGAGTGCTCATTTCCAGAGCGGCTTCTTTTGCTATTTTAGCTGAATAGAAATTTATATCATAAACAGCAGACTCCAGTTCATAATCCGCTTGTGATATCGTTGTTCCGCTAAATGTATTGGTCTCAATAATGTCTGCCCCAGCATTTAGATATTCAAGGTGAATCGCCTTTATAATATCTGGACGTGTGATGGAAAGCAAGTCATTATTGCCTTTGAGGGGAATTTTTGAATCGGGAAAATAGCTGCCTCTAAAATCTGCTTCCGTCAAGGGATAACGCTGAATCATAGTGCCCATGGCACCATCCATAATGAGAATTCTTTCTTTTAAAAGTTGGTCAATTGTTTTCATAAATTGGCACTATAGATTTACTTAAACAGCGATTTATAGTCTTCTTCTGCGGATGTTTTAGTGACAACTGGGTTTTTTTCACCTTGTCTGAATCTATCAAATTGCGGAGCTTGATCCTCGGTCAATCTTCTCCCTTGTTTGACTTCTTCATCTTTTTTCGCCTTTTCTGCTGTCAATAGCGCTTCTTTTTCTTTTCTGATTTTCTCCTCTTCTTCAAACTTCTTTCTCAAATCATTATAATATTCTACTGATTTTTCATCGGCCTTGTACTTATAGTTCTTAGCCACCGCTGCCGAAGGATTCCTCGCTTCTCCGTGGGCGATAGCAGAGGTGTTGGCGGGAGTATTAGCTGGCTTACTGCTCGACGACACAGAAGCCTCTGTAGTTTTTACTGAGCTTTGTTTAGAAGAATTTGAACTTACTGACTCATTCTTGCTAGCTTCTTTTTGATCAGATCCCAATTCGACCTTTAACTCTTCTGGGGTTCTTTTCAAATCGGATACCAATCGTTGATACTCTTCAGGATTCGAGCTCTCCAAAGACTTTATCAATTTCTTACTTCTTTCCTGACTATGAAGACAAGTAAAAGAAAACACTAGTATGGCCGCTATTAAAACTCTCATTATAATAAATTTTTATGTCATCTTAAGACAGGCAAAGTTAATTAAAAGATAATTATCTTCATCAAATATCTAAGTAGGTTCCATCTTAGAGAATTTCGTTTGTATATTCTGCTATTATAGTTAAGTCTTGTATTTAATAAAGTCTCAAAAATCAGCATTAAAAAAAACATATTGGAACTTAATTTTGCTAATTTCTTTACTCCATTGCCGGAAATAAGCATTCAATGTGAGAAATGATATCATTTTAAAGCGTGTTTTTAATTTGTATTTCAATATTTTTGGGAACTTTTTAAACTATGTCCTATCTCTCCGGCCTTGAGCCCCTTAT
>CAYXKX010000001.1:15894-80613 GCA_964465185.1 uncultured Chitinophagaceae bacterium
ATTTCCAAATCATCCAATTTTGTCAATATTGGTGAGCGCACCAATGTGACAGGCTCTGCTAAATTTTTAAAGCTCATACGAGAGGGAAATTTTGATGAGGCATTAACTGTAGCTAGGGACCAAGTAGAGGGCGGGGCTCAAATCTTGGATGTCAATATGGATGAAGCTATGATCGATGGCAAGGCCGCCATGGTAGAGTTTCTAAACCTCATAGCCTCTGAACCCGATATCGCTCGTATTCCCATTATGGTGGATTCATCGAAATGGGAAATTATAGAAGCTGGTTTAAAATGTATTCAAGGAAAAGGTATTGTCAATTCTATTTCCATGAAAAATGGAGAAGAAGAGTTTCTCTATCAAGCTAAAATGATTCAGCGCTATGGAGCGGCAACTGTAATTATGGCCTTTGATGAACTGGGTCAGGCAGATACTTATCAAAGAAGAATAGATATTTGTAAACGCAGCTACGATTTATTGCTTGAAAAACTTAACTTTAACCCAGAGGATATTATTTTCGATCCTAACATATTCCCTGTAGCTACAGGTATAGATGAACACAAAAATTATGCCCTAGATTTTTTCAAGGCCACCAAATGGATAAAAGAAAACTTGCCTGGGGCCAAAGTTAGCGGTGGCGTCAGCAATGTTTCCTTTTCTTTTAGAGGAAATAATATCGTGCGCGAAGCTATGCACTCTGCTTTTCTTTATCATGCTATTCAGCATGGTATGGATATGGGCATAGTCAATCCTACCATGCTAGAAGTTTATGACGAAGTGCCGAAAGATTTGATGGATTTGGTCGAAGATGTATTGCTTAATAGAAGGGAAGATGCTACGGAGAGATTGCTAGACAAGGCGGAGTCTCTAAAAGATGTCAAGAAAGATATTACAGTCAATATTCTAGAATGGAGAACAAAAAGCATCGAAGAGCGCATTAATCATGCCATCATAAAAGGGGTCGTTGAGTTTATTGATGAGGATACCCTAGAGGCTTTTGAAAAATATGGAGAGCCGCTCAAAGTTATTGAAGGTCCCTTGATGGATGCTATGGGAATAGTGGGCGATCTATTTGGTAGTGGAAAAATGTTTCTTCCGCAAGTAGTGAAGTCAGCTAGAGTCATGAAAAAATCTGTTGCTGTGCTGGAACCCTTTTTGCTCAAAACAGATGGCAAATCATCTAGTGCAGGTAAAATACTCATGGCTACGGTCAAAGGAGATGTGCATGACATTGGTAAAAATATTGTGGGCATCGTACTACAGTGTAATAATTTTGATGTCGTTGACCTCGGCGTCATGGTACCGAAAGAGCGAATCATAGAAGAGGCAATTAAACATAAGGTTAATGTCGTTGGTTTAAGCGGTCTTATTACTCCTTCCTTAGATGAAATGGTCGATGTCGCTATAGAGTTTGAAAAACGCGGTTTGAAAATACCCATCATGATAGGTGGCGCTACCACGAGTGAGATTCATACGGCTGTAAAAATTGAACAGAATTATTCTGGACTCACGATTCACGTTTTGGATGCCTCTAAAAGCGTTCCCATTACCACAAAGCTAGTGAGTACAGAAAAGGAAAACTTTATCGCTGATCAAAAGGCGCATTATTTAAAACTGAGGGAAGACTATCAAAAAAGGAATCAAAAAGTAGAGCTCATTTCATTGGAAGAAGCTCGCAATAATGCATTTCAGTGCGATTGGGAGAATAATCAACCAAAAAAACCTAACCACTTAGGTGTAGAAATTAGTGAGAATGTTCCTATTTCTCTAATACGGAAATATATCGACTGGAGTCCGTTTTTCAATAGTTGGGAACTCAAAGGTACCTATCCTCGTATTTTTGAAAATGAGAAATATGGCGATGAAGCTAAAAAACTCTATGACGATGCCAATGCCCTATTAGATCAGTTAGAGAAAGATAGAATTCTATCAATAAATACCATTACTGGACTCTTCGCGTGTGATAAATCCAATGAGTCCTTGACCCTTTATTCTGATGACACGCGAAAAAATAATTTAGGTCAGCTCCACTTTCTACGTCAACAAACAAAAAAGCAGGAGAGTCAAAAAAATCAATGTCTAACGGATTTTATTAGTCCTAATGGAGATTATATTGGCTTATTCGCCGTCACCGCTGGGTTAAATATTGAAGATTATCTCGAACAATATAAAAAAGAACACGACGACTATAAAGACATTCTACTAAAAGCCGTGGCCGACAGATTAGCTGAGGCCAGTGCAGAATGGCTGCACGAAGAGGTGCGTAAAAATCTTTGGGGATATGCTTCCGACGAGAATTTGACAAACGAAGACTTAATTCGTGAAAAATATAAAGGTATACGCCCAGCACCAGGTTATGCTGCCTGCCCAGATCACAGCGAAAAAGCGACTATTTGGAATATCCTAGAAGTAGAAGAAAAAATTGGTATACAATTAACTGAAAACTATGCCATGTTTCCTACGGCATCGGTTTCTGGTTATTATTTCGGCTTTCCCGAAATATCCTATTTTGGAATTGGAAAAATAGGAGAAGATCAGGTTTCTGCTTTGGCTAATGCAAAAGATTTATCAGTCGATGAAGTTCGAAAGTTTTTGAGGCCAAATCTAGACTAACCTCTATTTGACCTTGACTATTCTTTGATCTATCTTTTTCTGCTTTTTAAAATATTCCGTTACGGTAACCCTGCCAAATTGATTTGGATAATATATTGTCCAATTAGCATCTTTAGTTTTTTCTATTACATCCTTAATTGGTTCATCTCCATTATAGCGCAAGGTAACATATTGCAATTCCTTTTTACCTGAACTCGCTCTATCAAAATTAGTATAGGCTACTATAAATTCAGATCGATCTTCATTAACTTGTGCGCTTCTGTAATCAAAAAATCCCAAAGCCTTTAGAGCTTTAGCCTGAAGATGAACTGAAATATAGTCTCCTCCTTCTAAGGCAATGCTACTCACCTTCTTTTTATGTCGGTCTCCATCAAGAAAATTAAAATCTGCATCAAATTTAAAAACAGCTAAGTCGTTCACTTGCATCTTAGTAATGTTGCCATCCCTTCCGCCACTTAATGCGGCAAAAGCCAATCCAACTCCATCGACAACTTTTTTATACCCTTCTCCGATGGCTATAATTTTACCATTGGATAAAGTAAGCGTTTTGTGAATTTTAAGAAAGCCCATTTCCTTAGATCTATTCTTGGAATCAAAACCAAGGAAACCTTTAAAATCTTTAGACCACTCCTTGTACTTTTCTCTTAATAGTGTTCCATCTTCTTTTAATTCCCACAACGCAAGGCCTTGAGATTCATCCTTAAACACATTATCTTCATTCTTATAATAGGTTCCAACAAATTTTACTGATTTATAAAACGGATCATCTACCATAGAACTTGGTACAAATATATATTCCCCTAATTCTTCCCCGTTCGTTTCAAAAACTTTTTTCCAACTCTTTACGTCTATTGCTAGAATATTGATAATTACTGTCTTTGCCATTGGCCCCTTCATTTTCTCAATTTTGAAATAAGCAATGCCATCTTTCGTACCAAGAAAGTCAGGAAATGAGAGTTTAGATTTACTTACATAAGGGAATACCTCCACTTTTTTTGAACCTGTTGTAAATTTTAATAATTTAAAGCTATTCATTTTTTCAACTTCACATTGTGCCACAGAACAAAATCCTTCACCTTCCAGGTCAAATAGCTCGGTGTTTTCTGCAAAATCTGCATCTCCATCCATTAATGAATATCTTAAATATTTTCTATATTCAGACTTATCTAGTTCAAACGTATAGTCTAACAACTTCTTACCACTAACATCAAATACTTTATACTTAAAATCCTTATTCTTACCATCTAAAAATTTAAAGCATATTTCTCCATCTTGATAAGACGATTCTATCAAATACAAATCACTAGTTTCAGTGAAATTAAATCGATTTATTGCCGTTGCATTCTCATCGGTAATTACTAATGCATAATCTTGCATTTTCTTCTTTGGTTTATCAATAGCATAAAGTAAATAGTGCCCTTGAAAGACATTATTTTGCGTTATATTTCCACTGCTTCGATAATAAACATCTACCTGTAGATCGTCTAATTTTACTTTCTTTTGACCATATGACACTGCTGCAATAGCAATAAAGAGTAATATGTATAGTTTTTTCATGAGAAAAATTATTAGTAATTAATATTATGTTTGATTTTGTAACTTTCTTTTATCCGATCAAGATCTCCAATCGTTAAATTATCGATAAATATAGTTAGTTTATTATATTCAGGGGAAAAATATGGATTTCTAATGTCAACATAGCGCCCCAGCGTATGGTCTGATAATTTTTCGTGTATTAATACTAAACATTTATACATCGATTTTTTTAGAAAATAGCTTGTGTCGCCTTTGTGTTGCTGCTCGAGAATATAGTACATTGCGGCTGAAACCTTATTAGAGTGAAATAATACATCAACGCTTTGATAAGAAAAATCTCGTTTCATTTTTTTAAAAATATCTTCCGAAACGACGTATTTCTGTCCTTCTTTTCTTTCAAAACTTGCTAAATCTTCTTGCAATAACTGATATCTAATTTCTGGGTCTGGGTGTGTTTTGAATGAATCTAATTCTTCTTTACTTAAGCTAAACTTCATTTTATCAGCCATACTCTGTTTCTTATAAATCCATTTATTATTAAATGGTAAATCCTCAAATGTCAATGTTTCCTTTAATATTTCATTCATGTTGTAAAGCTCTGTATCAGCGTGTCTCAAATTATATGTGGCCAAAATTGCATCATTTAGATCATAGCCCGTATTCCGCAAATAGGATAAAGAAATAGAATCCGATTCTGATTCATGAACTCTACCATGCTTAGAGTCCGTAAACTCAAGACTTTTAAACAACTTCTCCAATCTTTCCAAACGACGATTACCCCTATCTTTTTTCGCATCTCTAAGCATAGATTGAATATCCTCTGAGCCCAGCATATTATGCAGCTCTTCAAAACTTTTCTTTGAATGTTGTTCTTGCCAATGAGCCAGCTCGTGTCCAATTATCATTGCTAATTGTGCCTCACTTTCTAAAATTTGAAGTAGCCCAATGTTTATAAAAATTGTACCATCAATATAGGTAGATGCATTTGGTATTGGCAGACGACTAAAATAAACTCTAAACTTGAGCCTTTGGAGGTCTGGATTATTATTAATTAGTTCTGACAGTATTTGGTTAAGGTAATTCTCGTATTCTGAATTAAAATAAATTCTTGAATATTCATACTTTAGCCTGTTTTTAACAGGTTTCTTCAATTCCTTAAATTCTTTCTTATAATCACCTTGATATTCGTTCCAAATTTCATCAATTTTACTATCGACTGTTTCATACAATTTTACTCCTCGCAAACTATCTCTTCTTATGAACATAAATTCCTCTTCTTCCTGCGAAAAACTAGGATGGGCTAAGAATAAAAAACAATTTAATAAAAAAAGGAGTCTTAAAGTCAAGCTTACTAAATGAGGTTGTAAAAATAGAAAATAATTTCATTTAATATTCACAAAATCGCCTCTCTAAGCAATAACTTTTTTTATATTAGCAATTAGTTAAAAAATAATGCACCCAATCAAAACAAAAATATTAGACTATTGTCTTTCTCTCTCAAACACAGAAGAGGCATTTCCTTTTGATGATAAGGTATGGGTGGCAAAAGTTTATGGTAAGATATTTATCTTAATGAATTTAGTTGAGGATGATGTACGATTCAACCTCAAATGTCAACCAGAAAAAGCGGAAGAATTAAGAGCCGAATATGATTTTGTGCAGCCGGGATACCATATGAGCAAAAAACATTGGAATACAATACATTGGTTAGATTCTGGCTTAGATTGGAAAACCCTAAAAGACTGGATAGATCATTCTTACGAACTAGTATTATCGTCTGTACCTAAATCAAAGAGAATCTAATAGGTAATAGAAATTCCCACTGATAGATTTCTACCTAAATCATCTGAGAAGTAACGCAATCGGTTTAAATAATCTCTATATCTGGTATTGAGAATATTCTCCACTTGTAAATAAGCCATTATTCGCTGCGATTTTATTTGCCTTTCTATTGAAATTCTGCTACCCAACAATAAATAGGCATCGGGAGCAGGAATAAAATCTTGATCAGTATTGAGATTATTTTGCCTAAATGTATATTGTCCAGAAATCGCCCATGTTGGGTTTTCCCATTTTCCCCATTTGGATGCAGAAAATTCCATCTCTCCACGAAGACGATTGGCTGGCATAAAAATCAAAGGAATGTCTTCAGTTAAATTCACCCCTTTTAGATAACTATAGTCTGCGGACAAATCAATCCCTTCCATTAGTTTATACTTTACTTTCGCGTCCAAACCGTAGATTTGGGCATGCGTTTGTTCATATATAAATACAGGATAAGCGCCTCTTATGGTCAATCTATATTGAGGCTGAGGTTTGAGATAAATGAAATCATTCATATTGTGGAAATAAACTTGGGCTTCGGTAAACAATCGCTCTGTCCAAGTAGATTGTATAGATACAGACGTTTTGAATGATTTTTCAGATTTTAAATTTGAGTTTCCTTCTTCTAAACTCGCTACTCCTTGATGCAAGCCGAATGAGTATAATTCATTTATGGCAGGATTTCTAACCGTAAATCCAGAGTTGAATTGTATATCCGTTTGCCTATTTAAATGATATAAATAGGAAATAGATGCTGCGCCATTATGAAAAAGGTGTGATAATTCAATATTCTCTCGAGGAATTGTTTTTGTAGTGGAAAATATATTGAATGCCTGCATATCATATCGAAAACCAATATCGAATTTTGAATTTTCGTAATTATGACTATGGGTAAAAAATAAAGATGGCTCTATGGAACTATAATTGGGAATTAATGGAGTTATACCCGTTTCAGGCTGATTGATATTCTCTGTATATTGAAATTGAACGCCTGATTTAGTAATAGAATTTTTGCGTGTCTTAATCCATTTTCCCTCCAAGAAATGACTGTGCTGAAAAATGAAAAGTGCGGGTATTTCAGATCTCCCTCCTCGTCGAACGTCATATTCTTTTCTATTATTTATCTGCCCTGCATACAACAAATTTAATGCGTTACTTGAATCAATCAATTTGTTGCTTGATAGTTTCAACAAATGATGATTCACTTCCTGTCTAGGAGGCGCGATGTCTCTTCGATATTCATCTTCTGTGAAAAACGGCTGGCTGCGGCCTATGGCTTCATTCAAATCTGACGTATTGCTCACATGCGATCCTCTCAGGACGCCCAATTCCGTATTGAAGCTGCTTAGAAATAAATTCGTCTTCCAATCTTTAAATAAAGTCTTTTCTGCTAAAAATGAAACGTTCATTTCTCTGCTTCCTGTATTTCGCAAATAATAGTCCGCCGTAGATTTATCCCCACTATTCTTGTATGTGCCCGTTAGTCTCCATGCTAAGTTAGGTTGATTCTTTTCCAATTGAACATTCGCGCCAAACCCGAATCCATTCGTTTCGAAAAAACTATTTAGCTTTCCATGTAAGTGCGGATCATCTTTGAAGCGATTAGCTTCTATAGAAATCAATGCACCCATATTGACCCCTTTAAACTCTAATGCAGAAACTCCTTTTATGACGCGTACTCTGTTTCCGGCTAATGGATCTATTTCTGGTGCATGATCATTGCCCCATTGCTGACCAGTCTGTGCGATTCCTTGGTTGAGTATCGTCAATCTATTTCCATACAACCCTTGTATGATAGGCTTTGCTATACTATTTCCATTTTTTATAGTACGAACCCCCGTGGTTTTTTCTAGTAAATTTGATAAATTTTCCTTTGCCAATACATCAATTTGTCCTTGAGAAACAGCCTCAATTATAGGATTTCGTTTAGCTCCTATCTTTACTTCATTCAGATGCTTGTGATAGTGGTGCAAATAAAATACCATACTGGTATCGCTAAAGATACTTAGATGATGCGTTTCAGCTTCACAGCCTTGATGAGATAGGCTTAAGTGATACTCATAACCAGAAACTAGCTTGTATGTAAACTCTCCTTTCGAGTTTGTTATCTCTGTTTTATTTAATTCCGATATGAAGCAACTAACTTTTACCAAAGGTTTATTCGTGGAAGCATCTAATACTTTCGCTCGCAGAATAAATGAGTCAGACTGTGAAATTGCAGTCTGACTCACTATTAGAATATTTACTATTATTATTAACTTTCTCGTAATATTTCTAATTTACTGTAATTGGATAACTAATTTCCGCGTCTGTTTCTCCTCCAGCGTTGGTCATGTCGCCGCCAGAAACTCCCGCTGCCGATTTGTTTGGCTCATGTTTCAAGATTAGCTTTAAAACACCTGATCCTGCAGAACCCGTTTGCACTTTGTTGGATAATCCTATAGGATTGTTGGATGCATCTTTGTCATCATATGAAACTACAATCCCCGCAACAGTTGAGGTGAAGAAGAATTGATGCTTGGTCCCTTCTGCTAAAATCTCACTAGTTAACTCTTCATATTGACCATCGTGCAGAGTAAATAGTTTTATGCTTCCAGTATAATTCTTATTGGCTTTCAATGTGCCTCCCGCTATAACAGGCGCTGTACCGCCGTCGCCATCAGGGTCATTAAAACTAAAACTGACGGTATCTGTAGCTGATTTTAGTTCATAAATAACACGATTGATCGAGTCATGATCGCTATGATTATGGTCGTCTTTTTTACAGCTTGTGTTGAAAATTAATAATGTAGTTACTATTAGAATTAAATATGATAATTTTTTCATTTGTGTGTTTTTTAAATTAAATAATTTAGTTTAGAATTTATAACCATCCTTATTAATAAAGATAAATAAAGGCTTTGCAAAGCTTTTTATTCTCTTCTATACCGAAAATTTCTGAAAATTCACAGAAGTATCTGCAATGAAAAAAAGGACATGGTAGACGAAATTGTCTATAGTAAATTTTAAAACACAGGAGGTCCTCGTTCCGACTGATGTTTGACAACATCTAAAACTATGGTCGAACGGTATAGTATATATTGATAAGAAATTTGAAGGTCACCACAGAAATGTAAATTCTGTTTAATTATATGAAACAATGAAAACTCAAAATGACAAATAGCACATTTTTCCTGAGCCTTATGAAACGTATTTTCAGAAGACGTATTGGAAACTTCGCTTTCTATGTGGTGCACGTGCGTCCATTTCTCTAACTGCGGATAGAGAAAGAGTGCTAGAAGAAATATCGATATAAATGTCTTCTTATTCATCATTAGAAGAGCGAAATTAAGTTAGAAAAATTAAATCAGCTACGAAATCTAGACTCTTAGTAAATTTACAAACAGATTTTAACTATGATTTATCTCAAACGATTTTATCTCATTCCTTGGACATTATGGTGCGGACTTAGCTTCCTATTGCTTAATCTCGCTTTTTTTCCATTTATGTATCTTTTTTTGCTTTCTGGAAACAGCACGCTCTATCGTTGGACACACCAAATGCCAACAATTATAGGTAGAATTTCTGCTTTTCTCTGGGGAATACGCGTCATAGTATCTGGTCGAGAACATTTCGATATAAATACCCAATACATATTCGTCGGCAATCACCGCTCTTTCCTAGATGCCATCATTTCTGGAGGCTTTATTTGCAATTACAAAAAATTTATTGGTAAGGCCGAAATTCTTAAGTGGCCATTTATGGGATTCATTCTTCGGAAATTGTATATCCCCGTGAAACGGGAAGACAAAGACTCGCGTAAAAAGTCTATGGAACAGCTGATTGAAAAAATGAAAGAGGGTTATTCAATGGTCGTCTTCTCCGAGGGAAAATCTAATACTACCGACGAACCTCTGCTACCCTTCAAAGACGGAGCCTATTCTACCTCTTGTGAAACACAAATCCCTATTGTTCCTTTCGTTATGTATGGTGCAGATCATCTATGGCCTAGAAAACAATTTCTCATTCGCCCCGGCAAAATCTATCTCGACTTTTTGCCTATCGTAAAACCTTTAAAACCAACCGAAGACCAAATCAAGCAACAAAAAGAGACGGTTTACAATCATATGCTAGTAACCTATAAAAAAAGAGAGATTGAGTATTGAGAATTCTGCTAAATATTTTTCTTTGAAAATGTCAAAATATGCTCTAATTTATCCTTAGCTTCAATACAGTTTTTGAATGTCGAAAATTCTAATATGATATGCTGATTGGTTTGTTTCATCGAAGAGCCAACAGGATATTGGGCTAGATAGGTCAAGATATTTCCGAAAATATCGGATTGAAAAAAACTGGATTCTTGACTCTGAATAAGGTAGCATCGCATTTTTCCATTTTTAATAATAATTCGCTCTATCCCTAGCTGAGTAGCAATCCATTTAAGCCTAATGGCATCACAGATATCTTGTATTTGTGCAGGCAGCTTGCCGTATACATCTTTCAATTTGGACAAGTAACTGATCATTTCTTTCTCTGACTTTATTTGATTCAATTCTCCATACACATTGAGTCGTTCTTGCGACCCAGTAATATATTTATCTGGAATATACATATCATAGTCCGTCTCTATTTGGCATTCTGTGACATAAACTTTCTCTTTTCTATCATCAGCATAGAGGTCTTTATAGTCTCCTTCCTTCAATTCGGTAATCGCCTCATCCAATATCTTCATAAAGGTATCATATCCAATATCTGAAATAAAGCCGGACTGCTCTCCACCTAAAAGATTTCCTGCCCCCCGCAGATCTAAATCGCGCATAGCTATTTGAAATCCTGAACCTAGCTCCGCATTTTGTTCCATAGCGCTGAGTCGCTGTTTGGCTTCATTGGTGAGGGTGCTATAAGGTGGGGATAAAAGATAGCAGTAGGCCTTGCGGTCGCTCCTTCCTACGCGACCGCGTAACTGATGAAGATCACTTAACCCAAATTGATGTGCATTATTTATTATGATGGTATTGACATTAGAGATATCAATACCCGATTCGATAATGTTGGTGCTAAGGAGCAAATCATACTTTTTAGCAATAAAGTCGATAAGTGTTTGCTCTATTACTTCGCCTTCCAGCTGTCCATGAGCCATAGCTATATCGATATTCGGTAAGATAGCCTGCAGCATTTCTTTCATTTGAAATAAGTCTTTAACCTTATTGTGCACAAAGAAAACCTGTCCTCCTCTCCCTACTTCATTTTGTATAATCTCTTTCAAATAGTCTGGGTCGAAAACCGTTAGCTCTGTATAAACTGGTTGACGGTTTGGAGGAGGCGTTTGAATGAGACTATAATCTCTGGCTCCCAATAATGAGAATTGGAGGGTTCTAGGTATAGGAGTGGCCGTCAGCGTCAAGGTATCTACATTCAATTTAAACTCTTTTAGTTTTTCCTTGACCTGCACACCAAATTTTTGTTCCTCATCAATAATCAATAACCCAAGATCCTTAAATTTCACACTCTTACCAACGATGGCGTGTGTTCCTATGAGAATATCGACTTTGCCCGCTTCTAAGCGCTTTAAAATATCGTTCTTCTCTTTGGTTGATTTAAATCGGTTGATAAACTCAACATTACACGGCAAACCCTCTAATCGGCGCTTAAAGGTGTTATCATGCTGAAAGGCCAATAAGGTTGTCGGCACTAGAACGGCTACCTGCTTTGAGTCCGCTACTGCTTTAAAGGCGGCACGAATTGCTACCTCAGTTTTTCCAAAGCCCACGTCTCCACAAATAAGCCGATCCATAGGTATCTCCTTTTCCATATCTATTTTTACATCTTGTGTTGCTTTGGCTTGATCTGGGGTGTCTTCATATTCAAATGAGGATTCCAACTCTAGCTGTAAATAGGTGTCTGGAGAAAAAGCGAACCCCCTACTGGCTTTTCTTTTGGCATATAGCTTGATGAGATCCTCGGCTATATCTTTAATTTTTTTCTTGGTCTTGCGCTTAGTATTTTCCCAAGTATCACTTCCCAAACGATGCATGCGAGGTTCCGTTCCTTCCTTGCCTACATATTTACTGATCTTATGTATAGAATTGATGTGAACGTATAGAATATCATTATTCGCATAGATGAGGCGAACGGCTTCTTGGATATGTCCACCCACTTCTAACTTCTCCAAACCTGAAAAGCGACCTACGCCATGGTCTATATGCGTCACATAATCTCCTGGGACTAACTCTTTAATGGATTTTAGTAATTGTGTTTGCGCAGATACATTTGTCCGAGAGGTTTGAATATCTCGTTTTCTTCGTGCGAATATTTCATGAGTCGTGAAAACAGCGACTTTTTGTTTACTATCTATAAACCCCTTGGAAAACTCGTGATTCAGTTCTGTAAACACAACATCTTGACCTAGATCATGAAATATAGTTCTATAACGTTGGTGTTGATTTTCATCTTCGGATTGGATAAAAACGCTGTATTCATCTTTATTTAGCTGACATAAGACTTGATGAAGTTTATTAAAATTCTTATGAATTATAGGAGTCGATTGCACAAAATGACTTGTAGTCTCTTCTCCATGTATCAAGTCTATTCTTTTTGGTAGGGAATGGAAATCTGGAAAATGAGAGTCTATGGAAATATCTTCCATGTCCTCATGGAACTGATTTATCATATGATTTAACTCCCAGTTAAGCTTTTGAAAAAAATGTTGTTCTACCCAAAGATTATCTTCAGACCTCAGGAGCTGAAAGAAATGTTGGGTTTCCGTTTTACGGCTTCGTGCTATGAAGGATGGCGATGGGGAAATCACGGCCTCCTTTCTCAATAATAGAGAGAGTTGGGTTTCGATGTCAAACTCACGAATTTCTTCAACTTCTACATCAAACAACTCAATGCGTAAAGGATGCTCATAGGCATAAGAATATATATCTAAAATATTTCCCCTTATCGCATATTGACCGTGTTCATATACATAGTTGGTTCTCTCATATTCTGTCTCATCTAGGAAATTAATCCATTCATTCAGCCGCAATTCTTGTCCAGTTCTTATTTCTCTTTTGAGATCCGGAGAAATATTGATCAATATGTTTTCAACCAAGGAGGAAGGATAGGCGAGAATTATTGCTGACGTATTGTTTCTAAAAGATTCTACAACCTGGTGGCGGACTATTTGTCTGCTTCGTGCTCGTTCGAGCCTCTTATTCTTTATTGTAAATGAAGGCTCCAGAAAACTATAAGGTCCACCTGGATCCAAGATAAGGAGGTCTTGATATAAATTTCTGGCATCCTCTTCTGTATTGAGAAAAAATAGGTGTCTGCCTGCATTTTTCTTTATGTTGTTTAAAAAGACTAACGCATCAAACGAAGTTTTTGACAAAGTGTATTCTTTCTTAAACTCCGAGCCAATAAGCTCTTCGCGCCCTATGACCTTAAAACTTAGATCATACAGCTCAACCAATGGGTTCATCTTTGAAAATGATATTTCTTCAAATGTATTAGCAAATCTTAAAGCCAATTTGCTTCCACAGAATTTCCTTTCTCTGCCCGCACTAATTCATTAGGTCCTCAATTTCATCCGCTTCTATAGGACAGCTCTTCATCAAATCCAAAACCCCTTTAGAGGTAACTACAAGGTCATTTTCTATTCTTATTCCCAAATTTTCGTCCCATATATAAATACCTGGCTCATTCGTAATCACTGCATTTTCTGGCATTTTTATGTAGTGATTTCCCACATCATGCACATCTAAACCAAGAAAATGACCTAACCCATGAGGAAAATATTTTTTAAATAAAGGATTATTTGGGTCTTGATTTTTGACCTCATCTTTGTTTAAAAGGCCAATTTCAATCAACTTTTGCTCCATAATTTTCTTCCCCTCATTATTCCATTCAGTTAATGTAAGGCTAGTGTTCGCTATTTCTTTGGCGGCTTTGAATACGTCCAAAGAAGCATTATAAATTTGTTTTTGTCTCGATGAAAATCTCCCGCCAATTGGAATTGTTCTCGATAAATCAGAGGCGTAATTTGAATAAGAACATCCAAAATCCATTAGTAAAATTTCTCCGTTTACCAAGGGTCGATTATTATCGTTATAATGCAGAATGCAGGAGTTTTGACCACTTGCTATAATAGAATTGTATGCCTGAATAGCTTGGTTTTTGTGAAACTCATAAAGAATGAATGCCTCCACCTCATGTTCTGACTTGAAGTTTTTCATTTCTTTTAAAAGGCGTACAAAGGTCTCTGTAGTAATATCCGCCGCTTTTTGCATGACCTCGATCTCCTCATTCGTTTTTGCCATACGCAAACTACCTAATATTGGAGCGCTTCTTTCATATTTGTGCGTAGGAAAATCTCTTTTTAAACTTCGAAGTTTACGTAAATCCATATAATCGCCATCATAGCTGGCCCGATCGTGCTCATTCAAATTTACATAAACATGCTCCGCATGATGCATCATCGTTTTTAGCATGCTTTCTGCACTCTTATTCCAGTTCACATTTGCTACACCCGATATAGTTTTAGCCTCTTCAATAGTATATTTAAACCCCTCCCAAACTTTGATGTGCTCACTCGTTTCGCGGACAAATAAAACTTCTCTCCACAATGGGTTGGGAGCGTCAGGGTATAAGATTAAAATAGTTTCTTCCTGATCTATACCAGAAAGATAAAAAGTATCAGGGTTTTGAAAAAATGAAAAATTCGCATCTGCAGACTTATGAAAGATATCTCCTGAATGAAATATGGCTATTGAATTTGGTTTGAGATACTTAATAAATTGATTTCTTCTTCCTTGAAAAAAGTCAGTAGATAAGGCTAATGTTCTTTTCACTTTAAATATTTTTTATAAGCTATAGAAAAAAAAAGTCGGCCTATTGAGCCGACTTTTGTATAAAAATTCTCTTTAAATTAGAAATAAAAACTCATCAAAGCAACAAGACTTAATCCTGTAAATTGATTCGTATTAGTAGAGAATCTATTATAAAACATTACTCTAGGAGCTAAACTAAAAGCCGCATAGCTATTTCCTTCAAACTTAGTTTTAATCCCAAATTCTGCTCTTGCACCTAAATTGAAGTTATCAAACGTATTGTTAACTTGATTAGAGCTCGCCGCAAAACTACCGAAAGGTACTATGGTAAAGTTGGATTCTGACCTCAATGTCACGCTATTGATCAAGGTAAAATTTGTGAAAAATCCTCTTGGAGATTCTTTGCCTAAATTGAATCCGAAACCTATCGGAACTTCTAGTGCCGTAATCTGATCAAAAGATGTTTTGCTTTTCACTGATGGGTCGTTATTAATCCATCTTTCAAATCCACCTGAAGTAATGCCAACACCTAAGATACCATACATTCGTTTTGTAAGATTTTTATTAACTTCAAATCCACCATTCATTCCAAATCGACCACCTTTCATTACAGAGTGCTCACCTTCGTACATGAAATCCATAGAAGGGCCACCATAAATGCGCATGTTTAGTTTTTTGGTTACCGATAATGCGTCCTTGTCAGATATATTCTTTAATGAAGTTGGGTTGTCTTGGGCGCTCGCATTGAAAAACATTACCGTTGTGCCAGCTATCAGAAACAATTTAACTAGTTTATTCATAATTCAGATTTTTAGATTTTTAGATTTTTGAACTAGGGCAAAGATATAAATTTTAGTAATATTGTATAAAATAATTTGCAGGGTGTCTAATTTTAAACTTTTTATAGAACCAAGTTTTTCACGATCAGCGCATAAGATTGATTTAAAGGATAAGATATTTCTTCTAGGGTCATGTTTTTCTGAGAATGTTTCTCAACTTCTCAGCCAGCGCAAGTTTCAGATCATGTCGAATCCACATGGTATACTTTTCGATATTTTGTCTCTTGAGCGTTGTCTGTCAGAAATTTGGGTTAAAAAACGATATGATCAAGCCGAATTATTTCAGCACCGTGAACTCTATGGAAGCTGGAATCATCATACTTCTTTTTCAGATACCAGACCCGATCAAACCATAAACGCCATTAACGATTCCATCTACAATGGCTTCGAATTCTTATCCCAAACGAAACATGTTATTCTAACCCTTGGCAGTGCTTTTTCCTATTTTCATATCAATGAAAAGAGATGGGTGGCTAATTGTCATAAAGTTCCACAAACCGAGTTTAAAAAAATACTCCTCCCTATTGAAGATATCCTAACTAGTTTACATAATATTTATGACCTACTATTGAAAATAAATCCAGAAATAAGGCTGACATTGACCATAAGCCCTGTCAGACACCTAAGAGATGGTGTTATCGAAAATAACCAAAGTAAAGCGCGGTTAATTGAAGCGGTTAACTTATTTACCCAGAAACATTCTGATGTTTATTACTTCCCGTCCTACGAAATAGTCATAGATGTTTTAAGAGACTATCGATTCTATGATATAGACTATGCCCATCCTAATTTCTTGGCAACCAATATAGTTTTTGACTACTTCAGGGATTTATGTATAGACCCAAAGGCTTATAAAGATATGGATAAATTCTATCATTTATATTTGGCAATGAACCACAGAGCCAATCACAGTGAAACAACCGACCACTTCAATTTTTTACAATCGAATAAGTCACAAGTGGATGAATACATAAAAGTATACCCACATCTAGATTTTAGCCCCGAATTGAAGCATTTCTCCTCGGAATTGGAGAAATTAAAAATTCGGACGTAAGCTCTCTTTTGAATAGAATTTTTTGATTATATCCATAGCCTCATCTGTACTATCTACTATTTCTAACAGATTTTCATCCCCTTCTGAAATATACTTATTCTCTTTCATCGTTTGAATAATCCATTCTTTCAATCCTCCCCAAAAATCTGAACCATATAGAATAACTGGAATTTTATTTATCTTATCGGTTTGAACCAAGGTAAGAACTTCAAAAAGCTCGTCCATCGTTCCCAATCCTCCTGGGAAAATAATGAAGGCCTGGGCATATTTCACAAACATGACTTTGCGAACAAAAAAGAAATTATAATCTAATGATTTATCTATGTCTATGTATTCGTTAGGTTTTTGCTCATTTGGTAGGGTTATGTTCAAGCCTACTGATTTTCCTCCAGCCTCCTGCGCGCCTTTGTTGGCCGCTTCCATTATTCCAGGGCCACCACCGGTTATGACGCCATAGCCCTCTTGAACTAATTTAGAAGCCATTCGCTCTGCCTTTTCATAGTATATCTCATCTGGTTTGGTTCGTGCGCTACCGAATATGGATATACATGGTCCAATCTTAGGCATTTTCTCAAATCCCTCCACAAACTCGCTCATAATCTTGAACATCAACCAGGATGACTCTGCCTTGACTTCACTCCAATTTTTTTCCATTTTGTTATATTTCCTTTTTTAATTTAAATAACAGTCTATACTCTGTGTCAGGAATGACGTTTGCTGACTAAAATCAATCTACAATCTTCACCTTCGCATATTTCAGCATAATTTTCTTTATGTTTCCATTAAAGTCAATGGTGGCAATTTTCTTGTCGCCTTCGCCCGAAATTTCCGTTATTTCCCCTTTTCCGAATTGAATGTGCAAAATTTCCATACCCGAAACAAGTTTGTCAGGGCTATCAGCCATAAAATTAGACGTATCTACGTTGGAGGCTAAATTCACTTGCTTAATGGTCTTGACTAATGAATTTGGCTGGTATTGCAGCGTACGCTTTGCAAATGGGTTTTCGCCCAATTCTTGATTTGGCGTTCCTTTAAAATCGATAATTTCTGGAGGTAGTTCTTTTAAAAAGCGACTCGGTTCACTAGGGTTGATCTGTCCGAATTTATAACGACTCGTAGCAAAACTCAACATTAAATGTGCCTCGGCACGCGTCACTGCCACATAAAATAATCTTCGCTCTTCTTCCAAGTCTTCCAACGTATAGCTTGAGCGCTGCGACGGAAAAAGATTTTCTTCCAAGCCCACAAGATATACAGATTTAAACTCTAGGCCCTTAGATGCATGAATAGTCATAAGTTTGACGGATGGTTGGTCCTCCGTTTGGGTATCACGATCCGTCAAAAGAGTAACAGATTGTAAAAATGACCCTAGAGATTTATCTGACGCCATTTCTTCATTTTCAATAACTTCGTCATTTTCGACGAATTCTTTAATTGAGTTCAGCAACTCTTGTAAGTTTTCATAGCGACTCAAACCTTCTACAGATTTATCAGCATATAAATCGCCTAAAAGTCCCGACTGCTTGGCTATTTCGGTGGCAACCTCGTGGGCATTTCGCTCATTTTGTACTTGCTGAGCCCGAATCATGGTATAGAATTTTTCTATAGCTTCTCCTGTTCTCCCAGTGACTACTTTGTTTTCGCTAATTTTCTCTATGACTTCCCATATTTTCATGTTGTTTACAGAAGCATAAACCACCAATTTCTGAAAACTCGTATCGCCTATGCCTCTCAATGGATAATTAATAACCCGCTTAAGCGCTTCTTCATCGAAGGGATTCACAATAAGTTTAAGATAGGCTATTAAATCTTTCACCTCCTTTCGCTGATAAAAGGAAATTCCTCCGTAAATAATGTATGGAATGTTTTTTCTTCGAAGAGATTCTTCAAACGAACGAGATTGAGAATTGGTTCGATAAAGTATCGCCACATCAGCATAAGATATTTGTTTGGTCATACAAAGTAGAAAAATCTCTTCCACGATTTGTTTTCCCTCATCATTATCCGAAAATGTTTTTAACAATTTGATTTTTTCCCCTTGGCTATTGGATGTCCAAATTGTTTTATCGAGCTGATGTTGATTGTGTTTAATAATCTTATTTGCTGCATCTACGATGGTTTGGGTGCTACGATAGTTCTGTTCAAGTTTAAACACTTTGGTATCTGGATAGTCTTTCTGAAAGCTCAAAATATTGTCAATGCTCGCCCCTCTAAATGCATAGATACTTTGGCTATCATCTCCCACCACACAGATATTCTGATAGACATCGCCTAGTTTCTTGATGATGGAATATTGAGCGAAATTGGTATCCTGAAACTCATCGACCATAATGAACTGAAATTTGTGCTGAAATTCATATAGCACTTCAGGAAAACGCACGATTAATTCGTAGAATTTCAGCTGCAGGTCGTCAAAGTCCATAGCATTGTTCTTAAAGCATTTCTTTGAATAATTTCGAAACACATCTCCCATTCTGGGTCTATTGGCTTCCACATCTTCCGCTATCAAATCTTCATTGGTAGCATAGAGCCGATGATTGATTAGGTTGTTCTTGAGGTTGGAAATTCTGCTATAAACATAGTTAGCCTTATACAAATCTTCATTTAAGCCCAGTTCTTTAACCACTGTTTTTATAACCGATTTCGTATCATCCGAGTCATATATACTAAAATTATTGGTGTAGCCCAACATGGAAGCCTTGGTCCTCAATATTCTAGCAAAGACGGAGTGAAATGTTCCCATAAAGAGGTTACGAGCTTCAGAGCCTATCAATTTCTCGATTCGCTCGCGCATTTCCTTACTCGCCTTATTGGTAAAAGTCAGTGCGAGAATATTATACGACTGCACACCCTGCTCCATCATAAAGGCGATTCTATAAGTCAGAACGCGCGTCTTGCCCGAGCCTGGACCGGCATTGATCATTACTGGCCCCTCAAATTCCGTCACTGCTTGGCGCTGGATATCATTAAGTTCGTCTAAATAGTGCACTTCTTTTAATTATGAATTGTGAATTCTTAATTGTAAAAATAGGAGAAGTAAGCCAGGTTTGATAGGATTTTACTAACACTTAAGTAAATTATAGTGCGTCTAATAATTGACTACTATCTATTGTCGCTTGCTGGCGTTGCTTTAAATCCTTAATTGTGACTTGGTTAGTATTCAATTCATTTTCTCCAATAATAATGGCATAAGAATATCCTGCCTTGTCTGCATACGTGAGCTGCTTGTCCATTTTTGCTATGCTAGGATATAGATCTACCACTTTTCCTTTAGCTCTAACCTCACTTAACAATGAAAAATATTGACTTGTCGCTAGTTCTGTTAAATTCAGAATGAGCGTCTTTTTTCCTTCTGCGTTTTCTGGAAATCTCTTCAATTCAGTCATCACATCATACACCCTATCTAAACCAAAGGAAATTCCTATACCCGACATGTCCTTTAAGCCAAAGAGTTCGGTCAAATCATCATAGCGTCCTCCTCCTCCTATGCTTCCATAGACCATTTCTGTTGAAACCATTTCTAGAACTGTGCCAGTATAATAGTCTAAGCCTCTGAGAAGTTTGAGGTCGAATTTTAAATTTTTGGACTTGGAGTGGGTAAAAATATAGTTGAGCTCTTCGAGGCCTTCTGCTAGTTTTGAATTTTGAGTTTTGAATTTTGAGTTAAGTTCATCAGGTGATTGGGCAGCCAAAACATATGTTAGTTTATCTTTAGCTTCATTACCTATTAGTTGTGATAGTTCTTCTTTTACTTTTTCTTCACCTATCTTATCCCATTTATCTAGAATGGTAGAAACAGGGGTTACTTGACTTTCTTCAATACCCACTTCTTCACATATTCCATTGTATATCTTACGGTTATTAATTTTTATCTCAACCTTTAGATTAAGTTCTTTAAAAACCGAATCTATTAAGGTAATCATTTCGACATCGCCGACTAAACCCTTAGAACCTACAATATCGGCATCGCATTGAAAGAATTCTTGATAGCGCCCTTTTTGAGGTCTATCGGCTCGCCAAACCGGACCAATCACATAGCGCTTAAATGGAAAGGTCAATTCATTTTGATGCTGAGAAACAAATCTGGCTAATGGAACTGTGTGATCATAGCGAAGACCTTTGGAGGAGATTTCTTTAGTAAATTCTCCATAGTTGATGTTTCCCGATTTGGATTGATTGATTGCTGCTTCCGTTAAATATTCCCCTGAATTCAATATCTTAAACAATAATTTATCTCCTTCGTCGCCATATTTTCCCTGCAAAGTTTCTAGTTTTTCAAACACAGGATTATAAATAGAACTAAAACCATATAATTCATAATGTTTTTTAATTACAGAAATGATGTATTCTCGTCTCAGATTCTCTAGAGGCAAATAGTCTCGAACTCCCTTGGGGTTTTGTGGTTTAATTTTTAACATGGGGCGAAATTAATGCTTTTTAGCCACGAATTCACGAATTAATTCAACTAGAAACTCATTGGATTAGTTTATAAATTATAACGTCTAAAATGTTTAAGCATTAGCTATTCTAGGTTTAAAATATGACTGAATAACTATATAAAACCAAAGGAAGACTGGCATCAACGCGCGAAACCCCTTTGTATGTAGGATTTCATTCTTAAACTCCTTTGGATATCCGTCTATTGATGGTAAAGCGGTAAACAACATATATAGAATTAAAAAACCATAGCTCAACTTGTTTTTTTCTTTTTCTATAAAATTCCACCAAATAGCCACAGCTGTGGATGCAATAATAATAGTAGGCGATTCTGAGCTACTGTTAAAAATAAAACAGGTTAAAATGCCTAACACCAATAACTCATATTTCAAATTTTTATAGATATAATTTTTGATGAAAAGAGAGAATAATATTACAAACCCGAAAAGTACGAAAAGCCATGATGAAATATTTGGATTGTAAAGGTTTTTTCTAAAAAGACCTGGCAATGAATAGTCAATCATAGGATTCAAATTTCTATTCAATGAGTCCTTTAAGTACAATGATTTAATCCATTCAATATAATTGTCTAATGTATAATCCCAGCTCGAAAAAATAGCAGGAATAATAATTGCTATTGCAAGTCCAAAGCCGAAGCCAAAAATGAATTTCTTTCCTGGTTTCAGAGAATAAAACAACAGGGAAACTATTGGAAAAAGCTTGATTGTGGAGAAAAATCCAGCCAAGCAACCAGATAAAAAAACGCGATTTCTTTCAATAAAAATAAATGCTATAATTATTATACCCATCATAGCATTTGTGATTTCAAAAGATAACCCTGAGATATAAATGTCTTGAAAACAAATTATTATCCACGAATAGTAAAACCCTTTTCTCTTGCGGAAAATTTTATCTATGGCATAAATATAAATCGTTGCGTTAAACAAAACCCATAATACCTTGTCAAGATGAAAGTATATTTGAGAAAAAGGGGCTACTATAAGAGAAAATGCTGGACCATAAAGGAGAAAATCAAAATACTCATCTGGGTAAGTTTTGTATAATGGCGCCATTTCTCTAAAATGAAAATAGGCTCCTTGGAAAATCTTAAAATTATTTTGATAGTTTTCAGCGGTTAGGGCTCCTACAATAGATAATATTAGCGCTAACCCAATACTTGTATTTCGTTCATTGTTGAGCAAATAAATCTTGCCAGATTTTATAATACTACCTAACATTTTTTAATATTTCCTTAAACCAGAAACTATAAAGTTCTGATTGATCTTCAATATCTTGGGATAAACTATCTAAAGCAATCCATCTAATTGATTCTATTTCATTTGGATTAAAGGGAATCTCGCCATCAAATTGACCCTCATAGACCACATCGTACTCGTGTTCTATTAATCCTGTTTGTTCATCCTTTGCTTTATATATAAATCTATATACTTCTTTTAATGAACATGTTATGTTTAACTCTTCTTTGAGACGACGCTGGGCAGCATCTTGAAAATCTTCGTTTTCTCGAGGGTGAGAACAGACCGCATTGGACCAGATTAATGGCCAGTGATATTTGGTCTTGGCTCGCTGCTGGATGAGCATTTCTCCTTTGGAATTATAAAGCAAAATGGATATAGCGCGATGAAGTAAGCCCTTTTCGTGAGCTTCCATCTTAGGCATTAATCCTAAAACCTCGTTGTTTTCGTTAACTAATACTACCTTCTCTTCCATATTTTTTGCCACCAAGGCACTAAGATTGTTTTTTGAACCAGGAACTATACATCACATAATTGTTTGAAATGCGCTGGAGGGTTTCTTTTTGTAATTCTTCGTTGATGTCTTTAATTTTTTTAGCAGGCACTCCTGCCCACACCTCGCCTGTTTTTATATGTGTGCCCTCCGTCACCACTGATCCTGCGCCGACAATAGAATTTGATTCTACAACCGCATTATCCATTACGGTTGCTCCCATACCGATCAGCACATTGTCGAGGATGGTGCAGCCATGGACTATGGCCTTATGCCCAATAGACACATTGATTCCAATATTAGTAGGGCACTTTTGATAAGTACAATGAATAATTGCTCCATCCTGGACATTAACCTTGTTGCCCATCTTGATATAGTGGACATCTCCTCGAACAATAGCGTTGAACCATATACTACACTCCTCGCCCATTTCTACCTCTCCTACAATAGTACAATTGGGCGCAATAAAGCAAGAGTCTGGGATTTGAGGTGTTTTTCCCTGAACGGATAAAATTAGAGCGGACATATTTTGCGAATAATTTTCATTATTAATTACGGTTGGGTAATTTTCATTAAATACCCCTTTTTCTTCGTTTCAAGCTTTATTGTTTCCAAAAACAGTTCTTCGGGTTGAATTTCCTTCTCAATATCACCAGCAGTCCAAAGACCATCGTTATTGCTGTCAAGCAGAATATAAATTTTAACCTCATCTCCGTAGATATCTTTAAAAAGCAATTTAGGCTGTTTTTCAATTGATTTCCATTCATTTTCAATGAGATGATACAATTTTGCCATTCTATTGGAAGCCAAATCTGGGTCTAAGGTGATTGTTAGTTCATTGAAAAATTTATCTTGCGGATAAGTAGTTAATGTATGGGTTATTGCCTTATTGTAGCTAGAATTAGAATATAGGGCTTGGCTATCGAGAATCAGTGTATATTCCTTACCGTGCTCCAAACCAGTGATTAAGAGGTTGTTTTTTTGAAATTGAACATTTGGTTTCACTTGATTTTCGCCTAATTTTAACTTAATCTTATTGATGTCGATTTTATTTATAAAAGCATTAAATGGAATCATAACGGTGTCTGGACGGACAAGTTTAGAGCTTCTTTCCCCAGTATTCGCCAACAAATCAAGATATAGACTAGGTTTGCTGGCGGGTAGTTCTATCGTTTCATATTTATCCAAATTATACTTTAATCGCAGGGGATTTGTTTGAACGCTTGTTTTAATAATTAGCTTTAGTTGGCGGGGTGACAAATTTATTAAAACATGCTCGGGGTCCGTCAAGCTAGGAAAATAGATATCTTCGCTCGCTGAAATATTAAACTCTGAGGAAGAAATGGGTGTAACAAAAAAGTTTGTTTTCTTTTGGCTTTGCTGGAATAATTTAATTTTACTTAATACATGGCCTACTTTAATGGGTTCTTTTATAAAACCGATAGCCTCTGTTTTATCCCAAATCATATTCATGTTTGAATCTATGAATGTAAAGACATAAAAAGACTCATTCGCTAGGTTAGAAAACTGGGCTAAGCCATCTTTGGAGGGAGCCACATAGCGATAATTTTTTCCGAAAAAGTCAGACTTTGTTTTTACAAGACAAACCTTTGCCATATCGCTCCATGCATTGGTTTTTGCATCGCTCAAACCAAAAGTTAGCTTTCCGGTATCTAGATATTTTCCCGTGCTAAAGGTTAGACTGTAGTATGGCAGAAGATTGCCTTCATTGTTATCCCTTATTGCATTGGTTAAATTGATGGAATAAGTTGTGTTCGATTTGAGACCTTCTTCGAAAGTGAAAATTGCCTTTTTCCCTAAAACGCGTGCGCTAGGCATTGTGGGCGAGTATGGAGATACAGCTACATTTGTTTGCGGAAGATTTAACTCTATGAATTCATCAAAATAAAAAATAAGTTTATTGTCTGAAAACTGGAGGCTTTTTTGTTCCGGATAGGTTTTTGTAACCGTTGGCGGGGCGCTATCTTTTGCTCCACCACTTGGCATGACTATAGTCGCGCATGAACAAATCATGAGTAGAAAACCAAACCCTAGAATTATAAATATCGATTTCATTCCGACACAAAAGTAATTGAAAGTTGAAAGCGTTGCCATGAATTCACGAATTTTTTATTCATTTAATCATAGACTTAGATTTTATCAATTAAATAAAATGGATAAGCCACTCTAGCCTAGCCTATTTTAGCTTGTTCTTTAAGGCTAAAAGTTTTGCCTGAAAATCATCTAAAACTTCTTCTTTATTGATTGGTAATGGCAAGTGTCCTGTGGCATTTTTGATTGGTTTCTTCAGGGGTGTGTGCCCACTTGTCTGGCTTTGCGAATTTTCTCCCTTCATTGAGAGTGCCACTCGATTTCTTTCATAATCGACCTCAGTAATCGTCACCATTACTTTTTGTCCCAATTTGACCACTTCGTTAGGATCTTTAATAAACGTGTTGCTCATTTGTGAAATGTGAATCATGCCATCTTGTTTAACTCCAATATTGACAAAGGCCCCGAATTTCGTAATATTGGTGATAATTCCTGGCACGGTCATTCCGTCTTTTAAATCACTTATTGTAGATATTCCGTCTGCAAAACGAAACTCCTCAATTGGCGAACGAGGATCGCGTCCCGGCTTTTCCAATTCCTTGAGAATATCGTTCAGTGTAAAAAGACCTACTTTTTCCGAAACATAGTTGTTTAAGTTGATTCTTTTTCTTGTTTCGCTTTGCCTGATTAAATCTTCCACTTTACAGTTTTGGTCCTTGGCCATTTTCTCTACAATATAATAAGATTCAGGATGAACGGACGAGTTATCTAAAATATTGCTTGAATTAATTATTCTTAAGAACCCCGCTGCTTGCTCAAAGGCTTTCGGTCCCAAACCTGTCACTTTTTTAAGTTCTTGCCTTGATTTAAGAGGACCATTGGTCTGCCGATAGTCCACAATGTTTTTTGCCATATTGGCCGATAAACCCGACACATATGTTAGCAAATGCTTACTCGCTGAATTGACATCTACCCCTACAAAATTTACGCAACTCTCTACAACTAAGTCAAGTGAAGACTTTAGCTTAGGTTGGTTCACATCATGCTGGTATTGTCCTACTCCAATTGATTTAGGATCAATTTTAACTAATTCGCTCAATGGGTCTAGAAGTCGACGACCTATACTAATGGCTCCACGAATAGTCACATCTTTATCTGGGAACTCCTCACGCGCAACTTCGCTAGCCGAATAGATTGACGCCCCGCTCTCATTGACCATGAAAATTGAAATGGCTTTGTCAAAATCAATACTGCGAACCAAGGTCTCTGTTTCTTTGCTCGCTGTTCCGTTACCATAACCGATTGCTTCAATTTTATATTTATCCACTAAGTGGGCTATGGTCTCCTTGGACTGCGACCACTGATTTTGCGGGGCGTGAGGGAAAATAGTTTCATAATATAAAAAATCTCCATACTCATCAATACAAACCAGCTTACATCCAGAGCGAAATCCTGGGTCAAGTGCTAGGACTCTTTTCTGACCCAGAGGTGACGCCAATAAAAGCTGACGAAGGTTTTCAGAGAAAACACCAATAGCTTCTTCATCTGCTTTTTGTTTACTCAATAGTCGAAATTCGGTTTCAATTTGCATTTTTAATAGTCTCGCATAGCCGTCTTCAATAGCCTCTGCCACTTGATTTGCTGCCTCAGTTTGATTTTTGACGAAGATTCTTTTCAGACTATCTTCAGCTAATTCTTTAGAAATATTGACGTCCATAGCGAGCAAGCCCTCCTTCTCGCCGCGGCGAATAGCTAGCAGTCTATGGGAGGGAGATTTTGCTAAAGGCTCTGAAAAATCAAAATAATCTCTATATTTCTGTGCTTCCTCTGTTTCCTTTTTGGTTGAGAGGACTTTCGAAGAAAGAATGGCGCCTTCTTCAAACTGTTTGCGAATTGCATTTCTCGCTCGGCTATCTTCTGTAATCCACTCTGCGATTATATCTCTGGCTCCTTGTAGAGCCTCGTTGCTGTCTTTTACTTGGTCATTGATAAATTTCTCAGCTTCTGTTATTATATCAAAACCTTCTTGTTCATACAACTTCTTCGCCAAAAGTTCTAGACCTTTTTCGATAGCCATAGTGGCGCGGGTCTTGCGCTTAGGTTTATATGGGAGATAAATATCTTCCAAAAGCGTTGCATTCATGCAAGCCTCAATCTTGGCCTTTAGTTCAGGAGTTAGTTTACCTTGTTCCTCTATGCTTTTTAAAACAGCCAACTTGCGTTTGTCCAGTTCGGTATAGTAAAGAATCTTTTCTACCACATTGGCAATCTGCACTTCATCTAGATTTCCTGTAGCCTCTTTTCGATAGCGTGCTATAAAGGGAATAGAGCAGCCTTCGTCCACCAATAAAGATACCTGCTGGATTTGGCGCTCAGGGATTTGAATTTCTCTGGAAATGTGGGCAAGGTAAACGGCTTCCAAGTTCTTAAATTTTAGGTGAGCGAAAATAATAAAAGTGGGGTCAAATAGTGTTTCTTTGTTTGTTGGTGGTTGGAACACAAAGTTGCACGAAGCTTTTCACAGAGTTGCACGAAGTTTTACTGCAGAGTTGGCAAAATGCGCAAAGATTTATTAGAGGCATTTTCTCTATAAGACCATTTAGCAAATTGAATCTACTTTGAGTAACTTTGTGCTTAGACTTTGAGAAACTTTGTGTTCCAACCTTTTTTAGTCAGTTTTTATGATAAATTCTTTTAATACATTAAATTTCTGGTAAAAAACAAACTCCTTTTCTATTATATCTACCTATACCAAACCGATTACTTCTATCCCGAACTTGCGGGACTCTAAGAGTAATCAAGGGCTGTATATATTATTGTTTTATTTTAGAATTATGTATAATATAGCTTAGTTTTGCCATAAGATTATTATGTCAGTCAGTATCAATAAATATATAGGTTCATCGGGTTACTGCTCGCGAAGAGAGGCGGATGTCCTCATCGACGAGGGCCGTGTAGAGCTCAATGGAAGACGCGCCACCAAAACGGATGAAGTCTATGAGGGGGATGAAGTTGTGGTGGATGGTCTGCGAGTGCAACCTAAAAAGAAAATGACCTATATCGTTTTCAATAAGCCTGTAGGAGTGACCTGTACGACGGATTTGAAAGATAAAACGAATATCATAGATTTTATCAATCACCCTAATCGGATTTTTCCTATAGGACGATTAGATAAAGATAGCTCTGGTTTAATTTTACTTACTGACGACGGAGACATTGTTAATCATATTCTGCGGGAAGAAAACCATCATGAAAAAGAATATGTTGTATTTGTAAGACAGGGTATCGAAAAGGACTTTGCTCGTCAGATGAGTTCTGGTAAAATGATAATTGATAAAGTTCAAATTAAACCGTGTAAAATCAAGGTTTTGTCTAAGCACAGTTTTAGCATAACCTTAACTCAAGGGCTTAACCGACAAATCCGAAAAATGTGTTCCACGCTTGGTTATACCGTATATGATTTACAGCGAATCCGTATAATGAATATTCAACTCGGCAATCTCAAACTAGGGAAATGGCGAAATCTGAGTGAAGTGGAAGTCAAGGGGTTGATGGGTAAATGACCTGTTTTATCCTGAGTCAAATTATTTGGCATTTACATGGTGCTTTTTCCAATATTCTTTGCCATAGCTGCATAAGATTTCTTCTCCAGCCTTTATATTTCTCGTCGCTATCAGACAAACTTGTTTTCTATTCTTAAATGCGATTTTAGTATTGTTTTTGAGTGCCTCCCCTACTTTGCCTTTCGCATCATTGGCATATTTGGCGAATCCTTCCACTGGCTTACTGTCGAGAATTCTGGCGGGCGATATATCTATAAAATATTGATCATCTCCTGAAGCTGCTCTGATATGCGCTTCTTTATTCGTGATGATTTCTCCTTTGTATATAGACACCACTTCGTCTTTATATATTTTAATGGCTGTAAATAATCCCGTTCCAGCATTCGGAATGTTGGAGTCGCGAAGGTATAAATAATCTGATTCGTTAGTTTTCATTGTGATTGATGATTAAAGGGGGTTTTTTGTTAAAGGGAAGTATTGCTTTACTTTTCTATGCTTATCTTATACTTCCTATTGGCAATCGAAACCCAATAAAGCCCATTGCTAAGATGAGATAAGTCAAACTGATTTTCTACTATAGTTTCTAAGTGTTTGACGCCTAAAACATCATAAACCTGAATCAAAACAGGTGCTTCCAACCCTGAAATATAAACCACGCCCAATGATGGAGAAGGATATAGTACAATTTCTTTTGAGGTCAGAGTATTAATCTTTACTGGAAGAATGGACACGGCTTTACTAGAAGAATTTTTACAACCATTGATATCTTCAACCTCGACCTTATAGTTTCCTGACGTTGCAATAAATAAAGTATTTCGGCTCGAGTCAAGTTTGACAGAATTCAAAAACCATTGATATTTAGGAAAACCCGATGTTGCTACAAGTTGATTACTTGATTGAACAATATTTATCGACGGTGAAGACAAAAGGATCAAATTTAAATTAACTATACTGTCACAACCATTTTGTGCTTTGGATTTTGCTTGATAAGCACCCTGTTGTTTATAATATTTGCTGCCAAATAAAATACTATCTCCTGTGCATATTGATTTGGTTATAGATGACATTTTAAAGCTATTAATCATTAGAGTTAGAGATATAATGCTATCACAGCCTTTTGTGTTAGTCAATTTATTAATATAAACTCCAGCACTTTTTAGATATGTATTATTGAAATAGAAGCTATCTCCCTGACATATTGTTTGAGTTAGCGAGATATTGGACGTTGAATTTACTATTAAATTTAGTGTCAAAATACTGTCACAACCTTGACTACTGAGTATAGTATCTCGATAGGTACCCGAAGCCTTTAAATAGACATTATTAAAAAGGAAGCTATCTCCCTGACATATACTCTGACTTATGTTTGTAGTTTTTTGAGGAAAGACGACTAGGGTTAAGGTCTCGATACTATCACAGCCCTTTGCATTAACAAACGTGTCTTTATAACTACCTGATGTGTCGCGATTTTTTCCATTATAGAAATAAGACCGAGGTGAACAAATAGCTTTTGTGCGGCTTGAGAAGGTAGTGGCACAAGCCACTACAGCACAATTGACGTAATCTTGCATGGCATTTGTCGCAGATTCGTAACAAAGTGTAGTTTTCGATCCTTGATTTTCGGAAGCAATCTGAGCCGAATCAAAACCCATTATTCCCATATAGTATTTATACAAATCTGAGCGCAGAACAACCTTGGCAGTAAATGCTGCTGATGAAGAAGTGCGACACTCTAGTCCTCCATTGATAATATTGTTTGTGTGAGCGAATCCGTTGTTATACATTTTGTTCGCGCTATATTCTCCTGTAGCTGGAAGCCACAGATTGTGCAGAACTTGATGACAAGAAGGCTTGGGACACTGTGGCATCATCCAAAACCAAATTGCCGATTTAAATGCTAAAACTCCATCCTTTTGTATGGTATCTGGATTGTTTAACAATACGTTTTTATCATTGAAAATAAATTTGCTAAACTGTCCGTAATTATAATTCCATGACAACTGTATGGGACCTCTACCATAATACCCTTTACTAGCATTTGGTGGATACTCTGCATGAGCTTGGGAATAGGAGCCAGCAGAGGTTGCGCTTGAATATCCTACCTCATGCACAAAATATAAACCCCATTGCGCATAATCGCCTGAAGTGCCTCCTCCTACCGGAGTTTGCCAGCCCCCTGTTGTTTCCTTGGAAATATTAGCGAGAAAAGCAGCTAATTCTCTTTTGTTGTTTTGTTTAGAAACTCGATTGACAAAATCTTTAAAATCAACATAGATAACGGTCTCAGGTGCAGTATTCGCATGCCACCAGGCTTCTACATCAGAGTAATTGTAGGTTATATTGGTTGATATCCTTGTGACCGTTGTCAACTCACCCCATACACCGATTTTTTTGCGTATAGTAACCTTATAATCCGCCATTTCTGAAACAGCTTGTTTGAGATTGGCATATGAATAAAAATCCGTAGTATAACCCTGCGGGTGAGTGCCGAATGTGCCCGCTCTTTTCGGAAATAATGAATTCCATTGAGTTTGAGTGATAAGGCTGTCTAGGTTCGTGTTTTGAGCCATTAAACTATAGCAGACCAAAGTCAATAATAAAATAATCCTTTTTTTCATTTTCTCTTCACATTTTACACTTTAAACTCCACCCACAATGGATAATGATCTGACATCATAAACGACAGCGCCTGTTTTGTTAATTTTCTGTTGGACAAGGCTTTGTCAACAAAATCATAGTTTCCTCCCGTTTTATAAATTAAGGAAAGATTTGGTACTTTCTTGGAATCATTAAACCATGCTATTTGGTCATAATACTTCGTTTCATCAAATATGGATCTAGTTACTGTTTCATTTTGCAATTCTTTAGGTATAAACAATCCTTCTGAGATAAAGGTGTCGTTCAACAAATCACCTCTTTTTTCAATATTAAAATCACCCAAGCAAATAAGATTTTGGTGATAAACATTTATGTTTTTTGCCCAATCTGACATCCATTTTGCAATTCCCTTTAGTTCATTGATTCGATCTTTTGATGCCTTTCCATAGAGTATATGCAGAGTAACTAATATAAAAGTTTGATTATTTGATTTGAAGCTAACGCCATAGGGCGAGCGCACAAATTGCTCCGTTAAAGCATCTTCCGATGCCACTTTAGTCCATTCTTGTGGAACTACCAATTCACAAGCCAACCCTGACATTTTTACCCTGCGCATATCAAATATATAACCCATTCGTTCATCATTTCCTGCACAACCCCTATTGACATCCGTAATGATAAATGCCCAATGTTCACCCAAAATTTTCATAAGATCTCGCAAAGATTTTAAGTTGCCCTTTATCTCTTGAATAGCTACGACATCAAATCGTTTTATTATTTCCGCAATACAAAGCAAAGATTGGAAATCTCGCTTAGGGCTATCTTTTGCAAGAGATTTTTCTTTTTCTGTGATATCACCAAATCCGCGTATATTCCACGTAGCTATCAGAAGATTTTTATCTAAAACCTTTGGTGGAATTTTAAGATCTAAGTCGTCGCACAAAAGCTTTAAGTCGTCGAGCGTGGCTGCTGAAGGAGTGTCTAAAATGTGTTTCATTTGACCAATTTTTTGTTGGGGGAAGAAAGGGGGTGTAGTTCGTCTTTGTTTACATTTTTTTTGTTTGCTTTTATAATCTTTTTTTCAATAGAAATTTTATACCCCCTATCTTCCTACATGTACCATAAGAATTGCAATATCGCTTGGACTAATACCGCTTATGCGCTTCGCTGCGCCTAGAGTCTTGGGTCGGATTTTTGTAAACTTCTGACGCGCTTCTATAGAGATAGAGTTTACTTTATTGAAATCAAAATTGTCAGGAATCATTAATTCTTCGAGCTTGAGCGATTTATCTACGGTTTCTTGTTCCTTATGAATATACCCCTGGTATTTATGTTCGATCTCTGCGGAGGTGAGTGACGAGGAAGAAAAGCTCTCGAAGACTTGCTTAATTTTATCTATAGTCATAAGAGATTCTAGACTGACTTGCGGTCGAGTTAAAATCATCGCCAATGGCATTTGTTGCTTCAAATCTGCTGTACCAAGGTCCGCAAACAAAGAATTCATTTCATCCGGCGTCACCTTGGTGTCTTGAAACAATTGAAGAATGGACGTTATTTCGGCTCTTCTTGCTTCACACATTTGACTGCGCTCTTCATTAGCTAATCCAATTGCTTTGCCAATGGGCGTTAGTCTTTGATCCGCATTATCGCCGCGCAACAATATCCTATACTCGGCACGACTGGTAAACATACGATAGGGTTCGTCTGTTCCTTTGTGAACGAGATCGTCAATCAAAACGCCAATATAGCTTTCATGACGACCTAAAACGAGGGGGTCTAAATCGTCGATATTTCTTGTAGCATTTATTCCTGCCAATAAACCTTGTCCTCCCGCTTCTTCATATCCTGTGGTTCCATTGATTTGTCCTGCGAAGTAGAGACCCTTAATTAATTTTGTTTGGAGAGAATTATCCAACTGCATAGGTGGAAAATAGTCATACTCTATGGCATATCCTGGTCGGTACATTTTGGCGTTTTCGAAACCAGGTATTAAACGCAAAGCTTTAAACTGAACATCATAAGGCAATGATGTAGAGAAGCCATTGACATAAATTTCATTTGTATTCCAACCCTCTGGTTCTACAAATATCTGATGTCTTTCTTTATCTGCAAAGCGATTGATCTTATCTTCTATACTTGGGCAATATCTAGGGCCCACCCCTTCGATACTTCCATTGAACATAGGGCTTCTATCAAAGCCTTCTTTCAGCGCTTCGTGCACGCGATCATTTGTATAGGTTATCCAGCAACACCTCTGTTCCTTTGGTTTTTCTGTATTCATAAAAGAAAAGCCATCAATGATTGGGTCACCTTCTTGAACCTCCATTTTAGAATAATCTAAGCTTCGACCGTCGATTCTCGGTGGAGTTCCTGTCTTCATTCTTCCACTTTCAAAGCCAAGAGAAAGGAGTTGTTCGGTAATACCTGTTGCTCTCGATTCAGCCGCCCTACCTCCTCCAAATTGTTTGTCACCGATATGAATTAGCCCATTAAGAAACGTTCCATTAGTAAGCACCACAGAAAGGGATTCTATTTCTATTCCCAGTTGCGTTTTTACCCCACAGACTTTATCTCCTTTGATTATTAAGCCAGATACCATTTCTTGGTAAATATCAAGATTGGGTGTATTTTCCAAACTATACCTCCACATTGAGGCAAAGAGGTTTCTATCGTTTTGAGATCTTGGACTCCACATCGCAGGACCTTTACTTCTATTGAGCATTCGAAACTGAATCATAGATTTGTCTGAAATGATACCAGACATTCCACCGAGTGCATCTATTTCCTTAACTATTTGTCCTTTCGCTACACCGCCCATGGCAGGATTACAAGACATCTGTCCTATGACCTGCATATTCATTGTGACTAGCAGAGTTTTTTTACCTATGGTCGCTGCAGCATGGGCCGCTTCACAACCCGCGTGTCCGGCACCAACAACTATGACATCGTATTTATCAAACATATTCTTTTGTGTTCCACGTGGAACGTTTAATTTATTCTAATAATGATTAACACTCATGTTCCACGTGGAACACTTTCTTTTTATATATTTTAAATATTTATCTTCTTGCCTTCTCATATCTCTTTTCTCCTGTTTGGTTTCATCATTATAATCTGATAAGTGTAAAAAACCATGAATTAATACCCTATTTAATTCTTCTTTCAATGAGACATGATATCTTTTTGCATTCTTTTTAACTTGTTTTAAAGAGATATAAACATCTCCTGTTAATTCACATGCTTGATTAGATAGGTCGAATGTTAAGATATCCGTATTATAATTATGATTCTTAAACTCTCTATTCATCTTTATTTGCTCTTTACAAGAAATAAAATTATAATTTAAACTAACCATTCTATTTCCACATCTTTTTTTTATATATCTTGATAAGACATTCTTATTTATCAACTCTAAAACTTCACTCTTATATTTAGACTTAGTAAAATTTAATTCAATCATATTAGTAAAATAAATATTTACCAAATTCATTTACCTCTATAATTGGTAATTGCCTCTTCTTATCAAAATAATCATATCCTTCTTTTAGATTGGTCCAGAAATCCAATATATCTTGCCGTCCGATAAAATAATCCTTTTTCATTTTATTAAAATTATTGACAGATAACTTGGTAGGAAATATATGAATAGGAATTTTATCTAGACCTACATACTTTGAATATAGGTTAATTAGATAAATAGATTCAATCAGTGTATCCGTCATTGGTAGACAGCCAATAGTTTCACAACCACCATGAATATAAATATCTCCTCCTAATTCTCCCTGTGCACCCAGAATACTATCGCTTTTATTTGGGTACGACACTTTTAAGGATAGATGATACTTGCTTTGCGGATTGAAATTTTCTATCGTATAAAAACCCTCAGGTATTTGAAGATCTCCTTGTTTACGCTTTGGTCCTAAATCTCCTATAGTCTCACAAATAGGCAAAGATTTAATCATTATGTATTTACCACTATCGTTTGAAAACGCCCATAATTCTAATACTTTATTCCATTTAAACGCGCGCCAAAAAATCTTATCCGTAGGAAAATTAATCTTCTTTGCTGTAAACCAAGACTCAATAGAATTATATCGCTTCATGTTTGCTGATGCTACACGAGGTTGTTGTAGTTGATTCGTAAACCAGTCCTGGGCATTAAACGTATTCGACATAAAAATTAAGCAAAGAATTAAAATATATTTCATAATACAAAATTAACAAGCTATAATATAAATATAATTTATTTTTTAAAAAGAGAAAATTTAGAATTATTATTATTTATGTGAATTTAAGGATAACTTATGGTTTTAAGTATTGACTTTCTCATTGAACACAAAATTACTAGATTAATCAACAAAAAAAATAATTGTAAATATACTGATTATTAGACTTTAACATAATGTTATATACAATTGTGGATTAAATGAAAAAGAACAAGTTTTTTAGAGTGAATTGTGAGTTGGCATTTATAACAATAACAAATATGAGAAGATTAATGAGGATAAATAAAGAGATAAACTAATTAAAAAAATCGTTGTTTATAAGTGTATTTCAATTAATAACTTGTCCACGAAAATTATCCAAATATGTTCATACCTGGAATATTAGGAATTACACTCTTTAGTTCACTGATAATAAAGGTTTCAGACTCCTTAAGTGCGTTACTAATAGTTTCATGTAATAATTTCTCTTGGTCAAACTTAGAGAGTAGGGTAAAATCGTCGTGGAGGGAAATCGACGTAATGTCTTTTTTTCCGTTCGTTTTAAGGGTTACTAAATTTTTTTCGTCTGAAAAAGTGAAAGATTTCTCTTCCACAGTCTTTTTCATCTGAGCCGCTTTTTCTTTGATTTCTCCTAACTTGGATAAAATGTCGAACATTTGAATTTATTTTAATTGTTTATTTTTATATTGAAGGATTGTACAAGTCCCCACAGATTGTGTTTTCTCTAGCTCCTGTAACAGAAGCAAGTACATTGTATTTATTTTCTAAAAATCTCACTCCCATCAAAGACATAGCTAAAGCTTCCTTATATTCAATTAGATATGAATCGATGGGTAAGGGGTTTAATTCTCGTTCTTTTAATATTTCTAAAAGAAAAAGGTTTTGAGCACCACCTCCAGTTATCAAGAGAGACTCTGAATCATCAACAAAAGAAACAATTTGGTCGACAAGATGCTCATAAAACGTTCTAAGAATATCATATGTAGATAAATTAGTTCGTTCACAAAGGGCGATTATTTCTTTAGAAAAACTATTGTCTAAGCTCTTTGGAAAAGTTAATTTAAAAAAAGGAAGTTGATTTAATGCGTTTAGTAAATCCAAATCTATAATTCCCATTCTCGCAATTTGGCCATCTTTATCAAAAGGCAAACCCAATTTCTCGGCGAAATGATTGATGACTTGATTACAAACACCAATATCAGAGGAAATAATTGTGTTCTCTTCTTTAATAGAAATATTCATAATACCGCCTAGGTTTAGACAATATTTTATCGCTGGAAAAAAAAGCAAATCACAAAGAGGAACAATAGGCGCACCTTGACCTCCAGCCATAACATCGCGCTCACGAAAATTGTTTATTAGGCGAAAACCAGAACGGTTAGCCAGGGTCTGACCACAACCAATTTGTTTAGTAATTCCTTTTTCAGGAAAATGAAAAACCGTATGTCCGTGCGAAGCAACAAAATCAACTTTTTCTATATTATTTTTCTCAATAAAAAGTTTACATTTTTCGCCCATCCATAGACCAAATTCTATATCAAGTTTAGACAAATTTTGTTCAGAAATTTCACGACAATTTTTTAATTGATTATAAAGGGAAGAAGAAAAATTTATTGTAGACCCTGCAAGAATTTTATATGAATAAACGCCATCCTTTTCTGCTATTAAAGAATAGCAGATATCAAGTCCATCAAGAGATGAACCAGACATTAGACCTAAAGAATAGAACTGTGCCATAGTTTTAGAGAGCGCAAAGATAGATTAGAAAAAATATACCTGATTTATAATTCAAAAAAATGGATTAACAAAAGCATGTGTATTTCATAAACGAAATAGTTTTTTTATCCATTTGAATAAAGAATAGGGTGGATAGCGAAAAGCTAAATCTATCCAATTGTATGAGCGAACCACCCCGCGTTGATGGGAGAAAGCAAGAAAGCCGGCTTTTCCGTGATAGTTTCCCATTCCACTAGCGCCGACACCACCAAAAGGTAAATTCTTATTGGAGAAGTGAATAACAGTGTCATTAATACATGCTCCTCCCGAAGGAAAACGGTCTAGAATTTTCTGCGCCCAAGAATTGTTGCCGAAAAGGTATAAAGATAGCGGTTTTTCTTTAGGATATAATGTGTCAAGATCAGAATCCTTTTCAAAAGTCAAAACAGGTAAGATAGGTCCAAAAATTTCTTCTTGCATCGCTTTACAGTCAAGAGATATAGGGTATAAAATGGTTGGCGAAAGATAGAGATTAGATTTATCTGATTTACCACCATAGTATATTTCTTTCTCTTCAATCAAATTGACTAATCTTTCATAAGCTACCATATTTATAATCCGACCGTAAAAGGGTGAGGTTGAACTATCCATGCTATAAAGCAATTCAATTTCTTTTACCAAAAGAATAAGAAAATCATTTACTATAGAATTATGCACAATTAAAAAGTCCGGTGCAATACAAGTTTGTCCGGAGTTGATAAGTTTTCCCCAAACAATGCGCCGTGCAGCAAGCGCCAAGTCCGCCGTATTGTCCACAATACAAGGGCTTTTCCCTCCTAATTCTAAAATAACAGGCGTTAAATTTTCTGCAGCAGCAGCCATCACCTTTTTACCTACGGTTGTGCTACCCGTAAAGAATATCAAATCAAAAGGAAGACGAACCAAATCCTCACTAACATTTTTATCTCCTTCAATAAAACAGACATAACAGGGATCAAAACAAAAAGAAATAATTTTTGCAATAATTTTGTTCGTATTGGGCGTATGCTCAGATCCCTTAATAATGGCGCAATTTCCCGCCCCAATGGCGGCCACTAAAGGTAAAAGAGTTAGTTGAAACGGATAGTTAAATGGTACAATATTTAGACAAACGCCCAGAGGGTCATATCTTATATAGCTGCTCGAAGGCAAAAGATAAAGGGGAGAAAAAACAGATTTATCCGACGCCCAAGAGTTTAAATGGGAAACAAATAAATCGATTTCATTCAAAACTAACCCAAGTTCTGTAAAAAAAATTTCTTCTTTGGACTTGTGTAAATCTAAGAATAGGCCAGAATAGATTTCATTTTCATTATCGAGAATAGTAGATTTTAATTTTAATAAATTGGCTTTTCTAAAGGCAACCTCTTTTGTTTTTTGACTAGCAAAAAAGGATTTTTGGTTAGAAAACAGTAAATTTAGATTGTATTTTTCCATCATTGTAATATACAACTATCCTAGGTTAGAGCCAAAACTTTGTAATTTATAGGCATCAAGTTTTTTGTGAACAAAATAATACCATAAAGGAGGCAAGGTGCTCAAGAGCATCATACCGGGATAGCCAGTTGGCATCTGAGGACTATCGTCAAAATGACGTAAAATTTGATATTTTCTGCTTGATATGTAATGATGATCAGAATGGCGAGAAAGCTCGAAAAGCAATATACGACCAATTGGATGATTAGAATTCCAGGAATGAACAGGCATGGTTCTTTCATAATCACCATTTTCTTTGCGTTTTCTTCGCAGACCATAGTGTTCAATATAGTTAACGGTTTCTAAGAGAAAAATTCCTATTAAAGCGGCGGCCAGAAAGGCTAAGAACGTTTTAAATCCAAAAAGAAAATAAATAAATCCAAGAAGACCAAATTGAATTAGCGAAAACCAGATCATTTTGTTTTGAAAAGAAAAGAAGCGAAACCCATTGCGCTTTAGGATTACAGATTGGATTTTCCATGCGGAAACATATCCCAAAAAAATGGATCGCAAATGAAAGGCATAAATAGATTCTCCTCGTTTAGCCGATGCAGGATCTTGGTCTGTAGAAACATTTTGGTGGTGACCATAGTTGTGTTCGACAAAGAAATGCATATAGAGCGAAGTCATCAACAAGGATTGACTCATAAGCTTTTCATACCAGGTGTTTCTATGTCCCAATTCATGTGCGACGTTGATGCCCATAATGCCGCAGGCCAGCCCCATAGAAATTATTTTCCCGACGATTAAATATGTTTCTGTTGTGTTTCCAATTCTAAATAGGAAATAAAAAAGCAGCGCAAACTGACAAGGAACAAATAGGTAAACCATCCAATCATAAAACCGAGATGAATTGGCGATGGCTTCTTGATCAACGGAAAAATTCGTTTCATCGGCAACAGAGAATAATTCTAGAAAAGGAATTATGCCGAAAATAAATACAGGGGCGGTATAAACAAATAGGGAATTAGACCACAAAGAAAAACCAATGATCAGAGGAATTAAGAGGCTAAATAGATATTTGTATTTTTTCAATTTGCGGGTTAAATTTATTTTTCTGTGCCCACGGTTTAAACCCGTGGCAACAGAAAAAAGTCTATTTCAATGAAATCTGAATCACCGCCGGAATGGGTTTGCTATTGCCTCCATTTGGCCAATGGCTGATAAAATTATCTTTATCCTTTGAAGTTTCTCCTGGATGTTGTACGCTTAAAAACAGCGTTTTATAATCAGGGCTAAAATATGGACCCGTAAATTCGGCTGCATTTGGAGCGGAGGCTATTTGTAAAACTTTCCCAGCATTTTTCCCAGAAACGGGCACCATGAAAAGACCGTTGTTTTTAAAATGTTCGTATTGTTTTTTCTTTTGTGCACCAGCCGCTATGTCCGAGGTAAACCAAAGATTGTTCTTATTGTCAAAAGCAAGATTATCAGGACATGAGAAACCACTATCCTCACCACCAGTAAGGAAATATTCATGTTTAAATTTTAAAGAACCCGCGTCTGTGTTTTCTTCCATAATTTTTAGAATAGATCCATGGTAGTTTCCTTTTGGTTTATTATTCGTTAAGGAAATAAAAACATCTTTGGTCACAGGGTGAATTTCAATGTCTTCTGGTCTGGCTAGAGGAGTAGCCTTGGCAATTTTAGCGGCATTTCGAGTTTGAATCAACAACTCTATCTGGGAAGTATAGTGCTTGCTAAGTTCCATATGTATATCTTTATCCAAGGGAACCCAATCTCCCGATTCTAAATTGGCAACATAAAGTATGCCTTTGTCTAAATTATCTTCCGCGTCTGATATGAATTTATATAAATGTTCGTCGTTAGTGTCATCGCCGGTATAAACAACTACTTTGCCATTTTTAGCAAGAGTCGTCGTAGCGCACTCATGTGCCATGCGGCCCATACTGATGTGTTTTTTAGCTTCCCCACTTATTGGGTCTATTTCTACAACCCATCCATAATGTTCAGGAGGATTGTCATAAAATTTTTCCCACCCAAATTCACTCTTTGTTCGAGTGACCATTCCATCTTTATACACGGATTCACCATAAAACATGTCATAATTTTCCTCACAAGTCAAGATCGTATTCCACGGCGTCTTTCCTCCAGCGCAGTTTCCGAGAGTACCCATTGCTATATTCTTGCCTAAGATTTCTACATTGTTTGCAAAAGGAATCAAAGTCAATGCGGAAAAACGTCTGTTGTATGGACTATTTTTTATGTACTCCCATTTATTTGTTTTTGCATTTTTCTTAATATGAACAAGCGCTCCGCCCACAGAGTACATTTCTTTTTCAACTTCTTCCTTGGTAGGTGTTTCAGTCATTTTATCTAAAATCATAAATCGATCTGGAGATTCGTGATTTACCCAAAGAATACCTTCGTTACCATTTTTAGTTAAGGGCACGAAATTGATATAATCATTATTAAAACCAAAGCTCTCCTTGTCTGTCAAGGCATCCTGCCATTGAATAAGCACATCATATTTCAACTCTTTCGTTAAAACCACCTCATCGTCATTGGAAAATGAGATGCCTTCATACTCCGTTTCAGACAAAGAAGGTTTGTTTTTAAGTGCGGGCAATTCAGCTGCAAAGCTTGTATCTAAAGTTGATACGGCAGAAGCAGCAGAAATAAATTTTAAAAAGGAACGACGTTTCATCAGGAGAAAAGTTAGTATGTAAATGTAAAACAAATAAAGAAAAACAAATGTTTCACAAAGGTTAATTATCTCTTAGCGATAATTTATTTCTCAAAATCCTTAAACAACAAACTCGGCTGTATTTCGCTATTGTTTTGGTATTTGCCGCTTTTATAGTAGTCACATTCCCCATCGATACTATGGTAGTATATCTGACAAATTTCTACTCCAGGATATATACGTAATGGCTGAATAACAAAAATCTCCAAAGTCCAGAAGCCGGAAAAACCAACATCGCCGAAACCAGCGGTGACGTGAATAAACATACCTAAACGTCCAATAGAACTTCGCCCCTCTAGCATTGGCACATGCGATAGAGTTTCCGTAAATTCAAGCGTTCTACCGAGATAGAGTTTATTCGGTTCTAATAATAAACCGTCTTCGGGAATGATTAGTTTGCTCGCTGTGTTTTCTTTTTTCATATCGAGCTCATAATTATCATAAACCATAAGCTCATTATGAAGACGCAGGTTGTAGCTGTTTGGATTCAACTGAGCAGAACTGTATGGTTCTATGATGATATCTTTGCCTATTCGTTTCTGTATTTCTTTACCGCTGAGTATCATGGTTCTTTTTGCTAGTTAATGGTTAAGAATTACTTCATCGTAATGGTCATGAGGGCATTGCCCATGGCGGGAATGACAGAGGTCATTTTACGGGCCATTTTGTACTTCACATCGAGCCAAAGAGTGGTAGTGTCCGTTGCATTTTCTGTGTTGACGATTTCTACCTTTTGCAAGCCATTTTCCATACCGATGTATGTTATTTGTACCAATTTAGCTTTTCCACTCATAATGTCGGGCATGTTGCAAACGATGGAGAATCCGTCCTGTAAAGGTAAACCAGCTACCATGAGGTCCTGAATGGATCCATCAAAAATGGCCGCTCCTTCCCATGAAATTACAAGGTCCTTTCCCATAAGGTTTCCTTTACAGCTGGTGTCGGTAAATGTGAAAATAGTCTCCTGGCCACTTTGAGCCATGGTGCGTGTCTTGAGTTTAAATTCAGGGGTGATAAGTGATTTATCTTTCATTTCACCCATTGCGCTTTTAGAGACATCTTCAATTTCAAAATCATTACCTACTTTTTTAATTGTCCGTACCATAGTCATTGGCATTTTTTGTCCTTGAACTTCTAGGAGAACGTCATAGGATAGGTTAATTTCTTGTAGGGGGTTCTGTATAAGGGGAAGAGTTTTTTCTGCTTTGAGGTTTTTTTTAGCTTCGAGTTTTACACCAGATATATTAACAGTAAGCTCCTTAAGTTTATCAGAAACATCCTGTGGCATTTCCTTTTGGTAGGGTGTACCGATGACTTCACTGAGAAATTTTTCAATACCCGCATACATTGCTTTATTGTTGAGGGGCTTATAGAAGCCATGTCCTTCGTCCTTTGCTAATAGATAATCCACTTTCTTTCCTTTGTCTCTCAAGGCTACTACGATTTGATCTGCCTCAGCTTGCTTGACTCGTGGGTCGTTTGCTCCCTGAATAACAAGAAGTGGTTTTTTGATTTTGTCTACATGAAATAGTGGGCTAGCTTGGCGGATGAGTCTCTTTCCTTCATCGGTGTTAGGGTCACCAACCATTTCATAAAGCATGGCTCTTCCAGCCTCCCAGTATGGCGGAATAGACTCTAACAATGTGAAGATATTGCTCGGGCCGACTATATCTACTCCACAAGTATAAAGATCTGGAGTGAAAGTCAAACCAGCTAAGGTGGCGTAACCACCATAACTTCCTCCCATAATAACGAGTTTTTTTGGATCAGCGACGCCATTGATAATAAGGTGTTGAATACCCCACGTAATGTCGTCTTGCATGAGTTTACCCCATTGTTTATCACCTGCATTAAGAAACTTTTTACCATAACCACCACTAGCTCGGAAATTTGGTTGAAATACAGCGAAACCGCGATTGCATAAAAACTGAACTTCGGCGCTATATCCCCAGTTATCCCTTGGACCCTTTGGTCCTCCGTGTATCAAGGCAATCAAAGGCAAATTTTTCTTAGCCCCCTTAGGTAAAGACAAATATCCGTTTATATACATCCCATCACTACTCGCATAACTAATTGGGAGCATTTCCACTAGCTCAGATTCTATCGCCTTCAGTTTAGGTCGAGGACAATATTGGAAGGTAAGTTCACGGGTTTTGGAATCGAAATAATAAACTTCGGGCACAAATTTGTCACTATAAGTTGAAAGAAGCATTTTACTATAGTCATTGGTATAACTGCTATAGCCTATTTCTCTTCCCGGAAATTTAGATTCTAAAAATTTATGGTTGTCTTCCCATGTTTTATTCTTCCAATAGCGAATACGCTTATCGTTTGTATAGGAAGTGTAAATAATTTCTCTTGTATTGTCATCGACGAAGAGACTTCCAAAATCGACTTGACCTTGCGGATCTTTTTCAACTAGAGTTAACTGCTTGGTTGTTGGATTCATAAGGTATAGTTCGGATTTATCTAATTCTCCTTTATTCGTTTCGAGATAAACCTGACTATTATCCTTATTCCACATAAGAAAAGCGGCCCCTTCTTTCACATTCGTACTATATATTTCTTCTAGTTTATTACCTGCATCTATTCTATAAGTAACGGTATTTCCTTTCTCGTCCGTTTTGCTCAGTAGTCGTAGCTTTTCATCCCAGTCGAAATTAAAGTCAGTGATGCGATCCTTATTTTCATAGATCATGTCTAACTTACCCGTAGTGATGTTCAATTGGAATAGGTCGTGCCATTTTTTATCTCTATTGTTCAATCCTACAAGGAGAATAGAAGGATTTTTCTTGCTGACCATTTGGATATTGGCAGTTACATCTTTCATGGGAGTCAGGTTGCGAGCTTCTGGTAATTTGCCTATATAGGGGTCTAGGGCGAAAATATTCATGTTCTCATCACCGTCATTATCGCGCACGAAGAGGATATTTTTTGCATCTTCAGTCCAGAAATAACCATACATTGGCCGTTTTTGGTTAGTTAAAGGAATTGCTTTATCAAAAGACTCGTCGAATTTTTTAATCCATAGGTTCATAATCCCCTCATATTCCTTTAGAAAAGTGACGTATTTGCCGTCAGGGCTCAGCTGGCTACCAGATATTTCTGGGTTGCCAAAGAATAATTCACGGTCAATAAGTTTGGCATTTTGTGCGTCCATAGAAAATGTAAGTAGTGCAAATAATGTAATAAAAAGTTTGTGCATAAATAGAATTATTATAAAAAACAAAATTAAATTAAAGCCAACAGTTGGTTCGTTAAACTAGCTAAAAGTTACAGAAAAATAGTAGTAAATAAAAAAATCCCCAATAATAGGGGATTTTAATAAAAAAATAAATTGAAAAAATTAGTAAGCCTTAGGATCAGGACCATATAGGTTTTCACCTACATCTCCAGCTTTTGCCATAAAGTAGATACCGATGAAAGGTCCAACACAAGGAATCATAGAAACAAAATACCACCAGCCACTCTTTCCTATATCGTGAAATCTTCTTACAGATACGGCGATACCAGGAATAATAAGAGCTAAATAAAAAGCCATACTAATATAACCAAGATTCATTGGTACTTCTTTCTCCCCCACAGGATAATTAAATTTATAAGATGTGCCCAAAAGACCATCCAAAATAGAAATAAGAATTAAAAAAATAATGGTGAAAAGAACAAACATCCAGTATTCCTTCCTTCTAGCCCTTCCGCTAAAATTTGCATAGTTTTTAAAACAATGAATAAAATAGTTCATAAGCTGTAATTTTTATGTTAATAAATTTCCTACTCTTGGGCTTTTCGGAGAACGCCAAAATGATAACAAGGCAATATTATGTTAAAAAAAACAAATCAAAATTATTTTTTACGCATGGAAATGGCATATTCCGAAACGGCAACTATTTCTTCTGGGGTTAACAAGTTTTTATAGGGCGCCATAGCGCCTTTCCCATTCGTCACCTGGTGGACAATCTGGTCTATGCTCAAGCTGGATGCGGTTATATCCTTTGCACCACCAAAACCCATTTTGCCATCAATGCCATGACACGAGGTACATCGCTCTATATAGATGGTTTTGCCATCTGGTTTCAAGGAGGCCTCTTCTTTTTTCTCCAGTTTACAAGAGTGGATTAAAAACAAAGTAGCTGTCAAAAAGACAGCATTAGTTGGTAATTTCATATTGCGTATGTTGGCTTTTGTATAAAACATTGATATAATACTCATGAATTTGTCTGTTATATATCTCAACTTTGCTGGTATTAAGTGCAATTCTTCCCTCATTGAGGGCCACAATTTTCAAAATATTCTTGCCTGCTTGCGGAAGAACTTTAAAAACCACTTTCTCATCTGTTAGTAGAAAGTTGTCTATTACAACGTTTTCATTAAACACGATTTGCACCCTGTCTCCATCTACTTTTTGGTTATCATAGATTTTTAGATAGAGCGTATCAGCTCCTGCGTTAATTTCCACCTTATCATTTTCGCGAACTTGAATGAAATTAGCTTCTTTTTTTATTTTTTGACTTAGCAAATTAGTCAAAATAGCTTCTTCATCTTTTTCTGACAACTTAATTGGTTTTTTCTCCTCTTTAGGATATAGATTAAACTTAAAATCACGACAGATGACATTTATGTGACCCGAAGGGCAGTTTTGAGAATCTAAACTTTTAAATATACCGGCGATGGTATAAATATTTTCTAAAAGAAAATAGACCTTTCCTTGAAAAAATATGGCACAGTCTGATTTGCTTCGGGCATATTCTCGCAAGTAAATTGTTTTATCTTCCGGGTTGAAATCTCCCGTGATCATGTGATTAACTGTCTTATTATTTTCATCTCTACTTAGGTTTCCTGTCACTTGGTAGCTAGAGTCAATGCTGATTTGAACTTCACAGTTTAGGTTTTTCTTGTCTGAATACATGATAGAACCTTGAAAATCATTTTTCTGTCCAAGTAGCAACTGTCCTATAGCTAAACCCAACAATAATGAAATAATTTTTTTCATATATTTAAATATAAGTTAGCTTTAGATAGAACAGTCAAGATTCCGTTTAATAAAGCTCTTTGTCCTGAATTTCGCTATCGTTTAATTTAACCTTCTTGTTGCTTGATTTGCGCATGCGCATATTGAGCATTTCGATAAACAAAGAGAAAATGATTCCGAAATAAAGATACCCTTTTGGAATGCTGTGTACAGCTACCGAATCCAATATTCTCAAATGTGCCATATGAGCCCCTTCGGCAACCAGCATAACGCCTATTAAGATTAGAAAAGATAACCCAAGAATCTGAATGGTAGGATGATTGTTGACAAAGTCAGAGACAGGACCAGCGAACTTAAGCATAATCAAAATAGAGATAAGAACAGATATAATCATAATCTCCATACCGGTAGCATAGCCAAAGCCAACTGGTGGTGGCGCTAGACTCACCAAACCTATCGCTGTCAAAATAGAATCGAAGGAGAACACTAAGTTTAAAAGTGCAATCTGAATAATGGCTTTAGAAACCGAAGAAGCTGTCTTACCAGAAGTATGTTCTGCACCCTCCATCTTATCATGAATCTCAGAAACAGCCTTATAAAGAAGGAAGAGCCCACCAAATAAAACGATTAGGCTTTGGCCAGATATACCAATATCTATAAAATGAGTGTCAAGTGACAGAAATGGTTGATTGAGTTTGAGAATCCAGGTCAAACCGAATAACATTAAGATTCTGAAAAGTAGAGCAAGAAAGAGCCCAATTCTCCTCGCCTTAGGCCGATCCGCTTCTTTGAGCTTCCCCGTCACAATAGAGATAAAAACGATATTGTCTATACCAAGAATAATTTCAAGAAAAGTTAGGGTCAGAATAGCCATCAGTGAGGCTGTCGAGAAAAGAGAAGTCTCCATTTAACTAATGCGATTTTTGAATGATAAAATTTAATAATACTTCGTCTGCGAAAGTAATATAGAAAAAGTAAAAACTCCGGAATACATCTTGTTTAAAGATTCATAGATAAAATATTCGCTTGATAATTATTTATTATTTTTGTAATGGGTGTTATCGTTGGCTTCTTTATCAAGAAGCAAAATCTAGATAGCTATGGTATTATTTCATATAACTTAAACCAAAACACAAGAATATGAAGTTAGGATTATTTTTTAGCCATGCCTGGAACGACAAGGCTGGAGACAGAGTTAAAAAACTACTAAATCATTTACAAATAAGCTACGATGTCTGGTTAGATAAGAAAAGAATTCCTATCGGCGATGTTATAAATGATGAGGTATATAAAGGGATATCTGATTGCGATATTTTTGTTAATATTTGGAGTAAAAATGCGGCTAACAGTGAAGGCGTTCGATTTGAAATCAAGGCTGCGCAGCAACTTAAGAAGCCATTTTTGATTTTAAAAATTGACGAAGAATCCATAGAAACTAATGAATACTTAAAAGGGCGGGAGTTTATCGATTTTAATTTTGATGATGTCAGGTTTGAAGAACAATATGTGTTTTTAGACAATCATTTAATGAGATTGCAAATTGCTAAATTGGTCCAAAATAATCTTATAGAGGGTAACAGTGACGAGTTAATAGGTTTAGATCAAAAGAGAGATCAGGTCAAAGACGTTTTAGACGAACTAGAAGACTATCAAAAACGCCGTTCATTAGGCGCTAATGGCAACGATAGCAGTGATACCTATATTCAGTCTAGCTTGTCAAAGGGCATGCAACTGGCGGCCAATGACCCCATATTATCTCAATTCATGCAAGGTTTAAGCGATATTTCAAAGGCACATCCAAAAAAAAGCGAGGATGCCTTAAAGCAAAAGTTAACAATAGATCTAATAGACAAAATAGACCCGCAAGGTGTTCATCCATATCTGGCGATAATGAAAAAGGAAATGCTTAAACGGCCAGAAAGTTTAATAACAACTAATACTCAAAAAATAGATGAGCAAAAAGTTATGAAGGTTTTTCAAATGAAAATTAGAGAATTAGAAAACCAAAAACACGCAGAAGACAAAAAAAATAAAGGAGAAAACCTTTTTTGGAATTTATTGACAGGCATAAAAGATCTGGGCATTGATTTACTTAACAGCTATATTACAGATAGTCCCAAACTATTACTTAAAATGCATCAAGGGGCCAGTGAGGTAAACGAACCTCGCTTGTTTAATTTACTGTCCATAGTTATTCGATATATTCAAATGGAGAAGGAGCAAAAAACCTCAACCACGCGCGCACTTTATGATTATTTACCGGAGTCATTTTTAATCAACAACACAGCAAGGCTTCTCATAAAAGCCGGAGTTTTTAAAGAAAATACATTGGATTATAGCTTTGCAAGTTCAGCAGGAATTGATAAAATTATGTTACCCTTTTTTGATGGAGCCAAGAAGGAAAAAATTGAAAACTTTATACGACATGTAGAAGAAAACTATAATATCAAAGATTCAAATTTAGATTGGTTAAAAATAGCAGCGGGGTTAATTGTTGTTCCTGCCTTATTGGGAGGATTATCAGATGGGTCATCCGATAATTCCGATGGATCGTCTTCTCTTCTTGGAGGAGGATCATTCGAAGATAAAATGGCATCTGCGGGGTTAGATGCGAATTTTAAGATCAATTATGATTAGCCACAACGACAATAAGGCACTAATGGCGCCTAATTAACTTAAATTTTCTCCCATTGTTGGTTCTTATTGACCAACAAAAATTCTATGAGTTAGGTTTGTTGGTGAAAAACACCAACAATGGGAAAAAAATAGGAAAAAAGAAATTTGACCAACAAAAAACCTACATCAAATTTTCCCCAATAAACTGCAACTTAACCAAACGAATATCATCTTCAGGTAAATCGTCGTCTAAGAAGTTTTCGTAACATTCTTTGATATTGCCCGTTTCGTTTTTTTGAAAAAATTCCATCATTTCATCGATGACTTCATCGTCAAGGATTTCTTTTAAATAGTATCTGATGTTGAGTTTGGTGCCGTTGAGGACTATAGACTCCAGTTCATCTACAAGATTTGTAAATTTCAAACCGAGTTCTTTTGAAATCGTTTCTAAAGAGATTTTTTTATCTATAGCTGCTATGATTTTTACCTTGTCACTGCTTTTATTGACTATGGTTTTGACCATGACATCATCTGGACGCATGATGTCATTTTCTTCTACATAGTCGGCTATAACCGTACAGAAGGATTTGGCATACTTGGCCGCCATGGCCTTGGTGACACCGGTTATGTTTCCAAATTCTTCTTCATTAACAGGATATTTCAAGCACATTTCTTCTAGAGAAGGTGCTTGAATAATCACATATGGAGGCTTGTTGGCTTTTTTTGCTTCTATTTTTCGTACATCCAATAGTATGTTATACAGCTCCTTATCCATTGTGGATGTGTTGTTGCCAGCCAATACGATATCTCCCTCGGTTTCATAATTATGATTTAGAGAAATATGAATAGGATAGTTCTTTTTGATATAATCAAAGCCCTTTTTTGTCAGTTTAAGGGTTCCATATTCTTCGACCTCTCTATATACCAAACCATGAATAATTGTTGTTCGCAAAACAGAAGTCCAATAGTGTTCGTTTTTATCACTGCCTTTGCCGAAAAAAGGCATTTGGTCGTGTTTGTAGGACAATACCCCGTCAGATTTTATTCCCATGGCAATATTCATAATATGGGGCAAATAATGTGATTCAAGGCTTGAATTTATAATATTAAGTGATAGGGAAATGTCTTCGGTGACGTCAACTTTTTCTTTTGGATTGACACAGTTGTCGCACATTAGAGATTCAGTACAAATTTTACTATCATATTCCTCTCCAAAATAATTTAGCAAATATTTCCTTCTACATTCTCCAGATTCAATGTAGGCAACCGTTTCGTCTATGAGTAGCATGCCTCTTTCTCTTTCGGTCACGGTCTTGTCGCTTAGCATTTTTTCTACTTTATGGATGTCTTTGTAGTTAAAATAGGCGATACAGTTTCCTTCGAGCCCGTCTCTCCCGGCTCTCCCTGTTTCCTGATAGTAATTCTCTAGAGATTTGGCGATATTATAGTGAATGACAAATCGAATATCGGGCTTATCTATCCCCATGCCGAAGGCTACGGTAGCCACAATGACATGAATATCTTCTGCTAAAAACTCATCTTGGGTATTGGCTCTTAGTTTTGCTTCTAGACCTGCATGATAGGGCGCCGCTTTAATACCATTTAAACAGAGCGTTTCTGCTATTTTCTCCGCAGATTTTCTATTAAGTACATAGACAATACCAGATTTTCCTTCCTGGTTTTTAATGTATTGGATAATATTTTTTACCGCCCAATCATCGTTGATTTTATATCGGATCTCATAGTATAAGTTTGGTCTATTGAAGGAGGATATGAAAAGATCGTATTCTTTTAAGCCTAGGTTTTTGACTATATCTGTTTGTACTTTGGGTGTAGCGGTTGCCGTCAAAGCCATAATTGGCACTTTGTAAGGAATTTTTTTAATCGCGTCTTTTATTTTTCGATACTCAGGACGAAAGTCGTGTCCCCATTCAGAGATACAATGTGCTTCGTCGATAGCGACAAAAGAGATCTTAAATGCCTTCAAAAACTCTATATTATCTGGTTTGGCCAATGTTTCTGGGGCAATATAGAGGAGCTTGGTCCTACCTTCTATCACTTCTTTTTCTACTGCTCTTTTTTGTCCTACATTGAGTGTACTATTATAGAAATGCGCTACGTTTTCATTTTCATTGTAGTTTCTTACTAGGTCTACTTGGTTTTTCATCAATGCAATGAGAGGCGAGATGATAACAGCTGTTCCTTCGGAAATAATACCGGGCAATTGGTAGCACAATGACTTTCCTCCACCTGTTGGCATAAGCACGAAAGTATCCCTACCAGAGAGAATGGACTCTATGATTTTTTCTTGCTCACCTTTGAACGTATTGAATCCAAAATTCTTTTGGAGTAGTTCGGATAAGCTGGATTGAGAAATACTATTCGGCGCCACAAGCATCAAATTTTGAGACTAAAGATAATATTTTTTTAACAAGTGATAGAAAAATTAAAATCCTCAAAAAAAATTGGTTCTAGTATTTTGCAGTCAAATAAATTCTGTTAGAAATCAAGATGTACATTCTTGCCATTGACACATCTACTAAATGCCTTTCCTTATCGCTGATAGATATATCGAAAGAAAACTGTATAGCCCATTATATAGAAACGGAGGAAGAAAACAGTCATGCTAGAAAAATTAATTTGTCCATACAAGACATTTTAGAAAAATGTGACATAAAAATGGAGGATTTATCTGCGATAGCTTTGAATGAAGGGCCGGGCTCATTTACTGGATTGCGAGTGGGCTCCTCGACGGCAAAAGGACTCTGTTATTCTTTGGATCTTCCTTTGATTAATATATGTGGGCTGTGTGCATATGCTAGGTTTTTATATGAACTAAAAGTGGATGATTTTAGCGATGTATTTATTCTGCTTGATGCTCGAAGAGGAAATTACTACTATGGTCATTTTCCTTCCAGCAATGCGGAAGAACAAGCTAAATTCGGTCACATATCTGACATAGAGGTAAGTATGAATAGTAAAAAAAAGCCCTGGATTTATTATTTAGATAAGGATAGTGAGCCCCTTCTAAGCGCAAAAGACTTAACTCATGTCGTAATGGAAAAATGGAAGCAAAAAGTATTCGCAGATATTCGAAATTTTGAACCGCAATATATCGTCAATAATTACCAAACTAAGAAATGATTTTTGATCCTATTCGATTGCAAAAATTTAGATTGATGTTTCTCAAATTGAGAGCAATTAGTGGATCTAGTCGGTATTTCATTTTGAACATAATAAACAATCAAGAACTAATCAGTGTCGGTAAGTTAGTAGAACTTACCAATATGGACCAACCCATAGTCAGTCAGCATTTGGCGGTTCTAAAAAAAGCAGATTTGGTTTTTTCCAAGGCCCTGAAAAAAGAGCGACATTACTGTGTAAACAAGTCTGAGCTCGACAAACTTATCTTTTTTTGTCAGCGTTTGAGAGGCGAAAATGAGGAAGTAGAGGTTGAATTGAATAATGCCTACTCAAGAGTTTTGGAGGCTTATAAGTATTTTAAATTTCTGCTTCATCCAGGAAGAATGTCGCTGATGGAAATAATGAATAGGCGGGGGTTATCGAGCGTCAATGAATTAGCGGAAATCTCAAAGCAATCTCAATCAATCGCCTCCCAGAATTTAAAGGTTCTTAAAGATTTGGCGATGCTTATCAAAAAAGAAGATGGTAGGAGAATAATTTATTCTTTGAACAAGGAGCGCATCGAAGCTTTATATAGTTTATTGAAAGATTGAAAATAGTTGGGTTAAAATATAGACAAAAAATAGGAGTTTGTGACAAGCGAATTTTAAAAATTATTTGTTGAGCTGTAGCTTTGCATATTATGACTAGGGTCGTGTTTTTTTTATTTTTTTTTTTTTTTTTTAATATAAAATATTCATTTTTTTAAAAAAATGGCAAAGGGAAAGTTTTTTGGAATTTGAAACGTTTGGTGCCCAAAAAAGAAAAATATCCACATTTTCGTCTAATATTTTTTATTTTGTTTTATCTTTTTCAATATAACTTCCTGTGGTATTTTCAAGAATAATTCCAAAAAACCATCGACCAAAGTTGAAAAGCCAAGTTCGAGTAAGCGAGGATTATTGGAGAAATATAGCAAGTTATTAGGAGAAGAAGTAGATGATGAAAAACTCTATGGTTTTATTGACGCATGGATGGGTGTTCCATATAAATTTGGCGGAAAAACGAAAACAGGAGTGGACTGTTCTAACTTTACCTGTGAGTTATTGAGGCAGGTCTATGCATTCCCTAGCACCTTTTATTTTCCCTCTTCAAAATTGGCAGAACAGGGGAAAAGAATAAATAAAAATGAGGCAAAAGAAGGGGACCTTATTTTTTTCTCAATTAATCAAAACTCAAAAATTTCACATGTGGGGATTTACCTGACTAGAAATAAATTCGTTCATGCAAGCACAGGAAAAGGAGTCATTATTAACTCATTGGATGAGGATTATTACAAGAAAAGAGTTGCTTTTCTTTCAAGAATTAAAAAGTAATACCAATGTGATTTGGTTTATAGCCTAAATCATTAGGGTATAAAAACTACTTAAATCTCCAATATTTAGCTTGTAGGGCATCTAGGAAGACTGTAAAGCGCACCTGTCCAGACAAATAGGCGTCACTTTGTGAAGGATTGCCTCGTATGTCTTCTGTACTACCAATAATTCCAGGATATCTTGATTCAGGATTTCTATTAGCCATTGCCTCTACCAACGCAGCTTTAGCAGGGTCATAGTTGGCATAGAAGACTGCGGGATCCACATAGTTTTTGCCGCTAACATCATCCAAATAGTCCGTAAACGTATAAGTATAGGTAAAATCAATGCCTATGGAATAAACTCTTTTTGGCTCGACGAATCGCACTCCCAAAGAGAAAGGTAAAATCAAACCAATGAGATTATATTTTTGCCCATAAGGCTTAATGCCTTGACCTTCAGTGCCCAGCGGTTGAAGCTCTATTTCCTCCCCTTTGTACCATGTTTTTGGGTTAAAACTAAAAAGTCCGATACCAGCACCAGCATAGGGAGATATGAGCCATGTATTATTATAATCCCAGCTGTAGGATGTGCCCCATGCCTCTTCTGTACGAAAATGTTCATAGCGCACATCAATTGTTAATGAATTAACAGCGGTATGAAAACTAAGATTGCGAACTAATCGGCCCCATTCTTCATCATATTTTTCTTTAGACTTATTGTCGGAATCATATCCAGATAAATAGAGGTGGTTGAAATTGGCCCCAAAACTAAATCTGTTTAACATATTGTATCTGTAGCTTAATGAGTAAGCCATTTTATAATTCTTAGGATTGAAGGATTCTGTAATAAACGTAAAAGGATGACGATGATGATTAACAATATTCAAATCCCCAAAATAATAGGCAAATCCCATGCCACCTCCCACCTCGTGGGTTTGAGAAGACAAGTTTAACGCAGCAATGCAGCAAAAGATAATTAAGTTTTTCTTCATGTAGCTAATACCCTACAAAAATAGAAGAAAATGTGGAAAAGAGTATTATTTAAAAATTAATTTAAAGAAATTGAGAAGTATAGCCTGACTTACAGGATTTTAAATTCTCAACTAATCCTTGAAAAATCAAAGAGCCTCCACCATCGCCACCTTCTGGCCCTAGATCTATGACATAATCTGCATTGCGAATTACGTCCATATTGTGTTCTATTATAATAACAGAATGCCCATTTTTCACTAGTTTCTCCATAGCAATTAGAAGCTTTTGTACATCGTAAAAATGCAGGCCTGTTGTCGGTTCATCAAAGATGAAAAGGTGCTTTGCCATACCAGTACTCTTAGCTAGATAGCTAGCCAATTTGACACGCTGAGCTTCTCCGCCACTGAGGGTAGAGCTAGACTGACCTAATTTTAAGTAGCCAAGACCTATTTCTTCTAAAGGTTTAATTTTCTCAACAATGGATTTATGACCTTGAAAAAAAATGACAGCGTCTTCAATAGTCATTTCTAATACGTCGAAAATATTTTTTTCATTATAGGTTACATCTAGCACATGTGTTTGAAAGCGCTTCCCTTTGCACTCGTCGCAGACCAACTCAACATCAGCTAAAAACTGCATAGAAACAGTTTGTACGCCATCACCTTTACAGCTTTCGCATCGTCCGCCGACTACATTAAATGAAAAGTCTTTGGGCATTAATTTGAGCAATTTAGAGGCGGGTAAATTGGAGAATAAATCACGAATAGCATCATATGCTTTGACATAGGTCACAGGATTGCTTCGACTGCTGCGCCCTAAGGGATTTTGATCTATGAGTTCTACATGCTCTATACTCTTTATATCACCCTTTATATCACTGTGCAGCCCAGGCTTATCAACTGGATTTCCTAGCTTAAGCATTAAGGCAGGATAGAGTATTTTTTTTATCAAAGTCGTTTTACCAGAGCCCGAAACTCCCGACACGACAGTTATACAATTTAATGGAATTTTAACGTCGATGTTTTTCAAATTATGATGGCTAGCGCCAATGATTTCAATATATTTTCTAAAACTTTGAAAATACTCCGTTCGCTTGACTTGTTCTATTCGGGTTAAATAAAGTGTAGTCAAACTATTTTTATCAGAAGATAATTTATCAAAATCGCCTTGATAAACAACATGTCCACCATGCACTCCCGCTTTAGGACCAATGTCTATAATATAATCACTCGCTCTTATGATATCTTCCTCGTGTTCAACAACAACGACTGTATTGTTTAAATCACGTAATTTTCTCAAAACTGTAATGAGTCTCTTTGTATCTCTAGGGTGTAGGCCAATAGAAGGTTCATCTAGAATATAGAGCGAATCTGTTAGGTTACTCCCAAGCGTTCGAGTCAGGTTTATGCGCTGACATTCTCCCCCACTTAGTGAATTCGCCAATCGATTTAAAGACAAATATCCCAAACCTACATCATTCATAAAGCCCAAACGATATTCTATTTCAAATATAATACGTTTCGAAATTTCGGAGTCATTTGCATTAAGCTTTAGATTTCCAATAAAATCTATGAGCTGCCAAATAGACATAGAAAGCAAGTCAACAATAGGAGTATCTTGAATCTTGACATTAAAAGCATCTTTTCGAATTCTGTGTCCGGAACATTCTTTACATAGACTTTTGCCACGATATCGCGAATACATAATTCTATACTCGATTTTATACAAATTGCTTTCGACCATTTTAAAAAAATCATTGATTCCTTTGGTATTTTTATTTCCATCCCATAGAAGGTCGAGTTCTTTCTTAGTCAATAAATGATATGGTCGGTGAATGGGAAAGCCATTTGCTTCTGCTTTTTTAATGAATGCCGTATGATACTCTTTTGATTTAGCTCCTTTCCAAGGTGCCACGCACTCTTCAAATAGTGTTCTAGTTTTATCGGGAATCACCAAATCATCATCTATTCCTAGCACATTTCCCATTCCTTCGCATGCTTGACAAGCACCATAAGAATTGTTGAAGTTGAAAAATTGAGGACTCGGTTGTTCAAATATAATACCATCTGCCTCAAAGCGATTATTGAAAGGGTGAGTTTTATTTTGATCTATATTGTATAGGACACATTCGCCATGGGTCTCTTCAAAACAAGATTGAATACCATCGGCAAGTTGTTGGTAGAAATCTTCGCTAGATTCATCAGATAATGAAAATCTCTGGACTACAACGGTTAAATTCTTTTCTTTTTTCCAATCAGCCAAAGATTCTAAAACATCATCTATTTTTTCAAATGAATTTTTTCTATAAACACGATTGAAACCCTTAGATAATAAAACGGTTAATTGTTGTTCTAAAGCTTTTTCTAGTTTGATTTCAAATCCGAGAAACCATTTATCAGATTGTTTTTGTGCTTTCAAAAAATTGACAACATCAGAAACCTCATCTTTGGAAACTAATTTGCCAGATTTTGGAGAGTATGTCTTTCCAATCCTGGCATACATCAATCGCAGATAATCATAAATCTCTGTCATAGTTCCCACTGTCGAGCGGTTGGTCGCTCCTGCAACCTTTTGTTCTATCGCTATGGCAGGGCATAGACCCTTTATATATTCGACATCGGGTTTGTTCATACGCTGCAAAAACTGGCGCGCATAGCTTGATAAACTTTCGATATATTTTCTTTGACCCTCAGCATAGAGGGTATCTATGGTCAGCGAAGACTTTCCTGAGCCAGATACGCCTGTAACAACCACGAGTTTATTTCGCGGAATGGTAACGTCAATATTTTTTAGATTGTGGGTTTTAGCCCCTTTAATCTGTATATCTTGCATGGAAGTTTGGAAATCTACAAAGTTATACTAAGAAGACTATTCCATACTATGAATTATGTAATTATTTTTTATTCCCAATAAATGCTACTAACCGCCATAATATACTTTTACAATAAATTAACACAATATGCGTTTAAAAATTAAACTTGAACAAAAAAAAAATATCTTAATGTCATAAAAAGTTATTACTTTTGTGATAGATAACAAAAAAAAATTTCGAAAGCGCCTATGGTATAAAATCTCTACTCAATAATTATTTATTAACTTTCTAAAAACGTTGAGTATGAAGACCAAGGTAGCTATGCAGGATATCGATCTTATCCACCAGTATGTAAACGGTGACGACACCGCATTTGAGGCTTTATTTTTAAAGCACAAAGATAGAGTTTACACTTCCATTTACGTTATTATCAAGGACCACGATTTGGCCGATGATATTTTTCAGGAAACCTTTATTAAAGTTCTTCACAAACTAAGGGAAGAAAAATATTCTGAAGAAGGAAAATTTATTCCATGGGTAATGCGAATTGCGCATAACTTATGCATGGATCATTTCCGAAAGAATCAAAAAGAGAAAATCGTAGCAAATGATAATCCCGAATATGATATTTTAGATAATTTATCTATTGAAGAGTCATTTAAAGAAGATCAAATTATTTGCGATGAAGAATCTATTGATATTTCTAAATTTTTAGAACTTCTGCCAGATGAGCAAAGAGAGATTATTGTGCTTAGACACTATTATGATTATAGTTTTAAGCAAATCGCAGAAATGACTGGCACGAATATAAATACTGCATTGGGTCGCATGCGCTATGCTTTGATTAATCTCCGAAAGTTGATTAAGAAAGGAAAGTAGACCTTAAGACCAAGAATTTTTTAGTTTTGCTCTCACATGAAAGAGCACCCTTTAGTTCAGTTTGATTATCCCATTTCCGAATCTAATATTGGAAAGCATCCCGCTGAGCCAAGGGATGAGGCCAAGCTATTTATTTACAATACGCAAACGGATGAAGTTGTAATTGATAAATATTATAATTTATCCCACTTTTTACCAGCAGAAAGTTTAATGGTAATGAACAATACGGGCGTTATCCCAGCAAGAGTTGTTTTTACCAAAGATACAGGGGGCAAGATAGAAGGATTGATTCTATTTAACGAGGGCATACAACCCGATGGAACTATTCCCGCCATTGTAAATAAGAAAATTGTACCAGGGAGAAGGCTCTTTATTGAAGAGTATACCTTTGAGATAAAAAAACAAGATAGCCAATATTTCTATTTAAAACCCATGTTTGATGTGGAGCTACTTCCTGAAATTTTAGTCAAATACGGCACGACTCCAACCCCTAAATATTTGGGTAAATTGGACATGGATGAAACTATGTTGCGAGATCGCTATCAAACGATTTACGCAGAAGAAAAGAAATCGGTGGCCGCTCCGACTGCTTCCTTGCATTTTACGCAAAGAGTTTTTGAAAGTCTTTCTAATAAAAATATACAACGCGTCGACGTAACGCTGCATGTTGGTATGGGAACATTTGCTGAAGTTTCTGAGGAGAATATTCAAAAAAGGAAATTACATATGGAGCCCATTTCAATTTCAAGGTCAACGATAGAAAAAATTAGACAAACAAAAGACGAAAAGAAAGAAATTATTGCAGTGGGAACTACAGCAATTCGAACCCTTGAGTCGCAGTCAGAATTATTATTAGACCCAGATTATAACTCCGATATTCTCACAACCACTGATCTCTTTATCCTTCCAGGTTTTGACTATAAAGTCGCCGATATTCTCATCACCAATTTCCATGTACCCAAGTCGTCGTTAATGGCTCTGGTACAAGCCTTTTTAGAACATAAAAAATCAAAAAAGGATTTAGTAACCCTCTATAAAATCGCATTGGAGAACGAGTTTAAGTTTTATTCTTTCGGAGATAGTATGTTAATTATATAAATAAATTCACCTCCATCTGCCAATATTATTCCAATACTGTGTTTTTGTTAAATTCATTGCAGGAGTATTTCCCGCATGAATATGATAGGTCCACCAACCGTTAAAATAGAGCGACAGACTAAATAGTATTCCAAATAAAATTCTGGTAGTTTTTTTTATCATCATATTCTCAATCAACGAACCCAAAGGAAAGGCTAATAAGGGAAAATACTGAATCATAGCGCGCCCAGAGTACCAGCCATAATCAATAATATCCCAGGCGGTGATGAGATAATGTGAGATAAGGATGAGCACAACAACGGTCAAGCGCTCACAACCAAAACGCATAAAATAGTACAAGCCAAGGTAGGACAATATCATGGCAGGACTGTAAATTAAAAACCCAGATTTGTAGCTAAGGAAAAATTCAACTAAATGAGGCTTTAGCCAAGAGAATCCTTGATCTGCATATGAATATGCAAACCAGTCGTTAATCGCATACTTCCAATAAAAAAACTGGATGCTAGGAAGTATTATAAAGCATAGCAGACCAAGAAGAATCCAGTTTGTTTTTGCTGACCAGAAGGTGAATCGGGATTTAAAATCATTCAAAGAGTTAATGCCCCATAGGAATGGAATGAGTATACAAATAACATCAGTCGGTCGAATGAGGGTGACAAATCCACATAGAAATCCTAAAAGCATTGTTTTTCGTGCACTAGGCGATACATAAAATTTCATTGTCATATAAATGACCAAGCAATAAAGGGAAAAGAGGAGGGGATTCGCTTGGGTTTGATCAATAGATAAATAGTTTAAAAGAGGGGTGCAGATTATAAGAAAAAGCAAGGCAATTCCTGTGATTTTATCGCTAAAATAATTCAATAGAATTTTTCGTAAAAGAAATACGCCCACTAAGGCATAGAGAAACATACCTATCCCCAAAAAAGCTTGATATGGAAATGAAAAACCATCTGATGGGTGCGAATTGGAGATGAGCGTATAGCCATGTGCCAGTAAAAAAAAGGGTGACATAGCTAAAGCCTGCCCGCAGTTGTATTGCATAATTCTACCCGAGCTAGAGTTGTATCTTCGAGCTTGTTCAAAGTGAGGAGTAGGCGAATACTTTTCTCTAATATTGTATTGAAATTTACATTCTTTTAAATCTTTATAAATAAAGATGGCAGGCAGATACATATAATAACCAGAGACGTCCCAAGAAATAGTTGCTTCACTGCCTCCCTTTGTCCATTTGGGATAGAAGGAAAAGCCAGCATATACCATCATGCCATAACAAGCAAGCAGAGCCAATAAAGAATAGCGATTTTTTATTTGATTAAATCTATCCATTCCAATTGAATGCTCTCGGTTAAATCAGCTTTATAAAAATCAGAGAGTGCTTTTGATTTTATATCGTATTTATCTTCTTTTACAGGCTCTAGTATTTCAATAGCTTTCTTGGAACGAGGTCCCCAGCGAAATAGTTCTTTCTGTTTTTCATTTAATCCGAATACAATTGGAATAGATTTAGAGCCGTTTGTGAGAAATAGATTCATTAATTCTTCGTTTTCATCGCGCTGATGAATTTTGATTTCGATATCTGGTTTGATTATTTGAATACCGCGGAGAAGAGGAAGGAGTATGCAAGCATCTAAGCACCAGGCTTCCGTTATGAGGTGCAAACTGCGTACTTTAGATTTTTGAAAGGCGTTAAATAATTTTTTATTCAACGAAAAATGAGATTGAATATACTTTTCCAGCTCGTCGTTTTTGACAATATGTGGATGATAATCATGCCCATAGTGGATTCCAGACTGAGCTCTAATAATAGATTCAATAATGACATCAAAAAATTCAACCGTATGGCTGGAGGCTTTGGAAATGGCTTCTTCTAACATATGATTTGAATTTTTTCGATCGGTATTAACTCAATTTGATGTAACGCACGATAGAGCTGAATAACGGCTATGACGTCGTTTTGACAATATTCAACGATTCTCATCAAATCATTTTCATGCCAATAGATATGACCTACTTGACTACCATCAATATCCGCCTTGGGAGTAGGAATATTAAAAATAGTTGTAAGGGTTTCTAAGGAGGTATAGTTTTTATAATCCCCAAATTTCCAAAGCTGTAGGGTATCCAAAAGTTCTATTTCCCATGGTTTTTTATCCTGAAAATCTAAAAGAGAAGGAATTGAAATTCGGTTGATCAGAAATCGACGACAGAGATAAGGAATATCAAATTCTTTGATATTATGACCGCAGAAAATATAGTTTTTTTTCAGTTGAAGGCAAAAGTTTTTGAACTCTTCTAACAATATTTTTTCAGTATCCGCTGCAAAGGACTTAATTCTAAATTCATCTTTTGCGCTGTGATAATAACCCACGGAAATACAAATAATTTTTCCGTATTCTGCGAAAATAGCGGCTTTAGTTTCGTAGGCCTCTTCGATATTTAAGCTTTTGAGATATTCATTCTTCTCATATTTTTTTTGCCAAATATGCTTTACCTCATCTGAAGCCGCATTAAATTTTTTATACTGAGAAACGGTTTCTATGTCTATAAAAAGTATGCTATCTTGTTTCATATATTTAGTCAAAATTAGTTCTCAAAAATAATAGTTTGAATTTGTTTTCTTACAAATACTTTTTCGGCCACCACTTCTTCAATAATTGTAAAATCTCATTCTCACGAGGATTTTTATTAGGCGCGTATAAAATCGCATCCTTGACTTCGGTTGGTAGAAATTCTTGCTCAATAAAGTTGCCTTCATACTTGTGTGCATATTGATAGTCTTTCGCATAGTCGAGTTCCTTCATAAGTTTTGTAGGTGCATTTCTCAAGTGCAATGGCACAGGGAGGTCTCCAGTTTCTCTGATCAACTTCTGCGCAGACTTTAAAGCCATATAGGATGCGTTACTTTTGATTGAGGTAGCAAGGTAAACTACTGTATGGGATAGAATAATACTACACTCTGGGTAGCCGATTTTAACGACGGCTTCAAAACAGGTATTGGCTAGCAAGAGTGCATTGGGATTAGCCATTCCGATATCTTCTGATGCAAAAATGATCATGCGACGGGCGATGAACTTAGGGTCTTCGCCACCTTCTATCATGCGGGTCATCCAGTAAACAGCGGCATTAGGATCAGAGCCACGCATGGATTTTATAAATGCACTGATAATGTCATAGTGAAATTCTCCATTCTTGTCATATTTTGCACTACTGCTCTGCACGATGGAATGTATCAATTCATTGTTGATGACTAATTTTTCTTGCGATGAACTCTGACTCGCCAATTCTATCATTCCTAAAAGCTTTCGAGCATCACCTCCAGAGAGTCTTAGAAGGGCATCCCACTCTATGATTTCAATGGTGCGTTTATTTAGTGATACATCTTTTTCTAATGCTGATAAAGCTATTTTTTTTAAGGAGTCAGAACTCAACTCCTCTAAAACATAAGTTTTACATCTAGAAAGTAGGGCGCGATTGACTTCGAAAGATGGATTCTCGGTTGTAGCACCTATAAGTAAAATGCGCCCTTCCTCAACAGCCTTTAATAATGAATCTTGTTGAGACTTATTGAATCGATGTATTTCATCAATGAACAATAAAACGCGCCCAAGTTCAATACTTTTCTCAATAATTTCACGTATATCTTTGACGCCAGCCGAAATAGCTGAAATGGAGAAAAAAGGCAAATCTAATTCTGCAGCTATGAGATAAGCCAAGGTAGTCTTTCCTACGCCGGGATTTCCCCAAAAAATGATCGAGGGGCAATTCTTTTGTTTGAGAAATTGACTAATAACCCCGTTTTCGGAAATGAGTTTTTCCTGACCGATATAGTCCTCAAGTCGATTTGGACGCATTCGCTCCGCCAGAGGTTTTAGTAGTTCTTTCGATTTTTCCATTGAGTGATGAATAGGGGTAAAAATACAGATAAAAGTATAAAAACTACTCCAGCATAAAATTGAAGATTGAAACCCGTGTGTTCATGGAAGAGGAGGGCTGCAAAGATTAAGCCATAAATGGGCTCAAGATTTACGGTAAGTGTCACAAGAAAAGGTTCTAATTTTTGCAAGGCAAAAATGGAAAGTAGAAACGGAACATTGGTGCAGAGAAAACTGAGAATAATAATATAAAATCCGTTGCTGATATTGATCTGATCCAGAAAATGGAAATTCCCAAAAAAGAAAACAAAGAGGAACAGGCAGAGCCCCCCTGAAATCATCTCGACAAATGATAAAACAGTTGGTTCTACTCTATTTGACATTTTTCCATTCATGATTGTAAAAACAGAAGCGAGAAAACTGGACATGATTCCATAAGCAATAGCCCATTCATAATGCCCTGGATTATGGAGGTCTAATGCCTTTATTTTATTTCCATTTGCTATAAAATACATCCCAAAGATCGCGATGATACTGATGATGATTTTTTCTAGAGAAATTTTTCTAGAGACTCGCGTGAAATATTCTATCCAAATAACAAACATGGGACTTGTGCCAAGGCAAACTAATGCAATAGAGGAAGAATTATTTTCTTTGATAGATTGATAGAAGCAAAGCCAGTGAATGCATATGATGGCGCCTATTAAGCACAGCCATAAAATCTGCTGCCGAGACAATTTATTGACATGTAGTCTAGTCATCGGTAGAAGAAAAAATCCGAAGGCTGCAAGAAACATGCGAATTAATACCAGGCCCTGGGTTTCTATAGTAATAAGCTTTCCCAATATGGCCGTAAAACCCCACAGAAAAACGGCAAGGTGAATTTGAAACAAGGGGTTAGAAAATAAACGAGGCTTCAATTTAGATTTATAACTTTGTAAAAGTATAAAAAACCATTCTATGAACAGAAAACAGTTTATTGCTTCGTTGAGCATTGGTGCGCTATCAGTACCTAGCCTTTTAAGTGTTAACTCAAAAGATAAGGTAAAGGTTGCATTGCCTTCGACAGAAAGCTGGGAGCAAATTCAAAAGCAGTTTAAGGTTTTAAAAAACCATATATACATGAATAATGGCACGATGGGCATAACACCAAAACCTGTGCTCAAGGCACTGGAGGAGGCTTTTGATACATTAGCTCTTATTGGGGCCTATCCATCATATACGAAGATATTAAAAAATACACTCGCGACTCTAGTTAAGGTGGAACCTAGTACCATAGCGATAACCAAGAATGTAACAGAAGGGATAAATATAGCATGCTGGGGACAGAATTTAAAGGAAGGGGACGAAGTTTTAATGACTAAGCATGAGCATGTAGGCGGCTGTGCGGCCTGGTTATATCGAGCACGAATACACGGAATCAAAATTAGAACCTTTGAATTAGGAAAAACAGCCGAAGAAACTTTTTCTAATTTCAAGAAAGCCATTTCACCTAAAACAAAGGTAGTGGCGGTGCCTCATATACCATGCACCATAGGTCAAATATTGCCGGTAAAAGAAATATGTGCCGAGGCAAGAAGGCAAACTATTACATCTATTATTGATGGGGCGCATCCGCTTGGTATGATTCAATTTAGTATTGAAGATATCGATTGCGACTATTATGCGGGCTGCTTGCACAAATGGCTATTAGCTCCTTTGGGCTTAGGATTTGTATATATCCGTAAAGACAAACTAGAATCGACTAATTTATTTAATGTTGGTGCGTATAGTCTACCTAATTTCGATATGACAGCGGAA
>CAYXKX010000001.1:80818-104874 GCA_964465185.1 uncultured Chitinophagaceae bacterium
GCGCATAGAGAAGCGGGTTAAGGAGCTCTCTTTGTTTACACAGGAAGAATTAGAAAAATTGAATAATAACATTGAAATTTTGTCTCCAAAAGAAGAGAGATCGAGAGGAGCACAGACTGCCTTTCGGTTCAAAAATAAAAAAGCCGATGAATTCGTTGCCTTTGCAAGAACTGCGAAAGGGTCATTTACGTTGCGTCATGTTCATGAAGCCAAGCTGGAAGGGGTTCGTATCTCTACCCACTACTACAATGATTTCGCACAGATAGAAAAGCTGATAGAGTGCGTGAAGGAGTATATTAAAAAATAAGCCTTCCAAAATCTTATTTTATAATTCGGGAAGGCTTATACTTGTTTGAAAAATTAACTTACTGTTATTTCTTTAGCGACTTTTGTTGCCTTTTCTTTTTTAGGTAGGGTAATTTTCAATTCGCCATTTTCGTATTTAGCGTCGATATGATCTGTTTCTACTGTCTCAGGAATGGTAAATGATCTCGAGAAAGAACTATAGCTATATTCCTTTCTAGTGAATTTACCATCTTCTTTTTCCTCCTTCTCTGATTTTTGCTCTGACGAGATAGTCAAGATGTTGTGGTTAAGAGCGATTTTGAAATCCTCTTTTTTCAAGCCTGGAGCAGCGATAGTGACAGAGAAATCTTTGTCATTATCCTTGATATTGACTGCAGGGATTGAAGTACCAATAGCTACCTTATCGAAATAATTGTCATCAAACCAATCATTGAAAAGGGAATTGTAGCTAGTAGCTAATTTATTGTCTTTTTGCCATTTTAAGAGTGTCATATTTGTTAAGTTTAATTGTTAAAGAGAAATTTTTTGTACCATAAAATTGCCGGCATTTGTGGTTACAATTATTAAATCATCAATTGGAATGCCAAGCGTAAAACTGACATTTTATATGACTTTAAGACATAGAAATACAAGGTATTAGGCAATAATGACGCAAAAATGGGAATAAAAAATCGACATTTTGACAAGCATAAATGGGTTTTTAACTAGACTTTAATTTAGGGTCATTGTTATAATTTATTATATTTGTAAACTACACGAGTTTTTATTTGAATGAATCAAGCAATGCAGACGAAGAAGTTATTTGAAAAATGTTATAATTTCACGAGGGCGGATGAAATAAAAAAAGCAGGAATATATCCATATTTCAATCCTATAGAAGATAGTGAAGGCCCAGAGGTTCATATGAATGGCAAAAAGGTCGTAATGGCTGGGTCGAATAATTACCTTGGACTTACTTCACATCCCAAGGTAAAAGAAGCGGCAATAGCTGCCATAAATAAATACGGAACCAGCTGTTCGGGTTCTAGATATTTAACAGGAACTATTGATTTGCACAATGAGCTAGAATTTAAATTAGCCAAGTTCGTTGGCAAAGAAGCCGCCTTACTTTTCAGCACAGGATACCAAGCAGGTCAAGGTGTTATAGCTCCCTTGGTTGGTCGTCATGATTTTATTATCAGCGATAAAGATAATCATGCCTCCATCCAAACGTCTAATATGCTGGCTAAAGGAACCTATGGAACAGAAATCCTGCGGTATCATCACAATGACATGGCAGATTTGGAAAAGAGATTGAATCAAATTAAAGACAAAGATGGTGCTAAGTTTATTGTAACTGATGGCGTTTTTTCGACCTTTGGAGACATTCCAGATTTACCAAAAATAGTGGAGTTAGCAAAGGCTCATGGTGCCCAGCTTTTAGTCGATGATGCACATGCATTTGGTGTCATAGGCAAAGGAGGAAGAGGGACCGCAAGTGAGTTTGGGTTGGATAACGAAGTGGATTTAATCATTTGTACGTTTTCAAAAACATTAGCATCGCTAGGGGGCTTTGTCGCGGGTGAGGAGCGTGTCATCAACTATTTGAAACATCATTCGCCGGCCTTAATATTTAGCGCATCACCTACCCCAGCATCGGTTGCCAGTGCTTTGGCAGCTTTAGACATTTTGATAGAACATCCTGAGCTTGTCAAACAATTAAACGATAATGCGGACTATGTAAGACAAGGGTTGATAGGTATGGGCTATGATGTATTTCCATCCCGCACAGCTATTGTTTCCATTGTTATTGGAAATGACAATAAAGGTTTTGAATTATGGAAAGGCCTTTATGATGAAGGCGTATTTGTTAATGTATTTGTGCCTCCAGCAGCGCCTCCGGGTATGTCCATGATGCGAAATAGCTTTATGGCTAGCCATAGAAAAGAGCATCTCGATGTGATATTAGATAAATATCATAAGATAGGTAAGAGGTTAGAGATTATTTAATTTTATTATTAAGTTTAAAATGAACAACAGCATTAGGTCAATATTCACGCTGTGTGTATTGCTATTTCAATTTTCTGTACAAGCCCAGCAGATAAGAACAATAAGGATATTTGATAAAGCATTGTTTTGGGATGGGTATGCCAAAGATACGATAATGAAAGATACTCCAGCAGCAGGAGTTGTTCGATTTAGTACATCTCTATTTACAAAAAAAGTAAATGTAGATCAGCTAGATAGTATAGGAGATTCTTTAAAGATGAAAGTAATCATTAAAGCTAGTTGTGATAATTATGATCGAATTGGATATGTGGGACTAGCATTCGTACCTAAGAATCAAAACACCTATGATAGGACGAAGGTAAAAAGAATGGAAATTGCACGGTTTATCACTCCATTTATGAATAAGAATCTAAAGCCAGATACAGTACCTTATAATTATGATCTATCTAATATGGTCCAAATTTTAAAGGATAAGAAAATAAATGATAGTTTCGATTTTTGGATTGAATTAAGTGTGTTTGGTGTTCCTTATGCTGCAAATACCCAGGTTGCTGGTTGTGCGGGAAGAAAGGATGTTTTTTTTGGAACTGTAGATTTAATAACAAACGACAATGAAGTTGTTAGAGACTCAAATAATTTGGTGACCCCTTTAATGTACAATTTTTCTTTTAACAGTTATCAGCAAGGGGCTTCTGATTCACTAGGAGTCAATGCTAAGACATTAAAGTTCATATTAGCAGATTCTTTGAATGATGCCGTTTTTTATCTAATTACGTCCAATCACGGTGCGGATAGTGCAGGAGAGGAATACAACAGAAGAGATCATTATGTTTATTTTAATAATGAACTTATGCTGCAATACAAGCCAGGTTTTACGTCCTGTGAACCATATAGAAAATACAATACGCAAGGGAATGGAATTTATGGCGCCAGTGCAAGAACGGAAGCACAATGGCAATCATTTAGCAATTGGTGTCCAGGTGCTTATATACCAATAAGAAGTATCTCTTTGGGGAATTTATCAAAGGGAACTCATGAGTTTAGATTAACAGTTCCAGATGCACAATTTGTAAAAAAATCTGGATATTTCCCATTATCACTTTATCTCCAAGGCAAAAAGTATAGCGCTAAAAAAACAAATAGTATTATAGATAGCAAAATGCAAGAAGTACAAATTTTCCCTAATCCAATAAAAGACAGAAAAATAAAAATAACCAACTTAGATGAATTCAAAGAAGGTTTTATTGTTCGAATAATTTCTATAGATGGCAAACAATTATTTAACAAGCAAATTCTTAACATTACGTCTGACGTTGAGTTTGATATTAATATTTTAGAGAAGGGGATTTATATTTTAACTCTTGAAGGCTTAAATACTAAGTGTAGCAAGCGTATTATTATTGAATAAGTACTATTTAAATTTTGCATGAAACAAATATTCAATAAAGGAGTTAAAGTATTTCTTATTATAACATCGTTTCAATCAGTCTATGCATCGCAAGATACATTCAAAATCCTCTTCTTCCAAGATTCCAATATACAGCAATTTCGAGGGGTAGAGTGGCATCGAATCGCTCAAAAAATACCTAAAGGTAATTATTCGAAAGCAATATTGCAAATTGATCTCGGCTGTGCTTCCTATGGCTGCTGTGCTTGGGATTATACCTATAGAGGCTTTTTTTCTAAAAAAATTAATGACTCGAGTTTTAATGACATTGAGGTAGCTAGACTCATCACGCCATATAGTTCATTTATGCGCAAGGGCAGATATGGTTATGATTCCACTTGGGTACATCCTTATATCTATGATGTAACCGATTATTTACCATTATTGAGAGGCGATTCCGTCTTTTACAGCGCCTCTACTGGTGGATGGGATGACAAGGGAAAATTCGGGTTTAAACATACTGTAACGCTTTACCTCATCAAAGGCGATACCCTTCGCAATCCGGTCAGAGTGATTCCTGCATTTCAAGACAATTATCGCTATCACGACTCAGCTCAAATGGATAGTGTCATTCAACTATATAAATTCAGATTAAAGAAGGGTGAAAACTTCGCTAAGCTAAGAACCATCATTACTGGACATGATCAAGAAGGGGAATTTTCTCCTATCCAGTTTTATGTAAAACTCAATGGTAAGCAGATTTATCAAAAGCGATTATGGAAAACAGATTGTGATAAAAATCCGATACAGCCGCAGTCGGGGACGTGGATATTCTCTCGCACGAACTGGTGTCCTGGAGAAAAGGTGAATGAAATAGAGGTTCATTTGCCGAATTTAATGAGCTATGAAGACAATGAGATTGAAATAGTCTTTGGTAAAATACAAACAGAGAGCAAAAAAATCAATGCACTCTATTCAGTAGAATCTCATATTATAACCTATGGATACAAGGACTCCTTTGATGTAGCACTTGTAGATATTATATCTCCTAGCCGAAATCCTAATTATAGAATGTATAATCCAACATGTTCGGAATTACAATTATTAGTGAAGAATGAAGGGACAGGAATAGTTGACAAGATAATTGTACAAGGAGAAGATAACCAAAGCCTTGCCTTTAGATATAATTTTGACACTAAATTAATGCCTTACCAGTCCGAGATATTTACAATTCCATTAGCTAGTCAGACCAACTATTATAAGCTCACCTTAGAGAAAAACAACCAAAATAGAAACACAAGAAATGATATAAAAGTCTCTAATGGATTAACTACAAATTCTTGGAATACTAAATCATATGTATTCGAAATAGCCACAACAAATGATAGTTCAAATAACACTTTGGTACTGAGAAATGGAAACGGTGACACTGTTTTGAAAAAAGACTATTTCAATAATAATAATACCTATAAAGACACTTTACAACTGAGCTCTGGTTGCTATCATTTAGAGCTATTCGACTACGACAAAAACTATGATTGTGGTGATGGTTTGAGTTTTTGGTATTCATCGCGAGTTATGAAAAAGACATCGGGTATTTTCAAAATTTATGATGCTCTTACTACTAAACTATTGAAAGTATTTAATCCGGATTTCGGGGGAAAAATTAACTATGAGTTTCGAGTGGAATAATTTATTTTTAGTAATAATTGAAACTACCATACGATAAAATTTTAATTAGTTTTACGCGTTTGAATAACAGAAAAAAACCTATGATTCGATATTTGCTCACTACTTTATTTATATGGAGTTTCATCTTCTGTCAGTCTCAGAATGTTCGTATTTATGGAAATGTAATAGACAATATAGACTATAGCTCGGTTATTCTCTCTCCGGCTATTGCCTCCAAACTGTTAGATTCAAAAATCGAAACGAATCCAAAGAATGGATTTTTCGAGTTTAATATAGTAGTGCCAAATGCCTGTTTTTATAAGTTGTACTATAAATCCAAGCGTATCAGTCTTTTCGTCAAGCCAGGAGCAAATATTCAGCTGACAATTGAAAATTCTAAAGATCAGAATTTTGTAACTTTCTATGAAAATTTCGTCCAGGAAAATACTTTGTTACAACTAGAGACCACTCCATATGTGGGCAACAAGAAAGACCGCGAATCCTTTAAGCAAGCAGCTCTGCAGGGACGAGAGGTGTATTTTAAAGAGGTAGACTTGGCTAATAAAGCTAGACAAACAGAATGGGAGGCCATGACTGAAGAAGTTAATTTTGACGGGGATTTTGTCGATTTGTATAGAAAAAACTATATGGAAATGGCTGCTTATTTGTATAAATATTATTATCCCAGGTATCTAGGATTTAACCAAGATTCTTTTATTGTGAGCCAAAATAACTATCTAGATTATTATAAAGATATGCCTGATATATCTGACTATTATTTCTGCCCCTTGTATTTTGAGAATAAAATGAATGTTCTGAAAGGCAAAGTAAATATGGGGAATAAAGAAAAGATATTAAAGAATAATGTGGATGATCTTGAGCTATATAAAAATTACATACGAGAGGCAGAGCTTGTCAGCGATGGATATGTCCGAGGAATACTCATTGAAAATTTAATTGGGGAATGGGTGAATAACTACGGCAGAACTTCCGATCTGAAAGATGAAATTGTAGCTTACATTGAGCAAGTGACGGACTCGGATAAAAAGAATGGGTTGAAGAAACGTTTGGTGAATTTAGCGCAGTATGAAACTGGGCAGCCAGCACCTAACTTTAGTTTTGAGGATTATTCAGGGAACAAAAGAAATTCCAGAGAGCTGCTAGGGAAGATAGTTTATATACACGTTTGGTCTAGTTCAAATGCGAGTAGCATGAATGAATGGAAAGCAGCCAGAGAAATATATGCTAAGTACAAGGACAAGCAAGACATGATATTTTTATTTTTATCCATCGATGATGAAAAAGATGCCTGGGAAAAGGTCATCCGAGAAAAAAAGCTCTTTGAAGATATTCATGCGATATCTTTTCCGCACGGATACAATTCGGACTTTGCTCGCAAATATGCTATACAGACTTTGCCGTCATATTTACTTATTGACAAGAGTGGCAATATTATATCTAACCGAGTTCCGAAGCCTAGTCAACCCGAGAAATTGGTGCCTTTGCTAGATAAATTATTGGGTCTTTAGCCTACATTTCCCACTCTACATAGTGGATTTGACTTCCTTGACCCGCATGCAGCCGTTCATAATAGGTTTGAACTTTTAGGATATCGTCAATTTTTTTGTCATTCCCGTAGATATTTTCCAAACAGCGGATAATTCTTTCTCCTCGGCCATCTAGAACCCCAACGGCATATCGGAACATGGGGAAATTATCCGTTTTTAGGTGAAATGTGATTTTCTTACCATTTAAAAGTTTTTTATAGTAATCTAAAAACTTGGGAGAAATCAAGCGATTCCCTCTATCTGAGAAGCTTGGGAAAGGGTCAGGGAATGTAATCCAAATTTCGTCTATTTCCTCACCATGCATAAACTCATGAAGTAATTCAATTTTTGTCCGCAAAAAACAAACATTCATTAGATTTTTCTCCAAGGCAATGCGCGCTCCATTATGTATTCTATTGCCTTTAATGTCAACGCCAATAAAATTCTTATATGGGAACATTCCTCCAAGCGCTACGGCGTATTCACCTTTGCCACAAGCCAACTCTAGAACGAGGGGATTAGAATTGCCGAAATGCTGTGATTTCCATTTCCCTTGCGGATTATCTTGCTGATTGTTACGAATCAATTTTGGTTCCGTAAAGGAAAAATTTTCATAGACATTGGGCATGGTTTTTAATGCCTCAAACTTCTGAAGTTTATTTAAACTCATGGATATTAATAAACAATTATTCCGAAACTTTTATTCTTCTTTTAATTGAGGTATCCGCTTCAGTGTCTTTCATTATGGACTTATATAAATCGGAAATATTGGATTTTTCTGTATTGACGCTATTTTCTTTTGATTTTGTGGGTGCAGCGGCAGGCGCCCGAAGTATGACAATGCGTGGCTTTTGAGGCTCCTTGGCTGCCGGCTTTGTAGTTTCAAGAGGCACTATAGGTGGATCTTGCTTACTAATTGTTGGATCTTGTGTTTTAATCGTACCTACTGATTTTTCCGGTGAGGGAGGCGTCAAGGATTTCGTTTCGAGTGGAGGCTCTGTTTTTATTACTGTTGCTGCTGCTGGTTTTATTGTAGTTCGATCTTCTGTTTTAATCGCCTCTGTTTTTTTAATCGCTGGTGGAGGTGTCGGCAATTTTGTTGCTACAGGCGCTTCTATTTTTATGATTGGCGTCTGAGCGGGATCAGTTATTGAAGGCGGGGTAGTTTGCGTGGAGCCAATAGCCTTAGGGGCAGGCGAGGTAGGTAATGGCAACTTGGATGTTTTAGGAGCTTTAAGTTTATTGACTGTTGGTGGCTCAGCTATGATTTCTTCTTTGACTGGAGGAAGATCCAAAACTAGTCCTTTCGGGTGTATTGTGTGGATGCGAAGGACTTGTCCTATTTTTAATCCCTGTTCAATCGTTAACCCATTCCAGTCTAAAATTTCGTTTGGCTTGCACTCATACAATTTAGATATTCTAAAGATTGTTTCTTTAGGCTTGACTTGATGATTAATCCAAACTTGGTTGCCCTTAGAAGTGATAGTCTCCATTGGTTCGATTTTGATAGGTGCTGTAGCAAATTCTTGAACCACTGGGGTCGCTGTGTCTATCTTAATTTTTGGAGGTTCTATTTGGGCTATAGCAGGCGTGGTTTGCTTATCTTCTGGTATTTCTATGACAGTTATATCTTTAGGTTTAGCTATGACAGGTGTGTCAATCTTTGGAGGGATCTCTTTAGGTAATTTGATGGGAATAAAAAGTTCAAGGTTCTTATCCATTCGTTCCATATAGACCTGATAAAAAGGACGTGTTTTTATGAAGTCATCCCTAAGCTTACTTAGATATATTGCTTCTCCAACAGCGGGCTGCTCCCAGGTTTCTAGTTTGTTATATTTTCTAAGAAGTTTAAGACCTACTCCATACATTTGAGAAATGTCATATAGGCTTTCTCCGATAAGCACCGTGTGTTTGTCTTTGAGATTCATTTTTCCCTTTTTTTGAAGAAAGAAATTTTGACCCATTCGTATAGGTTGTTCCCCTTCTAGATCATTAATCTCCATTAGAAATCCTACGCTTTGGTTGTTGTTTGAGGCTAGTTTATAAATATCAAAAGATTCATCAACGATAACTAAGTCTAAGTTGTTGGCGAGTTCTCTCCTCAGTTTTTTTAATTCAGCTAGGCTTATTTGAGGCTTAGGTTTTTCGATGGGTTTCGGCGCAGAAGCTGCAGGTTTTTCAAGCCCATAATTATCAAATTGAAACAATTTAAAATCTTCGATGTACTTAATCAACATGGTAGGATAATTTGGATTGGTTGCATATCCAGCTTGTTTGAGCCCATAGGCCCACGATCTATAGTCGGTCATTTCATAACTAAAAAGTGCACTATATCTAGGCTTTAGAAGAAAGATAGAATGGTCTCGATAGGATTCTTCGGCAGTGCTATAGGAACGAAAGCATTCGTTTTTTGTATCATCATCTTTAATAAAGGTAGCACCTGTCCATTCGGTTTTACATTTAATACCAAAGTGATTATTGGCTTTGGTGGCCAAAAGTGAGTTGCCGCTCTCTGTTTCTATTAGGCCTTGTGCTAGGGTAATACTGGCAGGCACTTTATATAGATTCATTTCCTCTACGGCCAGAGGATAGTGTTTGTTGATATACTCTTCTGGGGTCATTTTCTTTTGGGCATGGCAAAAGAGGCTATGGCAAAGTAAAAAAACAACAAGGTATAAAATTCTGATTGAGTTATCCATATGTATGCAAATATAGGGCTAAGACTACTTTATCATTTGGAAATACTTTTCACTAAGACTTTTGAAAAAAGGTGTTAAACCCACTGGTGCGCGCTGGATTTGAGATTCATTTTGCCGTTTATTTTCCAGATACTGCTTTAATTCTAGAGGCATATCGGGCTTCACATTTTTTGCTCGCTCGCTTTCTCTCCTGGTTTCCTCATCTTGCTCTCTTTCTGCCTTGGCAGACTCAAGTAGTTTGACCTGAATTTCACGTTGTCTCTTCATCATTTCATCATAAAGTCGCTTGTTTACTAGATCTCGTTCTGTTTCTTTCATTTTTTCCATAGCATCTTTGAGCTCATTTCCAAATGGTTTTTTGCCTGATTTATCAGGTTGATTTCCTTGTTCTTCCATTTTCTTGAGAAGATTTCTTATGGCTTGCTGTTGGGCAGCTATTTTAGCAAACTCAGCCGCATCTTTAGAATTTTGACCTTGTTGATTGGGCTTTTCCCCTTGCTGTCCTTCTTGACCCTGACCTTGGGATTTCGATTGACCATCTTTGCTTTGTTGCTGTCCCTTCTGTTTCATCTGTTGTTGCAATTTTTCCATTTGTTCGTTGAGTTGTTGTTGCATTTCTCCTAGTTTTTCAATGCTCATACTTTTCTTTTTCTTTTTCCCACTCTTGGGATTATCACATTGCTGATCTGAACCAGGGGTTTCCTCATCATCTTCTTCTTCTTGCATTTTCTTTAATGATTCGCTCATCATTAAGCCAAGTTTATTATATGAAGACATGGCAAATTGTTCATTGGAAATAGCCAAATCAGTTCTTCTATCCACTAGTCTCTTAATAGCCAAATCGGTATTGTTTGTAATTTTATCTACTTCTTCAAATATAAATTTTCTAATTTTTACTTGTCGAGATGCTATTTTATAGAGAGTATCCTCAACCAACTTGAAGTCTTCTTTTAATTTTTGTTGTGACTGAATGAGTTTGAGAAAACTAGGACTTTGAATGGGCGTTATTTTCGTTTTTTCTAAAATCTTCTCTTGTTCGAAAGAGAGGAAAATTACATTCTCTAGTAATCGTCTCATCATCTTGGCATCCTCCGCATTTTGTTTTTTCTTTTGTTTCTTTTTTAGTTTTTCCAGTTTTTCTTTTGCCTGGTCCATCTTGTCTGCGGCCTTGTCTTGTTTTTGACTACTAGAATTTTTATCGCCCTGACTCATTTCTTTTTCTGCACCTTCCTGCTGTTCAGCCGCATCGGAGAGGTCCTTTTTGACCTCATCCATTTCTTTTTTATCGGTTTTATTTACTTCATTATTTAGTTTGCTCAGTTCCTCCATTTTCTTTTGAGCATCTTTCATTTCCTCATTGAGTGTTTGCTGTTTCTCCTTAGTATCTTTTTTTTGTTCAGATTCCATGGCAAGTTTTTTTTGCTCTTTGCTCATAGCGTCGAGCTTTTCTATCATATCATTTAGCTTTTGCTTATAGTCAAGATTTTTGTAAAGATTAAGAAGTCTGTCAAAATTTTTCTCCATTTTCTCAGATTTATTGTCCATCTGATTAATGTTTTGAAGGAGTTCTTTTTTGTCTTGTTTTTCGAGTAAGTCGTTAATTTTTTGAAGTAGATCTTTTAATTCAGGATTTTTCATTTGTTCTATAATCTCTTCTAGCTGCTGTTGCTGATCTAAAAGGGATTGTTCTTGTTTATTGAGTTCATTTTTTTTCTCAAAATTTCTTTGTATGTCTTCTTTGCTATTTTCCAATTTTTTTTGTAAGTCTTCTTGCTTCTTCAAAAGGTCTTCAATCAATTTCTTATCATTAAAATCTAATTTTTCAGTTTGCAGCATTTTCTTTTTCAGCTGTTCGAGGTCTTTTTGGAATTGTTTAGCATCTTGCAGCGATTTAGCTATTTCGTTTTGAATCTGCATAGAGTTATTATCTACTACTTTTTCAAGCTCCTTGGCTGTGAGTTTTTTTAATGAATAGTTTGCAGATCTGGAAGATTTAGGTCCGCTTATCTGATCGTTGTCAAAGACTTCGAAATAATAGTTCAGCTCTGTGCCTTTTGGATATTTATCAAACAATTTATGAGTTGAAAAATGAAAAGAGGCATTTTTCCCCCGGGGTATGTTGACTCGCAGTCGCTCAGACTTGCCTTCGTGTTGAATAATAAAATAAAGATTTGAAATTCCGTAGTCATCTGCGAGATCGCCAGCATAATACTTGATTTCATTTATACTATCATTGAACTCAGTCATCGATATCAGCGGGTGGTTATCGGAAATGAGGGATAAATTATAGCTTTGGGAGTCAATTAAAAAAGACTGTTTGTTATGGGTAACGACAGTGTAGTTATTGGCGAGAATTAAAGACGCTCTAGCGCCAAAACCATTGCTATACTTTTCTGCTTGAAGCAATTTTGTCCCAAGACTTATTTTTATTTGGTCAATATTTTCTGTCTTAAATTTCCAAATGGCTACGCTGCCAATCGGGGCTTGTATATCACCTGTATTGTGAAGGCTAAATGGCTTGAACCCCGTGTAGGCCGGAGGAATAATGTCTACGTCGAAGGAACTGATAATAGGTCTTGGTATAATGTCAATAATATATTCGTCGGATAAAAATCCTAATGATTCCAGTCGAAAAACAGTATTTTCTTCAATGCTTTTAATAGTAAATTCATAGACGCCATTTTCATTTACCATCATAGGATACTTCACTCCTTGATATAAAATATTAAGTCCTTCGGGAAGGGATTTACCTTCTAATTTAGCGTGAAGTGTTAAAGATTCGAATTGAGGTACTTTTAAATTTCGATTTATAAGTACAAAATTGAATGGCGCTTTCGGAGAAAAGACCTGGTTATAATTAATTAATCGATATGTACTTTCTTGAAAAAGGCTGGGTATAAATACTAATACAAGGATGATAATGAGGAGCGGTAAGATAAGATACTTGGCCAATTTTCTATTTCTGGTCCAATCAATCGCTTCATTGAACTTTACCCAAAGCAAGGATTGCGATTTTTGCTTGATAGAAGCATAGATTAATTCCTGCGAAGTGTTGCGATCAGACATCTCCCCGAGGTAGAGAACGTTAAGTAATTTATCTTTTACATCGGGAAAATGATGGCCAATGATTTTAGCAGCCTGTTTATCATTTAGACGACTGCGATGTTGATAGTATTGTATCAAAGGCTGGAGAATCCATAAATAAAATAGTGTGAAAAAGCCTAACAAAATGATGAAAAAAAGAAACTTGCGAATAGTAGGACTCAAATAGAGATTGTATTCGAGAGTGGTGGTAATAAGATAGAGGCTTAAAAATACGAGCAACAATTGTAAAGAGCCTTTAATCCATCGCTGCTTATAATAGGATGAGATAAACTTTTGTAGTTTGGTTTTTAGTAATGAGTAGTCGTTGTGCTGGTCTCCTTGAGGCATACTACAAAAATATAAAATATTGGCGAGAAAACAGCAAATCTAATTATAAAGAGCGTTAAATTTCTCTTTGAGAATGTTAGGAATTAAAAGGCTTCAGTAAATTTTTATTACTAGGCTTATCTTTTCTTACCAACGAGGTAAACGCCAAATAGAATGATGACTAGCGATGCAAAATGAACCCAAGTAATCATTTCCCCATCCATAAAACCCCAAAAAATGGACATTAAAGGTATAAGGTAGGTATTGGTAGAGGCAAAAAGGGCATTAGTTTGCTTGAGCAATCTATAGAAAACTAGAGACGCTATAAACGAACCGATGATGCCAAGGATAAACATAGCCTCTATCGACTTCATTTTTTGAATAGTCGTATCAGAATTGGGCACCCAAAAATCGAATGAACACCGACTAAAGTCGAGATCATTGAATATGCCCAAATAAAGAACAATAGGAAGAGAGAGCCATCCGAGTATGCCAAATACTCCTTTTAAAATGTCAATAGAAGGCAAATGACTTAGTTTGACCTTGACTATATTCATATTGACGCCATACATCATGGTCGCCAATAAAGGAAAAACCGCATATTGTGCTTGGGTAAATGTTGTATTTTTCTGCGTAAAAAGCATCAAGACACCAAAAAACCCTATGAATATGCCTATTAAACTTAATAAACTGGTTTTGTATTTTAACCAAATAATCCCAACAATAAGTGTAAATAGAGGCGTGAGCGAATTGATTACACCATTGAGATTGCTATCCATTCGACTCGCAGAGTAAGCATAAAACAGACTAGGAATACCGCTACCAAGGAGAGAAGAGACCAGCATCCAGAAAATAATCTTTTTGTCATACCTTTTCAAAATGGAGAATAAAAAAGGCAGAGCCAAACAGCCACCGAAAAACATACGAAGAGCAGATAACTCTATGGTGCTAAAGCTTCTGGTTCCTATTTTCATCAAAATAAAAGAACTTCCCCAGATAGTGCCTAGAAGAATAAGAGTAAGCCATTGAATAGGACTAACTATAGTCTTTTCCATTCGTTTGGGTGATTAGGATTTGCTTAGGGATACCCTGAGAGATATTCTTTTCTTTGAACGCTTTGATGACCAAGCTATGGGTGTCATTAAATACAGTCCAATAATCTGGCTGCGCACAATAAGGTCTTACGATAAGCTGTATTGAACCCGAATGGATTTGTTGAATGTATACCTCTGGCTTAGGGTTTTTGAGTATGAGTTTGTGTTCTTTCAGAGCTTCGAGGATAATGGATTTCGCCAGATCAATATCAATATTCGCTTCGATATTAAATGGTACATCAACCCGTATTTTTCTATTGCGACTCCAATTGATAATAATCCCTGTAGACAGCATCCCATTAGGGAGGAAGACGGTTTTCATGTCACCTGTCAAAATGCACGTATTTAATATGCCTATTTCTTTGACGACCCCACTGACGCCATTGAACTCGATAAATTCGCCGACTTTAATCGGCTGGTATATGATAATCATAAAGCCTCCAGCAAAGTTTCCCAGTGAGCCATTAAATGCCGAACCAATAGCCACCCCGAACCCTGCTAACATAGCTGCTATGGAAGTAGTTTGAATACCCAAAACGCCTATAATAATGATAAATAGGACGATGCGAAGACCTATTCTAACAAAGGAAAGAAAAAAAGTTTCTACCGATGGGTCAAAGTCTTTGGCATCTAGAATTTTTTTACAGACTTTGTGAGCCCATTTAATTAGCAATGAACCAATAATCCAAATGAGAATAGCACCAATAACTTTAGGGATAAGCACTTCGATTATGCCTTGAAATTGGTCTAAATATTTTTGTAGGTTAAAAGACATTGGGGTACTAAAGTTCTAATTTTGAATGGTTGAAACATCTGTCTTCTGCCTCATAGCCCATATAGTAAGCCCAGCGCCGATAAGAATCATAAAGATGGACATATACTGCGCTTGGGAAAGTTCGAATCCGAAGTAATTGTATTTACTATTGATGCGAACAAACTCGATGAGGAATCTTTCCAGCCCATTGAAAACGAGGAATAGTCCTGAAATAGCGCCGAAATGAAAAGTCATTCGTTTCCTAAGCTTCCAAAGTATAAGAAATAACAAACTAACAATGATTGTTTCATAGAGAGGTGTTGGCAAATGGGGTTCTGCCAATTGCATACAATAATCTTCATTGCAACCAGGAATAAGGACGCCTTCTCTGTTTACATTATGACTATAGATGCTCCCATATAAGAAATCGGGTAAAAATGAAAGCTCAGGAAACTTTACTGAAGGTTGACCCCAACAGCCGTCTCCAGAGAATTGACAACCTAAGCGACCTACTGCATATGCAAGAAAAAAGGGTGGAGACAGGCTATCAATAAATGGTAACACACGGATTTTGTTTTTTAATGAATAGACTACTAGAAGAATCGACACAGTAAATAATCCGCCTAAGACACTAAGTCCAGAGGTTAAGGAACCTATGGGATCAGATAAGAACCCAGACATAGATTCTGGATTATCCAAGGCGTCGAGTAGTTTAGATCCTAGAACGCCACCAATCATAGAAATTATAAGTACATCTCCAATTCTATCTTCAATGTTATTTGAAATAATTTTCTTTTCAGGTGGATTTTTTTTATTTTTCCATTGACTGTATATAGTATAGCCAACGAATACAAGAGCAACTAGCAGGCCACCTAGCATGGAGCCCTGCATAGAGATTATATAGCGCTGAGGGTTTGCAAAGAAAGATGAACTGTCTAAATAAAAACCTATGATTTTCAAGCCAAGGAAAAAACCAATGAGAGCATATAGTAGAACATCGCCTAGTATGATGCCTTGTCCTTCGTAAATTTCTTTTGTAGCACGTGGAAAAATGCCGAGCTTGGTCTTTCGAGCCAGCTCGTTTCGAGCTAAAAAGATACCGACAATAAAGGCCATAGCCATCATAAAGCCATAGGTATTGGGGGGCATAGATGGAATCTTAGTGCCAAAAATTGTATTGACAAAATCCCAAATCGAAGCATAAGCGCGAAGTAGTAGCATGTAGATTATGATTATTGATTATGATTAGTATTATCTTAGTCTAATGGTAATATTTGCTTTGGTGCATACGCAGAGATTGGATCCGGAGGTAATTTTAAGCTCATTGATGTCAAGATTTTTATCAAAGATTATCTCAGTGACTTGCAATTTATTATTTGGACCTAGAATACTGTAAGTATAAAAGCTATTTCCATTTATGGTGATGAATTTATTTAAGACAGTTGTTGAATTTTCTAAAAATCCAGCTATATCTAATTTATAAGACTGCAAATGTGGAACCGAAAAAAGAACTTGGTCTTTAGTATGATTTAGCGATGCAGCGGTATGGTCTAAAATAAAAAGCTTATCGAGATATTTGTAGAGATAAAAACTTATAGCTTCCGTTTTTCCATCGCTTAAGGTAAATTTATTAAGAAAAACCTTTTTCTTATTATATATAAGTGGCTTCGCGCCGGGCATTACATCTAAGAATATTTTGTTCCCTGAAAGGGCTTTACACTTATATTCCAAATTCTGACCAAGAGAATTTTTAGCAATAAAAAGCAAGAGTATAATTCCAAGTTTTTTAATCATATTTATTTTTTACCCCAATCGTTAGGTATTGTTGGATCTTTTAGTGCTGTTCTTTTGTGGTCAAGAGACTTCTGTATTTTTGAACTAATTTTTTTGACACTCTCAATAGGCTCAATTATTATACCCTTCAGCACACATTGACTAGTGCCAAGATAAGATTTTATTTCCATTTGGTTTATGTCTAGTTGGTGATCAAACACCATTCTCGTAACATTAAAGTAAGAGAAGGTTATAGCACTCGCAGAATAGAAGTAGAAATACTGATTATTCAATTTCAGTTTATCATCCATTTTTAAATCTACATCAGAAAACACACCAGAGACTTTTTCTAGGACTCTATTTTCTTCATTTAAGTCGAACAAAATTTGATCCTTGGTGTAATTTATGGTATTTGCATCTTCGTCAAGTAGATATAGTCTTTTATTAAATTTATAGGTGTAAAAGGAGTGGTATCTCGCAGCGCCTATCATTAAATCATATTTATATATGTAAAAAGACTGACCTAGGTAATCCATAGCTTCTGTGCTAGGCGTCACATTTAAATATACTGGTGTGCCATCAATTGCGGTACATTGGTATTCTATTATTTTTTGTGATTTAAGTTCAGCAAATAGTAAAAGAAGAAAAATTAGGGAGGTGATTTTCATCTTTTTATTTTTGGTTTTTAAGGGACATCTCCTTGTTTTTAATTAGTTTTAATTGGAAAGTCATTACAATTTTTTTTAGTATTGTTCTTTTTGGTTAGGAAAGCTACCTGATTGCACATCGAGTATATAATTCTTAACGGCAGAATCTATTATTTCGTTTAAATTGGCATATTTGCGAATGAAACGCGGGTTGAAGTCAACATTTATTCCGAGCATATCATGCATAACCAAAACTTGTCCATCCACCTGCCCTCCTGCTCCAATGCCAATAACTGGTATTGAGAGTTTTTTGGCCACCTTGGTAGCAAGAGTAGCTGGAATTTTTTCTAGTACAAGGCCAAAACAGCCAAGGTTTTGCAACAACTCTGTATCTGACTCAACCTGCTCTGCTTCTTTTGTTCCCTTTGCGCGAACGTTGTAGGTTCCAAATTTGTATATACTTTGAGGGGTTAATCCAAGATGACCCATGACAGGAATACCAGCACTTAGTATTCTCGAGATGGACTCTTTGATCTCCTCACCACCTTCAATTTTTACAGCATGTGCGCCCGATTCTTTCATAATACGAATAGCAGAGGTTAGGGCCAACTTGGAATCTCCCTGGTAATAACCAAAGGGAATATCTACGACAATAAGCGCTCTATCGACAGCGCGCACTACAGAGGTGGCATGATATATCATTTGGTCTAGCGTAATAGGAAGTGTTGTTTCATGTCCAGCCATAACATTGGAGGCACTATCGCCAACCAAAATAACATCAATTCCAGCCCCGTCAATGAGTTTTGCCATGGAATAGTCATAAGCAGTGAGCATGGAAATTTTTTTCCCGTCCAATTTAAATTTTTGGATACTCTGTGTAGTCACTCGTTTAATTTCTTTATATGTTGACATAATTATCTTCTAGTCGTTTAATTATTCTTTCTACAAAAATATAAGGGTTGAGATTAAAGACTTAACTAATTGTCAAAAACTAGAATTATTCCAAGGAAATATAACGCTGAGTTAAATTCAGAATTTTATCTATAGAATCTACCCTTTGTTCAAAGTAGTGCTCTTTTTCTTTACGAATAATAAGATTATCGTTTGCTAGTAAGTCATTCAATACGGATTGAAATTCCTCATCTGATGTTATTTTACGGACAAATCCTAAATGGATAAAGTCATTAGCTTCTTCGCTCTTAGCTATATTCTTTCCTATAATCACAGGAAGAGAATAGGCTAGGGGCTCTACAAGGCTGTGGACCACTTTATTAAAACCACCTCCGACATAGGCTAGATCAGCATAACGGTACAATCGGGCTAACAAACCAATGCAATCTATAATGAGGATATTGGTCGCTTTTGACTCCTCGTATTGGGAGTATTTTTGAGCATGGGGATAACAGGAGAGCAGTTGAGCAATTCTCGAGCCATCAACCTCGTGAGGGGCTAGAATCCAATGAATATCATCTCTATCCCGAATAGTAGTTTTGAGAATTTCATCATCATTTGCCCAAATGCTGCCACAAATCACGACCCTTTCGGCTTGGATGAAATGTTGAATAATCTTATCTTCAAATGGATTCTGAGCCACTTGCCGCATTCTACTAAATCGCGTATCATAAATAACTGTGGAGCTAAATCCAAGAACTTCTAGATTTTCTTGTGAAGTTTTATTTATAACGGCTATTTCAGAAAAGGAACGCAAACAACTCTTCAAGTACGGCTTGTATAAAAAGGATATATTATTTCTAAAGACACCATTAAGCAGAATTAAAGGAATGTTTTTCTCTTTTAAATATTCAAGTGTATTGAGCCAAAACTCATACCGAACCCAAAAGACCATTTTGGGCTGAATACTGTCAATGAAGAGCCTTATTGAACTGAAAAAATCAAAAGGTAAATACAAAACATGGTCGGCGAATGGGAAGTTTTTCTTCATTTCATAACCTGAAGGGGAAAAGAAAGTGACTAGAATCTTCTCTTGAGGAAACTTTTGCTTAATTGTTTCTATAAGAAAACTGATTTGTTCAAATTCGCCTAAGGAGGAAGCATGAAACCAAAGACAATTAGTGTCTCGGAAATTTGACAGATATGAGTGTGTCGTTTTTCTACCTTCAATCCATTGTTTCGCTTTCGCGTTTTTCGAAGAAAATAGCCATACAGCAAAGTAATAAAATTGAAGAAACGCGTTGTAAATAATACCCACGACTAAGGATTAATTATAAAAGTAGCCATCTGCCTTGGGGTCTTTTTTCTGGAATCTTTTTAGGGCAATTGTCAATGCAATTTTAGGTCCAATAAAGAGGCTATTTCTGCCGGATTGGTCAGGGTTAAGACTAGTGGCATAGTCCGCTACTCCTTTAAAGCTAGTACTGGTATAGATAGTCTGCACCCCAATGCTGCCATTAAGCAGTCTGCTATTGGAGTAGAGGGTATATCCGATAAAACTCTGCAGACTCCAACCACTTTCCAATCTATTGTATCCATTGAAATATTCGCCACCAAGCTGCGTTGCCGAGGATACATCTGCATTGTTGTACACAGAATAGAATAGATAACCAACTCCAGCCTTTATATGTAAACCACTATTAAGATTTTTGGTGCCTAAAGGAAATATTTTCCCAGCTTCAAAAAAGAAATTTCCTCCTCTGCCTTCTAGTTCAGGAACTTCTATGGTGTTGTTTTCGCCTATAATGAAACCTCCTGAGGTGACCATAGATCCTAATACGCTGACATCATTATATTTACTAGCAAACATAAATTGACCTTCAGCGCCAAAAGTAAAATTATTGACAAGCTTTATGTTGAGGCCAAAGCCAGCATTGCTATTTGAGCCATATTGGGTGGCAATAGATCCAGTGGTTAGCTGGTACATGTAATGCATTGTAGCCCCAATAATGGTTTCTTGAGCAAAAGAATTTAAAGTTGCAAAGAATGATAAGAGAAAGACTAATTTTTTTGACATAATTCTCAATGAGACAAAGGTAAAAAAAATGCCGCCCTGAGAGGCGGCATTTTTTAGTAAAAAGCAGTGTTCTATCTTACTTCTATTTTTTCTAAATAGACATTGCCATCTATTTCTGTACTAATAAAGTATGAGCCTTTGGCAAGGTTAGATTTGAATGGTACGATAGTGCCATTGATTTCTACTTGACTATTTGACAAGGTTCTTCCATCCATACTTGTAATGATAATTCTCGCCTTATTTTCTCTATTACCCTCAACTTTGATATTGAAATCTCCATTGGATGGATTAGGGAAAATGCTTACATTAAGTGAATTAGATACGCTAGAAATACCAACGGTATATTTCAAGGATTTACATTCCTTTGAAATAGGTTTTGCGGGTGTTGTCGCGGTATTGAATCCATTTGATACTTCCAAACATATGGAGTCAAAACTTGTGACCCCTGCCGGAATATTAGCGTTCACTAGATTCTGAGTCGCTGCTACTGTATTGGATTGAGTTCCCTTTTTTACTGTCCATTTGTATACATTGGATGTACCAGGTTCAGTTAATAAATCGAGACTAGTAGAGCCTTTGGCATTAATTTTGTTATTAGTAGTTAATGCTTCTTCCGTTACTACAGCCGTAGGAGCTACACCAACGAATACCTTTCTAGTGGCATTAGCTGGATTGTTTGCACCATCTACAGCATTATAAGTAATAGTATAAGTTCCTTTCACCGCTTTATTTACAGTACCAGAGGTGGTTACAGACGCAGATGTACATGGATTGTTGTCACTAATTTCTGATCCTGGATCGGTATAATTTGCGCCATTTAAGTATACAAAGCCTGGGTTAGCACCAAGAAGGGTGATTGTTGGCGCCTCCTTATCTTCTAATATTTGTACACCCATATTTAAGGTGTCAAAATATGTGTTTCCAATTCTTATAGTTGGGTTACCTGCGGCATCTTTACCTGTAATTCGAATTAGTCTGTCTCCTGGTATATTTGTATTTATCGTATCTAGTCCTATTATGGTCAAGAGAGATGTATCTTCAGTAAATTCTATATAATTTCCATTTATGAAACTTTTATTCTTAGCGAAGGTTTTGCCTGTTACTGTATCAGTGCCACATCCAACAAATAAAACGGCACTTATAAGTTGCAAATTTTTTCTTAATATCAGATTCTGAAAATTATTACTAAATCTGAGAAGTGGATTGGTGATATCAACTGCGGGATTTACAATGTCAACTACTGGCACTTTGGCATAGAACATTTTATTTCGGGTGTGCACAGGACCTGCTTGGCTACCAGTACCATTAGAAGCACCTGTGGCAGTCATTACGGCATTGCCATACAAGTTATCTTCTTGATACACTAGATGTATGTGGTCATCCACAAGTCTTGACATAGAAGGATAAGTGTTTTCAAGTGTTGGGCTGCTCGATACATTTAATGGACCTACCCAAGTTTGACCATTGTCTGAAGACTTCATTACGTATACATCATACAAGTTGTATCCTGTAGGATCTGCATCTTTTCCTATTCCAGTATTGGCTGGTGTAGTATCAATAATACCTCTATTATATCCATAGCTAAGATAAATATTGCCTGATGCATCAATTCCAGTAGAAGGCCATGTTGTAGTTGAAGTTCTATATCCACTTCCAGAACCCATATAGGAAAGGGTTTGATTAGCCGTATTGAATCTATTTAGAGGAGAAAGAGGGCCTTTGGTATTTTCACGAATAAAATCAGTATTAGGAATTAGCTTTGGAGGAGCATTCCCCATATCTTCGTTCCAATACATAATCCCGGAGCGAGTAATATCGATAAAAGTTCCAGCCCCTTGGCTTGGATCAGAAAATGTGACATAGCGAGGCCAAAAGCAATGCACTTTATTGCTATTGTCAATTAAAACAGAATATCCTCCATCGGATCTATCCGCTCTATCTAATATTTGACCATCTAGAATGAAATTCCACGCAGTAGGGAAAATACTTTTCTTGGTCCAGCTTGTGCCTAGATTTGAAGATTTATAAAGGGTAATATCATTGATCCCTGTGAGTATCGCCACATTAGTGCCATTGATATCCATGGCATATCTATCTCCGCCAACTAAGGTGTAGTTGTCTTTATCTATACCGTCTATGGCCGCTGGTGCAGACCACACGGATCCACCATCAGTAGATTTTATAAACATCAACCCCGCGTCTACCTCATTAAAAGGAGCTTGGAAATGAGAGCTAATAAGAAAAACGTTGTTGCCACTTGCTCCTCCTCTAGGCCAAGTTTCTGTACCACTGGTCACATTTAAATCCGTCCAAGTACCTGTCCCTGCGGTGGCGCGAGAAGATTGATAGATACCATTGGATCCAGTGCTTGATTTATGCGACATAATCAATTCCTTATTTCCAATAAACATAGGATTGGGCCAACCTACCCTTACTGCCTCAATTCTTCCATAGAATGTATCAACAGGAGCGGTCAGCATTAGGTTCTTAGAATTGAACCATTGTGTAGTAGCATTGTTCCAAAAAACATAGCCAGAACCTCTATCATCATAGTTTCCATCATCTTTGAGACTTCCAGAATAAGTTACAATAACATCTTTCGAAGTCGGGTGCACGGCAACCCTTCTTTGAATAGAATTATTGGTTTGAAGATCATATCGCGTAGTACCAATATGAGTTTTACTAATTTGAGAAATAGATTCTGAGACTATTATGAGACTCAAAAGAAGGAATAAAAATTTTTTCATCACGTGGATTTTAAATTATAAAGGTAAAATAGTTTTTTCTAAAAATATACTAGATTCCAAAAATAGGATAATTCCTGCTTTTTTCCTATAGTTTTTTTTATTTTTTCTTAAGATTTTGTTGCAACTTCTTTTGTTTTTCAGCTTCTTCCATCATATCAGCCATTTTTTTCTGGAAAGCACCTTGTTTCTTAGGGGTTTTCTTAGCTAGTTCCATTTTAGCTCTTATTTTATCTTCTTTGATAATAAAAGTAGTAAAGAACCATTGCTGGAGCATGCCCAGGACATTTTGTAAGAAATAATAAAAGGTCAATGCAGCGGGGAAGGAATTAAACATAAATAAAAACATGACAGGCATGACATACATGAGCATTTTCATTTGGTCTGCTTGCGGGCTACTCGGCTGAAGCCTTTGAGAATACCAGCTCATACCTATCTGGGTTAGTGCGCTTAACATAGCAAAAAGGCTAATATGCGCCCCATAAAATGGGATATTAAACGGAAGTTTTAAAATGGAATCGTAGGTGCTAAGATCAGAGGCCCATAGAAAAGATTCATGTCTCAATTCTATAGATGAAGGGAAGAAGGAAAACATAGCGAAGAGGATGGGCATTTGAAGAAGCATGGGCAAGCATCCACCAAATGGACTGACGCCAAACTCTCCATAGAGCTTCATTTGCTCTTGGGATAGCTTCGCTTGATCATCTCCAAACTTCGCTTTAAGTTTATCTAATTCGGGCTTTAATATTCGCATAGCTACCCCAGATTCATAGGTTTTGTAGGAGAGAGGGGCAGTAATTAACTTGATAAAAAGTGTCAAGAGGATAATGATAACGCCATAATTAGAGACGAACTGAGATAGAAAATTGAAAATGGGGATGATAAGGTAAATATTGAAAATTTTCATCCATCTAAATATCAAAATATCTTGACTTAAAGGAACCAGCAAATCTAAATTCTTATCTTCTTTTTTAAGAAGTTTGTAGTCAATAGGACCTATAAAATAATCAAATGATAATGTATCGCCAATATCAGCGAGCTTTGTTTTCAAGGTATAATTTTTAAC
>CAYXKX010000001.1:104884-182788 GCA_964465185.1 uncultured Chitinophagaceae bacterium
CGTCGAGAATGGTATTTTCAAAAGGCACTGAAGGAATGATAGTCGTATGAAAAAACTGTTGGCCAAAACTCACCCATTGAATTGGGGTAGGAACATCTTTCGTCTCATTGCTCGTCATACTAAGGCTCTGTAAAACATCTTCGTTTTCAGGCAAATATTTAATAGTGGATAACGAACGTTCACGGTCTAGATTGACCTCTTGTTTGTTCATTTGTGTTTTAATAAGCAGTGATGCCTTATTCTCCTTTCCACCAGAGAGTATCCATTTTTGAGATAATTTATAAGAATTGGGTTTTAGTTCATAAATGACTCTTAAACCTTGAGAAGACTGAAGTTCTATTTTTTGTTTGTCTTTGGACACAATCTGAAATCCAGTGGTGTTTGTGTTGATAGTCCCAATGGCTGAAGTTATAGCAAGTTCGAAATCAGTGTTTTTATTTGAAAGCAATTCGACCGGTTTTTCTTCATATGTAGTATGCTTGGCTAGACTTGCAGAATGTATTTTACCACCTGCTGTATTTACTTTTAGACTTATTAATTCGTTGGATAAAGTAATATCTTCTCCAACTATAGGGACTATTGCATTAGAAGAACTTGTATCGGGGACTCCGATTGCCTTTACGGTAGAATTGGCGATACTTTCAGCATTCTTGGGACTATTTTTTGCTTTAAGTTCTGCCTTTAATTTTTCATCTCTAATTCTTTTCTCTGCTTCACTGGTAGAGTATTTAAAGTAAACCATAACCATGGTCATTATGAGTAACGCACCAAGAATCGTATTCTTATCGAAATTTTTAAACATAGATGTTTTAATATGAGGGGGCAAAAATAAGTAAAGAGAGACTAATAGCGATTGTTATCTGCTATAATTCGGACTTTCTTTCGTAATACTTACATCGTGCGGATGACTTTCTTTAATTCCTGATGCAGTAATCTGGATGAATTCTGCCTTTTTTAAATCAGAGAGGTTTTTAGCTCCACAATAGCCCATAGAGGCTCTTAGGCCGCCTACGTATTGATAAACCACTTCTCTGATATTCCCTTTAAAGGGCACTCTGCCTACGATTCCTTCTGGGACTAGTTTTTTAATGTCATCCTCTACATCTTGGAAATATCGGTCTTTTGATCCTTCTGCCATAGCATCTAAGGACCCCATGCCTCTGTAGGATTTGAATTTTCTACCCTCATATAGAATGGTATCACCAGGAGACTCTTCTGTGCCGGCAAAAACAGAGCCCGCCATTATACAATCAGCACCGGCAGCTATTGCCTTAGCCAAATCACCAGTATAGCGTATACCTCCGTCTGCTATCAATGGAATCCCTGCAGGTATGCATGCTTCGGCAGCCATGAGAATGGCAGAAAGCTGTGGTACACCTACGCCAGCTACCACTCTGGTGGTACATATGGAACCAGGACCTACACCCACCTTGACGCCATCGACGCCAGCATCTATAAGGGCCTGTGCCCCTGCTTTTGTTGCAATGTTTCCAGCGATGAGTTCTATATTTTTAAAGTCTTTTTTTATCTTTCTAATATTTTCTAGGACTCCTGCTGAATGTCCATGTGCAGTATCTAAACATATGAGGTCGGCACCAACAGAGAGGAGCGCTTCTAGTCGTTCAAACATTGTGGCATTGATGCCGAGGGCAGCGCCAACTAGCAAGCGACCGATACTATCTTTGTTGGAATTGGGATTATTCTTTACTTTGAGAATGTCTTTATAGGTTATTAAACCTCTTAAAATATTGTTATCATCGCAGACGAGCAATTTTTCAATCTTGTAATTTTTTAGAATTTCTTCTGCTTGCACTAGGTCTGTTCCAAGTTTGGCCGTTATCAGGTTTTCTTTGGTCATTATTTCTGATATACCAAGGGCCTTGTTTTTTTCAAAGCGCAAATCTCTATTCGTTATGATGCCTTGCAATTTGTTGTTATTATCAACAACAGGTATACCCCCAATTTTGTGTTCTTCCATGATTTTAAGGGCATCACCAACTGTTTTGTCTATCGTTAAGGTTATCGGATCAACAATCATGCCGCTATCAGCACGCTTTACTTTTCGAACCTCTTCGGCCTGTTTGTCAATGCTCAGGTTTTTATGAAGAATCCCGATTCCACCTTCTCTGGCAATCGCAATGGCCATAGCTGATTCTGTCACAGTATCCATGGCAGCTGATACAAGAGGAATATTGAGGGAAATATTTCTGCTTATGCGCGAGCTTAAGTTCGTTTCTCTAGGGAGCACAGTGGAGGCCGCTGGAATGAGAAGGACGTCGTCAAATGTTAGTCCTAGTGTTTTGATTTTATCGGAATGAAAGTGCATAATGTTGCTTCTTTCCGCGCAAAACTACTGTATTTACTATAGATTGTATTATAAACTTTTTATAAGAGAGAGTAGACCACTGCTAGCCTTCTATTCTACCAAGATTTGGCTTTTTTAAGTCTTTCGTTTATTTCTTTTTTCTTTTTTTCAATCTCAGCCTCCAGATCTTTTGCTTTTTGTTCAGAGGTCATAGAGTCTATGACTTGTTTGTTCACTTTAGCTGGTTCAGTTTTTGCAGTGGTTTCTTTTTGGGCAGATTTAGAAACTAGGGGTTTCTCTTTTGTTGCCGGTTTGGTGTTTGCTGATTTAGCTAATGTGTCTAACGCTTTTTCTATCTTTTTCTCAGTTGGTATCGATTCTTTTGTATTTTTCAAATCCTTAGCTCCCTTTAAGCCTTTTTCAATTATTTGTGATTTTTTATCCTCTTTCGTTGGAGTTTTTGTTATGACTTCTTGTTTTTTTGTCACGGTCTTTGCTGTGGAATCAATGGGAGTGTAGGTAGGAATGGGTCTATTTTTCTGCATTTGTATGAAAAAAGAATCTGTTACCGCTTTATCTTCAGTTTTCATTTGAGCCAATAGCCTTGCCTCCTCTTCAGGTGTTATAAGTTTAACTCTTGCTAGAAGATTTTTGGTGTTTTCTGATTTAGGAGTAAAAATTCTATCAGCTAAAACTTGCTCGCGAGTTCTGTTATCTGCTAGTTTACTTGGAGGATCAGTAGAGACAGTAGCAAACATTTCTCCGGAGTTCGGATTTTTTATCAATGCATTTCTTTCGGCTTCCATAGCAGATTTTTGGGCAGCTAGAACCGCCTCTCTTCGTCTTTCTTTTTCTCGCACTAGTTGTGTACTATCTTCTGCATACTTCTTGGCAGCTAGGATTCTATTAAAGCTATCTTTTGATGCCTTTACTCTAGCCATTGAAGCTTCAATTTCAGCTGCTTTGGCTCTGCGTATCGCTAACAAGGAATCTTGTTTTTTTTGTTTTTCGTTGGCTAATAATGAATCGCGCACGGCTTTCTTCATTTTCATTTCTGTAGCAGATTTTTCTCGCTCAGCCTTTACTTTTGCTATATCCTCCGCACGTTTTGAGGCAGTATTATTTTCTTCAGTAGGTTCAACATCCCTTGTTTGTTTTGTTCTTTGGTATCCTTCTTCTTCTTCTTCAATTTCTCTTGCAATTCTCCTAACAGCCTCACTGACTGTTTCATTTTCAGCTCTCTTATATGATTTTCTCGCAATAGTTTGAGGCCTTTTTTTCTCTACTGCGGGTTCAGCGTTTTTTGGTTTGGAAGCATTTAACTTTTCTGAAGAACTAATGTCTGATGGCGTTGGATTCATTTTTGCTTTTTCCTCTTCCCTTTTTCTTTTTGCTTCTTCTATTTTTTTATTGACCTCTGTCTTTTTTATTGAATCAGAAATAAATTTCTCTCGAACCTTAAGAGCTATTGTTTCTTTTTTTACTTTTAGAATTGAATCGCGCTTGAACTGGAGTTTATCCTTCTCTTCCTGCTCCATTTTTTTTGATGTTAATGCCAATTCCTCTCTCGCTTTTTTAGCGCTATCAATGGCTTTTTTGCGCAATTCTTCTCTTAATCTTCTCTCAGCCAATTTAGCAGAATCAATCACTGGCATTGGGGCCGTAGTTTTTACAGTATTATTGATTTTGGATTCCGAACCTAAAACATTCACCGCATTGTTCAATTTACCATCGCTAGGAGGGGGTGGAGGCGGAACGTCTCCATCTAGTCTATAATTATTAGTGCTGACTGCATCTTTCGTGGTTTTATTTCCCGAGTAGTTTGTTACTTGATTATTTAAACTCTGGTCATTAGCAATATTGGAGGCTCCGATGCTTGTAACAGCTATATCAGAACTCTTTATGGCTTGGCCTCCGAAAGCATTGTTTAAGTCGGTATAGAATTGGTCTAAAAGTCTTTTGATACTTGACCACATGGCTACGTTAGAGCCTTCCTTGAGGTTTGTATTGTAGGATTCATTATATCCATTTATATTCTTATTAAAGAAAGTATATTCCTGATAAGATTTCGTAAAAAGTACTTGAGAGCCTTTACTCACTTGTATATTTATCTTAGAAAGCATCCAATAACCCTTTTCTGGAAAAGAAACAAAATTTGGATAAAGAACATCTAGGGTTGGCTCAACCTTATAAATATTATCACCTTGTGCAGAGTAATCTACGTTAATATTTGCTTTTGTTAGGTCTTGGCTTAGTTTGTTTTTGAAGAGAACATTCATAGGGTAGTTCCAAAAGTCACCAACCGCTTCAATCTTCACAGAGTCGTTCACCTGTTTATTCCAATTGAGAGATCTTCTATCTTTAAGTTCTGCTATATATACTGTAATTCCATTTTGATTGGTAAAGCTAAACTGTGAAGGGCTATAATGCATGGATGTTCCATTACCCTTTAACTCTTTCTTTAGAGGGTTTTGTCCAATTGCTAGGAATGGAATAATTCCGAGCAAAATCAATAATCTATATCTCATATGTTGATATAACTTGGAAGGGTTATTTTTAAAAACCCAAAGGTAATGTTTTTTTATATTTTAACTGAAATAAAATAGATATCAGTACTTCGGATGCCATTTAAAACTCAAAAGTGAGACCCTCTATGGCTAGGTCGGTATTAGAAAAAATCGCTGAGGCCTCGGATAGCAGAGGCTGAAGGTCTAGATAGCGAGCAGAAAAGTGACCAATGAGTAGTTTTTTTACATTTGCTTTCAAGGCTACATGAGCGGCCTCAGCGGCGGTGGAATGCTTCGTCTCAATAGCTCGGGTTAAGTCTTTTTGCAAGAAAGTGGATTCATGATAAAGTAAATCAACTTCATATAAGTAATTAATGTAGGATTCATCAAATCTGGTATCGGTGCAGTAGGCGAATGATTTTTTTGATGTATTTTCCTCTGAAATAGTATCTAGGGTAATGGTCTGATTGTCCTTCACTAGTATATTGTTCTGTACCAAATCCGCAATTTCTATTGGAGAGAGCCCGTGCTCCACAATCTTATCTTTCCGTATTTTTCTTTTTGGAAATATTTTATGAAAAATGAAACCGCAAGTATCTATTTTATGAATTAGGGGAATAGTTTCAACATGAATATTTACATCTAAAAAAATAGTTTGATGCACCATACTCGTTTCTATGAATCGAACGGGAAATCGGATTATAGTTTTGGAAATTTTGCATTGCAAATCAATTATGTCCTTTAACCCTGGAGGACAAATGATTGTAAGTTCATCCGTCTTTTCGTGCATACTCATTGTGGTTAGAAGTCCAATGAGGCCATAATAATGATCACCATGCAAGTGCGATATAAATATAGCTTTAATTTTATTTTTTTTGACTCCAAAACTATTAAGTCGAAAGAGGGTACCTTCTCCGCAGTCTATGAGATAGGTGTGGTCATTGACAGTGAGCAACTGGCTAGAAGGATGTCTATCTAAATAGGGGGTAGCACTGCTGCTGCCTAGAATCGTTAATTTCACTTAGTTGTCTTCAGCAGATAAATCTCTTTCTAGCTCCTCAAGGATAAGTAAATCAATGGCTTCTTTTTGCGTATGCGCTATGATTAGAACCTTATCTAATTTAGCTATTCGTATCAAATTGCTGTTATTCTCGTTTAGACCATAGATGACGAGAAAGCCATTATTTTCTTTGGTGGTTCGGTCAGCATTTAATAACGCTCCAAGGCCACTGGAATCCATGAATTCGAGCTCAGACAAATTGAGCAGAATGGAATTGTAACCTTCTGCAACTAAAATGGCGATTTCCGATTTTAAATCGGAGCTATTGTGGCTGGTTAGATTTTTTTCTTTTATACTGAAAATAGTATAGCGTTCATTTTTTTCTATGGTGCTTTTCATTTTATGGGGATTAATGCTGGATAGATGGTTATAGTTAATTCTACCAAAGTCCAAAATGGATAGAGGTAAAGGCCGTTGGAATAATCTGATTGTAGGTTAATTCATTTTTCATCAGATTGACTTTAATTCCTGTAATCAAATAGGCGGTCTGGGAAAATCGAGAAACTATACCTCCGCCAGCAAAGGCGTTGAAGTTAACTTTGTTGTAAGATGGAAAACCAGAAACACTGGTAGTATTGTAAAAACCAACACCCTCTACTTGAAGAAAAACTTCAGGGATAGGATAGGCTCTTAAAATGGGGCCAGCACTTATTGAGTGGGAATTAATCACTCCAAAGGATCCAGTATAAGAATATGAAGTAGACAAACCCCCTTCGAAGTATTCTGACATAACATAGGTCAGTTGGGGACTTAACATGATAAAAAATAGCTGTCCGTCGTAAAATCCCGATTGGTAGTAATACGAGCCTAGGTTAAAGGCCCCACCGATGCGCAGATTTCGCTTAAAGTCAGACATACCACTATAGGCTTTACTATTATCGTCGCCTTGCGGTTCTTCTTTTTTTTTGTCAGATACATCTATGGAGTCAGACTTTTTGTAAATTGGTTCTTTCTGATCAAGCTTTCCATTTTTATCATATTCGTCTTGAGCCATAAGCGATATGGATGATAAAATGAGAAAACTGGTGAAGATTAATTTCATAATATTGTTTATTGTTGTATTAAAATGAGCATATTTCGTTGTAAAAGTTTTTCGGTATGGGATTCAAAGTAAATTGAGGAGAATTTTTATTTCATTTTTTTTAGGGTAATGTATAGCAAATTTAAGAGAAAGTTTTTATCTGTCTAGCATAAAATAAGTAAAGGTGTAGATAATTTATTATATCTACAGTTGAACTCACTATCTCATGAGAGAATGAACTAATTACACTATTTTTGTTACCGAATAATGTTGGAAATGGATTTCTTAAGTAGAAGTGAGCTTTTGATAGGTAAACAGGGTTTAGAAAAGTTGAAGCAAGCCCATGTATTGGTTGTAGGTCTAGGAGGAGTGGGTAGTTATGCTGCAGAAGCCTTGGCTAGGGCTGGAGTGGGTGAAATGACAATTGTGGATGGCGATAGGGTAGTAGCATCCAATATTAACAGGCAATTACAAGCACTTTGCAGTACTATCGGTCATTCCAAATCTGAACTGATGACCAAGCGATTAAAGGATGTAAATCCGGCACTGATATTGCATGAAATGAATCAGTTTTTAAATCCAGAAGATATTAGCAAACTTCTAAATAACAACTTTTCATTCGTTCTGGATTGTATTGATTCTGTTACACCTAAATTAAATATGATAAAAATTTGCAAACAACGCAAGCTCAAATTTATTTCTTCTATGGGTGCAGGAGGAAAAACAGATCCTGCTCGGATAAAAATAGTAGATATCAATGAAACCAGAGATTGTTTCTTCTCAAGAGAGATTAGAAAGAGGCTTCGAAGGGAACATTATAATTATGGAATAAAAGTAGTATACTCCGATGAGGTGGTCTATAAAGATAAAATGGAGTTAACAGATGGTACGCATTTTAAAAAATCATATTATGGTACCATATCCTACATGCCAGCTATGTTTGGCTTAACTATGGCCAGTTATGTGATCCGAAAAATTTTAGCGTCTCAAACAGTCAAAGGCCTGTCCTAGGCTTTCAGTAATATCTGATGCAATCATTGCCTCTTGGCTAAATTTCTCGGACGCCAAATCGCCTGCTAAACCATGAATATAAACTCCTAATAGGCAAGAATCGAGAGCTGAATATCCTTGAGCTAAGAGCCCCGTGATGATTCCTGTAAGCACATCTCCACTGCCCCCAGTGGCCATGCCTGGATTCCCGGTAGAGTTAAAAAAGATATCTCCATTCGGGCAAGCAATGCTCGTATGAGCACCTTTTAGTATAAGGTAAATTTTATATTGTATGGCAAACGCCCTCTGCAGTTCCAATCTTTCAGTGTCATCCACCGCTTTTTTAGAAAGTCTCTCGAATTCTTTGGGATGAGGAGTCAGTATCGAGTTGGCTGGAAGTTTAGATAGCCAATTTTTATTTTCTGCTAGAATATTTAGCGCATCCGCATCAAAAATTATAGGAACATGGGCATTATCTATCAATCTTTTTAAGAACTTTTGTGTCTGTTTGTCTTTGCCTATGCCCGGCCCAATCCCTATTGCTGTATATTTCTCTTGCGCAATGAAGTTTGCGATATGATACTTAGAATTATCTACAACGACCATAGCTTCTGGTATTGCGGTTTGCATTATTTCATAACCACATTGTGGAATATGCGAAGTCAAAAGTCCCACTCCTGATCTCAAACATGCCTTAGCGCTCAATATGGCGGCACCCATTTTCCCATAACTACCAGCAATCAGTAGGGCATGACCATGGCTACCCTTGTGTGAGAATTTAGTTCTTTTTTTTAATATCGATTTAATATCCTTAAATTCGACATAATAATTTGGGCATTTGACTTCAGATAAGTAATCGTTATGTAAGCCGATATGGAGCAAATAAAATTTTCCTACGTACTCTCCAGAACTAGGTAGCAGAAAAGATAATTTAGGTGTTTGAAGCGATAAAGTAATAGTTGCTTTAATGGCAGTAGCGAGATTATCAGATGCATTATTTTCGCAAAATAGCCCAGAAGGAACGTCTATAGAAGCAATTTCATTTTCAGAACTGTTTAGCAGCAGAAAAGCTTTGGCTAACCAACCATCTATTGGCCTGCTCAAGCCCGAACCGAATACTGCATCAATGACAATTCCATCCGTTGGAATTGATTTTAAGATCCTTCGGTAGTTATTCTCGTTTATATAAATAAGCTTTGTTTTGTTTTTAATTAATCGAGCCTCATTTTTTCTAAAATTTGCAGAGAATTTATCGGAATATCCAAAAATGTAAACTCGAATAGAGTAATTTTTTTCAATCAAAAGTCGGGCGATAACCAATCCATCTCCCCCGTTATTGCCTAGGCCACAAAGACAGTGGAGGGTTTGGGTTTTATCATAGGTATTGATTAGCCAGTTGAAACAAGCGTTTGCGGCTCTTTCCATGAGGTCTATAGATGCAATTGGTTCATGCTTTATAGTAAAAGCATCGGCTTCTCTGATTTGAAGGGCACTAAGAATCTTCACTGCCAGAATTGGTTTTGTGAAAACTTATTTTGGAGCTGGTACATTTAACTTATTTAGTTTTTATAAGAAATTTCATATGGAGATAACAAGTTTAAACTAGGATGTGAAAGAATAATACAATGGATGAATTCTTTGATAGCAAAATGGGAAATTTTTAGTTGGCGTGCGAATTATTCCTCATCATCAGTAAATTCCTTTATTTCTAAAGCAAAACCAAAAATTAACAACAAGGTAACAAGACCAGCAAAATAGGGAAGTAAACTAACCATTTTTTGTTCTTTTAATTAGTTTTAAATAAATCCCAAATCCCAGTATGGAAGGCACCCAGATACCAACGAATAGCGCATCAATTTTTTCACCTTGAAAATACATAATTTCAGAAAATACTAATGATAAAAGTGCTACAGCAAGTATGATAATATCTGCGAGCGAAAATTTTCTAAACATTGTTTCTAAATTTTAGTGTAGGCAATATTACCTGTTTTTCTACCAAAATAAATATTTATTTAGCGGACTTTTTAGAGTGGTAGAAGGGAGCATAAATAAGAGTATCCTTTCGTTTGCCCTATTCTTTTTTAGGGTCGGGGTTGTTTTAATAATAATTGACTTTGATAGTTATAAAAAATTAATGCAATAGCTTAATTTCATCCTCTAATTCAAAACTGAAGAATCTAAAATCTATTTTTGGTTATAGCAGCCTGATCTTTTATCTTTTTTATTTCCTACATAATCAATACCATCTTCTTTTTCTCTATTGCCAAAAGGCATGATTTTTAAACTTAAATAAACATCAGCTCCTCGAAGTTTGGGTTGAGAAAAGAGCAAAGCATTAATATGATCAGAGCCAATTGTCAATAAACCTAATCGGATATATGTTCCAATTCCTAGCCATGTATCTTCTGTGAGTGATACATTGGCCCCAGCCTCAAACCAGCGCATTTCATAGCGGGCGCCGATAGCCATCACATTTGGAGCGGCTATTTGTCTTTCCAAGGTTTTTAGTCGACGACCTATAAAGGCATTAATATAGAAATCGGATCGAATATTATAGTCCCAGGTTAGGTTTATTGAAGTAGGCGTATGTATGGTCATTTCATTGGAGATTTTAGATTTGAAAGAGTCTCCCTGATAAACTGCTGCCGATAGTCGTTTTATTAAGTCATAATTGTGATTTAAATTATTGTTTATGGTAGTTAAAACTCCAAAATCGACTTCTCTAATAGAATAATTATGTTGCTCGGTATTCTTATCAAACTTAATAGAACCAAAGTCTTTAACAGCTATTCCAAATTTCATGTAATGGGGGCTATTAGACTCCCCTTCTTCATTCGGAATAATATATTCAGCCCCGAGGTCTAGCCCAAAGCCGGTACCTTGTACGCCGAAATTATAGTTGTTAGAAGAACGGGAAGCACCACTAGCAAAACCAAAAGCAGCATTAGCGGTAGAGGCAAAAAAAGTATCGCGTTCGCGATAAAAGTTATAATCGGATTTATTTTGAATGTAGGCGGCTTCAAATCCCAATAAATACTTAGGGTTGGCTCCGACGGCAAGGGTATGTCCATTTTCCAGCTCAAGAGCATACCCAATATTGAGTCCAATCTCTCCCCACGCCATGGCATTGACCGAGAAAGGTGTGATTTTGTATGACTGAAAATCGATCAGCTGCTGCAAGTTTCCATAGTTAAAGAAATTTGGGGCATCTAAACCATCAGCCGCTATTTTGATATTGGAGAAGACGCCGAAAGAAAATCGTTTGACTTTAAAACAAAACGATGGAAGATGAATCGTTTGTTGGATCATGAGTCCGGTAAGGGTTTGGTCGTATGTATTAGCGAAAAATAGTGAATTTTTATCCTTACTATAATCAAAAGGAAGTGTATCCATGCCGTTCATAATTGATTTACCTGGCGCAGACAGCAGGCTTTCATCTTGAAGATATCCGTATTCTGTGAAAAAAAATAATCCTGTACCAAGGATATTTACATCCCAATTAGGTTTTTTGGTTACGAAACTTGCAGGATTTTCTTGTATACCATAAACTCCTGAATAGCCACCTATATGATTTCCAAGGTATCGCTGTGCAAAAGAGAAATTGAACACATTGCTTAAAAAAAGAATAAGAAGCAGTCTCATTTCTTAAGAACTAAAAAATGTAAAGATTATTGCATATATTTATCTTCTTCGTATATCGTATTGAGTAGAGTTTTGCCAACAGCTTTTAAAGTGGACTTGTCAACTGAACTCATATTGTCATCATGTGTATGCCAGTAGTCCGCAAAACCACCGTTGTTTAATTTATAATGAATAATGTCAATAGTAGGTATGCCAGCAAGTGTATTGACAAATAAGTGGTCATCTGTAATGGCGCCCATAGGCTCGCTGAGAAAATGTTTTTCAAATCCCAATTTTTGACCATGATTCCAAACTCGATTTAAAAGATTAGAAGCGTAGTTCATACTCGTTTCTTCTTTGAGAAAAGTCGCATCCTTACCCCCTACCATATCGAGTAAAATTCCCCAACGTGGGAGAAAATCATGTTTAGTGTTCTTAGCCCAATATTGTGAGCCGAGACACCAGCTATTTTCCATAGGTGTCAAGCCACTATTTTCAGGTTGTCCATAGTCTTCGAGATCGAAAAAAACAATGTCTATGCCTAGGGTGATTGGTTTTTCTTTGAAATTTTTGAGTAGAGCCAAAATGACCCCAACACCACTGCCAGCATCGTTCGCTCCTAGGATAGGGCCTACCGGATTTTTTGGATCATGATCGGCTATAGGTCTTGTATCCCAGTGAGCGCAAAGTAAAATTCTATTAGGATTTTTTGGATTTAATTGAGCTATAATATTTTTACCCTTATGCTTTTTTGAATCATAAGTAATCGATTCGAATTCCTGAATATAAGCAGTATCTGTCATTATTTTTAAGGTAGCTAAAATCCAATCTGCACAAGCTTTGTGCCCCATCGTACTGGGCACTCGCGGTCCGAAAGAGACCTGCTTATCTATATAATTGTAGGCGAGATTTTCATCAAATTGGAGATAACTCGCTTCAATTGGTTGAACAGAAGTGTCTGTATTTGAACTTGACTCTTCTTTGGAAGAAAGGAATTGACAAGAATGAAGCTGAAAAAGACATAATACTAAGAATAGAACTTTAGAGATACCCATAAGGATGCTTGATTTTAAGTACAAATGTAGCTGAAAAAATCTATTTTCTATTTGGGCAATTTATTTATAATAACGAAGTAATTAACCTTTGCCTTTCATTACCTCATCTATTACGGCCATGATATTACTTAATGATTCGGCAATGGAATATTCACATGATTTGAGTATTCCATAATATTTTAATTTATAAACGAGGTCATCATTTTTTCGATAAACTTTATAAATTTCGTCTATGGATATGCCTTTTTTATTTTTATTGACCCACTGATAGTCTTTTAAGTGAATATCATAGGTAGATGCATTAAATTTAATCAAAATAGTAGAAGTGATAATTCCTTCATTGATGATTTGATGATCTTGAATATCCTTTAGATTGAAGCCTTTACAGGGGTAAACAACAAATAGTTCAATATAGTTTTTTCCAGAATCTAACAAATGGTAAAATTCAGTATTCATTGTATTCGCAATGTGATTGGAAAACAGTTTGACTATTTTATCTTTTTGAATAACAGTTTCATCGAGGGTAGTACTCAAACCAATTTTTGACTCATCGTTATTGGGCAAATTAACTTCCTCATCTATTGGTATGAGCGTCTTAATTTGAGCATGGAGGCAAAAAATTGACAGGCTAAGGAGAAAACTAGTAACGAGCTTCAAGGTTATTTATTTAGTATTTTGAGTATTTCTTCTTCACTAGCAAAGCCAAGTTTTTTCCATTCTATCGTATCATTTTTATAGATTAAAATATAGGGCAAACCACTTACTCCGAGTGTTTGACAAAGCTCTGGATGTTCATCGGCATTTATTCTAATCACTGTTACCTCCGAGGCCATTTTGACTTCGATTTTTTTCAAAAAGGGTTTCATTTTTTGACATGGTATGCACCAGTCGGCATAGAAGTCAATCAAAACCTTTTTAGATTTACCTTTATATAAGGCTTCATACTCAACTAAAGTCATTCCTGCTTTTTTCTCTCCTTGTGGCGAGGTGAGCGGCAGCTTATGCGCTCTCCAAGACATGATTCCACCGTTTAAACCATATATGTTTCTGAACCCCATGTCCTTGGCCTTTCTTATAGCATTACCGCTTCTACCGCCACTCAGGCAGTAGACAAATAAAGGAGTATTTCTATCGAGTTTATCTAACTGGGTTTCGAAATCCGCTGCGTTCCAATCTATATTTTTAGCTCCTAGTATATATCCTTCTGAATACTCTTCAGGTGTTCTGACATCTATGAGGTGTTTTGTTTTTTCGGACTTTAGCTTTTCAGAAAATTCATTTGCACTTAACTCCCTATTCTGACTAGAGCATGAAGTAATGGTAATTAAGTAAGTGCATAAAAGGAAAAATTTGTACATACAATTATTTTAACTAAATACTAAGTTAGTTCTTTTTTATTTTCAATTGATTGGAAATATTTTTGATAGTAAGTGTTTGTTTGAAGTAAACTTGTGTGTGTTCCTTCGCCCACAATCACTCCATGATCAAGCACGAGTATTTTGTCTGCCTGCATTATAGTAGATAGCCTATGCGCTATAACTATGGACGTGGTGTTCTTGATACTCTGCGAAATCAATTTTTGAATATAAAATTCTGTATTAGAGTCGATAGACGATGTAGCTTCATCAAGTATAAGTATGCTTGGCTTTTTAGCTATTGCTCTAAAGAGGGAAATAATTTGTTTTTGTCCATGCGACAAGGAGCCTCCTCGTTCTTTGATTTCAAAATCATAATTATTGGGCAATTTCATGAAAAAATCATGAATATCCAATTGTGTTGCCATTTGAATAATTTCCTCACGCGATGTGTTTGTGCTTTCCACTACTATGTTGTCGAGAATACTGCCACTAAACAAATAGACATCTTGAAGCACCATGGCTATCTGAGAGCGAAGAAAGTTAAGGCTAAAATCTTCTATTGGATGTTGATCAATATATATCTTACCGGATTGATAGGGATAAAATCGGTTAAGAATATTAATAATGCTCGTCTTGCCCGACCCTGTGGCACCTACTATAGCTAGAGACTTGCCTGCCTCTATTTGGAAAGAAACGTCTCTGAGCACAGGTACTTCAGGACTATAGGAAAACGATACTTTGTCAAATCGAATATCACCGCGAATGGGAATATTTTTTATCATTCCTTGGTCGGCTTCTTGTGTTGGGGTATCCAATAAATCAAATACCCGATTAGAGGCCACAAACCCCATTTGTATAGAATTGAATTTATCTGCTATGAAGCGCATAGGTCTAAAAAGTAGATTGAGGTAAAGCAAAAATGAGGTAATGACACCTGCGGATAAATCTTTTTGTTCGAAACTATGAATAGCGACATAGGACACAACAAGGCCGATACTGATAGATATCAACGTCTCTAAGACAGGGAAGAACCAAGAATAGTACCAAATACTTTTGAAATTTAATTCGGTAAATTCAGCATTAATTTTATTGAATTTAGTCTGTTCCTTGTCTTCTACCGCAAATGCCTTTACGATTTTAAACCCCATGAGATGTTCCTGAACGAAGGCGTTGAGTTCACCAATTTTGTCTCGTAGTTTTTCATTGACCACCTTCACTTTTTCTTTAAAGATATAAGTAGCTACATAGAGAAATGGCAAGGTGACAAGCGATATGAGCGTCAACTGCACATTGGTATAAAGCATAAAGGCTAACACGAAAATGATGGTCAAAATATCTGAGACGATGGTAAAAAAATTATCGGAATAAACTTCGTTGATCGTTTCTACATCATTAACCGTGCGAGTAGTGAGTCTACCTACGGGTGTTTCATCATAGTATTGAACATGCAAATTCATTAGGTGGGAGAACACTTTTTTTCTTAAATTATTCACTATATTTTGGCTGAAAAACGATGTAGCATAGACGAATATATATTTAAGCAAAGATTCAAAAATTAGTAAGCCAAATAGCAAACAGGCATTGAATACTAAACGCTCTTTCTGTCCTGTTTTTATATCCACATCGATGATCTGCTGGAGAATATATGGTCGTATAGGAGTCAAGGCAGAAATGATAACTGCAAGTATAAAGCAACCTATAAACCAATTCTTATAAGGTAAAGCTTGTTTAATAATATGTCTGTAAACGCTAGTCTTGTTCTGCATTGTCTATAAATGGGTAATCTAATTTTATAAGATGAAGACCATTAGCGGGGGCCAAATTTATCAACCGCATAGGAGATTGATGTTTCATGCTATATTGAAATTCTTCAAGAGTCAATTTTTCTCTGCCAATGAGCATAAGAGTGCCGACAATTCTCCTTACCATATTATGCAGAAAACGATTGGCAGAAATTTCGTATCTATAATAATGTGGCTCTAACTGTTGAATATGACTTGAATAAAGGGTACAATGGGTCTTTTGTTTCTCCTTATCGAGTTTTATTAGAGGCAAAAATTCATTGTAATTCAGCAACTCATTTGCAGCTAATTTCATCAAATCAAGATTGAGGTGGTGATGAGTATACTCATAACTGTAAAGTCTGCGAAAGGGATTTTTTTGGGTATGGATAAAATAATGATACGTTCTTTTGGTAGCGTTATACCGACTATTGCATTCGACCGGCACTTCAAAAATTTCTTTAATGGCAATACTTCGAGGAAGAATAGAGTTTAGTTTCATGCAGGCAGTTTCCTCCAATATGCCATCGAAATCCCAGTGTGCATAGAAATCATCTGCATGCACGCCAGTATCTGTTCTCCCGCAGCCCACTATTTTTTGAGGAGACCTATACAAGGTTGATAGTGCAGATTCAATAGTTCCCTGGACAGATTCTTGTTCATTTTGGTTTTGCCAGCCACAATAATTAGTCCCATCATAGGCTAGACGTATAAAAAATCTTTTCTTCTCAGCCATTCGCACAAAGTTAGAAAGTTAAGGTCAATTTAATCCTAGAACTTCGTTAAATAGATATAATACCAATGTGATTTGGTAGATAGATTAAATCATATTCCGCACGTGCGGTAGTTTATACCGATGTGATAGCTGTTTTAGGATAATAAAATGGGTTTATTACAGATATCAATATGGCATAATTGGTTGAGGATTTGAATTAGCATGGCTTCTCGTATTGCGATTTTGTTAATTTGACCTCTTTTGCTTAAAAAGGCAAGCAATTTGAGATAAATTGTTAAATTTGTCCATCCTTTTATAAGAGGCTTGAAATTGCGGAAACTTGTTTTGCACAGGATAGTCGAAACCTAAAACAAATATTATATACATGAATAAGTTTTTTAAATCCTTATTAATGCTATGCTTGATGTCATCCACGCTTATAGCTCAAAACTATGACATTATCCAAAAAGCGCTTAAGGCAGAGAGGAGTCACAACTACTACAAGGCTATAAAGTATTATAATTGTGCGCTGCAAAACGACCCTAGTAGTGAATACATTCATTATAAGTTAGGAAAGAATTATTTTAATCAAAATGATTACGAGACTTCGATCTATCATATGGAGCAAGCCAAAAAAATGATGAAGGATAGCATGAATTATCATTTTGACATGTATCATCTGTATTCTGTGACTGGCTATACCGCCTTGGCCAAGGAATCTTTTATTCGATATATAAATCTTTGCCCTACCTGTGTGAAGTCTGATTTACTACCTGGGGGCCAGAGTAATAAGTTTATCTATAGTCGGCCTGTAAAGGAGCCAGAGCTTATGGGATATGATTCTAAAAGAACGGAATATTACCCATATATCATAGATGACAACACTATTCATACCCTGAATGCAAAAATGTCTTGCAAGAATAATTCGAATGCACTGAATTTTAGTGGAAATTTTACAAATAAGTATTCACGGAATGATTTTATGTTTTTCGATGTAGATCATAAAAGACAAATTAACAAATGGGGCGGCTTCGAATATGGACCATATTCCATGTCCAAGAAGTTAGATATGATTTATATTACTCGATTGGATGAGGATAATAATAGAATGTTCATTTACTTCTCAAAGAGAAAGGTAGAAGAAGGCAGCACGGCTTGGGAACGCTTTATGCCTATAGAAATAGAAATTGATAAGGGAAATTATAACTATATACACCCCATGCTGACTAGTGATGAAAAGTATCTTATCTTTTCCAGTAATCAGCCAGGAGGGCTTGGAGGATATGATTTATGGATAGGAGAAATAGAAAATCAAACTAAACTTAAAAACATTAAAAGTCTTGGCACTTATGTCAACACACCAGGAGATGAGTGTTTTCCTACGGTGTATGATGATAAAGTAATATTTTTTGCTTCGAGTGGACATTATGGTTTAGGAAAGTTAGATATCTATGCAGGAGTGAGAGGTAAAGGTGCGCGATTTAACCGAACGTATAATCTGGGAGCTAATTTTAATTCTGAGAGTGATGACTACGCCTTGTTTTACCATCAGAAGAAAAATGTTGGATTCTTTTCTTCGAATAGATTTGTGAACAAGTATGAGAATAATTCTGATAGAATATACAAACAGTCATTCGATAAAATAAAGACAACCATAACGGTGAAGGATGAACTAAAAAGGCCCATCACAGGAATGAAGGTATCCATTCCTTCAGAAAAAATTGAAATGAAGACCAATCAATTAGGACAGATAACTGCTAGCTTATCGCCTATAGGGTATAAGAAGGTTGTGGTATCAGGAGACTTTCACCAGCTAGTAGACACGAGCTTATATCCATTCGAGACTAGACTAGATGTGGAAGCGAGACGAAATTTGCCAAAGGATTTTGTTACCTTTTCCTTATTGTCCCATCCTTTTGAGAATGCCTATCCAAATGTATTTTATAAGATTACAAATACTGCGGATTGCTCGAATTATTCAGGGTATACTGATGAGGCTGGTATTGGTCAGGTGGTTTTATACCTTAATGAGGATTACAAAGTAGAGGTTCCTGAGCTTGGCTTTGTCAGTCCTGTTATGAAATTCACTGCGGATAATAATAAAATATTTGTAACCAGTGATATACCTGCCAAAAGAGAAGAGCTAGCTGCAGCAGCTAAAGAAGTGAAGGAGGAAATGTTAAACGACAATTTCACTATTTACTATGAGACTACGCAATGGAATATAACAAATGAAATAGATAAAAAGATGAAGTATGTCATAATGGAACTAAATAAGAATCCAAACTATCGATTAGAATTGAGCGCACATACAGATTGTCAAGGAGATGCAAAAACAAATATGGTTTTATCAAGACAACGCTTAGCTGAGGCTATTAAGTTATTCTTTTCTCGTGGAGCCAATGAAACACAAATCGTAGGACGCTATTTTGGCGAGGAAAAACCTGCCAATAATTGTCATTGCGATGGAAATAATAACTACGACTGCTCCAATGAAGAAATGAAGAAAAATAGAAGAACAGAGGTGCGTTTGATAAAATAAACTAATTAATGAAATTATCCTTTCATGGTGCAGCAAGAACTGTAACAGGTAGTAAACACGTTTTGACCCTTTCTGATAATAGAAAAGTCCTTTTGGATTGTGGGTTGTTCCAAGGAGGAAAGGAGTTACAACAACTCAATTATCATTTTGGATTTAATCCAATGGAGATTGATGCACTAGTCTTATCTCATGCACATATTGATCATTCTGGGCTTATTCCAAGACTAGTCAAAGAGGGCTTCTCTGGTCCAATCTATTGTTCTCCAGCCACAGCAGATCTTGTGGAAATTTTATTGAAAGACAGTGCTAAAATTCAAGAAGAGGACACCAAATTTTATAATAAACGGAGAGAGGCTGCGGGCAAGGAAGCAGTCAAGCCGCTATATACCATAAAGGATGTAGAACAAGCTTTACCCCTTATAGTGACTAGAAAATTGCATCAACAATTTGAAGTCATCCCAGGAGTTCAATGCCTGTATGCGGATGCTGGGCATATTTTGGGAAGCTGTGCTGTGAATCTAACTATTGAAGATAAAGGTAAAACGAAAAGAATCTGCTTTACTGGAGATATCGGGCGATATAATAGCCCTCTGTTGAAAAATCCAGAAAAATTTCCTCAAGCAGATATCATTATCTGTGAAAGCACCTATGGAGATTCATTGCACGATGATGCAAATTTAAATGAACAAGTGTTTTATGATATTGTGCAGGAAACTTGTGTAAAAAACAAAGGTAAACTCATTATCCCAGCCTTCAGTGTGGGTAGAACGCAAGAAATAGTTTATGCCTTGAATAAATTGGATATAGCAGGGAAACTTCCTCCGATACGAGTGTTCGTGGATAGCCCTCTTTCTATAGCCGCTACAGAAATAACAAAAAAACATAAGGAGTGTTATAACAAGCATATTTTAGAAGTAATGGAAGGTGATGAAGACCCATTTGGGTTTAAAAACCTAGTCTATATCAGCGAAAGAAAAGATTCGCAAGCGCTAAATGATTTTAAAGATCCTTGTATAATTATCTCTGCATCAGGTATGGCCGAATTCGGTAGAATTAAGCATCATATTTACCATAATATCGAGCAAGAGAAGAATACGATACTCATTGTTGGATATTGCGAGCCACATAGTTTAGGAGCTAGGTTGCTAAATGAGGATCCCAAGGTCAAGATATTTGGGGAATACATGAATAAAGTAGCTCAGATAAAAAAGATAAAGTCATTTTCTGCTCATGGGGATTATTCAGATATGCTGCATTACCTATCCTGCCAAGACCCAAAACAGGTAGATAATTTTTTTCTAGTTCACGGCGAATACCTAGTTCAAAATAATTTTAAAAATAAGTTGATAAAAGTGGGCTTTGATTTTGTAGAAATCCCTGAAATTCATCAAGAGTTTTCTATCTAGGGAGATATTCATACTGAATTTATAAACAACTCTCTTTCTTTATTACATCTATGATTTTTATGGAGAACGCTATAGTCGGTGTAGGACAGCCATAACTATTGCCGAGTTTTTCATGCTTTTGAATGAATTTTACACTACGGAATTAATTCATGGATAGAAGCTCAAGAACCATTTCTTTTTTTCTCTGAGATACTGGTATTTCATAGCCTCCTAGAAGAATTAGTGTGCCTCCGCTTCCTTTATTGTATCTGACTATCTTATCTACATTGACTATATAGGAATGATGTACTCTTATAAAACTAAGGGGGTCGAGAATGTCTTCATAATCTTTTAAATTATGTGATACGAGAATCTTCTGATCGGGATAAATGGTGAATTCGGTGTAAGGACCTTCCGATTTGCAAAAGATAATCTCCTTTGTTTTGATAAAATGAATGGAATTATTGTCTTTCAGTACTATCTTTTTCTCTACAAGAGAGGGTCTTTTGGTATCCGAAATCATATCTTTGAATAATTCTAATTGAGCAGTTAATTCGGTAGGCGAAATTTGACGATCAATTTTTTCTAACGCTCGTTTCATGTCTTCCTCTAAAATAGGTTTGAGTAAATAATCAATGGCATTGATCTTAAAAGCCGTGATTGCATATTGATCATAAGCAGTAGTAAATATGAGGGCAAAGTCTTTTATTGTCAATTGTTCTAAAACATCGAACCCAGAGCCATCGCCTAGATTTATATCAAGGAATACAATATCTGGTTTTTTGGTAGAGATAGCTAAAATACCAGTTTCAACTCCATCCGCTTCACCAATAATTTCAATTTGCGGAAAATCCGTATTAATAAGCTCTCTTAGGGCGTTTCTAGCCTGAGTCTCATCGTCAATAATTATAGCGGAGTGTTTTCTCATGTTAAAGAGTTATGTGTAATTTATAAGGAATTTTTGAGAAGAGAAAATTTTACTAAGGTACCAATAGTTAATCCTTCATTATTAATCACATCAGAAATAATCAATCCTTCATGCGGATGCATTTCTAATGTTTTGTTGTTTAGTTCAATTCTCTTTTCCGTTACTTTGATTCCAGTAGACTCATAATTTTTACTTTTATTCAGTATTTTACTGTATTCCCGGCCTACTCCATTGTCTTCAATTTCACAGCGAATATAATTAGAATCATCTATCATTCTAACAATTACTTTCCCCATTTTTTTTAATGGTGCTAACCCATGAATAATAGAATTTTCAACAAAGGGTTGAATGAGCATGGGGGGTATTTCCTCTCTATTTTTAAGTAAATTTTTATCTACATGAATCTCATATTCAAATTTATTATCAAATCGTAATTTATTGAGATCAAGATAGTATTCTAGGGTTTTTACTTCATCATTAATGTCTATTAAATCTTTTTTACTTTGGTCTAAAATCAAACGCAGCAAAGTAGAAAATTTTCCAATGTACTTCTTCGCCATTGAAACATCTCCCGAGGCATAAAATCCCTGAATGGAGTTGATTGAATTGAATATGAAATGGGGATTCATGTGAAGTCGAAGCGCTTGATTTTGAATATCTATTATTTCTTTTTCATAGACAGCTTGTCTTTTCTCAACTTCAATATTTTTATTTTTAAGATGAAGCAATTGTTCTTTTGTTTCATGATCTTTCTTAAGTGCTTTAATTCTATATTTTATTGCAATAAATATCATGAAAAATCCCAAAATCAGCAATAAAAGAATGAACCACCATGTTTTCCAAAATGGTGGTATTACTTTTATATGAAAGGATTTAACCTCTGATTCGGTATTGTTGGAGTTGAGAGCTATCAGCTCAAAATCGAATTCTCCATAGGGCATGGAAGCGTACTCTAACATCGTATTCTGAGTATATTTCCATTCATTATCTATCCCTTTTGTCCTGTACTTATATATTAAATTACCAAATGAACTATAGGATAAACCAATGAAGTTAACCCTTATGGAATTATCTGGATACTTAGCGATGTAATTTAAATGCTTATTCTGAACTTTTTCATTGATAAAGACAGATTCAATATCTACTGTAGGTTTGGTAGTTTTTGTTTTTAAATCTTTTTCAGTGAAAATACAGACCCCAAGATCAGTAGCCGCATAGAGCGTTTCGCCATCCATGGTGATATCATTGATACTCTTAGCATTTAAACCATTGCTCTGGGTATAGTTCTTAATGGAAAATTTTAAGTCTGCACCGAGTATCTTATAGCTTATTTTGCTAAGCCCTTCGCTCGTTGCTGCCCAGAGTTGATTTTTATTATCTACGTATATGGAGTTAGCAAAATTGGTTGTAAGACCATTGGACTTATTAAGGGTAAAAATCTTATTTTTATAAACAACAATCACGCCATAGATGTTTGAGGAAAAGCATTGAAGACCGTCACTTGTTTCTACAACTCTAGAAATATTTTTAGCTAAATATTCATGATTATTTAGCACGGATTCTAAGTTTTCTCCATTTAGAATTTTGACACCAACGAGACCATAGATATATATTTTATTCGAGAACGCCCCTACATATATGCCGTTAGCCTTTACATTTTGTATCAAGTGCCCAGTCTTGGGATTATTTATATAGATTTTTTTAGTGTATAACTCTTCAAAATTACTTGACTTCAAAACTAATACGCCACTTCCAACAATCATGATAGAAAGCTCAGGGGAAATGACCTTAATATCTTTTGCTGATATTTGAAGGACTTTGGCCGACCAATTGGATTTATCAACTTTAATAGTAACCGCCCCAGTAGTGAGATAATAGTTTCCATCGGCTCCAACTCTTATCTTCTCTATTTTTCCTTCGCCCGCATCACGCGGTAATTTCAAGTTGTGTATTTTGCCATTTTCTATGAAAGAGGCTAAGTACTTTTTAGAACCTATCGCAATATTTCCATCAGATAGTTTGTCGATAAAACCTGCGTAATTGAAGATTAAACCAGAATTTTCATTTAGCAGTTTTACCCGAGAATTCACGGTTAGAAAGACCCCATTTGTCAATGACGTCATCCAAAAATTATCTTCTAAATCCTGTGTAAAAGATGATATTGAATATCCATTAAATGCCTTATTTATTATTGTGTTGGATTTTAAACTATAGGTAGTGAGCCCATTCTGCGTGCCTACCAAAATAGTTGAATCTTTTGTAATTTGAACACATTGCGCTATAAGTGGGTATTCTGTAATAGGGATAGATTTTAAATTTAAGTTAACATGCTTGGTATTAAAATGCGAAATGCAGGCGTTGCTGTTATAATATACCCTGCCTTCAAAGTAAAATGCCTTAGAATTTAATACAGGTTTGTTAATCATTTCTTTAGAAAATATACCCATTTGTTTGTTGTAAGTATTATAGTAGCCTTCGCTATAAATTGCTAGTACTTCGCCCAAATCATTCAATGTAAGACTCGAAAACATACTAGCCTCTTTGATATTTATTTCTGAAAATACATTCTGATTCGTTAATTTAAACAGCTTGAATTGAGTTAAAATGTATACGTTATGATATTTATCTTCTAATACTTTTAAGCCTAGACTGCTAGCATTTAATCGTAAAAGAACGGAGTCGGAATTCTTATTCCAAAATTTATTATCGTAATAGTAGCATGCATTTCCGTTATTACATGAAAACCAAATTCTTTTTTTCGAATCTTCAAAAATATCGTATACTATATTGTCGGCCATGCCATCGGAAGTAGTGAATACGGAAAACTTAACTCCATCAAACCTTGCTACTCCTTTGTCTGTGCCAAACCATAAGTAGCCTTTGGAGTCCTGCAGACTGCAAAAAACGGTATTGCTCGGCAATCCATCGGCTATAGTATAGTTTACATAAGAAGGCTGATCTGCAAATAGCAAATACGGAAAACAAAGCCATAGATAAGCAAGAAGCTTACGCATAATAGTATTTCATTTATAGGTGTTCCATGAGTATAAATATATACATTTTTTAATAATAAAAAAACGCTTTGTCATTTGATTGACAAAGCGTTCAATACAACGATAAATTAGTTTTCTAATTTTACTTTGTCAAAACAAGTCGATGTGTCGATTTGACATTCTCTTTAGAAATGATGTTTACTATGTAAAGTCCTTCTGGTTGAGAGGAAATATCCAAAGAATTAGTCAAACTATTTTCTAAAGATTGTTTTTCTACCACTCTACCATCGATACTTACTACTTCTATATAGGAAGGGTTGAAATTATCAGGAGTGACAATGTTCAATTTTCCTGTTGTAGGATTCGGATAAACAGAAACTACTTGCTCGCTCGCATTGTCAATACCTGAGGTGGAATTTTGAGACACTATTTCTACATTATAGTCTTCGACTTCTCCTTGAAAGCCTGTTGCACAAGGAGCTATTGCTGAAGTAGATCTCCTCACAATAACTCTCATTTTTCTACTACCTGGGGTCTTATTGTTTGGAATGGCAATATTGAAATTGAGGGCTGCACCTGTAGCAAAATAGGTTGGACCCGCAACGCGTTCTCCAGCATCAGCAAAACTACCATTGCTATTAAAGTCAATATATATAGCATAGTTCTCGCCAAGAACAATACCTGGGTTATATCCGCCGCTTATCACACCTGCATTTGTATTAGAGCCTTTTATCAAGTGGGTGCTTAATCCTGTGTTAATGTATCCGCCAATTTCTCTACCGGATGTTCTATTAATCGTTCCTAATGTAAACTGGTCAATGAACTCACTGCCATTGGTACCCCAAGCTGGGCACGCAGAGGTATAAGTTGTAAACTGTCTAGCCACATAATCGCTCACATATCCATTTGTACAAGTAGCTTTAACTCGTACATCGTATAAAGTAGCAGCGGTTAATCCAGTAAGTACTTTATTATTAGTAGTGACACTGCTAGTGACCGTCCATGAACTAGATGCAGTTGGCTTGTATTCTACCGTATAGTTTTGACCACCTGAAACGGCACTCCATGACACTGTAGCTTGACTACTTGTAGCTCCAGAAACAGTAAGGTTTGTCGGAATATTACATGGAATATTGGCCGTAGTAAACTGCGCAATAAGAGGACTACTATTGCCATTGACACAAGATTGATTGATACAATATTCATAAGTGGTATTGGAGGTCAAGCCCGAAATTGTCTTCGAGGTAGAAGAAGTGGATCCAGCAGATGTCCATGCATTGGAAGTATTTGCTAGGCGATAAGCAACGAAAAAATTGGATACATTTGTATTGTACCCAGCCGCAGCAGTCCAATTAACCGTTGCAGAGGTGGCAGTAATATTTGTGGCATTGGGAGCACTAGGCACAGGACAAGGAACAGTATAGGTTTTAGAGGCTGAGATGGCACTACTTATAGTGTCACAGACAGTGTTTACTCTCCATTCCAGCGCAGCAGAGTGATATAAGCCCGTAATGGTTAAAGAATTCGAAGTTGAGGTGAAAAACTCCCCAGTACCCCAGTCATCATAGACAAATTTAAGTTCTAAATTGTACCCTGTAGCACCAGATACCGCATCCCAAGTAAATGTTGATACATTATTGCTGTAAGAGTTGGATAGATTCGTAGGAGCATTGCACTGCGAAAAAACGGGCATTGCTGCATGAATAAGCAGAAATAATAAAATGAATTTGGAAAAATTTATCATAATTTGAGTTGTTTAAGTAATACAGCTAAGTTGTCGAGAGACGAGCCACACTGTATCGTGGTTAGTTAATTTATTCTGATACAAATGTATCTCCCCACAAATGAAGAATTTTTATGATCTATATAACTGCCACACTTTTACACATAAGTGCGATGGAAATATTAATAACCGCCTATTTGAGTTAAGGGATATTTATAAATAAAGGAGGGGACTTTGTAGGACCAAGATAAGAAAATATGCCTTGCGCCAGAGTCTTATACCGTTTAGGTAATAAAATTAAGTCTTTATTTTGGATTTTACCCCAAGCTCTGTAAATCCACCATATTTTTATACTTAGCATTTTCCGCATAAAGCGTCTCGTGTGTTCCTGTCGCTAGTATTTCGCCCTGATTCATTAAAATAATACAATCTGCATTTTTTACTGTACTCAGTCTATGCGCTATGATGATGCTCGTTTTATTTTTTAGTAAAATATCCAGGGCTTTTTGAACCTCAGCTTCATTCTGACTATCTAGGGCAGAGGTAGCTTCGTCTAGCAATACAATCTCAGGATTTCGATAGGCCACGCGAGCTATAGTCAGTCTTTGTTTTTCCCCACCACTGAGTCCACTGCCACGTTCACCTATTGTTTGATGGGCGACTCGTTTGGAAAAGTCTGTTGCATTGCCTATTTCTAAGGCTTGTTTTACCTTAGTTGTATCGAGTTGACCAAAGGAAAGATTATTATCTACATTATCATTAAATAACAATGCTTCTTGAGTTACTAAACCAAACAAAGCACGATAGGATTCAAGCGAAAATTTTCGAATGTCTAGCCCATCAATTTTTATATGGCCAGAAGTGGGTTGATAGAAGCCAAGAATCAAATCAATAAGCGTGCTCTTACCAGCACCACTCTGACCTACTAGGGCATATTTTTTCCCCTTTTCAAAATGGAAACTTAAGTTTTTTACAGACTCGGATTCCGAATTTTCATAACGAAACGAAATGTTTTCTAGTTGAAGTGAAGATTCAAAATTTATTTTTTTAAGCCCTGATTCGTTAAAATCAACGGTGTTTTCATTTAAAATAGTTTGAATTCTTTCATATGAAGCCATTCCTTTTTTGATTTCGTAAAATGCCGATGAAAAGCTCTTGGCTGGAGGGATGAGTTGTGAAAATACAACCATAAAGGCAATAAATGTAGATGCAGTAAGTCCTTCATTGTTGAGAACGATTTGTCCACCAAACCATAAGACTAAACAAACTACGCCGATAGCTAAAAACTCGGTTAACGGAGAGGATAAGTCACGCTTGCGATACATGCGATTGTAGGTGTCAAAATAGGTTTTATTTTGCTCTTTAAACTTGGCATAAATCCAATTATGGGCAAAAAATGCCTGAATAATTTTTATACCGTAAATACTTTCATCCAGAATTGATGTCAATCGGCCAGTCACTTCTTTTCCTTCTTTGCTTTCTTTTTTGAGGCTTTTACCTATACGCCCGATGAATAGTGCCATGACGAGTATCATGCCAAAGACAAATAGAGTGAGTTTAGCGCTCATCGTCAACATGGCGGCTAAGAATAGAAAGATATTCAAAGGAGATTGGATAGAAGTTTCCAACGTATTGATGATGCTGTATTCTATTTCGCCCAAATCGGATGTGAATTTAGTAATGATGTCGCCCTTGCTATTCTTTTGGAAAAATGAAACTGGCAGTCGAACCAAGCGTTGGTACATAGCATCTCGCAGGTCATAGATCATATGATTCCTCAATGGTGCTAAGACATACAAGGCTAAATATCGAAACAAATTTTTCAGTAAAAAAACAACACAAACCACACAACAGAAAAAAGCGAGTGCCGCAGTTTTGCCATTATTCTGAATCTGTGTAGAAAGAAAATAATAGAACGAATCTATAAAATAAGTTTTGGATAAACTAAAGGCTGGCTTTGCAAGAACAAGCGGTGTTTTGTCAAACAGTAGTTCTAGAAAAGGGACAAGCATCACCAAACTAACCAAGGAAAAAATAACAGTCAAGACACTGAAAAGAATGAAAAAGCCGAGCAATTTTTTATGCGGTAAAACGTGGCGGAGAAGGGTCAGGTATGATTTCAAGAGATAGTATATAAGAAGTTAATAGGAAGCAGAGTAATTGGGTGTAGTAAATGGTTTGGAATTTTCAATAAACTTTAAATGACTCATCAATAGAAGTCTTTTTTTAGTATCTACTTGGTCACGTAAGAAATATAAATAGTCAAAAGCACGCGTTTTTATGCTTCTTTCTCTTTGCACATTTTGGATGAATTCTTCGATGGACATTGAAAACACTTCATTGGAGGCCTCTATAAATTGCGCATTGAGCAAATGGAATACATTATCTAGATATGCCTCGTATTTTTTTGAATTAGATTTAATCATATTATAGTGACTATTCAATATTTTAGAGACCATTATTGTCAATAAAATAGATGTCCTCAAATCCTTTGACTCTTTGATTTTATCATAAATAGGTTTATTTATTTTATCAAAGATATTGAGTAGGTTTTTGATTTGCAATTGATCCAGTTTTTTCCGATTATTCGTCGTGGAGCTTATGGCTTCTAACATGCTGTGTTCTATTGCCTCTGCACTAAATGAATGCTCTTTAAATTGAAGTAAAAACTCAAATCGGACAGCTTTATTGTTATCCATTAAATCTTTGAGCCAATTCCTTAGTTTGACTTCGTCTAAGCTATCAAGGAGAGCATGATACTCAGGAGTTTTTTTTGAAGACTTTCGCTTTAATTTTTCAGGAGATAGTTGCTTTTTCTCCGTAATATATTTTACCAAAAAAACTTGATGTAAGCAAGGTTTTTTATTTTCACAGTCACATTCGAGTTTGATTAATTCGTGGTTATTATCTACAGAAACATGTACATCAAAGGACTCCTTTCCTTCGTCTACAAAGCTGACAAAATTCCCAATAGACTCTTCATCAAGTTCCCGAACTTTGAGTTTCTTATTCGTTATAAGATGCTGGGCGGCAGAAAAAAATGAGGCGAGGGGGGGCATTAACTAGAGATTAATTTATACCTCTCTATTCACGTCAAAAGCTTCCAAAATCTCAGCAACGCGTTTCACAAAGGTGCCACCTAGCATACCGTCGACTATTCTATGATCATAGCTATGCGATAGGTACATCATGGAACGAATGCCTATGGTATCGCCTTCTGGGGACTCTACAACTACAGGTTTTTTCACTATGGCTCCTACCCCTAGTATAGCTACTTGGGGCTGGTTGATGATGGGAGTGCCGAAAAGATTTCCAAAAGAACCTAAATTGGTCATGGTATAGGTGCCCCCTTGAATTTCGTCCGGCTTCAACTGATTTTTCTTTGCGCGTTGTCCTAGGTCATTTACTTTTTTAGCTAAGCCCAATAAATTGAGCATATCTGCATTTTTGATGACAGGGACGATTAAATTCCCATCGGGAAGTGCTGCTGCCATACCGATATTGATCTCTTTCTTCAATAAGACTTTGTCTCCATCCACGGAGGCGTTTATCATAGGAAACTCAATCAAGGCTTTGGCTATAGCTTCAATTAATATTGGAGTAAACGTTAGATTTTCCCCATATTTTTCCTTGAACTTTTCCTTTGATTTATTTCTCCAAAGAACAATATTGGTCATATCGGCCTCCAAAAAGCTACAAACATGAGCAGATGTCTGAATAGACTTCATCATATGCTCGCCAATAAGCTTTCGCATCCTATCCATTTTTTGCACCTCTACGTTGGGTCCAAAATCAATTTTGGTATCTGATTGTTCAGCAGTTTCATTCTTTATTTCAACCTGTTTGATAACTGGATTAGATTGAGCAGTATTAGTAATTTGTATGGCACTTGGATTACGTCTATTTTGTAAATAAACTAATATATCATCTTTCGTGACTCTTCCACCTTGACCAGTGCCGATTATCTGATCCAATTCTGTCTGGTTTATTCCCTCTTCTCGGGCTATATTCATAACTAGAGGAGAATAGAATCTATCTCCATTGTTCGTTATTTGAACTTCGGGTGTCGATATACTTTTTTCAATTTTGACGACTTCTTGTTCTACTATTTTTTTAATCTCTGGCTCGATCGATTTTTCTTCCTTTTTCACGAGAATTGGAGCTGCATCGCCACCAGTTGAAATGATCGCAAAAGCTTTCCCAACAGGCACCACATCATTATCGCCAAATAGTTTTTGATGTAAAACTCCAGCTGCAGTCGATGGCACCTCGCTGTTTACCTTATCTGTAGCTACTTCTATTAGATTTTCATCTATAGAGACCGCGTCTCCTTCGTTCTTCATCCATGAAATGAGGGTCGCCTCTATTATTCCTTCTCCCATCGCTGGGAGTAATACTTCTACTAAAGCCATTTAAAACAATGAATAATTAAAAATTAATAATTAATAATGAGATTGGACACAAGATTAACTTGCAGCAAAAATAGCTAATAACTAATAACTAACCAATAGAAACTAGTAAGGGTCATACTCTTCCAGTAAAATTCTAAACTCGCAGCGCCTGTTTCGCTGTCTCCCTTCGGCATTATCAGTACCATCTGGGTTTTCATTGGGGGCCAAAGGAACATACTCGCCATATCCTTTGCTCGTCAGCCTTTCAGGATATATTTTCTTATTGTCTATCAGGTAAAATCGAATGGCCTCTGCTCTTCTTTGGCTAAGGGTTTCGTTATATTCATCCGTGCCGCGGCTATCGGTGTGCGCACTGAGTTCTATTTTCAATGTGGGATTAGATCTTAAAACTGGAACGACCAAAGAGTCAATAATGTGCCTTGCCTCAGATGTCAAGGTAAAACTATCAAATTCAAATTCGACCAAGGGCAATAAAATGGGATTGAAATCTATTGGATCGAGCTCAAATTCTATGATATATAGCGAATCATTTTGTACCTCTATCAGTGCTTTTTTTCTATAAAATTTGGGTGAGTGAACTTCTATCTCATAGGTCGTTTTAATCATCAAATCTTTTATCACTGCAGTATCCTGTCCAACACCATTTTCAATAAAGGATAAATCATTGGAATCAATTTTAAATAGCTGGTAGGAAAAACCAGGAATCACTTCTTTGGTTTTTTTATTAATCGCTTGCACTTTTATTTTCCCAAATTTTTTATTTCTTAGGACGATTGTCATCTCAAAAAAGAAAATATCGTCACAACAATGTGGGTTGATGAGCGAATTTTCGCTATACCTATTCGAGACAAGGTAGCCTTCCGTTACTGATTTATTGGGGGTAAAAAAAACATCGTCTTGGGGAGAGTTTATCTCTTCTCCCAACGAAGATACATTTTCAAAAAAACTACTTTTCAAAATGCTATAATATACATCGTGACCACCTTTGCCACCTCTCCCATTCGAACTAAAGTAGAGCGTATTTGTTGGCGTATGATAATATGGGGTTATGTCATCTTTAGGAGTATTGATTTTGCCGCCTAGATTTCTAGGGGTACTAAAGGTCAAAGTACGAGTATTGTAGAAACTCATAAAAATATCAAATCCACCACGTCCACCCGGCCTATCACTGGCGAAAAAAAGGAAAGGAGAATTTCTTACTGCATCGAAACCAATGGAAACATGTGTATTGGAGGATTCAGGGGTTGTCAACTCAGGAATGAGTTCGGGTTTTGTCCAGACCTTATCTTTGAATTTGGATTGATAAATATCGCATTTATATTTCTTCAATTCTTCGCTGTACTTGCACCCACTCAAGTAGAGGACTCTTTTATCAAGGCTAAAGGCAAAGCTGCTGATTTCCATTTCGGGAGTTTCTAGGGGAAAATTTTGCAATTCCGTAAAGACTTCTTTTTGCCCTTTAGCCGAATAAATGGCTCTCGTAGCCATAATCTTTGATTTTTCCAACTTGGTGGATTTGTAATAATTCACAGCCTTCATATCTTGTGAACCAAAGAGAATACCTTCATTGGTTATGATAGGATTGAATTCAGCGCCTGAGGCATTTACTGGTCCTTCCAATGCATAGATTCGGGAAGAAATGGTATCGGCCGATTTGCCGCCAAAAGAATCGAGATACATTTTTAAGTTAGCCATGTGGGTATGCTCTGCTTTATATTCTGCCAACATCCCCTTTTTTTTAAGAAAGAACAAGGCGTAGTCTCTTGCTTTCTTTGGCTCCCGTTCGCTATTGTATAAAATGGCAGCATAGTAAAAGACCAATGGATGATCATATTTATTCTTTATTAACTCATTGATTAGTTGGAGAGCCAACTTATTCTCTCCAAGAATGTGAAGTAATTTAGCATATTCAAATTTTTGTAGGTCGCTTTCTATGCCTTTTTCAACGAGCGCATCGAAATATCGTTTTGCTAGGAAATAATCCTTAAGTTCAATAGCTTTAAGTGCTTGTTTAAAAATTTTGGATTTAGAAGAAGGGATTATTACATCCACCTTCTCCTGACTATGAGTAGAAAAAATGAAAAGTAAAAAAAAAGTAAAACATAGCCAACGCATCATAAACGGAGACAATCTATAGAATAATATTGATGTTTAGGAGCCTTGAAAATATAGGATAGGGATAATTCGTATACATTTTTCATCCCTTCTTGGCCTAGTCCAGAAGTGACTTGATCATAGCTGACACCGATTCTCAAACTAGAGAGCCTTACGCCCACGACGGGTATTAAAGCATCGCTATTTCTGCTTATTCCCCATCGATATAAAACTCCTCCATAGATATCTGTTTTTTCATTCATAGTAAATTTTACTAAAGCCCCAGAATTGATATTATTCGTACTTGCAGTATTGATAATGCCAATCTTTGGCATTAAGGTTATGTTCTTCTTTAGCTGGTAATAAAGATGATAGTTGAATGTGAGTTTAAATGGTTGGTAAAATACGAAGTCAGACCCTTGATTTTGAGCTACGTATAAAGCTGCTAGATCTAGGGTATGAAGGAGCTTTGTCTTTTGGATATTGATACTGGTTCCTATTCCTAAAAATGGGGTATAAATGTTTTCATTATTGAAATTTTCTAAATGCGGAATACTATGTTGAAACTGACCTGTGCTCGGATCCCACTGTCTATCATAGGTCAGTTTGCTATAGTCAATCGATGTCATTCGCGTTCCGCCTTGGAATCCAATGCCTCCCAATATAGTTCGAGAGAATCTTTTTTGATAGGAGATGCTTCCTGACAAGCGAATTTGATGGTACATGAGATAACTCAACTGATCACGAAGAAAGGAAAGCGAAAACGCCCAGTAATGGTCTTCTTTGTCAAGTTTGAACGTAGCATCTGCGTACATTGTAGTCAGAGGAGTGTTAAATTGAGACCACTGATTGCGATATTGCCCGCTCAATTTCAAATTGCCATCAAAATTGCCGATATGGGTAGGGTTGGCAAAAGCAGATGGTTCCCAAAACTGGGAGAAATGGATATCCTGACCCTGTAATCCAAGAGATAAAAAAATAAGAATACCAATCCCACTAGTTGTTTTCAAGTTTCAATAATTGTCTTTAGGTACATACGAAGGTACAAAAAATTAGCTGAAAAGCAAAATTTATTCTCTTAAAGGTTTGGAGAAATGAAAAAAAAACCATATAACCTTTATCATTTATTGGAAAAATTACTTTATATTTGTGATAGGAGTAGCTTTAATTAAGACCCTCACCTATCTTGGTTGAACTCTCTATAAAATACATAGTATGTAAAAACAATAAATATGAAACGCTACATGATCCTAGTTTTATTTACCTTGGTCTATGTGGGACTAAATCTGAGTTCGGTCTATGGACAGTCGTCTGCGGTGCAGAGTATGTATAGCGCACTGCCTATGCAGATTCGAATGGCAGAGCATCATGTCTTGATATCCAGTGACCATGGCAAGGATAGTTTAGTGAAAACAGACTATCTAGAGGTTTACAAATTTTCATTACCTGGCAACTATAGTCTTCGACTCATTCCTGATCCTCGTTTACGATACTGTAGCCATAATCACCTCGATTCTGTATATAAAATAAATATAGCACCATATGCATTGACCTATCGTGCCGAGACCATCCGATTCTCAAAACCCCTTAGGGCAAAGCAGTCGCTAGATAATATAGTCATGGAAATCAGCGTATATCTAGAAGCTCATAATAGGGATAGCCTAGCCATAACGCATAGAGTCTTTACCACCTCGGGTATCGGCACGAGTATACGGGGAATCCTCGATAGTCGTATCACCCATCTCCACCCCGGAGAGAATAGACTGCGATATCATTTGCAAGGTCTATGCTCCAATGAGACCTATATCCAGTTTGACTTTATAGACCCTCTCGGTGTCTTCCATCCTATAGGTTACCCATATTTATTAAAGCATGATTAGTATGCGATACCTAGGTTTATTTCTCATTTTTTGTATAGCTACGAACTGGCTAAGCGCCCAGTGTATTATCTCCTGCAATCAAAACGCCGGGGTATTTACCAATAATGACCCCAATACTATCGCTTATGACAATATGTCGTCGAGTCATCATAGTACAGTAGTGTCGGAGGATCAAGGATTTATGGTGTGGGGAGAAGGGGTAGATCAGAGCGGTTCTAATGCATTGAGTCCGAGGAGGATCGATGCATCGAACTATCCAGCACTGACTGGCACGGTCTATGCAGCCGGTGTAGGCTCAAGAGGAGGTCCTGCGCAACTTATTGTGCTAACCTCTACGGGGCTTTTCGTCTGTGGCGATTCAGGGGCGGTATTGCACAATAGTCTGGTATCGACACCGAGTTTTCAAAAGCTGACAATCAATGGTAAGGGAGATGGGTTGCCTGTCGGCATCTCTCCCGATAGTGTCAAAATGATGTTCGTCACTAGGGAAACAATCATTATCACCACTTGTAGTGGACGGGTCTTTGTCTTATCTCGCCATGCCAATGTGAGAGGCGATAGTGGGCTAGGGACTACATCTAACTGGTCTCAGGTCATGACCAATACGGGCGTACCGCTGACAGGTATCATAGCTGCCCGCGGAGGGGCTCGCATGGGCTTTGCCCTTCGCAGCGACAATACGTTGTGGACATGGGGCGATGCAACACATCTAGGCGATGGCAGTTCACAGACCCATAGGAGTCTTGCTACTCAGATGGTCTTCCCCTCAGGCTGCACCAAAATAAGAATGATACAAGGCATGTATGGCGGTGTAGCAGGTCATAATTATTATGTATTGGATACCAATAATCAAGTATTTTGTCTAGGCCTTAACAGTTTTGGGCAGGTGATGGACACAGGACTATTCACCCGTACCACGTGGATACAAGCCAGATATGCTAATGGCACCCTGGTCAATAATGCCAAGTGGATCTCTGCTAGTGAGCATGCACCTGATCTTGGAGTGGCTATCATTAATGCGAGCGCCCAGGTGTATACGGCTGGTTATAATTCAGGTATGATGCTAGGTCGTCCCGTAAATGCTGGTGTCAATTATCTGGGCATACCTGCTGGTATATCTGCTACCGATTCTATTTTTTTCTGTGAAGTGGGGGGACATACATCCGCCTATATCCGCAAGAATACAGCCCGCTATGGCTATGTAGGTCATAGAATCAATGGTTCTATGGGAGATAGTTCGGCGGTTAATACAACCGTACTCCCTGTCAATTTTACCCTACCGCCCGTCGTGCGTATCTGTGGTACGAACTGCGATACGCCACGGGTGGTCAAGCTCCCCTATAACTGCATAGATAGTGTGGCTCGCTTTGTTTTTACGGGGCGGTTTAATACCAAGATTTATTTTCAGATCAATGGGGTAGCAGACAGTATCTATATCGGTGCAGGCAATAAGGCTACCTATACCATACAGAAACCGACCACAGATATGGCTATCGTTATACCTCAGGTCAAGGGTTTGTACTGTGATTTTAATTTAAATCTGCGCGATACCCTGAGACGCTTTGGCGTCAAGGACAGTGTCTTATCCATATGTCGCGGACAGTCGGTAAGTTTTAATGGAATAACCCGCAGCACGACAGGTCTCTACCGAGATACCCTGACAACCACCCTCGGCTGTGATAGTTTTATCAATTTAAATCTGCTGGTAAACGATTCTACCTCACAGACTTTAAATTTCAGTATATGCAAAAACAAACCAGTTTTATTCAATGGAGTCTTACGAAATACTGCTGGTTTTTACCGAGATACCTTGGTGAATAGTCGTGGATGTGACAGTTTTTTATATCTGAATCTATCTATTCTCGACACCAGTTCTCGACATATCTATGACACAATATGCTCGAATCAGTCTTATTTTTTCAATGGACAGAACCAAACTCTTGCGGGTATGTACAGAGATACCTTAGTCAATAGTCAAAGCTGTGATAGTTTTCTCTATTTACATCTCTTTGTCAAACCTACTTCGACCTATCATTATTCTCATACCATCTGCTCGAATCAGTCCTATTTTTTCAATGGAGAGGGCAAAAGATTTCCAGGGGTGTATGGGGATACCCTCTTGAATAGTGTCGGCTGTGATTCGTTTGTATATCTTACCCTAAATGTAAACGATACTAGTAGAGGCATACTGTATGATACTATCTGTGCGAATCATCCAAAGTTGTTTAATGGCAAGTATCCGTCTATAACTGGTATATACCGAGATACGCTAATAAATCGACTGGGATGCGATAGTTTTGTGAATTTATATTTAACTGTAAAAGATACTTCTTCCAATCACTATTTTCAAACGACTTGCAAGAATCTACCCATATGGTTCAATGGTAACTTATTGAAGACATCTGGTGTTTACAAGGATACTTTGGTGAATCATCAGGGATGTGATTCGTTTGTATATCTCAGCCTAAATGTAAACGATACGAGTGCGAGTAATAGATATGATACTATTTGCCGCAATTCTACCCTGTTTTTCAATAATCAGCTTCTATCACTAGCAGGACATTATCGCGATACATTGACCAATTCCTTGGGCTGCGATAGTATTATCCATTTATATTTAACTGTCAAATCAACGTCCTCATATAGCTATAGCGCTAAGATTTGTGCAGATAGTTTCTATAGTTTTAATGGCAAACAACATACACAATCTGGCACTTACTATGATACCTTGCAGAACAGTCAAGGTTGTGATAGTATTGTCACTTTATCTTTGCAGGTCATTAGTCTACCCGTGGCCATAGCAGGAGCTAACCAGACTCGAGTCCATTGTCCTGGAGACAGTATACGTCTGGGTAAGAGTGCACAGTCCAATTGCTCCTATGTTTGGAATCCTAATCTTGGATTAAATGCCCATACGGTCGCTCAACCTTGGACGAAAACGTCTGTTTCCACTTCATACTATCTTTACGTATTGGATTTGGTCACAAAGTGCGCAAATCGAGATACTGTAGAGATAAATGTCGTCAATAGTAGCTTGAATGCAATAAAAGTGACTAAACACTTGCGATGTTTTAATGACTCGTCAGGGGAGATTAGACTCACTGCGATGAATGGTTTTCCACCTTATCAGTATAAGAGAAGTGAAGGTTTATGGCAGGCTGATCCTGTGATTAAGGGGCTAAAGGCAGTCTCTGTAGATTCTTTTTATATAATGGATAGCCGAGGATGTCTGGTCTCCGATACTTATAGTATTCTGCAACCAATGGCGATGACCATAAAAACGATTAGAGAGCAGCACTTACTATGTTACCAAGATAAAAAAGGTCTCATTGAAGTATCCGCAGAAGGTGGAATTTCGCCCTATCGCTATGCTTGGGATAGGTCGAGTAGCACCACTCCCTTAATAGATAATTTAGAGGCCGGGCAGTATGAGGTCACTGTTAAAGACGATAGTCTATGCAAGGTCACCGAAAAGTATATTTTGACACAGCCAGATGCACTGTCGATAAAGTTAGATTTGATGATTAATAATAAATGTAAAGGCGACGCTATAGGTGAAATCAAAATAAATGCACTCGGGGGAATAGCACCTTACTCTTATTTCTGGAGTCACGGAACTCAATCTAACCATATATCCAATCTTCAGGATGGAGAATATAAGCTTACCGTCGAGGATAAGAACAATTGTAAAAAATCTAGCGAATATAAGATAGGCAATCCTCCTTATTTAGAAATAGACACCATTATTGCATCTGATCTCGATTGTGATGACATAGGTAATATACAAATAAACGCGAGTCTGGGAGTTTCGCCTTTGAGCTATAGTATAGATAAAGCTAAGAGTTTTCGAAAAAACAATAGCTTCTTAGTGACTGATTCTGGATTATACTTTATAGCTGTGAAGGGAGCTAATGGGTGTATAGTAAATGATAGCATTTATATGAAAGCCATAGATAGAATTATTTTCAAGATTTTCCCCGAAGAGCAGAACATAGAGCTAGGAGAATCCGCACAACTTTCCTTTAAGATTTTAAAAGGGGACTCTTCGAGAATTAAAGATTTGTTATGGACTCCAAGCACAGGTCTAAGCTGCACAGACTGCCCTGACCCAATCGCTACACCTTATACAACCCAGCTGTATAATTTAGAAATCAAAAACTGGAATGGTTGTGTAACCCGCGACGATACCAGGATAAATGTGCACACAAACACTGAACTTTATATACCCAATAGTTTTTCTCCACTGGCAGATCATGCAGAAAACAAATTCTTTAAACTTTACTCTAAAAATATTTTACGAGCTAATATGAAAATATTTAACCGATGGGGTGAAAAAGTTTTTGATGGCGATCGCCCTGATATAATGGGATGGGATGGATTTTTTAAAGGCGAAAGAGCTCCTCAAGGCGTATACACTTATACTGTTTCCATTACCTATCTCGATGGACGCAAGCTAGAAAAACAAGGTTCTCTGCATTTGTTCTGGTAGCGTTCTTCAATACTCTATGCAGTTGTCGTTTGACTTCTCAAAAGTCAGCGAAATTATCAATTGAAAAATTCAACAATTCGTATCAAAATTTTATAATTATATATCCAATATGATTTAGTTAATGAAGAGTTTTTTATGTGCATCCCTGCTTGTCAGCAGATAAGTATTTGGTTAATCTTAATCTGCGGCAAGATTTACACGAAATTATTGAGAAACAAGATTTTTTATTTTGCAATAATGTTATTAGAAATTAGACCATAACGGTTGTTGTTATTGACTCAACTAGTTTTTCAGCAGACCCGAACTATGGCTTAAATTACCTTAAATTTATCTTCAATATACTTCAACCTTATTTTACCGAACGCCTTGAGAAAAGAAAAGCCAAAAAATTTGATGGAAAGCTAGATTTTATTGGAATATTGTGGAAAAGTTTACTATCTTTGTCAGTTCAAACCTTAAAATTTTCTTTTGTTATGAGAAAATACTACTCAAACAGACTATTAGCTTTTAAATATCAGCTCCTACTATGGCTGATGATTTCCAATTTCTTTTCCTTGTATTCCCAAGTATCATTAACGGCTACAGCAGGGGTAGCTACAGCCAGCTACACCACAGTGAGTCAGGCTTTTGATTCGATCAATAAAGGAGTTCATGGCGGTGATGTGGAATTGACCATTACGGCAAACACTACAGAGCCAAATCTACCTATCGCATTATTGAAGCCCAATGTATCGGGTGGTTATACCAGTGTGAGGATAAGACCGCAAGGAGTCAGAACCATTGGATTAACTTCGCTAAATAATAACAGAGGTATTATAGAGCTATTTGGCGCTAGAGATGTTACCATTGATGGTGATGATCCTGCAGTAGCTGGTTTAGATAGAAGTTTGACTATAGGATTCAATACTGGTACGGCTTCCTTTAGTAATACGGCTGTGATACGTATCGGGTCTGTAGTGACTCCTTCAGACTCAGCAGTGAATATTACTATCAAAAACTGCAATATAATTGGCTCAAGACCGAACACTATACATTTAGCTCCAAATTATGGAATCCTTATTAGTTCAAACTCTATAGCGAATCTAACGACCCTAGTAGGTGGGTTAAGTGAACCAAATACTGCGACATTCGGCAGGAGAAATAGCAATATATTAATTGAAAACAATTCTATTATTCGCTGTTATTATGGTATAGGTTCTTACTCTGCATCTGCTACACCTGCTAATGCTTTTTCGAATATTCGATTCGCTAAAAATCAAATTGGTATCACTGGTGTGGCTGATAATTTTGTAGGAAGTAAAGGAATCGATTGTGAAGGCTCATCTACTGCAGCATCGCCATTAATAATTGAAGACAATGAAATTAGAGTGGGTACGAATACTAACTCGGGCTTCGTTGATAATACATACGGTATTTTATTGAGAAATGGAAATCCTTCTACAATTATTCGATATAATAGGCTGACTGATATTATGAATAATAACTCAGCAACAGGTGCAGGAGGTCTTATTGCAGGAATATTTGCTTTTGGTGGGGGTAATACGAATATAGATATTAATAATAATTTTATCAAAGACGTCATAGGTGCTAGAAAGCAAACGAGTCTATTTTTAGAAGCTAACTATGGTATTTATGCGAATAGTATTGGGTCGGTGCGACTTAATCATAATACGATAGCCTTCAATACGCCCAATACTCAAGGAACAGGATCGAATACCGTGAGTAGCTGTCTTGCGCTTATGGGTACTACGAATGTATTAGAATTAAATAATAATATTCTTGTCAATAGAAATGCATCAACCAATGCCTATTGTATCGGGACTATGGCCAATCTGTCACCATTTGCGACCACAACTTTAAATAAGAATTGTTATTTCTATCCAAATGGTTCAATGGCCAATATAACTCCTGCTACATTTGCGAACTGGCAATTTGTAACGGGCAGGGATCAAAATAGTTTTCTCGAAAATCCGCCATTTATATCTGCAAGTGACCTCCACATCCAAACAGGAGTGGTGACTCTTTTAGAGAGCAATGCCGTGCCAACAGGCTATGCTTTTGATGTAGACTTACAAGCTCGCCCTAACCCTACGGACATTGGGGCAGATGAATTTGCAGGAACGGCTTATCAGCCCCCCGTTATCTTGAGCGTAAGTCATACTCCGACAGCGCAGAGCTGTGCTACTGCTACAGCACGAACAGTGCAGGCTATTTTTACTACTTTAGGTAATGCACTAGATAGTATTGTAGTTGAATACTCTATAAATGGAGGCGCCTTAAATTATTTAAGAATGAATTCGGTTTCCGCTTTAGGGTTTACCAGATTGATACCTGCTGTGACCCCATTGAATGCGATAGTTCGCTACCGTGTGATGGCGTTAACTTCTGTGAGGGATACAGTGTTTTCCAATTATTTATACTATAATGATAATACTGCCAGTAGAGCTTTGATGCCCACTTTAGTATCTGATCCACCGCAGGCTTGTGTTACAAGTACCGTGCAGTTAAACTATCGGTTTTCACCTGATCCCACGGGTTTTATTTTTCCACCGAATGTCACAGATACAGTGATGCAGACCAATATAAGCAATGTTAAGTTGACCACTATTGACAATACAACCCCAGCTACCAACTCCTTAGTCGGAACCATCGGAACTGCTACTGGTGTGCGGGGAGCCTATTCTAATTTTAGAAATTTTGTAGCAGATACGGTAGGTTTGGGTAGAAGTTATCCTGCATCAGTTACGGGCTCTACTACAGCCAATGTTAAGCTATATTTCGCTGCTTTTGTAGATTTTGATGGGGATGGAAGTTTTACTAGCGCCAACGAAATGGTGTTTAATACGACTCAAGCTAGAACCAATGGAACTCGAACGGAAAATTTCAGCCTCTACATCCCACCCAATGCGAGACCAGGAAAAACCTGCATACGGTTTATATGCAGTCACGCACCAATAACCAATTCATTTTTTAATGTTTTCCGCGGTGAGGTAGAAGACTACTCAATTTATATTAGACCATTATCGACTGTGTGGAAAACAGGTGCTACCACCATTGGGGGCAATAATCCACAAAGTTTTACCTTAACGGTCTTACCATCTGCTGTTTATATAGAAATGACGGACTCTTCTGCATGCAGTGCGGCTTCAAATCCATTAAGTATAACAGCATCTGCTGCTGGTATGAATGTAATCCTTTCTGCTCCTGCATCGTCGTGCTACAATACTCCCGTTCTTATTAGAGCTAATGTCACAGGTGGCTGTCCTCCATATAGCTATAGCTGGAGCAACAATGCATCGCTGAACGCTCCGTCACAAATAGTAACACTTCTGAATGATACTCTATTTCTCACGGTGACTGCGACAGATAAAAATGGCTCACAATATTCTAGAATAGGTTTCATTAGACCAAATAATCCTAGGCTAACGTTTGTACCAGACACAACAATAATCTGCAATAGGGGTACAGCGAACATTACCGTTTCTACTGCAGCCACAGACTCTGCATATTGGTATCAGTCAGCCACTGCGAATCCATTCCAATTTGACTTTATTGGAAAAACGTATACCACGCCTACATTGAATTCTACCAAGGACTTCTATGTAGCAGCCTTAAGATCCACTGCTGACTCAGTAGGAAAAATGAACACTACTGGAACTCCGGTTAGCACAGGAGTCATGCCTACCGCAGGCCTACAATTTGATGCTGTCGAGCCAGTTATTATAAGGGATTGCCAAATGTATTTAACAGGTATCGCAGGAGCTACTGTTAGTATAGGCCTATTGGATAAATATGGAACCTTAATAGCTCAGCTAAATAATTACGCTTTAAGTCCTGTCCCTGCCGTTATAACGACACCGACTAGAATACCGCTTAATTTTGCACTGCCGACACCAGATACTGGCTATAAGCTCATTTTACTAGGATTTACCAATCTAACGGGGCTTACATATAATACCGGGAGCGCGGGTTACACCTATCCATTTACCACCCCTGCGAATCGTCCATTGATAATTCAAAAGGCCTATCAGATTGGAAATCCAGCGGCTACGGCCTATTTCTATTTTTATAATATTAGAGTGTTGAAAGGAGTCTGTATAGGTCAGAGAGATACCACTACTGCCAAAGTAACCCCACCGATAGTGCCAAAACTTTTCGAGGATTTAAAATACACTTTATTATGTAAGGATGATACTTTAAATATTAAGGTAAAATCGGATTCATTCGGTAATCGATTTGTGTGGTTGAAAGATGGGAATGTGATTCAAAACTTTTCGGTAAGTCCTCCATCAGATACGTTTAACGATTCGTTTTATAGAGTACCAATCTCTAAGCCAACCGATACGGGATTGTATCAGGTAAAAATATTTAGCTCAAAATTCTGTACACGAGATACTTTCTCAAGAGAGGTGCGAGTTTCCTTCCATAAGGAGCCTGAATTTGTTAAGGATTTATCACCAGTTGATATTTGTTTGAATAGAAATACAAAGCTGAGTGTAACCACAAAGAATGCAAAATTCTTTAAATGGTATAAGGATACTACTATTTATAAATCTGGGACAGATACCATAAACCCTGAGTATAACATTACAAATGCTAGTTTCTCGGAATCGGGGATTTATCATGTCGTAGCTACAGATAGCAATTATTGTAGAGATGTAAAATCTCTCATGGTAAAGGTGACTGTGCATGACACGCCAATTTTCGTGACCCAACCAATAGATACGGTTGTATGTGCGGGACAAAGGTATGTAATAAAATCAAAACCAATAAACGCCTTAACCTATCAATGGTATAAGGATAATGGAATTATGAATGGTTTTATCAAGGATTCTTTAACCCTCTTCTCTTCAAAAATAGGAGATTCTGGTAGTTATCGACTCATTGCTTCAAGCTACCCTGGGTGCCCTGAAGCTATTTCTAATATAGCCAAGTTGGCTGTGAATCCAAGTCCGATAATCCAAGGATTTTATCCTCAAGAAATGAAATTCTGCGAAGGACAGAAGTTGAAAATCGAGGCAAGTGCCTTAAACAAACAAGAAATACAGTGGTATAGGGGAAGTACATTATTGGTTGCACAAGACTCTGTGGTTATCCCTAATGCTGGATTAGCGAGTGCGGGTAAATATTCTTTTATCGTGAAAGCGTTCAACAAATGTCAAGATATCAAATCGGATACGATAGATGTAAAGGTTATTAATAGACCGACAGTAAGTGGAACAAGACCTGCGCTTATAGCATGCCAGGATGGAGAGTTTAAGTTTGGATTTAGTTCTACCAATGGAAAGATTTATCAATGGTACAAAAATGGGGTGCCAATTCAAGGGAAAATAGATTCTCAACTATGGATTCAATTCTTATCTGATAAGGATAATGGGAGCTATAACGTCTCTGTAAATAGTGATGCAGTATGTCCTGAGGTCAAATCAAACAGCTTCAATATCGATATTAAGACGAAACCTCAAATAACGCTTCACCCGGAAGGTAGGATCGCTTGCATGGGTGAAACGGTTCAGTTAGTCGCCAATACTAATTTTGCTACCGGTTTTCAATGGTTCAAGGATGGTAGTCAAATACCTGGTGCTACGACCAATACATTTGTGATTAATAATTTGACAGGCAGCAATTCAGGAAAGTATTGGTTACGCGTTTCTGGCACCTCGCCTTGTCTTCCAATTTTAACAGATACTGCCGTCGTCGTTCATCGATCTGGACAAACAAATGCGGTAGTTTCGCTTGTATCGGCCTATAACCTTGAAGAACAATGCACGGACGCAGACGATTGGACTTACTATGCTACTAAGCAAGAACCAAACAAGTATTTATTTGCTGTAAACAAAAATGGAAATAGTATAACTGGGACAGCCGATGTCGTCGTTCGACCTAATACTTTTGTTAGTGTTCACAATACAGGCAAACAATATACTGCCTCCATTATGTTGAAACGATTTTGGAATTTCAAACTTACATCAGGAGTTATCAATAATCCTATCGAAGTAAAGTTCTACGTCAATCAATCAGAGTTGGATGATTTGGAAAATAAGATGCTTGAAACCCAAAATTTATATGGCGATCAGCTCGAACTTGAGAATAAGGATGTACGATGGTTCAAATCAAAGAGCTTACCTTTTACCAATGCTTTATTGGGAGGGGTTCGTGGAAACCGCTTTAATTTCGACTCTGTCGTATTTGGTCAGTTTGTAGATGGCACAGAAAATGGATTGAAGTATTTCATTTTTCCAGATATTCTGGATGCAGGAGGAGGAACGGGCGCTTATTTGTTTAAAGGAGGTAGTCGATACCTAGGGTCGATTCAAAGTGCTAGCACAGATATGTCTGCTGGCATAAGCCCCAATCCAAATAACGGGCAATTTAACTTAAGCATAGTATCCAAAACGCTAGGTAAGGTCAATCTAATATTGATTAATAATCTAGGACAGACGGTCTATAATGCTGAACTTAAATTGACAGGTTTAGATTCTGAGTTTCCAATGAATATACCAAACTTGGCCAATGGCTTATACCAACTTGTTATTTCCAAGGATGATGTTCATACATCAATAAAACTACAAATCGAAAAATAGTTAGGACTGCTTGGAAGAAGAGGGAGATTTTTATAGAACGAATACCAGAACACCGAAGGAGAGAGAAATTTATTTTAACGATAGATTTTTCCCCCATTTAAGTACGCTATACAATTATGCATTCTACCTCACCAAAGAGGAGGAGGATTCAAATGATTTGGTTCAAGACACTTTTGTCAAGGCTTTCCGATTTATGGATAACTTTCAAGAGGGCACCAATGAAAAAGCCTGGTTGTTTAAAATCATGAAGAATGGTTTTATAAACGATTATAGGAAAAAGTCGGTAAAACCAACGCACTATTCATTTGATAATATCATAGAAACTAAGGATGGAGATTCTAATGATGAAAATTCGAGTCAAGACCTGGATGGAGTCGTAGTCAAAGATAATACGGATCATTTTAAATCAATGATGGGCGATGAAGTGACTACCTCACTGGAGAGATTGCCTGCGGATTATAGACAAATTATCATTTTGGCAGATCTAGAAGATTTTACCTATGAAGAACTGAGTGATATTCTAGAGATACCAATCGGCACAGTCCGTTCGAGGTTATTTAGAGCTAGAAATATGTTGAAATCAAAGCTGCAACTTTATGGAGCTAAAATGGGTTATAAAGATAAACGAAATAAAAATGATTAATCATGGCAGATAATGCTTGTCAAGACATAAGGAATCAAGTCATGTACTACATAGACAATGAATTGTCTGAAGACAAACTAATAGGACTTGTAAGTCACATAAACGACTGTGCGGAATGTCAAGAATACATATGTCATGAGCAAGATTTGAAGACAAAAATCTGCCAGAAACTGAAGGATAATTATATTTGTCGCTGCGATGTACAACGACTCAAAGATTCTATCAAAGATAAAATCAGTGGTTTTTTTCAATCCTAATTTTTTTATTTAACCTCAAGGTTGTTCCAATGAAGTACAAGAGAGTATTGCTCAAACTAAGTGGCGAGGCCCTTATGGGAAGCCGAAATTATGGACATGATCCTGAAAGATTAAAGCAATATGCTGAAGACATAAAATCTGCTGTGGATTTGGGTGTTGAATTGGCTTTAGTCATAGGTGGGGGAAATATTTTTCGCGGTAAGGATGCTGCTGAAATCGGTATTGACAAAGTACAAGGTGACCACATGGGCATGCTGGCTACAGTGATCAACGGTCTGGCTCTGCAAAGCTCAATTGAGAATTTGGGGATATATACGAGATTATTGAGCGCGGTGCGTATGGATCAGATAGCAGAACCATATATAAAAAGACGGGCTATACGGCACATGGAAAAAGGGCGGGTTGTCATATTCGGCGCGGGAACTGGAAATCCTTACTTCACCACCGATACTGCTGCAGCGCTTCGCTCAATTGAAATCAATGCGGATATCGTCATGAAAGGCACCAATGTGGATGGCATCTATTCCGCAGATCCACGCAAGGACCCGAATGCCAAGAAATTTGACAAACTCAGCTTCAAAGAAGTCTATGAAAATAAGTACGAGGTCATGGATTTGACAGCTTTTACCCTTTGTGAAGAAAATAAAAAACCCATTATGGTCTTTGATATGAATCAGCCGGGAAATCTAGCGAGAATATTGAAAGGAGAAGCTTTGGGGACATTGGTGTCTTAATAATTTATTGGTGAAAAATTTTTGGTTTGTTTTTTGTTTTCTTCTTATTGTGGGGAAAGGATTTTCCCAGACCGCAGAAGACGAGCGCATTGCTATACAGTTTTTTCAGTTGAGGGAATATGATAAGGCGGAGGTATTGCTTAAAAAGCAATACGAGATCAACCCAGTTAAATTTTATGACTACTTATACAAGACCTACATTCAATTACGAAAGTATAATGAAGCAGTTGAAATTACAAAACAAGCATTAAAGTCAAACTCAAAGAATTTGCAAAACAGATTCAATCTGGCCGTGGCTTATGACAAGCTGCAGGATAGTTCACAAGCCAAGAAAGAATGGTCACAAGTTAATGATCTAATAGGAGAAAATGAATATGAAGCCAATTCATTTATCCAGAAATATATGGAGAGTCGAAACTGGTCTATGGCGGAGGATTTGATTCTCAAGTTTCAGAAAAAGACTAAATCAAAAGATGCTTTTCAGTCAAATTTATTAGCCGTCTATATCAAACAAGACCGCATGGAAGAGGCAGTTAGTATAGCCTTTGGCCAGTTGGACCTAGACAATCATAACTATATGTATCTCTACTCCACCTATGATTTTTTAACTTCGAGCAAGACCGCTCAGCGAATCATGGAGAAGCGCCTATTCGCCAAACTGGGAGCAGAACCTGGAAGTGATAAGTGGAATGAACTCGCTATGCAGATGGCTATGACTGTCAAAGACTATGAGCAAGCACTGCAACTCGCCAAATCATATGAAAAAAGAAAAGGAGGTCAAGGTATGCAAGTATATCAAATAGCTGAAATAGCAGCGGGTGAAAATGAATTTGAGATAGCTATAGATGGTTATGATTATGTGATAAAAAATAATTCTTCCGGCTATGCCAAGCTAGCGAATGAGAAAAAGATTTTCTCTCTCTATGCGAGGCTCAAAAAAGAGCGTTTGCGAGATTCTGTGCACTTATCCGAATTACACGCAGATATTATCAGCTATCTTCAACAATATGGTAGCAATCAAACAACCGCAGAGATACAGTTGCTGTATGCGGAGTATACTGTTAAGTATTTAAAAAGATTGCCACAAGCCTTAGGCATTCTCGAAAAAATGATAGAAACACCCATGATGGCTAGTCAGTATATCTCTAGAGCCAAGCTCGACCTAGCTGACATTAAACTAGCGATGAATGATATATGGGAAGCGTCTCTACTTTATGGTCAAGTGGATAAAGAGGAAAAAGATGGACCTTTAGGAGAGGAGGCTAGGTATAAGAATTCTAAGATTTTTTACTATAATGGAGACTATGAATTGGCTGAGGATTTGTTATCTATATTGAAATCATCTACCAGCGAATTGATAGCAAATGATGCATTGCAATTGGTTGTATTTATCCAAGAAAACCAAGGGGACGATGCCAAAGAATTAGCGATGAAAGATGTGTCCACTGCCGAATTGCTTTTCTATCAGAATAGACCCGAAGAAGCAGTCAAGACGCTGGCTTCCTTGAAAAAGGTATTTCCAAATTCTAGTCTTATCGACGATGTGTTGCTCATAGAAGCAAATTATGAAAAAGGAGTAGAAAATGACAGCGCAGCGTCTAGGCTCTACAAAGAACTCTATGATAAATTTCCAACATCCATTTTAGCCGACAGGGCGCTCTATGAATGGGCAAAACTCGAGGAAGAGGTTTTTAAAAATATAGAAAGCGCCAAAGCTGCCTATCTAAACCTATTGACTAAATTTAAAGATTCTGTATTCACAGCAGATGCCAGAAAACGACTGCGAAAGCTGCGTGGAGAGAAATTAGAAGATGAAATATGACAGTCCAATTCGGTCAGTATAAAATTCAGTTTAAGACACAGGATCAATCCAAAGTTATTTATGATATTGTGCGAAAAAAATGGGTTGTAGCGAGTCCTGAAGAAGAGGTTCGACAGTTGTGGTTGCATTATTTGACCGAAACTAAGCAGATTTCAATTAGTAAAATAGCCGTAGAGAAGGGTTTTTATATTAATGAGCGATTAAAGCGATTTGATATTTGCGTGTATGATGAGGCAGCAAAACCGTCTATACTCATAGAATGTAAGGCTCCACAGAAGAAACTGGACAGCAGTGTGATGGAACAATTGGCACGCTATAACTTGAATCTCGGGGCGAACACTTTTATCATAACCAATGGGATATCTCACTTAGGGGTCACTAAGGAGAATAACAAACTAACTGAGCTCGAATTGTTTTGATATGAAGTCAATTTCCCATTATCAAGTGTTTAGAGAATCGACTACAAACATAGCGCAGGTAGATAGCTGGACGGAGCTATCCGCTATAGTGAGTGAAGGCTATTCTAAAGTCATCTGGGTGATAGATAGTAAAATCAGGCATCTTATTCCATTTAATCCTTCAGACCTTGTCATAGAGATAAATGGCGGAGATGAGGGTAAGAGTTTAGAGGTTTTTTATTGGCTCGTCGGTCAATTTGCAGATCAAGAGCTTGATAGGAAGGGGCATGTAGTGATTATAGGTGGGGGATCAGTATCTGATTTAGCAGGCTTTGCCGCGTCGGTTTATTTAAGAGGAGTTTCGTTTTCCATTGTGCCCAGCACACTTCTGAGTCTGATAGACGCGAGTATAGGGGGCAAGAATGGGGTTAATTTCAGACAGTTCAAAAATCAATTAGGTACGATTCATCAGCCAAAGTCCATTTACTATTTTCCAGAAATTTTAAATCAGCTCCCACCAGAAGAAATGGCAGATGGATTTGCAGAGATCATTAAGTATGGATTGATCCTAGATGCTGGTCTTTTTCAAGAACTATCAAACCAGAATTTGCATGAGATCATGATTGATAAAGCTAGTTTGCAAAAGATAATCTATCGTTGTATAATACATAAATCTTCTATAGTAAAGGAGGATCCATTTGAAGAGAACAAAAGACGCATTTTGAATTTTGGACATACTGTGGGACATGCCATAGAATCTATCTACGGCTTGTCTCATGGAAAATCGGTAGGTCTAGGGATGCTATTTGCTGCCAAAATGTCTGAAAGCTATTACCATATAAATCTAGGTTTTACAGGTCAAATTCAAAAAGTGCTCGGTCAATATAAATTACCGATAGGTATAGAAAGCTTTTCCGCTATGGCTATTTATGAGAAAATAAAGGCAGATAAAAAACGCGAAGGAGATACTATTTTCTTCATTTTAGTAAAAGAGCTAGGGAAAGCTAGTATAGAAAAAATGAGTTTAGAAAAACTGAAGGAGTATCTCATTAAAGCTGAGAAAGAGAAATGGATGTTATCTTAAAGTCATGTCAGAAACTCTCGGGGGTTTTATCAGTGCCACCGTCTAAAAGCTATGGTCAACGAGCGCTTGCGGCTTCTTTTTTAATACCAAATTTAGAAATTTTAAATTTGGGTAAATCCGCAGATGAGCTCGCAGTTCTGGACATAATTATATCTTCGGGAGCAGAACTAGTCTGGAGTGGAGAGACGCACTTAGTCATTCAGTCATCGTTTGATTTTACCAAAGATATAACCATCCATTGCCACGAATCGGGACTCTGTGCTAGATTATTTTTGGGCCTTATGCTCCTAAATCAGGGAAAAACTATAGTTAAGGGAGCCGGCAGTCTGCTTCATCGGCCAATGAATTCCCTTTATCCAGTATTTGATCAATTGGGCCTAGACTACCAAGGACAGCAAAATCATTTGCCTATTGCTTATCAGGGGAATAGACGTGCCATAGATTTGGAAATAGATGGTTCTATAAGTTCCCAGTTTATTTCAGGATTGCTTTATTCCCTAGTTGGGCTCCATCATGAGCAGGTATTAAGGCTAGGGATTAAAAATTTGAAGAGTAAACCCTATCTTGATATGACTATTGACATACTTCGGGGTCTAGGGGCAAGTATCGACTGGATTGAAGGAGGCTTGCAAGTGAGTCCATCCAATTTAAAGACTAAAGCCTCCATTCTGGTGGAGGGAGATTGGAGTTCGGCTGCTTTTTGGATAGTAGCAGCAGCTATTAGCGGCGATATCACTCTACAAGGTTTAAACCCGAATAGTCTGCAGGCGGATCTAAAAATTTTGGATATAGTCAAAGAATTCGGCGCCAAACTCAATTGGGAAAAGGGTTCATTAAGGATTCAATCAGATCTTCATAGGCCGTTCACTGCAGACCTAAGGGATGCTCCAGATTTGGCTCCAATCCTCACGGTGCTTGCCATTTTCGCAGAGGGGGAAAGTAAACTGATGGGGGTGGATAGGCTGGTTCACAAAGAAAGTAATCGCTTAATTGGTATACTAAATTGGTTAGAATTGTTGCAGATTCACTACACTTTAGAAGAAGACAGTTTAATGATTTTTGGAAAATCAAAATTAAATTTAGCTGTTGAAAGAATGAATGACATTGAGTTTGAGTCGAATGGTGATCATCGTATGGCCATGGCTGCCAGTGTATTGGCATTATTTTTGATAGGAGGTAAGGTGAAAGGTTGCCAGACCGTTCAAAAATCTTATCCGGACTTTTATCCAGACTTAGAAAAATTGGGCGGTCTTTTTAAATTTAAATAAAAACATGTGAGACCCTGTGTAATTGTTACAGAAAGCAATATAAAGCGTGCTATTTCTATAGCTGAGAAATTTAGCATAGCAGAGATACGAATGGACATATGTCAATTTAGATCTCAATATTTATCTGAGATTTTTTCTTTGCCAATAGAAACCATAGCGACATACCGAGAAGCAGACTCTACGAATGCCAGCGTTCAAAAAATGGAGCAATTAAAAAAAGCCATAAGCGCAGGAGCAACTTATATAGACGTAGAGCTGACGCTAAATAATCAGCAAAGGGACGATTTGATTTCATTTGCCAAAGGATATGGCGCCAAGGTGATTATTTCCTATCATAATTTTGATAAAACCCCCTCTCGAAACGAACTAAAAGAAATCATAGATCAGTCTAGGCAAATAGGGGCGGATATTGTGAAGATAGCAACCAAAGTCAATTTTAGAGATGATTGTCTTAATCTCTTGAATTTATATCAAGGAGAAGAAAATTTAGTTGCGTTTGGGATGGGAGAAGACGCTAAATTTACTAGGATAACTTCATTGTTTCTCGGTGCTCCTTTTACCTATGTGCACTACATTAGTGGCAATAAGACCGCAGAAGGGCAAATCGGTTATAAAGAATTTGAGGCGATTATAGAGAATCTTTAAGGCCAGAATATTGTTTTCTAACCTCCGTCATCATAACCTCCACTAAAGCCGAAAGATTATATTTTGGCTGCCAGCCCCAGTCTTTTTTTGCTTCAGAATCATCAATACTTGCAGGCCAGGATGCTGCTATGGCTTGGCGAAAATCAGGGTTGTATTCAATTTTAAAGTTTGGGTTTCGTTTTTGAATTTCTGTGGCAATCTCAATAGGAGAAAAACTCATACCAGCCAGATTATAACTCGTTCTTATTTTTATAGCTTCCTTCGGAGCCCGCATGATATCAATCGTGGCATTGATGCAGTCATCCATATAAATCATCGGAAGTTTGGTATGTTCTGATAGGAAACAATTGAAAACCTCATTTTTCGCTTCGGCATGGAATATATCCACCGCATAGTCTGTGGTACCTCCACCAGCCAATGATTGATAACCTATAACACCCGGATAGCGAACGGAGCGCACGTCTAATCCATATTTAGTAAAATAATATTCCGCCCACAACTCACCAGCTACTTTACTGATACCATAGACTGTGGCGGGCACCAGAGGCACATGATTAGGGCTGCTTTCCAAAGGGATATGCTGACCAAATACAGCAATCGTGCTCGGGTAGAAGACCTTTTCTACCTTAAATTTAACTCCAGATTCAAAGACATTAAACAGTCCTCCCATATTGATATCCCAAGCCCATTTAGGATTTTGTTCTCCACGAGCAGATAAGATAGCCGCCAAATGATATATTTCTGAGATTTTGTTCTTTTCAATAAATGCTTCTAACCCTGCTTTGTCCATCACATCTAGTCCTGAAATTCCCTTCTCCGTATTCTCTTTTAAATCAGTAGGAAATACCGAAGAGGCTCCATAAATTTCTTTTAGCTTTTCAACCAAAACGGTTCCTATCTGACCTCCTGCACCTATAACGAGAATATTTTGCTGACTCATGTGAATTGTTTGATGCAAAGTTATAAAAATAAACTAATCATTAAAAAATGAGTCAAACAATTATGCTTCTTTCCACTTCCCAAACTCTTTTTCTACTGCCGTAAATCTGAAATCAAAAATAGTTTTCAATTGTCCTTTGATCAATATATTATTCGCAATGGCTCCAAGAATTCCGAATGGAGGCTTGTAAGAGATAATATCTTCCATGAGGACGCCACCTTCTATGGGAGTTAATCTATGTTGATGGTGCCAGATAGCATAAGGGCCGACGCGCTGTTCATCGACAAAATATTCCTTGTCTTGGACCTGCGTGATTTCTGTGACCCAATCCATCGGTATACCCAAAATCGGAGATACTTTATATGCGATAATCATGCCAGCATACATTTTTTCTGCTATAGGTTCATTCGTTATTTGAAAACCCATATGCTCGGGGGTTATTTTCTTCAAATTTCTAGGGGATGAAATAAAATCCCAAACTCTATCTAAACTCGCCGGAATGTGTTGATTTGTTTTCAATTGATAAATGGCTGCCATATTCTTATTTTTTTAAAGTTGAAATTCCACCATCCATATGAATGATCTGTCCTGTCATCCATGATGATTTATCGCTGAGGAGAAACGCAGCGAGCTCTGCTACGTCTTGCGGCTGACCTATTCTGCCCAGTGGATGTCTTTGGCTATTAGCCGCTATTTTTTCTTCGGTATTGAGCAATGCCGCGGCTAAAGGAGTCTGGGTTATCGATGGCGCTATACAATTGACACGAATCTTTGGCGATAATTCAGCGGCTAAGGCCTTTGTAAGCCCCTCAATAGCGCCCTTACTTGCCGATACTAAGCTATGGAAAGTAAACCCTGTTTGTACAGCTACGGTAGAAAATAAAACGATAGAAGCACAGGAGGATTGTTTCAATCTAGGTAAAACATCTTGAATGACTTTGACCGATCCTAATACTTGTAGTTGATAGTCTAAAATGAAATCTTCTTCGGTAAAGCGATGAAAAGGCTTTAGCTGAATACTACCCACGCAGTATGCAAGTCCATCAATAACTTCAGGCAATTTATCGAGATTGAGTTTATCACTAGCTTCATGATAGAAATAATTTATTGCAGGGTGAGCTAGCTCTGTCTTACAAAATGTAGCAAAGACGTTTGAGTTTTCTGAAAGAATTTCAGCGAGCGATTTCCCTATGCCAGAGGATCCGCCTATGATTAGATAGTTTGTCATTACACTAGGGTTCTTTTTTAATGATTACAAAGCAGAAAAGTAAAGTAAAATTGTGAGCTAAGTTTTCTCCTAGGATTATTGTAATTACCCTTTTCTTTCATTTTTTTCTTTAGAGAACTCGGCTATTAGCTTATGAACAGTAGAAGAAAGAAACATAGGAAAAGGATAACTCAATAAAACAATATAAATGAAAAAAAACTATAATACGAAAGAAAAAGAATTAGGAGTTTAAACCTCATCTGTTTTTATAAGCCTCTTTAAAATAATGAAAAGGCACCCATAACATGCCAAAACATTCTCCTTCCTCTGGCCCCAAATGGGAATGGTGTTTTCTATGAGCCTTTTGCAGCGCTTTGAAGTAGAAGAACTTTTGTGTCCAATTGGAAAATAGCCTTTTGTGAATGATGATTTCATGCACAATCACATAGGATATTCCATAAGTTAAAATGCCGAGACTAATATAAATACAAAACCCCATGCCTTCGATAGTAGTTCCAATGTAAAAAAGGCTCATTGAGATGATGGCAAAAAAGACAAAAAACCAATCATTTTTTTCCATGAACTTAGATTTATTTTTATTGTGATGGTCATAGTGCAAATTCCATAGGAGACCATGCATGATAAATTTATGCGTGCACCAAGTCACCCCTTCCATAGCTATATAGGTGGTTAAAAAAACGAGTATATTCATAATTTCTTTAGATTTAGTAATTGGATTTTGGAGTATAATGATTCATCCTTTTTTTTGTTTTGTTCATTTTCGAGGTAGATAATCATCATCTTTTTATCTTCTTCTAGGTTATTATATTTAAGTCCCTTTGGTATTTTAACTTGAATTTCATACCGAAAAAATCTCAGCTCCACACGATCTGGTTCGCTCACAATGGCTTTTTCTAATGTTTTCTTTCCCTTAAAGAAGTATTTGAGTTTGGTCCAAGGCATAGACGCGTGGTTTGATTTCATCATGTAGGCTACAGCGAGGTAGCCTTGATTTTTCTCATTTGTATTCTTTTCTAATTTGGCAATTAACTGATCGGCAAATTCTTCATTTTTCCAGGCTAGGTCAAGTTCTTGCCTGATTGCCTCATTCCCCTTGATTGGAAAGCTAAATGCAAAAAATAATAATGCAATTATCAATTGTTTCATCTTATGGCTATATTTAACTTTCGCATAAAAATAACTTTGAATGCTAAGAATAGTTTAGTAAAATTACTTACGCTGGCTCTTTGTTTTAACAAAACACTGGTTGGCATTTGTTTTATTTTGGCAGCCAAAGTTCTGTAGTATTTGTAGGCTAAATATACCCCAAATCTCGCTTTAAAAGGAAGATTTTTTATTCCTTCGAACGCTATTTCAAATTCTTGTTCTATTTCTGCTATTAATTCGTTTTTCGTGTTATCATCAAATTTAGTTAGGTTGAGACTAGGAAAATAAATCCGCCCCAATTGTATAGAATCTTCTTTAATATCTCTTAGGAAATTAATTTTCTGAAAAGCAGACCCAAGCTTCATTGCTTGTGGTCGCAGACGAATATATTCTTCCATATTGCCATTGACAAACACATAAAGGCACATAAGACCAACTACCTCAGCAGACCCATAGATATATGTATCATACGAAGATTTATCATGTTCTTTTGCCTCCAAATCCATGCGCATACTGTAAAGAAAAGCTTCTATAAGTTTTTTGTCAATATTATAGGCATGCACCGCTGCCTGGAAACTATTTAGTACGGGATTGGTGGATATTTTGCGCTCTATACTTTTATAGGTGTCCTCTTCAAATTCGTCTATAAGTTTTTTTTTATCATAACCATGAAAACTATCAACTATCTCATCAGCCACACGTACGAAGCCATAGATTTGGTATATAGCATTTCGTATGGATTTATCCAAACACAATATCCCGATAGAAAAACTGGTACTATATTTTTTAGTGATATTTTTTGCCGTTAGATCTGAAATCTCATCAAAGTGAGATTTTGAACTTGTCAGTTCTATATTATGGCTAGATGTAGGCATTATTAACGGTTTTTCCTCAATAACTGTTTCTATCGTTAGGGATTCGTTTAAAGATAGTGTCATAAGTTTAGTTTTTGAGGGTTAAATAATTGTGAAGTTCTTTTGCTACAATTTTCCCTGAGATAATAGATGGAGGCACACCTGGTCCTGGTACGGTTAACTGTCCAGTGTAGAACAAATTTTTTACTTTTTTGTTTTTTACTTTTGGTTTTAAAAAAGCAGTTTGCATCAAGGTATTGGCGAGTCCGTAAGCATTTCCTTTGTATGAATTATATTCTTCTACAAAGTTATTAGCAGTAAACTGTTTTTTGAAAATGATGTGTGGCAGAACAGATTCTCCAGTATACTTTTCAATGCGTTTGATAATTGTAGTAAAATAATGATCTAACATCGTATTGTCTTCTTGGAGCTGTATAGCATGTGGTATAAGTATAAAGAGGTTTTCACAATTTTCTGGAGCAACTGATTTGTCAGTTTTCGATGGACAGCATACATAGAACAGCGGATCTTTGGTCCATTGGGGCTTTTCGTATATGTCCGTTGCATGTGCATGATAGTCAGTATCAAAGAAAAGATTATGGTGGATTAGTTTGTCAATTTTTTTATTGAGTCCCAGATAGAATAACACGGAAGATGGAGCGAAGACTCTCTTTTCCCAGTAGTCTTCATCATAGTTTCTATATTTTGGTTCCAATAGGTTCATTTCTGTATGGTGATAATCCGCAGCAGAAAGGACGGCATCAAATGCAATAAGCGTCGAATTTATTTTTACTCCACGGGTCATATTCCCGTCGATTTCTATTTTCTCAATCGGTGAACTAGTAATTATTTCTACGCCCAAGCTTTTAGCTAAGTCAGACATGGCTTCTACAATTTTTACCATACCTCCATCAGGATAATAGGTTCCCTGCACCATGGCAGCATAATTCATAATGCTGTAAAGTGCAGGGATTTTATCTGCCATAGCTCCTAGAAAAATGACGGGGAACTCTACAATTTGTCTTAATTTTTCACTTTTAAACAATGCACGGACTTCGTAGCTGAGCGGACTAAATAAATTTGTCTTGATTACTTCTTTAATAATATCCCACCGTATGAATTCTGATACACTATGACATGGCTTGAATACAAGATCCGTCATACTTATATTGTATTTGTATTCAGCATTTTTTAAAAACTTTTTCAGTTTGTTTCCGCTCCCAATTTCAATATTCTCAAAGGACTTTAGTTGTTCTACAGGATCATTCACCATCATAAAAGTAGAGGCGTCGTTAAAAATGATTTGAAATCCAGGAGAAAGTTTTAGCAAATTATAATAATCACTGGTCTTTTTTCCGAAATCTGCGAAGAATCGATCAAAAACATCTGGCATCCAATACCAGCTTGGCCCCATATCGTATTTAAACCCATCCTGTTCAAACATCCTAGCTCGTCCACCAACGGCTTCATTTTTCTCAAATATGGTAACGAGATGCCCCTTTTGTGCTAGGTAGCAAGCCGCGCTCAAACCAGAGAAACCAGAACCTATGATAGCAATTTTCTTTTTTGACATGGTCTAAAGTTAGTTCTTTAGTGATACAAATATACGGAAATTAAATAATAGGACGAATTTATTATAAAAGATATAATTTAGCACAAAATTGTACTAATTATGAAAGTAAATTACTCAATGGATTTTTTGGAGGCTTATTGTAGATTTGTTAAAGAACAAAGTAAAATAAAGAACACTAAATTAACTGATTTTGCCTATTGGATTTTGAATAGTGAATACAACGCCCAAAAGAGTTGCAGAAGTGCTACCAACAATTCTTTAGCGATGAATGAGGTCGAGGAGGAAATTTCAAGATTGTTAATCTTAATGTATAGACATGCCAAGATTCATATTAAAACCTATCTTTCTGATTTTCCAGAGATAGTACAGGAAGACTTCACTTATTTGTATGCTTTAAAACGAGCGGGTAGTCTCACTAAGACACAACTAATTGAAGTAAATGTACATGAAAAGACATCTGGATTGGAGATTATACGCCGCCTAATAAATAATGGACTTATTGAAGAATCTATTGATGACCATGATAGACGAAGTAAAAGATTGGTCCTAACAAAAAAGGGAGAGACAAAGTTTTATTCCATTAAAGCTGTGACTAGAAAAGTGGCGAAATTAATCACGGGAAAATTGAGTTTGAAGGAGAAAGGGCTTCTACATAATATGCTAGTAAAATTAGACTTGTTTCACCAGCCACTTTATCTTTCACGTACAAAAATGAATCTTGATTTTGCTTTAGAATCGTATTCAATTAATTGAGGATAATGCCTATTAAATCTTAAACTGATAAATTAGATATAAGCCAATTTGCTGACTAATTCGGCCTAATTTTAGTGGATAAAAGAAGTTTTTCTTATTTGGATACATAATTTTCTAATTTTTTTTCATTGTACTTTAAATTTTGATTATCTTTGTGTTAACTGAAAGTCAGTGTTACTAATGTTAATAAGATTAATCGTCTTCCTTATATTGATGAGTCGGCTAAGTGTCAGCCATTGTCAATCTATAACCTTAGTAGATAATCAAACAGCGGCTGTTCTGGCAAACACGCTAGCGGGAAAGGGAATACAGGTAGCTGGAGGTTTTACGCTAAACTGTAGTACTTTGGCTAATGGAACCTTTGTCAATGTAAATCCCACGCCAAATTTAAGTTTGGCGATTGATAGTGGAATTGTATTATGTACAGGACGAGTTTTGAGTACAGCTACCGATACAGGAATCAATGCAAATAGATTTAGATTGGCGAGCAATAACTTAGGGATTACTACTACGGACGCGCAAATAACCTCTTTAGCAGGATCCTCTGCTGTGCAGCGAGATTTATGCTTTTTACAGTTTGATTTTGTGCCACGTGGTGATTCCGCATTTATCGATTATGTTTTTGCTTCCGAAGATTATCCTGAGTATGTTTGCTTGCAGTACTTTGACGCTTTTGGTATTTTTGTTCAGGCTCCAAGTGATACATTCAAAAATTACTCCAAAGTGCCTGGCACCAATATTAATGTATCGGTCAATAGTATTAATGATACGAGTAAGCAAACAGGAGTGACCAACTTCAATACCTATTGTAGAGGATTAGGTGCGGGGTCGCCTTTCATTCAGTATTACACGACCAATCTTATAAATAACCATATCGTCTATGATGGGATGACAAAAGTACTGCGAGCGCGCATACCTGTTCTGCCAAATTTGACTCATACCATGAAACTAGTCATAGCAGATATATTGGATGCTAATTTTGATAGCGGGCTATTCTTTAAAAAATCGAGCTTTAATTCTCCACCATTATTAGAGTTAACGGAAAAGAAAGCTACTAATGGTTCCAACAAAGACTCACTTTTTTTGATTGAAGGCTGTAATCCAGGAATAGTTTCTTTTTCTCGGTCAACTATCAGTGCGCCAATTACTGTAAATGTTAGTTTTTCAGGAACGGCAGTTTCTGCTGATTATACTGCTACATCTAGTTTTACAATACCTACAGGCTCTAGTACCTTTAACTACAATGTTTCAGCCTTAACAGATGGTTTAAAAGAAAATATGGAATCACTTAGAATCGTATTCTCGGTACCATCTATAAACTATTCGGATACGGTTAACTATTACATTAAAGACTTTGCTAATGGCATTACAATAAACAACAGCAAAAGAGATACCTCATTATGTGTAGGCCAAAATATTAATATTAATTATACAAGATCAGATACTAGTTTCAATGCAGTATGGACACCAGCTACCAATCTTTCATGTACTAATTGTTTCACAACCACATATACGTATACAGCACCAAATATTGCATCAACTCAAAATGTTTTTCTTCGAATCTCTTCTTTAGGATGCACTACTATAGATTCGTTGATTTCGATAAATGTCAATTCCAAACCAGTCATTAGTTTGAGTCCTAACTTTAATATTTGTATTAATGATTCTATTCAACTAAACCCAACCGTGACTCCAGTTATAACTTATACCTATTTATGGACGCCCAATGTTGGTCTATCTAACAGTTCTATTTTATTGCCATTCGCAAAACCGAGCACTAATCAAACATACAAATTCTTAGTAACTACACCGGCAGGCTGCCGCGATAGTGCATTCACTTCTGTCAATGTATTCCCGATTCGAAATGAAATTGATTCCATGCGAATAACTAATGCTACGTGTGGTACGAATAATGGTTCTATAAGACTTTATGCGAAATCGACCTCTCCAAATAATCCACCTTATACTTACTCCATAAATGGGGGTACGACTTTCATATCAGGTAATATATTTAATGGTCTTGCGGCGGGGGTTTATAATATAGCTATTAAAAATGGATTGAATTGTCGCTTTGATACCATCCTAACTATTACGGCGGGAACAAATCCTCCAGGGGCTACATACACGATTCAAAACACAACATGTGGTCTCAGCAATGGAAGTGCAAGGGTATTGACTAAGACAGGAGTCGCGCCAATTACTTTTCAATGGAAGTTAGGAGCAGCAGTCATTTCGACAGATACTTTCATCAATAGTCGTCCTGCTGGGTCTTATATTTTGACTGTCATTGATGGCGCGGGATGTTCTATAAATTACCCCATCAATATTTTGGGAAGTTCTCCAGCAAATTTTAGTTTTTCTAAAACAGACCAAACCTGCGGCAATCTGAATGGTGCAATCACAGCCAATGCGACTAGTGGTTTTTCTCCTTTTACCTATCAGTGGAGTCAAGGAGGAAATACGCCAACGATAGGTGGATTGGCAGGTGGTTGGTACAAGCTGACATTTTCTGACGTGAATAGTTGTACGAAAATAGATAGCATTCAAGTGAATTCATTTCCAGCTATTACTAAGAATAAATCAGGCACAAATGCGCTCTGTGGTGCGAGCAATGGCTCAGCAACAGCTCAGATAACTAGTGGCGGTACAGCACCATTTATTTATTTTTGGAGCAATGGAGTAACTACATCACCAATATCAGCTACAACGCATTCAATCAATGCACTATCAGGAGGCAAATATAAATTTACTATTCAAGATTCTAAGGGTTGTTTAGCGATAGATTCAGTCACGGTGAACTCAAGTCCTGCTTTAAATATTTCGATCAACAGGACCAATGCAACTTGCGGAGTGAACAATGGAGCCATCAATGTATCTATATTATCAGGAACTCCTAATTATAGCTATGTATGGAATGATGCAGTCACAAGTCAGAATAGAACAGGCATAGCGCCAGGGACATACAATGTAACCGTTACGGATGCAAACGGCTGCACTGCATCCGGAGGATCACTAGTTACTATGAACTCATCACCAGTATTAACAACTACGAAGGCAAATGCAACTTGTGGACAAAATAATGGTAGTATATCAACGAGCGTAACTGGGGCAAAACCTCCAATAGCTTATAATTGGAGTAGTGGACAATCTGCTAATTTTATAAGTGGGTTAGCCCCAGGTATATACACAGTAACTATAACAGATTCTATAGGTTGCCAAAAAACAACCTCAGACACCATTCTTCAGCCTGTTTTTACTAATTTTTCGGATAGTTTAGTTCAGACAATATGCAGTGCAAGTAATGGCAAGATCTTCTTACAAAATATAGTAGGACAAAATCCTATTAGCATTGCTTGGGCTGGAGGTAATACAAGTGCCACAAGAACTGGTTTAGCCCCAGGGAATTATACCGTATTGGTTCAAGATGGTAACGGTTGTCAAAAAACGAAGATATATACTATTCTAGCTTCTACCAATCCAACTGTGGGCTTTAATATCACAAATGCTTTGTGCAATAATACCATAGGTGGGATAACAACAAGCATCACTGGTGGCAAACCATCATATAGCTTTGCTTGGAGTTCTGGAGAAACCACTCCAAACATATCATCCAAACTACCAGGAACATATTCATTGACAGTAACAGACGCTGATGGTTGTATAGGGACGCGAGTGGATTCTATCGTACGACGACCTTTTCCTGTCTATCAAGATAGTTTTCGTAAAGCGAGATGTGGTTTTGATAACGGATTAATCCACATCTACAATATTATAGGGTCAAGCCCTTTCAGTTTTGTTTGGAGCCACGATGTCAATGCGAGTGGAAATTTTGTGGGAGGTCTGCCTAGCGATACTATTTCTGTAATCATTACAGATAGTAATGGTTGTGTTATGCGCGATACATGGGATATAAGTACAAAAGGAGCCATTACCTATCAGTCAATTTTTCAAAGATCTAAATGCAATGATTCTACAGGTAAAATTACTATCAATATTACCAATGGAACGCCATCCTATTCTATTAAATGGTCCAACGGAGATACAGGTTTGATCGCTGATAGTTTGAAGCATGGGCGGTACGAATTATTTATTACCGATAGTCTAGGATGTATTGTTAGAGATTCTTTAAATATAAAAGATAGTACCACGCTCCGCGATACTTTTCAAATAGTCAAAACCCGCTGTGATACAGTATCTGGAACTATTCTTGCTTTACCTCTAGGTGGTACTGCCCCTTTCAAGCATGTATGGCAGCGTTTAGCGCGAGACAGTTTTGCACTACTTGACAGTGTATCTGTTGGCACATATAATTTGCGAACTACCGATTCTAATGGATGTAAATTCGATACGACAGCAACCATGCGGTATACCCATTATCCTACCATTCGCGATTCTATTCTATTAGAAAAATGCGCAGGGGGAAATGGGGAAATTCATATTAAAATAGATAGTGTCATTAATCCTATAAAAATTACCTGGAATGGTATTTTGGATTCAACTTACAAGAAGCTTTCCTTGACAGGACCTATCAGTTATTCGATTATAGTGGAGGACTCTCAAAAATGTACCGCTGCTTTAACCTCTACTTTAGATGTCAATCCAAATCCTCTTCCAAGTTTAATTGCTAACGATCCGCCATGTGGAAATAATACGGGCAGTATTAATGTCAATATCTCGGCGCCGCTGGTAGCACAGAGTTATAACTGGAGTAATTCAGGTACAACTTCAAGTATCATAAATTTAGCACCGGGTATATACACGCTTACTTTGACAGATACGGCGGGTTGTGTATATATATTACGTGATACCCTAGCCTATACTGTAGCACCAACTAAGTCTTTACAATGGACGCGTTCAAATTGTGGTCGATCAGATGGTCAAATTAAAACGATAGCCAATAGCATTTACGGAGATTATTTTTATAGCTGGAGAAAAGTGCCTGGAGCTTTTACTTCAAATCAGCAAGCAACAGATACAGGGTTTATTAATGCTATAGACTCAGGAACCTATATAGTTCAGATAAGCGACTCCAAGGGATGCATACTGTTCGACACCATAGCTATTGTAGATAGTGCAGCTCCAAGTATTCAGTTTCAAATAAAAAATGCACACTGCGTCAATGGTGGTGGCAAAGCGAAAGCAATGGTGAGTGGAGGAAGTTTACCATATACTTATATGTGGTATAATTTTACTTCGAATGATTCTATTCAAAATCTATTTAGTGGAAATTATCTTCTTACTGTGACTGATGCTCGAACGTGTGTTCGAATAGATACCGCTAAGGTACAATTTGTTCCTAGCCCAGATGTCAATTTGTTAGGGGTCAATTCTTTTTGTGGCTCAGACAAAGGCAAGGTTATAACCAACATTAGTTTTGGTCAAGCTCCATTTACTTTTAATTGGAGCAATGGAGCAACGACCAAGGATTTAAATGGATTAATGGCGGGAACATATGTATTAACCATAACCGATAGCACAGGGTGTTCAGATATAGACTCTGTCACTATAATCGCTCAAACACCATTGCAAATTTCGGTGACAAAAACTCCTGCCAATTGTGATTTGAATAATGGCCAAGTAACTGCAACCATTATTAATGGCAAACCCCCATATATTTTTAACTGGAATGCGGTTATTAATTCTTTGACTGCATCTGGACTGGATACTGGGAAGCAATTTTTCTATATTTCTGACTCAAATAATTGTGAGATTCGAGATACAATTCACTTGACTCGAGTGAAGAAACATAGTGCTAGTCATATAGTAATCAACGATAATTGTACATATAAGGTAGGGAGTATTTCAACGAATGTGATAGATGGAAGATTGCCATATTCATATAACTGGAGCGGAGGATTGGGTACCAATGCCAATGCAGTGAATGTCGGCGCAGGTTCGTATACACTATCTGTTACAGATAGTTTGGGATGTATTGCAACTTCTCTTGTCAATGTAGGAGATACGGCAGGACCAATTGTCTCCCTCATCCCCAATCAAGCGAGCTGCGGATTATCCAATGGTTCCATATTTGCTAATGTAGTCAGCACTCGTACTCCGCTGAGTCATTTCTGGAATGCTGTGGCAGGGACTAATTCAATTTCTAATCTCAATGGGGGCAAATATGTATATACCGTCATTGATGTCAGAGGTTGTATTAAAAAAGATTCGACGGTCATGGATACAGTTTACACACTTACAGCTACCCAAACAGCCAAGAATCCAAGTTGTAATTTAAATAATGGATTTATTAAATTACGAGCTACAGGTGGGACAGGGACGAAAAATTATTTCTGGAGTCCAGCTCTTCCAAATTCTGATTCTGTATTTAACCTTAGTCCTGGGAAATACAAGTTTACTGTAACGGATACGAAAGGTTGTATATGGACAGACTCAGTCACACTGATCCAGCTAGGATTGCCTGTAGTAAATTTCAATAAAACACCAGCTACATGCAGAAATGGAAATGGAAGTTTAGTGGCTATAGTTACTAATGCGAGCGGAACAATTAGTTATACATGGAGCAATGGTGGAAATACGAATACGATCACTGGTATAGTACCAAATACATACTCTTTGACGGTAACAGATGCTACAGGATGTTCTGCATCGACCTCTACATTATTAAATAGCATAGGAGTAGATTCTGTAAACCTAATCGTACAGCACCCAAAATGTAACATTAACAATGGCAAACTTAAAGCCATAGCATTCAACACGGTGGGTACTGTAAATTATACTTGGACCACGTCAGCTACTATTGATAGTATTATTAATTTAGCAGGCACTAGTTATACCGTAACGATTACGGACAATCTATGCACCATTACTAAATCACAAACCTTAGTCATGGCTACTTCACCTGTTGTCACGATTTCTCAACAAAATGCTAGTTGTGGCATTAATAATGGACTTCTATCAGCTGCAGTGACCCAAGGGACAGCACCATTCAGTTATGAGTGGAATGGAGTTATTGGCCCCCCAGGCTTGATCAATAGAGATTCTGGTAATTATAAAGTGGTTGTGTCCGATGTCAATAATTGTAAGGATTCCCAAAGTGTTTATTTAGCCAGATTTCCTATGCTTACAGTGAATCTAACAGGTGAGAAATCTAAATGTGGTGAAGCCAACGGAAGTATTACGTCTATTGTAAATGGAGGTGCTCCCACCAAATTTTACGCTTGGAGCAATGGAGCTACTTCTGCCAATTTGACCAATATCTTAACAGGCAATTACACCCTCACCTTGAGTGATAATGGCAACTGCACCATTACATCAAGTATATTTATTGATGATTGGAAGAAACCTGAATTATATACACAATCAGTAATTTTGCCTGTATGCGGTAAACCAAATGGAGCTATTACAACAACCACGTTGTATGGAACAAAACCTTTAAAATATTTATGGAATACAAGCGACACTACTACTTTTTTAAATAAGATTCCTGATAATACATACACCCTTATTGTTACTGATAGTATTGGCTGTCAGGATACGCTAATTGAAAATTTAGTATCAGGAGCCCAACCGCCTATTGATTCCATTAAAATTAATCGGTCGACATGTGGTTTGCCAAATGGTAGCATTCAAGTATTTATGAATTTGCGTGCAGTGCCTCCTATTGTTTATAAGTGGAGTGATAATTCTCTTGGAAATCCTATTATTAATATTGGAGAAGGAACGTATTCTGTTACTATTACCGATGAAAGGCAATGTGAATGGATAAGAAATATTCCTCTACCAACAACCAAAATACCAAAAATCAAATTAGATTCTGTACAATCCTACTGCCTGCAACCCACTGGGAGAATCAACTCATTAGTAACTGAAGCTGCAAGGCCATACACATATTTGTGGAGTAATGGCAGTGCAGATACATTTATATCTGGTCTTCGGCCAGGCACTTACTCTGTAACGGTAAAAGACAGCCTCAATTGTATAGATTCTGCCAAAATCAGCGTGACCGAAGAGCCTAATTTAGTAGGAGCTAGCTATGACACCTTTAGGCTAAAATGTTGGAATGATTTCTCTGGTCGAGTAAAATTCTATCCATCGGGTGGTCAAGACCCTTATAAATATAAAGTATATACTGAGACTGCAGATCCGACTACCTATGGTTTGAGTGCTGGCAAACATATTTATACAGTAACAGATAAAAAGGGTTGTATTTACAAAGATTCTTTCTCACTTTCTCAGCCGAATAAAATCGTGACCAAGGTTTTAGACTCTATAAATCTTATTTGCCATAATCAGCCGACAGGAGAAATTTTAGTAAAAACTACAGGGGGTACGTCCCCTTATACTTATCGTTGGTTTCCTTCAGGTGCTTATGGTGATAGAGCCATAAATCTATTAGCTGGTACACAGACGGTGGCGGTAGAAGATTTAATCGGCTGTAAGGACACGCTCCGTGTGACTTTGACCGAGCCACGGCCTATACTCATAACCGGTTTGAAAATTAATAATACGTGTTTTGGAACTGCTAAAGGGGTGATTAATACAACTGTGACCAATGGAGTCAAGCCATTCCAATATAATTGGTCAAATAATACTAAAACAAAAGATATTATTAATTTGAAACATGGAGTTTATACCTTGAATATAATTGATTCAAATGGCTGTCAGGCAAGCTTCGTAGACTCTATCGTTGATCCACCTAGGCAGCGCAGAGGGTCGTTAATTCCAAAAGATTTAATTTGTAAAGAAATTATTGAAGGAGAGTTAACTGCTAATGGCATAGGAGGCGTATCGCCTTATAAATATAGCATTGATACAGGCAAGGTGTTTTCATTTAAAAATAAATGGACAAAGCTAGAAGCAGGTAGATATTATGTTGTAATAAAAGATGCCGAAGATTGTCAATCGTATATTGATACGTTCATTAAACCAGCACCAGTTTTAAGTATTAATGCGAGACCAAGTAATTCAATTATTCAGCTAGGAGAAGTGGTGCAGCTAGATTATGAGGTAGTTGAGGGAGATCCATCATGGATTAATCAAGTTTTTTGGAGAGAAAGTGAAGGATTGAGTTGTTCGGATTGTGAGCAGCCCATAGCTTCCACCTTCGTAGATAATCAATATGTCTTGACTGTAAAATATCTCAGTAAGTGTACTCTGCGAGACACCGTATTTATTAAGGTTGTAGATGACAATGAGTTGTATATACCATCAGCATTTTCACCTATGAGTTCGAATCCTGAAAACAGCAGTTTTAAACTTTATTCGAATAGATTGATCTCGTCTAAACTGACTATATTTAATAGATGGGGAGAAAAAATGTTTGAAACAGAAGATGGGCATCGAATTGGCTGGAATGGTATGTACAAAGGGGATCTTGCTCCGAGTGGGGAGTATAGCTATATAGCCGAAGTTATTTATCTCAATAGCAGAAAGGTGACTAAAAAAGGCAGAGTCACGCTTGTTTGGTAGTGAATTAAAACGGTAGAAACTTACTTAGTTTTCTTTTTGCCCTGTAAATCAATATTATTTTGAGGAATTACAGGGTTAATGTATTATATTTGTTGCAAAGAAAGGGATTAGACTATGAATATCCAAGGTGCTTTCTTATTGCTGCTTATTTTTTTTTCACTTCAAGTGAACAGTCAATCAGTGAGCCTTACTCCCAATCAGACTGCTACACAATTGGCTACAAGGCTTATTGGAAAAGGGATTCTTCTTCCTGGTTCGGGGATGAGTTTGAACTGCAATACACAGGCCAATGGAAATTTTATCAATGTAAATCCAACACCGAATCTTAGTTTGGCTATCGATACGGGCATCGTATTGTGCACAGGAAGAGTTCTTACTGTCAGCGGAGATACTGGTATTAATGCCAACAGATTAGCACAAGCAAGCAAGAATTGGGGAATTACGACCACCGATGCTCAAATCACTTCCATTGCAGGCACTACTGCTGTTCAACGAGATTTATGTTTTCTGCAGTTTAATTTCATACCACAGGGAGATACAGCATTTATTGACTATGCATTCGCTTCGGAAGAATATCCTGAATATGGCTGTTCACAGTACGTAGATGCTTTCGGTATTTTTGTAGCACCTCCTTCTAGCACCACCTTTACTAATTATGCTAAAGTGCCAGGTACCAATGTCAACGTTTCAACGAATAGTATCAACGATACCATGAAGCAGACGGGCTGGACTAATTACGTAAACTATTGTCAATCCTTAGGTTCAGGCGCACCTTTTATTCAGCATTATACTGGTAATCTAGTTAATAATCATATCGTTTACGATGGTATGACCAAGACATTAAGGGCCATTATTCCAGTATCTCCATTTCAGACCCATACCATGAAAATTGCCATAGCAGATATTGCCGATGGATTTTTTGATAGTGGTATTTTTTTAAAGCAATTTAGTTTTACTTCAAAAATAAAGCTTGAAATCACCGAAAAACGCGGCACAAATGGTGTCCCAGTGCTGGACACAGTAAATCTTATCGAAGGGTGTAATCCTGGTGTCATCCGATTTTCGAGAGCAGCTACTACCTTTCCCATCACTGTCAATGCTAGCTTTTCAGGTACAAGTTCGACCAGTGATTATTCTGCGGCTAGTTCATTCACCATTCCTACAGGTAATTCCACCTTCTTTTACAATATCCAAGCTATCTTGGATTCACTAAAGGAAACACCAGAATCGTTAAGAATTGTCTTCTCGGTACCGAGTATAAATTTTTCAGATACGGTATTGATCATGATTAGAGACTTTGCGCATGGGATCAATATTTTCAACGGCCGAAGAGATACTTCAATTTGTTCTGGCAGAACCTTCCCGTTGTCTTATAGCTCAACGAATTCGGCTTATACTATGACGTGGTTGCCAGCTAGCAGATTGAGCTGTACGAATTGCACAAATCCAACTTACACCGCACCATCCGTTACACTTTTTACTTCTGACACAGTAAAATTGCGAATAGCTGCTGTAGGCTGCCCGACGGCTGATAGTCCAATTCTTGTTCGTGTTCAGCCTTTTCCTATTTTATCACTCAATCCTTCGCTAGCCTACTGCAAAGGAGATTCTGCACAGCTTCAAGTGACGCCCAATCCTGCATCGAGTAATTATACTTTTGCATGGAGTCCTGCTTCATGGTTGTCGTCTACGACGATTCCCAATCCTATAGCAAAACCACCAAGTACACAGGCATATAAAGTGATAGTATCAACCTCTGCAGGATGCAGGGATAGTGCTAATACACAGGTTAAGGTTTCTATAGTAAGAGACGAAATAGATTCAGTCATAGCCAATAGTACAAGTTGTGGTATAAGTAATGGCTCTATTAGAATTAAAGTAAAAACAGTTGCCATAGCCAATCCACCCTATCAATACTCAGTCAATGGGGGAGTTACTTTTGTAGCGAATCATGTTTTTAATGGTCTTGCTGTTGGTTCATATAATATAGCAATCCGCAATGTATCAGGCTGTCGATGGGATACGGTTATCACTATAACTGCTGGTTTGGCTGCACCAGTAGCGAATTATAAAATAGATAGCACAATTTGTGGATTGAATAATGGGCAAGCGAGAATATTATCTAAAACAGGTGTTAAACCAGTAACACAAACATGGCGACTCGGTTCTACTATTATTTCTACGGATACTTTTATTGAGAATAGACCCGCGGGAGTTTATTCCTTAAGTATTCAAGATAGTCTAGGATGTGTTGTTCAATATACAATTTCCATTGGCCCAAGCAATCCTACATCTGCGACCCCTGCGATTATTCAGCCCAGCTGTGGTCTGGCAAATGGATCCATAACAATTACTCCAAATGCTGGAATCTCACCCTATAGGTATTTATGGAATACAGGAGATACCTTCAGCATATTATCTGGTAGGGGGGCAGGCACCTATATTCATACGCTTACCGATGCGAAAGGATGTATTAAAAAGGATACCATTGTTTTAAATAATTCTGTTGGAATTCTAGTAAGCAAATCATTCTCATCCTCAAACTGTGGACAGCCAAATGGTTCAGCTACTATCACCGTGACAAGTGGTGGTATATCCCCCTATACCTATACATGGAGCAATGGTGTTTCTACCTCTGCGATTTCGAATACGAGCCATTCAATAAGTGGACTTAACAAAGGCTGGTATCGGGTCACTATTCAAGATGGAAGAGGCTGCGTGAAAATTGATTCCATTTTCGTCGACGGCACTCCTCAGGTGGCCCTCAATTTTATTAAAACAAACACGAACTGCGGACTAGCCAATGGAGCCATCACTGTAGATGTGGTCACAGGGAAATCGCCATTTGTTTATCAATGGTCGGGGGGTTCAGCTACTGCTACGAGAACAAATTTGACGGCAGGCTTTTATGTTGTGACGGTCACAGATTCTAATAATTGTACTGTTGCAGCTAGTGTTACCTTGACCAACAATTCACTGCCTATCATTTCTGCTAGTGTAGTTCGCCCTACTTGTGGGTTAAATAATGGTCGTATCCTAGCAACTGTGAGTGGAGGTAAACCAAAAATTAAATTTCAATGGAGCAATGGAGATTCCGTTAGTTCTATGAGTAAACTAGCACCAGGTATTTACGCACTGACGGTTACAGATTCATTCGGATGCCAAGCCATAAGGCGCGATACACTTGTGGCTATTCCTATGGTAAATTTTACAGATAGCGTTTTGCAACCTTTTTGTAGAAATTCTTTAGGCTCTATATTCTTGAAAAATATAACAGGTCCAGCGCCTATTACCATCATGTGGGCCAATGGCTCGTCAAGTACTTCTCTGCTCAATCGACCAGCAGGTATATACTCTGTCATGTTAAGGGATACAAATAATTGTAGAGTGACGCGTAGTTTTAATTTACAGCCTAAATCCAATCCGCAGATTAAATTCGCAATAACGAATGCTATGTGCTGGGACACTGTCGGCTCTATCATTACCACAGTAGATTCGGCTATGTTGCCGATTGTATATTCGTGGAGTTCGGGTGATACTAGTAAAAATATTTCAAATAAACTCAAAGGTTTTTATACCTTAATTATTACCGATTCCTTTGGTTGCAAAGATACCCTGAGCGATTCGATCCGCAGACGGCCCTCGCCAACCTATAGCGATAGCTTCAAACCAGCACGCTGTGCACTGCTTAATGGAATGATTCATATATATAATGTTAAAGGATCAGGCCCATTTAACTATTTGTGGACGTATAGTGATACCCCCAAGACTGGACTCGTTCGTTTTTTACCTATGGCAGTATATACTGTAGCTGTGACGGATGCCAATGGTTGTCAAGTATTAGATACGTTCGATTTAATTTCAAACGGTAGTATTGGTGTGACTTACGATATGACTCGGTCAAAGTGCAGAGACTCGACAGGAAAAATTTCATTAAACTTTTACAACGGGACCCCCCCTTATACAATTACTTGGTCTAACGGAGACAAAGGTCCAGTAGCGGATTCATTAAAACATGGAAACTATGGTTTATTTATTCGAGATAGTTTAGGATGTATTTATATTGACTCTATCAGGGTGAAAGATAGTACGGATATGCGTATGACGTTTGATATTGTCAAAACGCGATGTGATGATAATACTGGAAAAGTCATTACTACTCCAAGTGGCGGGTTTGCGCAATATAAATACTATTGGGATAGATTTCCAGGAGATACATTTGCTGTTATTGATACTTTAGAAGCAAAACGATACCAACTAAGGACTATAGATTCATTGGGTTGCAAATACGATACCGCTGTCATAATCCAATATACTCACTACCCTAAAATTAAAGATTCAGTGGTCCTAGAAACTTGCATAGGTGGCAACGGCGAAGTGCATATAAAAATTGATAGTGTGATCCACCCTATTTTAATACGTTGGGATGGTGTAAAGGATTCTGTTTATAAGAAAACTGGACTTACTGGTGCATTAACAATGAATGTATTTGTTATGGATTCGCATAAATGCAATGTAACTCATGGAATTACACTTCAAGAAAACCCCACCCAGTTTCCGCGATTAGGGAAGGTACCTCCACCATGTGGACGTAATCTGGGAACTCTAGAAGTTTTGGGTGATATCGTCGATAGTATTATTTGGAGTCCTGGTGGTAAAACTACTCGAAAAATTGATTCTTTAGCTCCTGGTCCTTATGCAGTGACTGTGTCCGATACCAATGGATGCACTTTTGTTCTGAGAGATACTTTAGAATATACCATACCACCAATAACTTCCTATCTGAAGGAAAGACCCAATTGTGGTAAATTTGATGGAGAAATTATCGGTTCGGTTATATCTAATGTGGGTGGACTTGAATACGCATTCAAAAAAGTACCAGGTACATTTACTCCAAATATACCTTATCTAGGTGCTATCGAAATGCTTAATCTAGATTCTGGGTATTACATCGTACGTGTCAGGGATGGTTTAGATTGTTTGACGATAGATACCATACACTTAAAAGATAGTTCGGCACAAAAAGTAAATCTCCAAGCGGTAAATGCACGTTGTATAGATAACAACGGGAAGGCAAAAGTCAATATATCTGGAGGCAAGCTACCATATATTATCCAATGGTATGATTTTACAAATAATGATTCCATAGTAAATCTATCCAGTGGTATTTATGCAATCACAGTGACAGACGATAGAAACTGTGTGGTAGAGGATAGTGCAGAGGTTAAATTTTTCTTACCTCCCGAATTGAGTTTACAAGGAGAGAACTCTCTATGTGGAAACGGAAAAGGCAAGATTACTTCTACTGTAGGTTTTGGTGTGAAGCCATTTACTTATCAATGGCAATCTAGTTCGGTAACAACTAAAGATAGAGTAAATCTAAATGGGGGCAATTATGCCCTTACAGTGACTGACACCCTAGGGTGCTGGGATACTGCTTCGGTTTTCATTCTGGCCCAACCAGCCTTGATAACCAGTTTGACTCGTTCTGCCGCACATTGTGCACTCAATAATGGTATGGCCACAGCTACCATTGTATCTGGGAAGCCTCCATACAATATAGCCTGGAATGGATCATGGGCAGGTCTGAATCTGGTCGGGATAGATTCTGGCAGACATGTTTTTCATGTTATAGATTCTAATAATTGTGAGCGTAGAGATACAATTTATGTACCACGTGTACCGAAAACAAGTATTTCTACTACAATGACAAACGACAACTGTACCTATAAAATAGGCGCTATACAATCCAGTGCATCAGGAGGCCGGCTGCCTTATACTTATGCATGGAGTCATAATGCTTCGTTGAATGTTTCATCGGCGTCTAATTTAGGTGCTGGCAATTATACCGTATCTGTAACAGATAGCCTCGGTTGTCAAGCCTCTGAACTTCGCACCATTTCAGATTCTGCTGGCCCAGTGCTGGCTATGGTGGTGACCAATGCTTCTTGTGGATTGAATAATGCATCTATCCAGGCCAATGTCAGTTCAAATAAACCACCTATCATCTATTATTGGAATAATATAATTGGCACAAATAATATTTCGAATATTAATGGTATAAAAACAGACACAGTGACTGTCGATACATCCAAGGCGCTTTTCGGCACATTTAATAAAAAGAACGCCAGCTGCAACATAAATAATGGCTATGTAAAGGTCAATATGACTGGCGGCACAGGTACACGAATTTATTCATGGGCTCATACATTTGTCAATACCGATTCGATACGAAATCTTAGTCCAGGAACTTATAAACTAACAGTGAGTGATGCCAAAGGCTGTAGGTGGTCAGATTCTATTACGATTACCCAGCAAGGATTTCCTAGTGTTAGTTTAACAAAGTATGATGCCAAATGCAGACTGCCTAACGGACGAATTAAAGTCACGGTAAGTAATCAGGCTAGTCCAATGAGCTTTATTTGGAGCAACACTCAAACGACAGATTCTGTTTTTAACTTGGTTCCAAATAGCTACACTGTGACTGCATCAGACGGTTATGGATGTAATGTTGCGGCAAACATTCAGTTAGGAAATGTAGGTATGGATTCCATACGATTCCGAATTTTTCATCCGCGCTGTCTGGTGAATAATGGACGAGTAAAAGCTATTGCAGTGAATGCTTTGGGCAATGTAAATTACAGCTGGAGTACTACAGCGACAGTGGACAGTATACATCCATTGGCCCCTGGAACTTATACCGTAACTATTTCCGACAGTATGTGCACGCATACTAAATCAGCAAATTTGGTCATGGGAACGATACCAAAATTAAATCTAATCAAGCAAGACGCATCTTGTGGTATAAACAATGGTACAATAACAACCAATATATCTATGGGCACCCCGCCTATGACTTTTAAATGGAGCAACAATATGACGCCAGCCAATTTGTTTGGAGTGGACTCAGGAAACTACCGAGTGGTCGTAACGGATGATTATGGATGTAAGGATAGCAACTCCATCTTTGTAGGACGAATTGCGGGTTTAAATATGAACTTCACTACCATTAAATCGAAATGCGGACTCGCCAATGGATCCATTCAAGCCTCAGTATCAGGTGGAGCGCCTGGCTATGACTTCACGTGGAATACCGGGGATAAAACAGCTACGATTTCAAACATAGTCGCGGGCAAATATTGGTTAACAGCTCGAGACCTCAATAATTGTGTCCGCACGGATACGGTTAATATTGAAGATAGGAAAAAGCCAATGATTAAGGAAAGTAGAATTGCTGCTGTCTGTCAAAAAGCAAATGGAGAAATAAGGATTAGCATAGAAGATGGCACCAAGCCATTTACTTATCTATGGAGCACAGGTGATACGACCAAGGACATAGATAGTTTGGCCATTGGTATTTATAGATTAACTGTCACAGATTCTCTTGGATGCATAGATAGCAAAAGTATTGATATAGACCCGGGCACACCACCATATCTCCACCCAGATTCTACTCGCTCAGAGCAGTCTACATGCGGATTGAAAAATGGAAAACTGCAAGCATTGCTCATGCGAGGAGTAGATCCTATCACGTATACATGGAGTACGGGCGACACGGGGAGAAGAGTAGAGAAAATTATACCAGGTAAACACTACCTTACCGTAGTAGACGGGCGACAATGTGTATCAGTGGACTCACTCGTGGTATCGACTACTACTATCCCTAAGATAAAACTAGATAGCACGGATGCTTATTGTCTGCGCCCTACAGGTCAAATTACGACCAGCATTACCGATGGGAGTTCGCCATTTAAGTATAAATGGAGTCACGGAGCTACGACACAAAATGCAGTCAATGTGGCTTCGGGAACCTATACACTTATCGTATCTGATTCGTTTAACTGTGCAGATACGGCGACTACAAATGTTATAGAAGAGAAAAATTTAGTGACTTCAACCTACGATACGTTTAGGCTTCGCTGCTATGATGATAATTCTGGAAGAGTAATATTTCACGCACAAGGCGGTCAGTCCCCATACCAGTATGCCATATTGACTAGCAGTACCGATAGTATCTTCAATGGTCTAGGTGCAGGAATATTCTATTTTGCTGTGACAGATGCGAAGGGCTGTGTGTATCGCGATTCCTTTTTGATCACTCAACCAGATTCTATCCGATTAGTTTTCGATTCTATCAAACCTTTGACTTGCCATAATAGAAATGATGGTATGCTACAAGTCACAGCCAGCGGCAGTAACGGCGGATTCAGTTATCTATGGACACCGACTAATCAAACGACCAACAAGGCAATCAACCTAGGAGATGATGTCTACACTGTAACAGCAACAGATAGCAAAGGATGTTTCAAAAATCTTTCACATACATTCATAAATCCTGAAGAAATTAAGGTCACATCTCAGATTAAAAACAATCTATGTCATGGTGAATCAAAAGGTGCTATCAGCTTAGATGTATCCAACGGAATTAAGCCGTATACTTATGCATGGTCCAATGGCAATAAAACGAGCAATCCAGGGCAATTAAGTGCAGCAGTATATACACTCACCTTAACGGATAAGGTAGGCTGTGTGATTGTAAGAAATGATACAGTGACTTCTCCGAGGAAAATCATACCAGGCGATCCAAATCCAATAGATCAAGCATGTAATGAACAAATGTTTGGCGAGCTAGATATTAGAAATACAGATGGTGGAGTCAAGCCCTATTTGTTTAGTATAGACCAAGGATTGAATTTTGCTATGCGAAATAAATTTACTGAACTCAAACCAGGCAAGTATCAAATTCTAATTAAAGACAATAATGGCTGTTTAGATTCTATACAAACCGAAATCAAAGGCTTTCCTCCATTTGGCATTTATGCCTTTCCTAAAGATACAACTGTGGCAGTAGGAGAGAGCGTTCCTCTGGGATTTGATGTCATAGAAGGAAATTCTAATTTGATAAATAGTATCCGCTGGTACGAGTCGGAAGGACTCAGTTGCACGGACTGCCGGGATCCATGGACATCTACCTATGTCAGCAAACGCTATACCGTCGAAGTGAAATACAACAATCGATGTTTTGTATATGATACGGTGAAAATAAAAGTCATCGATAGCAATGATCTTTATATCCCTAATTCATTCGCCCCGGATGCTTCCAATCCTGAGAATAGAACATTCAGAGTCTATGCCAATAAAGTGATGCGAGCAGAGCTCATGATATTTAATCGATGGGGAGAGAAAATGTTTGAAACAGACGATGGTCACCTCGTCGGCTGGGATGGTATATATAAAGGAAAACCTGCACCTATGGCAGTTTATATCTATTATGTGCGTGTCACCTACTTCGGTGGCAGAAAAGTGGAACGAAAAGGAGATGTGACGCTGGTGAGGTAGGGGATTTAGTTAAAAGTTTTTTGTCTACCTATCTTTCCCTTTGTTGGTGTTATTCACCAACAAAGGAGAAAGAACGATATTTTTTTAAATAGTTATTGTGAAGATTAATTCGAGAATCATTTTTAATTTGCCTTTAACAGAGATATGGAATGATGATGGCATTTTGAAAAGTACTAATAGAATTGGATATTTAAATGAAAGAGAGATAAGAGAAATTCTTAAGGAAGATAGCGTTAGTTTTGTTATTGCGGATGTCGGAAAACCACTTGAGTGGATTAAAGTTGATGATAGATTTAGTTTTTGGAAAAAAGACACTTTAAAAGTTCAAAATTTTAAATTTTGAAAATA
>CAYXKX010000002.1:0-14349 GCA_964465185.1 uncultured Chitinophagaceae bacterium
CGAGATAAAGAAATCGATGGACAGCGTATACCCCTCACAGTCAATTTTAAGTATAATGCCGGTAATGAACAGCGCAAGAACACTGCCCTCATTATTCAGGAAGATTTTGTCAAAATAGGAATCAGTATGCAAATAGAGGCCAAAGAGTGGTCTGTATTTATACAAGAATTAGGTAAGCATCAGTTTGAAATGACCTATGCTGGTTTTGCTGTGCCACCTAGAATTGGTGATCCAAGACAGACTTGGCATTCGGAGAATGCGATACCAGGAGCAGATAATAATTCTGGATGGGGTGGACCTGAATCGGATAAACTCATTGAAGACATTGGTAAAGAATTAGATCAAGATAAGCGAAAACAAATGTACATAACCCTGCAGCAAATGATACACGCGGATCTTCCAGTCGTTTTTCTTTTTGCACCAAAAAATAGATTAGCCCTCAGCAGACGATATGACGTAGAGTTTAATCTCGTAAGCCCAGGTTTTCTTTTAAATGAATTTAAACTAGCTCAATAGAATAATATGTTCAAGTATATAGCCAAGCGTATAGCTTATTTCATCCCCACCTTACTTATTATTTCACTCATCACCTTTGGACTGAGTAAAATCACCCCTGGGGATCCCGTAAAATTGGCTCTAGGAAATAGAGATAGTGGAGGGGATGCCGGTCAGGCTCTAGAAAAAATGGCATCTGAAAAAGCATATTATGAGAAGGCCGAGAATCTCGGCTTGAATTTACCTACCTTTTATTTTGCTATAGCGTCTTCTGCACAGCCAGATACCATGCACAAATTCGTCAAGAAGGCAGATAAGGAAACTTTGGGGGACTTGGTATCTCAATATGGAAATTGGAAGGAAATTTCGGCTTATCATAAGCAACTGAAGGATCTAGAGTTTAGCCTTTTTGATGTTGTGGTCGACAATACTATATTTGAAAATATGAAGGAGATCAAACAAAAAGTTCAACTTCTATATATGACCAGTGATGATATGGATATAACCAATCATATCAAAAGTTTAATAAAGAATACGGAGGGACAACCTAGATTGAATAGCGTTTATATGAAGACTCAGAAACTGGATGCGCTATACCAGGAGATGAAAGAAAAGAAATCTGTAGCCAATAATTATATTCCCGTTCTCCATTGGTATGGGACGGAGAATCAATATCACCGATGGCTGCTTGGCAATGCCCCATGGTTTGTCGGCGAAGCTCAACCGGGTCAATCAAAAGGTTTTTTACGCGGCGATTTTGGACAATCTTATCTGGATAGCAGACCTATAGCCAGCAAACTAAAGGACGCTATTCCTTGGACTCTTCTAATGAATATATTGAGTTTGGTCATATTTTATTCTATCTCTATTCCAGTTGGGGTCTTTAGTGCTACCAACAAAGGGACAAGAAAAGATCGCTTTACAACAATATTCTTATTCATTATGTATTCCTTACCGAGTTTTTGGGTCGCTACGCTTTTAGTGACGTTTATTACGACAGATGAATATGGGTTGAATCTATTCCCGACTTATGGTCTTGGGGAAATAGATGATGATATGTCCTTCATAGAAGTGTTAGGCACAAGAGCCTATCACTTAGTCTTACCTATATTTTGTTTAGTCTATGGCGGTATAGCCTATGTATCGAGACAAATGCGAACAGGAATGCTCAATACGCTGGGTCAAGACTATATCAGAACTGCACGAGCCAAGGGAAATGATGAGAAAACTGTTGTGTGGAAACATGCATTTAGAAATTCATTGATTCCGATTATCACTATTTTTTCTGGAATATTCCCAGGTTTGATAGCGGGTAGTTTCATAATCGAGTATATATTTAGTATACCAGGTATGGGCAAGCTGGCGCTCGAAGCCTTGACCGCCAGAGACTTCCCAATGATATTTACCGTTATGATGCTCGGGGCTATCTTGACTTTGATAGGTAATTTAGTGGCAGATATAATGTATAGTGTAGTGGATCCTAGAATTTCATTTGAAAAATAAATAGATAAGCATGAGTAAGACACCTCAAAAAATAGATCAGAGTTATTGGGGAATTGTCAAAAGACAATTTAACAAAAATAGATTAGCGGTATGGTCATTGAGAATGGTATATGTCATTTTCTTTATTGGTATTATGGCGGATTTTATTGCGAATGATAAACCATTTTTTTGCCGAATTAATGGAAATAGCTATTTCCCTATATTCAAAAGTTATGGAGTAGGACTGGGAATAGCCAAATATCCACAGGAATTAGCCAATGTCAATTGGAATGAAGTGAAGTATGACTTTGTTGTGCGCACACCTATTCCATATTCGCCTCAAAACTTAGATTTGAAAAACAAGGATTACAAAAGTCCTATGGATGATCAAGATGTAGAGAGTTCTCGTTGGAGGCATCATCTTGGTACAGATAATTTAGGACGAGATGTCTTGGCTGGAATGGTGCACGGTACTCGAACAGCTATGCTGGTGGGTATTATATCGATGTCTATTTCTGTATTGATAGGTATATTTTTCGGTGCCCTGGCTGGTTATTTTGGTGACAAAGGACTCCAAATGAGTAGAGGTCGATTTTGGTTGAGTATCATCGGTTTTTTCCTTGGTCTTTATTATGCCTTTGGTGTTCGCAGTTATTTTCTGTCCAAAGCGTTAGCGGCAGGTATGGGTGGTTTCATCTTTCAACTACTGATCAGTTTAGGATTATTGATTGGAATTTTTGCGCTGTTTAATCTCATTGCTGTTCTTTTAAAAAGAATTCCATTTTTTGGAAAGAAGGTCAATGTTCCTGTTGATATCATGATTTCTAGATTGATAGAGGTCAAGGTTTCTATTCCTACGTTATTACTCATATTATCTATTGTGGCCGTTATGAGTCGCCCAAATATTCTTATGGTTATGGTTATCATTGGATTTACCAGTTGGACAGGAATCGCCAAATACACCAGAGCAGAGTTATTAAAAGTGAGAAGCTTAGAATTTATTCAGGCTGCGCAATCCTTGGGATACAGCGAAATGAGAACCATATTCAAACATGCATTGCCCAATTCATTGTCGAGTGTTTTAGTCGCTATTGCCTTTGGTGTAGCTAGTGCTATATTATTAGAGTCTAGCTTATCATTTTTAGGCATTGGTATGCGTCCAGAAGATGTCACCTGGGGTAGTATGCTCTCCGCAGCCCGAGGTTATTTCAAGGCTTGGTGGTTGGCTATTATTCCTGGCTTTGCCATCTTCGTCACTGTTACAGTATTTAATCTTTTGGGCGAAGGACTCACCGATGCCATGGATCCACGTCAAAAACAATAGGAACGCATGCGATTTTTTTCCTTTTTATTTCATCGCTATTTCTGGATAAATCTACTGGTCTTCATAGGTTTATTCCTATTGTTCTCAGTAGTTGTCTTGTTTAGCCTGAAAAAAATCACCAAATGGGGGGAGAGTTCTATAATACCGAATGTAGTCAATATGACTATAGAGGATGCAGAGGATAAAATTGATGCGGCGAATCTAGAGTTTGAGGTCAAAGACACAGTCTACAGAAAAGATTTAAAGGATGGTACTATCCTAGAAGTACTCCCTCAGGCTGGTTTGGAAATTAAATCTGGAAGAACTATTTTTTTAGTCATTTCGTCCAAGCGTCCTCCTATGGTAGAAATGCCAAATTTAGTGGGTAGAAGTTCTTTGCGTTTTGCCAAAATTGAATTGGAATCTAGAGGCTTAATTCTAGGAAATTTATCCTATGTGCCTTCTACAGAAAAAGATGCGGTATTAGCGCAAAAAATCGGTAACACAGAAATTAAAGGAGGAGTGCTTATACCCAAAGGTACAACCATTCATCTGACTCTGGGAGATGGTTTGACGGGAATTGTGGTGACTCCACCTTTTGTTATAGCCAAAAACTATAGTGATGTCAAGGAAATGCTTGAAAGTTCGGGTATTTCGGCGAATTATTATTTTGACAAAGATGTCGAAGATTCTGCGGCGGCAGTGGTTTATCGCCAATATCCTTCAGCCCTCAATAATGAAAAAATCAATATGGGCGAATCGATGGACATCTTCCTTGGCACAAAAATACCTCAAAATATTTTACAAGATTCTGCGTTAAAAGCCAGGTTAAGACAATCCAAGTAAAGAAGAGTATAACAAAATATTTTGAAACGTATCCTTACCTTTTTTTTTGTATCTAGCGGTATAGTTGCATCTGCGCAGGATCAATTGATACCCTTGTCATCTAATCATTTATTGAATAAACCAAGTTGGTCAAAAACCTTGGAGGCCAGAGGAGCTAAGGATAGTATCAATTACATTATTGATTATGATATTTTATCCCTGCCATTTGTGGATGAGTTTTCAAAGAATAATCAACGTCCAGCATATAAGGACCTGCCAGCCCCACTTTCTGAATATTATGTAACCGGAACGTGCACCAAACAGCTGAATTACAAAATGGGAACCTACAAGTTCTCCAAACAGGTTTCTACAGAAGATACATACAACCCAGCCTTCCCACCAAACTATATTCAAACAGGTAATCAAACGCCTGTCCTTTATTCACTAAACGATTCACCCAGCTGCAACGCCTTGGTTCTTGAATCGATTTATCCTCCTACAATCAAGAGAAGGTTTTCCGCCACAGGACAATTGCTATGGGATAGTCTGATTTATGATACTATGATCAAGGCCGCATTGGTGAGAACCTATTTTATAAAAGGATATTTGTGGACAGACCGACATGCTTATATCAATAGTCATCTACCTTATATGCCTCCTAGTAAAGGTGTGGCCACCCTCGATGGACTCAATGAATATGGAAGTCCATACGATACTAAAGTGACGAATGCATATGGTTTGGCAGACTACTTTACCTCTGCACCAATTGATTTAATTGGTAATACGGGTAATGATTCTGTCTATCTTAGTTTTTTAATTCAACCGCAGGGATTGGGCGATTACCCAGATGTGCAAGATTCGATACAAGTCGAATTCTTGGATGATAGAGGCAGATGGTTTCCCGTATGGACCAAAAAGGGAAGTAAGCAGGAGATAGCTAAAGATTCCTTGAACTTCACCTTTCATGCTATTCATATTCCAGATCCTATCGTCCCATCCGATCCTTTTTATTTCCATAATAAATTTCAGTTTCGTTTTAAAAACTATGCGACCATTTCAGGGAATAACGATCATTGGCATTTAGACTTTGTCAAACTAGATAAAAATCGGAATTTTCAAGATACAACGCTCAATGATGCAAATTTTGTCTATGAATTGCCTTCGGTATTGAAATATCATACCATACTGCCAACGCAGCAGTATAGAGGGACGATTGATTTGGCAGACACGATATGTGGGCAAAATAGAAATTTAGGTACACGTAGCTTAGTTTTTAATTCTTATAAATTTCGATGTTTTAATGAAAATACTGGTACAGTTTATGGCAGCAGTGCCGGAGGTATTCCATTTGCCGCCAATCCACTCATGACCCACTGTATGACTACGAGTTCAGAATTAAATTTTCCAACCAACATAGTAGATAGTAGTTATATCACAACTAAGATTTTCTTTGACAATGCGGATGATTTCATCGATAACGACACAGCAACTACCCGTCAATTTTTCTTCAACGAAATGGCTTATGACGATGGCAGTGCAGAGTGGGCATACGGCTTGCAAGGTTTAGGTAGTAAAAAAGTGGCCTATCGCTATTTTATCCCCAATAAAGATACTTTAGCAGCAGTTAAAATTTTGTTTTCCAATATTGATGTTCCAGTGAGCAGTTTACTTTTCAATCTGACGATCTGGAAAACGATAGGCATGAATGGTCAGCAAGAACAGGTTCTGCGAACGACAACCAATCTAAAGCCAAAATACCTCGATACACTGAACGGGTTTGTGACCTTTGGTTTAGAAGAACCTCTAGAAGTGCAGGACACGATTTATGTCGGTTGGATACAAGCCGATGAGCGCAATCTGCAGGTTGGTTATGATGTCAATAGTGAAAAGGGATACGAAAACATGTTTATTCTCACGAATAATGTATGGTCCAAGTCCAATATAGCCAAGTCGAGGGCAGGTTCACCCATGATTCGCTTGATTCTTGATGGCACGCGAAAATTTGCCACCAATGGGTTAGTAAATGCAGAAACTAAACAAGACAAAAAACAAATCGAATTCTATCCCAATCCTGCAAACCAGATTTTAAATATAGAAGCTGGTGATTACAAGAATCTTGAGATTCATATTTTCGATATGTTAGGCAAACTAGTATTATCTCAACGATTTAAAGAAGGTCAAGTCGATGTATCGAGCCTAAGACAGGGGATTTACTCTCTGCATTTCGTCTCTAATGGGGAATTTATTCAAACAGAAAAACTTCAAATTATAGAATGATTAAGAAGCTAGGTATAGCCGTCCTTGGTCTTTGCTTTGTATTCTACCTTTTGTTTTTTGTAAAAAGAAATGTAGAAAATGACTATAGCCTAAAGTTAAACTCAGATACTCCTTTCTTTCAAGTAAAGTCGCAACTTAAAGAAGAAGGAATCATCACAAACTCATATATCTTCGATATTGTCAATATATTCTATCAGGTGGAGGATGTTCCTGCGGGTCATTATAAAATCAAGAAATCGATGACTACTCTCGACATCTTGCGAAAACTAAAAAACGGCAATCAAGATCCTCTTCGCTGGACCATATCTACCGCCACATTTGTAGAGGAAATAGCAGGCAAGGCCAGTCAGAAGTTCTCCTTTGACTCAATGAGTTTTCTGTCCCAGCTCTATGACAGTAGTTCTATGAGGACCTTGGGTTATACAAGGGAAACTGCCCTCACTCTCTTTCTCCCTAATACCTATGAGTTTTATTGGAATACGACCCCTCGAGCCGTTCTCGATAGAATGCATAATGAGGTCGATAAATTCTGGACAGCGGAGCGCAAGGCTCAGGCTGCTAAAATCAAACTAAGTCCTAACCAAGTCTATACCCTCGCTAGTCTAGTGCAGAAGGAATACACGCGCAAAGACGAACGCTCCAAGATAGCCAGTGTGCTGCTCAATCGCTTGAATATACATATGCCTCTTCAAGTAGACGCCACCTGCAAATATGCCACGGGCGACTTCGCTGCAAAGCGGGTCAACTACTATCATACCCAGTATAACTCACCCTACAATACCTATAAAGTCCAAGGTTTGCCGCCAGGACCCATCTGCATGCCCGAACTGAGCACCATCGATGCTGTCTTGAATCCTGAACTCACGGACTACCTATACTACTGCGCAGACCCTAGCCTCAATGGCTATCATATTTTTTCCAAAACTCTAGCGGAACACGAATCAGTAGCATCCACTTATCATACGAAGATGAATGAGATGAAGATAAAGTAAGTTTTTTAATACCAGGAAAACAATTGGAATCAATATAGGGATGAATTTTTTGATTTAGCGCTAATCCAGATTATAGGTTAAAAATCGAAAACTATCTTGGATAATATTTTTATATTTGTCTAGTTTATAAATGACTTTTCTGCTAATGGAATCTAGTATTTTTCAGTATTTTTTGCCCTTGATTTTAAGTATCGTGCGATATTTTTTTCTGTGCGGAATACCATTTATACTTTTTTATGTAGTCTACAAAAAATCATTTGCCAAAAGTAAAATCCAGGCTAAATTAGCCAGCAAACAGGATTTTATAAGGGAGATAGCCTACTCCATGCAAACGAGCCTTATTTTGGCAGCTATGGCTGTATTGGTGCTAAAAACGCCCCTCAGTCAATATACTCAGCTATATACCAATTTATCAGACTATCCGATAGCGTGGATTCCTTTGAGCGTCGTACTAACTTATTTTGTGCATGATACTTATTTTTATTGGATGCATAGGGCTATACATCATCCAAAATTATTTCGAAGGGTTCACTCCGTGCATCATAAATCTATTAATCCATCTCCTTGGGCCTCTTACTCATTTCATTTCTTTGAAGCGATATTAGAGGGGCTGATCATCCCGTTAATTATGGTTTTAATACCTATGCATACGATCGCCATAGCATTATTTGCTTTCTCCAATTTTGCAATCAATGTATATGGGCACTTAGGGTATGAGATAGTACCAAAATGGTTTAGACAGTCTGTCTTTTTTCATATTTTCAATACGTCAATCTATCATAATTTGCATCATACGAGGTTTGATAAAAACTATGGTTTATATTTTAGATTCTGGGATCGAATCATGAAAACAGAAAATCCCGAATATTTAGCTAAATTTGACCAAATTCAGGAGAATAGATTTGGGTCTACAACACCGAGCAAAGCAGTCTAAAAGTCATGAATTTTCATTCGCAATAGCGTTTGGCTTCTTGGTGGATATAAATATTTATCCATCCGTAGACCATAGAAGAGCTAACTTTTGACTCCGATATGACTACATATCTCACAATGCTCCGCCTTATGCACTCGTGCATGGCAGTATTCGCGTCCGTAGTAGATAAGTTTATTCCATAGATTTTCGGGAAAGAGGCGTTTGAGGTCTTTTTCAGTTTGTTCTACATTCTTGCCATTGGTCAGTTTCCAGCGAGTTGCGAGTCTGTGAATATGCGTATCTACCGGAAAAGCCGGCACGCCAAAGGCCTGACTCATAACCACACTGGCCGTTTTGTGTCCTACTCCGGGGAGAAATTCTAATTCTTCAAAGCTTTGGGGTACTTTCCCTTGATGTTTGTCTATCAGGATATGGGATAGATTATAAATGGCATTCGATTTCGCCTTAGAAAGCCCACAAGGCCTTATGATTTCTTCTATTTCATCCACGCTTAGGTTGATCATAGCATGTGGTGTTTTGGCTTTTTCGAAGAGAATGGGTGTGGTTTTATTCACTCGTTCGTCTGTGCATTGGGCTGAAAGTAAAACGCCTATCAGAAGGGTGTATTCATCTGTATGATTAAGTGGGATAGGGGTTTCAGGATAGAGCTCTTCTAGTTTGTTTTGTATATAGGCTACCTTTTCTGCTTTTTTCATTTATTCAAACGAGTTATTCTTGGTATTAAATTTACTAATTAAAATGCCAATGAGCAATACAGAATAAAGCTGACCCAAAATACCAAAGAAAGATGTCAAGAGCTTGGTGAAATGAATACTAGGTCTTATATCTCCGAAGCCTATACTAGTAATAGTTACTGTACTAAAATAAACAAAACTAGCATAAGTATCCACTGGATTTTCGTTGTGAACTCCGATGAAACAATCAGGATATCGATAGAAATAATATTGAAAAGCAAAGGTGGCTAGTTCGATAATCAATAAATAACCGCAGATAGATGCTATGATGAGGTCAAGATTGATATAATTGGGTGCAAGAAGAAATTTTAAAACTTCGATTAGTATGAAAAAGAAGAATAGAAAATAGGCTATATTAAGCCAGATCATAAATGTACTGGATATATCGAAATGAAACCAGAGACTAATTGGAAATACTATAACGATAACTAGGAAAATGTTTTTAATGTTTTTCTTCCATTGTTCTTTTTCAATATAAACACCCGAACTGGCTATACCCAAAATGATCATATTGAGCGGCCATACATAATGAATATAAAAATCTAAATCATGGATAAATACACCTATAAACAAGTGCTGTAGAAGCGCTAGAACTAAAATTTCATATTTATAGAAGTGAAAGTAGCGATTGAAATTTTTATATAAGTGATTCATATAATCATTTTAAGAAATCAATAACAGATCGTATTACTTCATGAGATTTCAATCTATGTCCCAGACCTTGAGTGAGCATGAGCTGGCTTCCTTTCCATACACGATTTAATTTTTCAGAATATCGATAATCCGTATCTCTATCTCCCTCATCATGAATAATGAGACATGGGTAACTAAAATCTTTAGCCAAGAGTAGTGCAGAAAACTCTGCTGGTTTTTTTTGGATTCTAGATTCAAATTCCTTAACAATTCTGTGAGATGCAGGCTTTGATAGGCCAAATTTCTCCTTATACATTGTCATAAAATCTTCTACCTCACCAGGGGCAGCCATGATAATAGCTTTAAAATCTTTTTGTTGTGGATGGTTATTCAACCAATTGATAATTGCATAGCCGCCAAAGGAATGGCCAATTATACCTTTTAGGTCTCCTATATCTTGAACTATTTTGTGGATAATCTCGCTATACATAGGCAAGGTAAGCATTCTTCCTTGACTCATTCCGTGACTGGGTGCATCGAAAGCATAGACCGTGTAGTCATTTTCTATAAGAGACTCAATATAGTTTTTCCATCTAAAGCTATGGCTCGCCCAGCCATGAACAAATAAGGCGGTCCTGCTACCTTGTCCCCATCGATAGATTTGTATACGCTTTCCGTTGAAATCTAGTGTTTTATAACGTGCAGGCAGCAGAAAGTCTCGTTGATGGGTTTTTAGTTTTTTTGAAAAGGGGAGACAGAATAAATTTAATCCTGCAGCACCTGCCTTTTTAGGACTGATTCGCGTATAGAGGTTTAAACAGCGACCTGTTGTTTTTAAGGCTAAATTTAAAATAGACATGGACGGGTAAAGTGGAAATTCATCCGCTAAAACTAAACTAAAATATATGGATAAATCCTAAAAAAATATAAATGAATTTTGTGCATAAACTATGGATAAAACCTCAAAAAAACTGGCTTGTTTTTACTATATTTGTAGGCTAATAAAAAATTGAATTTAAACGAATACATGAGCGATTTTGATGACAAGGATAAGAAAGGAATTATTAATGTAGACATTAGTGATTCGATGAAAGATAGCTACATAGACTATGCAATGTCTGTGATTGTAGCAAGAGCGATACCGGATGTGCGCGATGGATTTAAACCTGTACATCGAAGAGTCATTTTTGGTATGCATGAATTGGGTGTGACGGCTTCGAGTGCCTATAAAAAATCTGCGAGAATTGTCGGGGAGGTCATGGGTAAATTTCACCCTCATGGAGACTCTTCCGTATACGATACGATGGTCCGTATGGCACAAGATTGGAGCTTGCGATACAAACTCGTAGATGGACAGGGAAACTTCGGTTCGGTAGATGGAGATAGTCCAGCGGCTATGCGTTATACAGAAGCACGTATGAGCAAAATAGCCATGGAGTTTGTCAATGACCTCGAAAAAGAAACCGTTGATTTTCAGAAAAACTTTGACGATACCTTGGATGAACCCAAGGTGATGCCAACAAAAATCCCTAATCTATTAGTCAATGGATCGAGCGGTATAGCGGTAGGGATGGCCACCAATATGCTTCCTCATAATCTAAACGAATCGATTGACGGTTGTATTGCCTATATTGAGAATAGAGAAATTACTATAGAAGAGTTGATGCAGCATGTCAAAGCACCTGACTTTCCAACAGGTGGTGTTATTTATGGTATAGATGGTGTGAAAGAAGCCTTTGAAACGGGCAGAGGTAAGGTCGTAGTGCGCGGAAGGGCTGAAATAGAGGTAGAAAATAATCGCGAAAGCATTATCATCACTGAGATTCCATATCAGGTAAATAAAGCTAAATTGCATGTTCAAATTTCTGAGCTAGTCAATGAAGGTAGAATCGAAGGAATTTCAGATGTACGCGATGAGTCAGATAGAAATGGAATGAGATTGGTAATTGAACTGAGACGCGATGCGATAACCAATGTGGTTCTCAATCGACTCTTTCAAATGTCTCAATTGCAGACTTCTTATGGGGTCAATAATATAGCACTAGTCAATGGTAGACCAGAATTGCTGAATCTAAAGCAAATGATTCATCATTTCATCGAGTTCAGACATGATGTGGTCACCCGACGTACTCAGTTCGAATTGCGAAAAGCAGAAGCACGAGCCCATATAGTAGAAGGTCTAATCATAGCGGTAGATAATATCGATGAGGTTATAGAAATAATCAAAAAATCGCCAAGTCAGTCAGAGGCTCAAAGAAAATTGGAGGCGAGATTTACCTTATCCGAATTGCAATCCAAGGCCATCATTGATATGCGTCTCGGTGCGCTGACAGGATTGGAGGTAGATAAACTGAAAGATGAGTTTCAGCGATTGATGGACTTGATAGCCAAGTTGAAAGAAATTTTATCCGATGTCAATCTTCGTATGCAAATCATTAAAGATGAATTGATGGAGATTAAGGAGAAATTTGGCGATGCTAGAAAAACAGATATTATAGCCACTTCGGGTAACATAGACATCCTTGATATCATAGCCAATGAGCAAGTCGTCGTAACGATTTCACATTTAGGATATATCAAAAGAACGTCTCTAGAAGAATACAGAGAACAAAATAGGGGAGGAAGAGGCGCTAAAGGGTCTAAATCTAGAACTGAAGATTTCACGGAGCATTTGTTTATAGCCAATACCCACAATGTTCTACTGCTATTTACCAGTAAAGGTCGATGCTACTGGATCAATGTTTATGAAATCCCAGAAGGCAATAAAACCAGCATGGGCCGAGCGATTCAGAACTTGATGAACATAGCTGGAGATGAGAAAATATTAGCTTATCTTCCTATTGAGAATATAAAAGATGAAGAATATATTAATTCGCACTATGTATTCTTCTGCACTAAAAACGGAGTCATTAAAAAGACACTGCTTGAGGAATTTTCTAGACCAAGACAAAATGGAGTTGCCGCAATTACGATTCGCGAAGGTGATGAGTTATTAGATGCGCTCTTGACCAATGGTAAAATGGAAATGATTTTAGCGTCTAAAGAAGGAAAAGCACTTCGTTTCAACGAGAGTAAAGTGAGGTCCATGGGCAGAACGGCCGCGGGTGTGACAGGTATGGATCTTGGCGATAATGCTTCCAATGAAATAGTAGGAATCGTAAGTGTAGATAAGGATAGCGAAATACCACAAACGGTCTTGGTGGTCAGTGAAAAAGGATTTGGTAAGCGAACGTATATCGATGACCCAGAAGATGGTGAAGCTATTTATAGAGTCACGAATAGAGGAGGCAAGGGGGTCAAAACCCTCAACATCACAGAAAAAACAGGTGATTTGATAGCTATTCTCAATGTAATCGACGGCAATCATTTGATGATTATCAATAAATCAGGTATCGCCATCCGCCTTGGTGTAGATAAAATGAGAATAGTGGGTAGAGCCACTCAGGGAGTTACCTTGATTAAATTAGATAAAAAAGATAGCATAGCTGCTGTAGCCAAGGTTGTTGCAGATGAAGATGATGAAACGGAAGACAGTGATATACTAATAGACGATTCTTCGGTTATGGATACGGAAGAGGATACTACAGAAAATAATCAGTCAGAAAAGGATGATGTGGAATAGTTTTTGATAGATACAATCATATGAAACAATTATGCTTATTTATAGGTATTTCAGTCCTGACGGGTCTTCATAGTCAGACGAGAGATGTGTCCAAGGCATTTTCATACTATTCTACTTTTATGAAGGAGAGTAAGTTATCCGATATTGACAAAGCCTATGAAATCATAAGCACGGCGATAAAAGATCCAGTGAATGAAGCAAGCGCTGAGGCACAGTTTTACAATGCAGTCATAGTAAAGCAGTATTTTGAATCTAAGAAATTAGAGAAAAAAGATGACTTCATCACTCAGACTTCTCAATCGTTAATTAAAACCTATCAACTGGATAAGAATTTTAAGAACAAGGAGCAACTTTTAAAGTTGATGCAAATCCTAGGTTACGATTTGTATTCAGAAGGAATCAGACAGCATAGAGATAATAAGCATGAAGTAGCCTATCAGCTATATAAGTATTTGTTTCAAATTCAATCTATACTAGCGGAGAATAAACTTGATTTTACAGTGGTCTCCAATTCTGGTGAGAAGACAACCCTTTCATCAAAGGATATGACCAATAATATGGTTGTATTTTGCATCAATAGTGGTAAAAAGGAAGAGGCGAAAGCTTTGTTTGAAAAGGAAATTCAAGCCAACCCTTCTGCCTTGAGCTATGCGCGCTTGATCCAATTGTGCTATCAATTGGAAGAAAAGGCCAGCGCAAATAAATATATTCAGGAAGGACTTGCAAAATATCCAAAAGATAGCGATTTATTGGTATTTTCCATCAATAGCAGCCTCGGTGAAAAAAACTATCAGCAAGCATTAAAACAGCTAGATGAGGCTATTCGTTCGGCCCCTTCGGTTTCTTTATTTCTAGTCAAATCTCAAACCCTAGAAAATCAAGATAAGTATGAAGAGGCTATCGCAAATTATCGGGAGGCGTTAAAGCTTTATCCAAATGATTTTGACTTGAATTATGGACTTGGGTATGTTTTATTAAACACCTCTTTTGAAATTTTGAATGAGCAAAATGAAAAAACGAAGCCAAAAGCCCTTGCATATGTGAAAGAAGCT
>CAYXKX010000002.1:14359-20065 GCA_964465185.1 uncultured Chitinophagaceae bacterium
CTAAATCCATAGATGGAAACAAAGTAGATTTCGAAAAAATATTTGAACAAATAAATAAAGTAAAATGAAACGTATGAAGATAAAATGTTTAATATTAGGTTTAATTCCATTCTTAATGGTTGCTCAAAATAATCCACCAGCAAATTATACTGTGAAGAATGTAATCGTAGGAGACAACGACCATGTATTTTTAAACCTACATACCAATACAGCGACTACCAAAATTCAAACAGGTTGGGATCTAGCATTGTATAATGAGGTACATGAAATAGGAGGGATGGTCAATGAGAATAGAGGAGTAAAAGTGTGGAGAGTTTATAAGGATACGACCCAGTTCAATTCTATCACCCTCATGGATACGATTAATCCTGTATCAAATAATCATAGTATTTTCTATTACGGTGCACTGGACACGATGTATACAGGCACGCTTGCAACATCCTTCAATATCGGTATAGGAACGTTTTATCAGGACAACTTAGTAACTATCCCTACCAAGATGTATATTATAAAAAGAGAGGATAATGTTTATGGAAAGTTCTTCATTTCATACAAATCAGCAGGTGGTCGGAATTTTGTTATTCGATATGCCAATATTGATAATAGTAGCTCAAGTTATATTTCAGTTCCTAAAGTGACTCCTCTTGCCAGACATTACAGGTATGTAAAGTTATCGGATGCGAGTATCCTCAATGAATTTGAACCTGCATATAATGAATGGGATCTAGTATTTAGAAAATATAAGGTAAGCACTACAAACTATCCGATAGGTGTGCTGACGAATAATGCACACAATCTAATCCGCATATCCAGTGTCACAGGTTTCCCAGAAGAATATTTAAAGCCTGGGGTAGTCAATACAGAGGCCTATGAGGCAATAGGTGATCCTTCTACAGTAACCTATAATGGTACTTTGAATTCCTCCGATCCCATTTCCAGAAGTTTTAATCAGATAGGTGAAAAATGGTTCAATACTGCTACAAATCAACCTGTCACTGGAAGAAGTTATTTCTTAAAGGATAAGAACAATCGCTTATGGCATTTGGTTTTTACATCTTATGACGCTTTGTCCAAGTCTGTGAATATAGCTTTTCAACAAAAAGGTTCCGTGACTTCAATAAATTCATCCCAATCTATAATTAACAATTATCTCGTTTATCAAAAAGAAGGAAAACTGCTAATTGAAAGTCTAGAGACTAGTAAAAAATCAAGTATTCAAATATCTGATTTGGTGGGAAGGGTTGTCTGTAAAGCGGACCTCACAGATAAACTTGAGATCGACATTACTTCATACCAATCCAGAGTTTTATTTATTCAGATTGAAAAGGATTCTAAGTTATTTACAACTAAAGTTGGTTTATACTAAGATTTGGTTGTGAGGAAATTTGTTTTAAAAGTAGTTTTTTTAATTTTATCCATTTCATCCTATAGTCAGGAATTCATTGTTCAGCACTCCGTTACCAATGACCCACTTGAGGGAGTAACAGCTATTTTATTTCATAAAAATAGGCCTAAAGAGGTAATGAGGTCTAATTTTAAAGGGGAAATTTATTTTAAAGATTTTGCACTATATGACTCAGTAATCATGTTTAAATTAGGCATGACAAGAATCGTATTGGAACGAGCGCTTTATACCAAGGTGGTTTATATGAAACCACTCAAAAATGTTTTAGATGAAGTATTAGTGACTGGCCAGATTGTACCAGGTAATAAATACCAGTCTCCGTTTAAGATTAAATTCTATACAGCAGAGGAGATAAAAAATAAAAATGCCGTGACTTTGGCGGACTTTTTATTAACTGAGAATAATTTTACCATAACACAGGATCCAATTTTAGGTACGAAAGTGTCTATAAATGGAATGAGTGGTTCTGATTTAAAACTCATGATAGATGGTATTCCTGTAGCAGGTAGACTGAATGGAAACATAGATTACTCTCAAGTACTTTTAGGAAATATTGAAAAAATAGAGGTCGTAGATGGCCCCTTGTCTACAATCTATGGAACCAATGCAACCGGTGGTGTTATAAACCTAATAACAAAAACAGGCTCTAGTTATGAATCGAATGTAAAAGCGAATGTATATGCAGAATCCGTTGGTGTATTGAATGCGAATGCCTATTATAATACTTCTGTTAAAGGACATCGCGTAAGTATAGGGGTGCATAGAAATATTTTTTTCGGTTGGGATCAGAATTCAGATTCACTAAAAAATGCTGTGAAACCTATTTGGAGAGATCTAGCTTGGAATCCTAAGGAGCAGTTTATGGTCAATACCTCTTATTATGCTCCAGTGTCAAAAAAAACGAGTCTTCACATGAAAATTAATGGTTTTTGGGAGACTATACTAAATAAGCTCAATCCAGCTTCTTCTCAGCAGACAGTAGTTAATGATGAATATTATAAAACCACTAAATTCAATGTTGGAGGAAATACGAATACAATTTTTTCTAAGTATGTAGAGTGGCAGAACTATTCCAATTTCAATTATTTCTCAAGAAATATTGAGTTTTATCACCAAGATTTAATTATAGGAAACCAAACCTATTTAAGAAATGTCAATGAAAAGATTTACAATATTTTTGGAAGGTCTCAAATAAAACATGAAATTCCTAATAAGAAGCTCAACCTACTGTATGGGGCTGATTTCAATATGGATATAGGCTCATCACAAAAGTTAGATTCTTCTGCCAAGGCGATTAGAGATCTAAGTTTGTTTGCCATGGTTAATTTTAAGTTTTCAGAAAAACTACTTGTACAACCTGGCCTTAGATATAGTATCAATAACGTTTCACCTACGCCGATTTCTACTACCTTAAATTTTCGTTATGAATTGAGTAAGCATTTTAGCTCGAGAGTAGCCTTTAGCAGAGGATATCGCATTCCAGAACTAAAAGAATTGTATTTTACCTTTATTGATATCAATCATAATATTACAGGAAATCCAAATTTAACGACAGAGACCAATGACAATCTTCAGATTGGGATTGATGTCAAACCAGATAAAGTCAAAGCAGCTAGTAGCTTGATATCGTATTCATCCTCCCTCAACTTTACCTATTTCAATAAATCAAATGCGATCGATATCGTCAATGTCAATCCGAATACCAATGAATTTAAGTATTTAAATGTTGGCAATGTGCGTGGTTTGATTACCAACATAGATAATAGAGTAAAATACAAAGATTATTTATTTGTGCTAGGAACATCTGTCAATGGTTTTCAGCGCTTATTTAGTAACTCGGCAAATCAGTTAGATCAATTCTTATTTAATTGGACGATTAATGCCAATCTGACCTATTATTATAAAAAGTGGGACATGAAATTTACGTCCGTCAATAAGTATAATTCCTACAATCCATTTATCGTTTACAATCTAGTTTCTAATAAGGTAGAAGAGTCGTCTATTCCTGCTTTTATTTATTCAGATTTTAATGTCTCAAAAAATATCTGGAATGATAAACTGAATATTACCATAGGGGTTAAAAACATTTTTAATGTAAAAAACCTTCGGTTAACAGGCTTTTCAGGAAATGTACATGGCTCTGGAACGAATGAGGTTAACAATCTCTGGGGAAGAACTGTATTTACTAGTGTTACCTTAAATCTTGATAATGTCAAATAAAAAAGTAATCACGGTTTTTAGTATAGCATTTTTGTTCTTATCATCATGCATGAAAGAAATCGACGGACCTATGGATATTGCATTATCTCCCTACCCAAAAGTTGAATTAAATTTGGAGCAAGAACACGATTATAAGGCTAAAATATACTATAACCTTGCCACTAAATCTATCGTAAAAACATCGGATAATTATTCGTGGCACATTGCATTTGCCTCTCAAGCATCCAATCCAAATAAGATCATCATGAATTACTCGCTAGGAAAATCTACTTGGGGTTATACGAAGCAAGATACCCTGTGGTCTAGAAATTTCACACAAGCCGAACTATTTGCTGAAACACCTATATATTCCAATCATTATGATAGCTTTGCCAATCTTTTTCAAAGAGGTTTTTATTTGGTATATTATTTAAATTATGGATCGAATTTGCCGAATAGAAAATTTCAAGTTTTAAATTATACAGCAACAGAGGTTACTTTTCGCTACGCAAATCTAGATGGAACTGGGGAAGTCACCAAAACAGTAAGTTTAAATCCCACGACCAATTATACATATGTTTCATTACAAGACGGCATGGTCAAAGATTTAGAGCCAGTCGATAGAATGAGCTGGGATTTTGAAGTCACCCGTTATACCACATTTGTAACCGACTTTAGCCAACCTCAAATGTATGGAGTAGGAGGGTTTGTTTCTAATCCATCTAAAACTGTACAAGTGGCTAGGATTGAAAATAAAAATCTAGAAGATATCACCGAAGGATCCTTACTATCATTAGACTATACAAATAGTTTGACAGGAATTGGTTATGATTGGAAGAAATTTAGCAATGGTGGTCCTGACGGATTCTACACCATTTTTCCTCGTTCCTATGTCGTGAAACTTGAAGGAAAAAATTATGGAGTTCAGTTTATTTCATATACTAAAACTATTGATGGTAAGCCTATCAATGGGTTTCCCGTTTTTTTATTGCGAGACTTTTAATTTCTCCTTTCCATTAATTTTTATTATGAACTTAGTTCAAATATGAGATAGGCAATAATTATAATTATAATAAGGAGAAAAACTGGAAGGAGTAAGTTTAGAATAGACTTCCCTATAGAGAATTTTTGTACGATAGAGGTGCCAATAATGCACAACGCAATGCTATATATACTAAGCGCCAAGCTACATAATGCACTGGAGTAGTATATGAATCCCATGACATAATCTCCAAATTCAAGTCCAAAATCGGAAGAAAAAATTTTCTCCTCAAAGAAAACTATTTGAACAAATAAAAAAGCTAACGTATGGATAGCTGGTATCATAGAATAAGTGAACATTCTATATAAGGATTCTCTATTGGCTTGTCCTTGGAGCCATCCCCCTGTCCAGGATACAAGAGATGAATAAAAATAAAAAGAAATCCAACCGAGTAGTCCACCAAAAACTATCGATGAAAATAGAATTTCGGTCAACGATTTCGTGTCCCCCATATTCTTATAGCCAGCTCTTTCTAAGGCTTTGTAAATGCCGATTAGAATCAATAGGATATACATATTTTTCTCGTATTGATGCTCATGTATATAACGCAAAACGGCTCTAGGCCGAGACCAAATTTTGGTATATATATCTAGGTCACTAAATTTTTCGTTCTCAAACTCCTCGAAGTGTTCTTGCATGAATTTAATTTTTTGATTCGAGGCTTTTAATGTTAGACCAATAGGTGAATATTTAATAGAAATATGGCACGATCAACATCAGAATTATTTGACAAACTCCCCTTTCATAAACATATAAGATTCCTGCAATTCTCCATATTTATTGTAGATATGTAGTACACCAGTTCCATTAATTAAGGTTCCGGGGTATATGGGTTTCCCATTTTCTAAATAAGCACCTAAAGCCGTCCATGTTTTGCCATTTCGGTATTCTACCTCATTCCATCGTGCACCAGAAGGATAGAAATGTCGACGTGTACCATTGAGTTTGCCATCAATATAAAATTCTTCCATTTCTACTTGACCGCTTGAATAGAAATCACGTGCTTTTCCATTGAGTTCATACTTTTCATACTTTTCTTCACGTATCAGTTTACCGCTCG
>CAYXKX010000002.1:20075-26122 GCA_964465185.1 uncultured Chitinophagaceae bacterium
ATATTTGCGCAAGGTATATTTGCCAGGTAGGATATCGTATATAATCTCTTCTACCATATTTTTGCCATCCGCTGCATATAGAATAGATTTTCCTACTAGACTATCATCTTTATATTCATACTGCGCCGCTATTTTACCTTGTAGAGTATATGCCTTGCTCATGCCATGTTTTTTGCCATTCTTATAGTTTTGTTCCCACACCTTATATCGTATTTGAGGATTTAAACTATCCATAATAGAATGGATAAAAATACCAGCTCGCTTATTATTGACATAGTTCCCTTCAATACAGGCCAAGAGCTCTTGGGTTACATTCACAACATATTTTTTGGAATCATCCAAGTCAAAAAAACCAAGAGATATGGTTTCATAAACTTTAGTTAAACCTTGGTTTGTAGTTAGGATGTTTTTGAATTTTATCGTATCCTCCTTTACTAGAAAGGATTTCCTTGTGTATTTAAAATTTGGTATATCCCGCGTATCGATCATTTGGGAGTTTGCTTTAATGAAAAGCATGCAGGCTGAAACAAGAAGGAAACGTTTTATCATATCGTATTATTCGTATACTAAAATAATTAGAATTTTATGAAAACATAGAAAAATAATGAGTGAGAATGTCAATATCGTTCACCAGGACAAATAGGAGAGAAGAAGGTCCATGAAATAGTAAGGAATAGATTTGCAAAATCATCATTGCCATTCATCGAGCCGCGCTGCCTCCCTGGACTGCCTATTGCAGGACCTAGCTCTTTGCTTCTATCAAAAAGTTGATAGGCTATGCCTTTATCCGCTTCAGGCAGATTTATAGCAGAGATATACTTTCCACTCACGTCATCTAGATAGTCTGTCATCGTTCTGTGTATGCGAAAATCCAAGCCTAGGCTTATATTTCGCTTCAGATGAAATTTGATGCCACAGCCATAGTTTATCGACAGCGCATACAAATTATATCTACCTTGCTGTGTATAACTCTGATCCGTCTGACCTTCTGTTCCCAAGGGTTGTAGAGCATATTCTTGTCCTTTAAAATAAGTTTTGGGGTTGAAAAATAAAATTCCGGCTCCAAAAGATAAATAAGGTGTAAAAGGAGACCCCATTTCGTTGTAATAAACGTTCTTCACATATTTGAGGAAGTTAAACTCGACCTGAGCTTGTACATCCGTGACAGTGCTATGGAAAGATAGGTTGCGTTGCTTTTGAAAATCTGATGTAGAATTGGCATCATTGGCAGCTAATTGCATATAAGAAAGGGAGGTCTTAAGACAGAATCTATAGCCATAATTTCCTCTCCAAAACACTGTGGCAGCTGGTCGAACGGCATCAATGCCAAACTGGGTGTTGAGGTCTCCATAATAATTAGAAAATCCTGCTCCAATTCCTATTTCGTGTTCTAGTTTAGGTGCCTGGCTATGTAAATCTAAAGAGGCAAATAACGCCAAAATAAGTCCATACCTATACATCTGCACAAATATAACGCAAGAAGGGCTTTTAAAGTGTACAAATAGAATTATTTACAAACATACACCATGTTAATATAAATAAATTAGCACCTCATGGAATTCATGCTTTGAATCAAATGCCTTAGTTTTGCAGTCAGAACCATTTATTTGAATTGAAACGCTATATTTTAATAATACTTTTCGCGATATTCACGCTGAAGTCTTTTGCTCAGAAGAAAAAAACTGTATTAGATACGGTGAAAAATCAAGCTGTTTCAGAAGTTGTCATAACTGGAACTAAGACTTTTAAAAGAAAGACAGAGAGTTCAGTCATAGTTAATGTGATGGATAGTAAAACTTTGAATAACCTCCAAGTCTGCAACCTCTCTGAAGGATTGAAGTTTCAACCTGGACTCCGCATCGAGACCGACTGCCAAACATGTAATTATACTCAACTGCGAATGAATGGACTACAAGGGGGCTATTCGCAAATATTAATCAATGGACGCCCTATATTTAGCCCTATGATGGGCTTATACGGTATGGAGCAATTACCCGTCAATATGATAGAGCGAATAGAAGTCGTGCGCGGAGGGGGATCTTCACTCTACGGCTCTAGCGCTATCGGTGGCACTGTCAATGTGATCACTAAATTGCCCAAAAAAAGTGGCTATGAAATCAATACATTTTATCAATCAGTCAATGGAAATGCAAGTGATTTCAATCTGAATGGCAATGCCACCCTCGTGACCAAAGATAAAAATGCTGGATTAAGTTTGTTTGTCAATAAAAGAAATCGCGATTATTTAGATGTCAATGGTGATAACTTCTCAGAGCTTCCTAAATTGGAAAATAATGCCTTTGGACTCAATGCTTTTTATTTACCCAAAGAAAATCAAAAATTAGAAGTTTCCTTGAGTCATCTTCGTGAGTATAGATTTGGAGGTGAAATGAAGGACCTACCGCCTCACCTGACTATGCAGTCTGAAGAGCGCAAGCACTCCATTTGGTTAGGAAGTCTTGACTATCAAATCAATTTTAATCAGGATAAATCGACCTTAATACTCTTTTCAGCTTTTCAGAATACGGATAGAACGCATTACACGGGTATTTATCCAGATAGTCCAGTAGAAATTAAAAATCATTTGGCCAATCCACCCTATGGAAATTCTTTAGCCAGAACTCTTCAAGGTGGTTTTCAAGTCAACCATAGACTAGATCCGTTTTTTAAAACGAAGAATGTACTCACCTTTGGTATGGAATATATTTCTGACCAGGTGAATGATGAAATTAAGACATATAATTATAAAGTAAATCAACACACCAAGGACTTAGGAAGTTTTATACAAAGTGATTGGGATATCACTTCGCAGTTGAATTTATTGTCGGGTATTCGTATAGACCACCATAATTTACTAAATGATTTAATTTGGAGTCCTCGCTTAGCACTCTTGTATAAATTCAAAAATAATACTCAGTTTCGCATCAGCTATGGCTCAGGATTTCGCGCTCCGCAGGCATTTGATTCAGACCTGCATATAGCTTTTGCTGGTGGTGGTGTTTCGAGGGTTCAGTTGTCCAAGCAGCTGAGTCAAGAAAATTCTCAGAGTTTGAGTACCTCAATAAACTATGATAAAGCGACAGATAAATTCATTGCAGGTTTCACTCTAGAAGCGTTTTTTACTCATTTGAGGAATGCATTTGTTTTACAAAACATAGGTCAGGATAGTTTCGGAGAAATCTTTGAAAAGCGCAATGGCAATGGTGCTAGTGTGCGTGGTTTGACATTGGAACTCCGTGCGAATTATAATAAAAAAATTCAAATAGAAACGGGATTTACTCTGCAAAATAGCCTCTTCGAGAATGAAGTAGAATATGTTCTTGGGTTACCCGCAATCAGAGAATTTCTCCGAACACCCAATCAATATGGATTTGCTAATTTGAACTATACCCCAAATTCAAACTGGAGTATCAATCTCAATTACGTTTACACAGGCACTATGAAGCTAGTGCATTTCGGAGGAGCAGATAATTTCGCAAATGATGCTATGGTGGAATCACCCAGTTTTTCGGAATTCAATACTAAAATTGCCTATAATTTTCCTTTAGAAAAATTGAAAACTAATATTGAAATCTATGGTGGAGTTAAAAATATATTCAATGCTTATCAAAACGACTTCGACCTAGGAAAAAATAGAGATAGCAATTATATCTATGGACCCAATTCTCCAAGAATTTTCTTTGTGGGATTGAGGTTGAGAGGGTAGTCACTTGAGTGATCAACTCTCACGGAATACACAGAAAAGGTTTAAAAAAAACTTAAAACTTCCTTCTTGAAACTATCAGATATTTCTCCCCTATGAGTCTCCATCTAATGGGACTTATAGGAATATAGCTTAGAAATTCAATGTCGAAATACCTTGAACTTTTATCTTGAAACTTTGAACTTTAAACTATCATATATTCCCCAGTCCCAATTTGTAACGAAATACTTCATCTAAGTATTCTCTAATACCTTCATTTTTGATATAACCGAAAACTTCCGCTACGAAGGCATATTGGATAAAGGAATAAGCCGTTTCTTCGGTTAAGCCTCTGGACATAAGGTAGTATTTGGCGTTTTCATCTATCTGTCCATTCGTGGCGCCATGGCTGCATTTGACGTCGTCAGCATAGATTTCTAGCTGAGGACGAGAATTCATCGTTGCATTTTCGGAAAGGAGGAGATTATTGTTTTTTTGATAGGCATTGGTTTTATTCGCGCCTTTATGTACGAATATTTTTCCAGTAAAGATGCCATTGGACTCGTCTTTCAGTATTCCTTTGATGAGTTGATTGCTCTCACAGTTTTCTGCCTTGTGCTCTACGAGAAAGTTGTTGTCTATAGTATCGTGGTCTTTTCCATAGTACAAACCACGAATATTGCACTGAATTCCTTCTTCTTGCAATACTGAGCGCAGATTATTGCGTATCAATTTCCCCGAAAGGGAGATTGTATTAAAATTTAAGGTAGAGTTTTTCTTCTGGGTGATTTCCTTGGTACTTACGTAGTGCAATCCATGAGAGGTCTCATTCTGAATGGAGGTCAAATCCAAAGTAGAATCTTCGGATAGTATGATTTCTGTAACGGCATTGATAAAATAATCTCCAGTAGAGAGTCCTTGATGATCTTTGATTATTTCAGCTTGTGCCCCTTTATCCAAGATAATTAGGTTTCGTGGATTGATGATGCAGTCGGAATTGTCTTTAGATATAAAGAACCAGATAATTGGATATTGACAAGTGACATTTTTTCGCACGTGTATCAATATACCATCGCCAAACATAGAAGTATTAAGTGCTGCGAAATGGTCTTGACTATTTTGAGCTAGAGAATTGAAATGCTTGGCAAAACAAGGATCCCCTCCTGTAATCGCTTCTGAAATAGACATTATAGAGACTTGCTCTGGGTCTTCGTGTATCTCAGATAAATGTTTTTGAAAGCTACCATTGACCACAACTAGTTTATTGGCTTTGATATGATCGTAGTAGCGGAAATCACTCTTCTTGATATCGTTATGTGTCTGAGGGAAGAAAAGTGGATTGAGCGAGGCTCTAGTAAATGCCGAGACATTAGTATATTTCCATGCTTCATGTCTTCGGGTAGGGAAGCCTAGTCTGTAGAAATCGTCAAACGCATCCAGTTTGGCATTGTGAATATAGGTATTTTGAAGCTGGGCTAGATTCTTTTCCTGCTCCTTAAATATATCTTTGTAACTATATGTACTCGTATTCATGGTTCAAAATTACACAAAAAAAACTCTGCCAGTATTCCTAGCAGAGCTTTTTATGTTTATTTATAGTAAATGGGTGAATTATGCCTTTGGAAGAACACTTATGAATGTTCTCTCATTTGCTTTTTTCTTGAATTCTACTACACCTTCTACCATAGCAAAAATAGTATGGTCTTTACCGATACCTACTCCATTACCTGGATGAAATGCTGTACCTCTTTGACGTACTATGATATTGCCTGGTTCTACCGCTTGTCCACCAAACATTTTGATTCCTAATCTCTTACTATGTGATTCTCTGCCGTTCTTCGAACTACCGACACCTTTCTTGTGAGCCATTTCTTTCTAATTTATATGTTTAAAATTAAATACTTTCAATTTGGATTTGTGTATAGCCTTGTCTGTGGCCATTCTTTACTTTGTATCCCTTTCTTCTTTTCTTTTTGAAAACGATCACTTTGTCCGCTCTCTTGTGCTTCAGAATAGTAGCAGATACACTAGTACCAGTTGTCGGCGTTCCTACACTTACTTTACCACCATTATCTGTTAAAAGAACACGGTCAAATGATATTTTCTCACCTTCTTTGGCATTCAATAAATCTACATAAAGGAATTTTCCTTGTTCTGCTTTATACTGCTTCCCAGCTATTTCTACGATTGCGTACATATCTCTTCTTCGTTTTTTTGAGTGTGCAAAGATAGTAATTTATTTTTTGTTTTCAAGCCTATTTTTGAGATTTTTCCTTTTTTGTCTGAAAATTAGGACTTAGTGTATCATTAACTTATAAAATCTATTGATTATTACGGGAATATATTCACTTAATGTTTCCCCATT
>CAYXKX010000002.1:26132-48379 GCA_964465185.1 uncultured Chitinophagaceae bacterium
TATAGCATATATTCTCTCTTTGTTTGTCTTAATAACCAACAATGTGAAAATTGATTATTTTTGAACTATGAATTACCACCCTTCTTTTTTTACAGCTACTTGCCTAGAATGGAAAAAGCTACTTAAACCAAATAAATACAAAGATATCATCGTAGAAAGTTTAAAGTTTTTGGTTCAAGATAATCGCATAAAACTCTATGCCTTCGTCATAATGGATAATCATATTCACCTCATTTGGTGCATTCTAGGAAGCAATAAAAAGGAAACTGTTCAACTTAGTTTTTTAAGATTCACTGCTCAAAAAATAAAACAAGATTTAGAAATCAATCATCCTCAAGTTTTAGAAAAGTTCAGAGTCAATGCAAGTGATAGGAAATACCAGTTTTGGGAAAGGAATCCTTTGAGTGTGGAATTGTCAAATGAGGAAATTTTAGTTCAGAAGCTAGATTATATACATGAAAATCCTGTGAAAGCGAATTTATGTCAATATCAAGAGGATTATGCATATTCGTCTTATAGATTTTATGTAAACTGTGAAAACGATTTTACATTTTTGAGTCATTATAAAGATTGAGAGGAGTTTAGTCTTTTTGTTGGTGAATAACACCAACAAAGGGGAAAATTTTTGTATGATAATCTAGATTTCTAGAATCATAGTCTGACTAATTAGATTGATTATTAGGCGAATATATTCACTTTACCTGTTTTTTCCCCCTTCTTTGGTGGTGATATTCACCTACAAGAGGGTCTAATTCGTTACCTCTTCCTAAAAACCTCACCCACACCTTTCTCTATTTGATTTAACTCCAATAAGCGATCGAGGACTTTACGAATGGCTAGCTCGGGATAATTTTTCAAGAGTTTTATCAGTTTGTCTATGGCAGTGTATATATTAGGTTCAAGATTGGCTAATATAGCATCTCTGATCTTTAAATAATCTTCTTTTGTGATGATATTCTTTTCAACTAAGCACACATCGCAAATACCACATTTTTCTGAGTGAGATTCTCCTAAATAGTCTAGTAATTGTCGGCTTCTGCAATCTTTCGTATTTTTAATGAAATCCAAACATGCCTTAGTTTGGTCTAGTAAAATCTGTTTTCGCACCCTGTATTGTGCCTGGTCTATAGGAATGTCATTTGCAGCTGTTTTATTAGTCAGAAACTCCAAGGTTGGTTTATTTGTGGACGGCTCATAGCTTAGAATTCCCTTTTGAGCTAGTTTTTTTAAGTTCGGTTAAGTTATAATGGTAAGTTTTAGCTAGCTTATACAAGTTCACTCTTTTTTTGAAATGCAAGCCTTCGTAGGCTCGTATCAAATGAGTGATTAATTGTCCATATTCAGGAAATTGTTCGGTTAGGTCACTTATTTGTCTTTCATCTGCTAGTAGTTGAATTTCATCTGGTTTATAAAATGCATCTTGAATAAAGATAAGCTCATTATCCACTAGAATCTGAAGACATTTAGCCGTGTGCCAATAGTTTAATTTATACTGGGTATTAAAATCCTCTACTATCCAGTCAAAACGCCGACCGAGTCCAGTTTCATAAGGAATGTCAAAATGATTGAAGAGGAGTAAAGCTAGGTTTTGGACTTCTTGGATACTTGGATAATCTCGGATGATTTCGTCCTTTTCAATTTTATCTGCATCGGATACAAGTGCTATCGCATAACTCTTCTGACCCGTTCTTCCTGCTCGACCACACTCCTGAAAATAAGCTTCCAAGCTGGCTGGAAAATGATAGTGGATCACATAATTCACATGAGGATTGTCGATGCCCATCCCAAAGGCATTGGTTGTTATCATCACAGATAGAGGGTTGTTCAACCATTTCTCTTGTTTCTCATTTCGCACGTCGGTAGAAAGGCCTGCGTGATAATACTCTGCATGGATATTAAATTGAGTAGTCAGTTGTTTGGCGAGCTCCTCAGCGGCATTTCTTCTATTGACATAGACTAATCCTGAGCCGGATAGTTTATGAATCCACTCTGCTAAAGTCTCCACCTTGCGTTCAGTTTTTTTTACTTGATAGCTCAGATTCTCTTTAAAATAACTGTTGACAAAAACCTTAGTTTGCCTTAGCTCTAATTTATCCTCTATATCTTTTACCACTCGAGGAGTCGCCGTAGCAGTTAATGCTAACTTAGGTATATCGGGGAGTATATCATAGACTTCAGGAATGCGAAGATAGCTTGGCCGAAAGTCATAGCCCCATTGGGAAATACAGTGAGCCTCATCGATGACCATTAGATTTACTTTGATTTGCCGAAGCCGAGTTTGAAAGTCCTTTGTAATGAGTCTTTCAGGTGAAATATAGAGAAATTTTAATTTGCCCTCAAGGAGATAATCTAGTATTTTGGTTTGACTTTCTTTAGACTGCGCTGAATAATATGCCGCTGAGGGTATTTTTCGCTGATTCAGCTGGGTCACCTGGTCTTTCATTAAGGCAATGAGTGGACTGATGACTATACAAGTTCCTTCGCTCATCATAGCTGGAACCTGAAAACAGATTGACTTGCCTCCACCTGTAGTGAGCAGTCCTATAGTATCATGACCGCTTGTCACAGACTCTATGATGGGAATCTGAGCCGTTCTAAACGCTTCATAGCCCCAATATTTTTTTAGAATTTCCTGTGCCAAACGCATTATACCTTTTATAAATTGTAGATTGTCTAATCTTTAATTGTATAATACCGTGGTAATTTATGTTTCCCGCATGTGCGGGATTACATAAATACATACGGTATACAAGGGTAAAGGTAAAAAAAAATCCCCGATAGATCGGGGATTTGCAAAGGTTTACGTTTCCTCTTTCGAGATTAAGGCTAGCTATATCTCGTCAGATACACAGCAGTGTATGCTTATAATGTTATAATGGACTTAATTCCGTTATAATTTAGTTCAGCTTGATTATCGCAGCTTGTTATACCTCCATACCCATAGTCAAGGCTCGCTGTTCTGCTGCCTCTTGTATAAGTGAGGGTGCCATCTATTATAAATTTACAAACGGTTGGAGGAGCAAAACTCATTTTAAAAAATAATGGTTTTCCAATGGCCATGGTATAGGTATCTCCATTGGACGTAGTACCATTCGCAGAACCTGTTACCGTATATTCATCGTCGTACCAGTTTAATGGAGTTGATGAACCTGCAGTCATAATTCTAATTCTGGTGCTAGACCACGTTACTTTTTTGCCATCCGTTTTGGTGATGGTAAGGTCAGATTGAATGGTCCATTTTGGCATTCCACTTGTATCGCCTTTATAGGTGATAGATCGCGTGCCTTCTATTTTCTTACCATTGACATAGTAATTGTCAAATGATTGACTAATCACAGATCCGATAACCTTATATCCACCGTTGAATTTAATAATGATTTTACCTTTTCTTATTTTTCCATTTTTGCCTACGATACCATTTGTGCCAAAGTCAATAGTGATGGTGCTATCGGTCTTAGAACGGATAATTTTTACTGTATCACCCATAAAACTGGAACCGCCCGAACCACCTCTAGATTTAAGTTCGCCATAGCTATAGGCCTCATCAGAAACTACGCTGATGTCATCAGCTTCATCCTCTGCCATATGGTTGTCATTGGCCATGGTTTTATCTTTTTGTATTTCGTCGATTGCCTCTTCAGCTTTTTTACAAGAGCTAAATAGAAGTGTTAATGCTAATAAAGAAATAAATATTTTTTTCATACTTCAAGGGATTTTAATGTTCCTATGAAACAAAAATAGATAAAAAGGTTTAATTTTAACTGTTAAGTTTTTGAAGATTCTGGTTCAGATACAATAATTTAGCTCAACATGACCTCTTTTTTACTATAACCCTTATTATTAACGAACTAGCCTCATAAGGGAAATGAATCTTTTAAGAAGTATTTAAAGTTAAAAACTGGTCTTTTCCAGCGTTGACTTCAAATGATTTATTACATCTATTTCCATAGATTCAAATCCTCTTTTCTCCGCTAGGTATATAGACAACAAATCTGTAAAGAAGATATGATAAAATGATTGTTCTATCAAGTTTCTACCTTTAGAATTTATATGGTAGATATTCGGTGTATATTTTCGGATAGCCTCTTCATTGATTTCTCTGCGCTGCACATTGCGTTTGAAATCTAGATTGTTATTGATAAATAGGACAGCTAGGTTTGAATTCTCATCTCTCCAGCCCACCATTTCATTGTGATTCATTTCTGGTATGACATGATGCCAGCAAAGCATCTTCGCATTTTCATTGATTTGTTGTCTGTATCGAACGACTACACCTTCAAAACGTTCATCGCCATAAATAATAGGCATTTTGTCGAAAATTTTATCACTGAGCTTGGATGATAATTTTTGAATAGAAGCCTCTTCTTTTTTGAGAAAGTCAGGAATCTTCGTTAATTGTTTAAATAGTTTACTAGGAATGAACTTGTTAAACGTCAAAACCTGCATTAGCTGGACGATAGAATAACCTAAACAAGTTCTAGGTGGCATGCCGCTTGGGACTTGAATATAATCAAGCTGATTCGCCTTACAAAAATCAATCATTTTTCCACCACTAGAAATGCATACAACCTTAGCACCAACCTTGTGTGCCTGTTCTAAAACATGTATAGTTTCCTCCGTATTTCCACTATATGAGCTGCAAATAACCATGGTATTTTTCTTGACAAAATTTGGCAGGAAATAACCTTTGTTTATTGTGATAGGTAGTTTACAACTATCAAAAATCCAATTAGATACAATGGTAGCACCGATGCCAGATCCACCTAGACCCGATATGACTATGTTTTTTATACCTTTAGCAGGCGTCAATTTCGATTTTGCAGCTATATCTAGGGCTTCACTGATTTGATTCGGAAGATTTTCCGTCAATTCTCGCATTTTTTCATTCATCTCTTTATATTTGTATTGTAAAAGGGTGCAAAACTAAACTAATTTCACTAAAAACAATGGCAGAACATAATGATTTAGGAAAATATGGCGAGCAACTAGCGAGTGAATATCTTGTTCATAAAGGGTTTAAAATACTGCGGAAAAATTATCGAAGTGGCAGGGGAGAGATAGACTTGGTCACCACAAACCCAAAAGGAAAATACGTTTTCTTTGAAGTCAAGACTCGAAAGGGTGGAGGAGAACCCGAACAAGCGGTCAATAAAAAGAAAATTAAACTCCTCCTCGAGACTATAGAACTGTATAAATATGAAAACAAAATAGAAGACGAAACTTTCCTCGATATCCTAGCTATTCTTATATACGACAATAAAGCACCTGAAATAGAGCATTTTGAAGATGTGTGGTTGTATTGAGAAATTTATTTGAATATTTGCTCTAAATGTACTTACTTTGTATCTACAAATTAATTAATATGGAAATACCAGTAGTCAGCATTGGCAATTCAAAAGGGATAAGATTATCTAAAACCATTTTAGAGAAGTACAATATTCACGAAAAGCTTGAATTGATTTTAGAGCAAGGGTATATGATACTCAAGGCAAAAGATGAACCAAGAAAAGATTGGGATAAAGCTTTCCAAAAAATGCATAAAAATGGGGACGACCAACTTCTTATCGACGATGTATTCGAAGATGAAAATCTAGAAGAATGGAGTTAAATCAATATGAAATTGTCTTGGTCAATTTAGATCCTACGATAGGAAGTGAAGTGAAGAAGACCAGACCTTGTCTTATTTTATCACCAGATGAGATGAATCGGCACTTACAAACCATCGTTATTGCGCCCATTACTAGCAGTTCTAAAAACTATCCATCGAGAATAGAAATCAAAGGCAAGTCAACAAAAGGTTGGGTCATGATAGACCAGATAAGAACTATAGATAGACTAAGAATCATCAAAGTATTCCATCCCATTTCAGATAAAGAAATACAAAAGATAAAGAGTGTTCTGAAAGAAACTTTTGTAGATTAGCAGATAAAATAAAGATAGTAGGATCATAAGAATATAGTCAAGCGCAAAGGATTTTTTGAACGACTAAAATAAATCTATCAGAATATGACCAATAACAAAATAACTATCAAGACAACGATTGCAGCTGACAAACAAAAAGTTTGGGACTTTTATACGAAACCCGAACATATCACGAAATGGAACTTTGCTGCCGATACATGGCACTGTCCTTCTGCTTCCAATGATATGCAAGTAGGAGGTAAATACATAGCTAGAATGGAAGCTAAAGACGGAAGTTTTGGGTTTGACTTTGAAGCCACATATAACGAAATTACAGATGGTGAAAGCTATACTTATACGATGCCAGATATTCGATTGGTTAATGTTCTATTCCACGAAAATGGCAATCAAACCGAAGTCACTATTATCTTTGATCCTGAAAACGAAAATCCTGTAGAACTTCAACAGCAAGGATGGCAAGCGATTATGGATAATTTTAGGAGGTATGTAGAATTATAGTATAGAAGGTGATAAGAGTAATGGATGCCAGAAAGAAATCGAAAAAAAATTTTGACTAATGGAAATGCTATGCGCTCGAGTTCTAAAAAACACACAGGTATAAATTATTCTTAATATTTAAAAGTTATGAATTATATCAATTTGAAAGTAATTAATCTTTCAGTAATTTTTTCCGTATATATTATGAGTTGTATGTTTAGCGATAATCAGTCAACTGAGAATATTGAATATAATTATTTAATTCATAAACCTATAGCAGTCATTGTTGAGAATACAGGTAATGTGGGAGAATCAAAAATACTTTATGGTGAGATTAAAAAAGAAAAGTTTGGTTATGTATTTGAAAATAATCGAAAAACTATAAAACTAACTTTCGATGATGCCAAATTAAAACGAACAAAGAAAGTAAGTCAAGAAATGAAGTTAATCACAAAATCATTGAAAGGATGCGATTATGTTGTATGGCTCTATATGGAAGACATAGACTTACCAACATCAGATATGAAAAAAGTTGGAACCTGGAATTAGTCTAAATAAAACATTAAAACTTCTCTTCCCTCTGAATCATCTGCAAGGGACTCAGAGTTGTCTATTTAATGCGAAAGCAATAAATTATTCAGTTTAGTCCCTCTCTGCTGCCAGGCAGGCTCTTCATCAGACTCCGCTAGAATAAATCAGTAAAGCCTTAAAACAACTCCCTCTGCCCGCTTCCCTCAATAATCAACAATTTTTTCTTAGCAGGTAATCCTCCTGCATAGCCAGTGAGCGCGCCATCGGAGCCTATCACACGGTGGCAGGGGATAAGGATCGATATGCCATTGGCACCATTGGCGGTTGCGGCTGCGCGGATGGCTTTTTCATCGCCTAGGTTTTTGGAGAGTTGGTGATAGCTGATGGTTTTTCCATACGATATGCGCTTAAGTTCTTGCCACACACGCTGCTGAAATTCTGTGCCTATGAGTTCTAGCGGTATGTCGAAATCAGTTCGCTTTTTTTCAAAGTAGTCATTGAGTTGGTGGATAGTTTCGTTTATGATTTCATTGGATTCTTCTTTTACTTCAGTTTTATAGTAGTCTAGAATTCGCTTATCTATGCTAGCTCGCATTTTTCTATACTTCCAGTCACAGAGACAGAGTTTGTCTTCAGTAGCCATGAGTATAAGTTCTCCTAGAGGGGATTTCCATTCTGCACGGTAAAGCATGGTTTAGTTTTAAGTGTTTAGTTTTAAGTTTTAAGTAGTTGTGCACTTTGCGTTCAAACTAAGAATAAATTATTTTAACGCAAAGTTCACAAAGAACACGCAGAGAACACTATGTTTTTTGATAAATTTGTGTTCATTGTGTAAGACTTTGTGTGCCTTTGTGTCAAAACTTTGAGAAACTTTATTCATTCTTGTTTATTTTAAAGGTATTCATATTTGCTTCGAAGGAGTGCTCCTCACCATATCAAAATATCCCCAACCACTTCTCCTTCTTCACCATTTCATATTCTATTTTCAGCAGTCGAATATCTTTGACTAATTTCAGCATATCCTTACCACTCGTGCCATCGTAGTAGCCCCGTATATGCAAGTGCGGATCTATTAAGCAAATCAACTGACTGTGGACAAAATCTTCTCCATAGGTACTATCCTTTGGCGTGGCAGCGAAGTAGGATGTCCGCGCCAAGTCGTAAATAGTAGCAGCCTCACCTGTGACGAAATGCCATTTGTTTTTAATCGCTCTATGCTTTTCTGCGTAAGCTTTGAGTGTGGCGACATCGTCTGTTTCAGGATCTACGGTATGCGATAAAATGAGAAGATTGGTATCCGCAGCGAAGCTATCTTGTATTGCTGCTAGATTCATATTCATAATAGGACAGATTCCTTCGCAGGTAGAGAAGAAAAAGTCAGTCAACCATATTTTGTTCTCAAAGTTTTTTCTGGTGATGAGTTGTGAATCTTGGTCATAAAAAGTAAAATCTCGGACGATATAGTTCATAGCTGTGGTCGTATCTTTGGCATAGTAGCCTAGCCCACTAGATAGGGGTTGAGCTCCTTCTATAATTTGAACTCCAATCCACCAAGTAGCGATAAGAACAAGGATAGTGAAAGCATAGGCGAGACGAATGAGGTTTTTTGACATATAAAAGAAGTTGAAAGTTTAAATTGTAAAGTTGAAAGTAATTGAATTCAAAATTAGATTAAACTTATGGTTTTAGTTAGCAAATAGGAAACTTTTAACTTTTATCTTATGACTTTAGACTTTTGACTACAACTTAAACTTTCTAAAATCAATGCGCGAAATGAGACTAACACTGACAATCAAAAATAGTATGACACCCTTGGCCCCAAAGGCCATCGAAATAAGCAACAGTATAAAAAATCCAATGAGCATAAGAACTGTGAAGGCAAAGTATCTCAAATTCGTTTTGAATTCATCAAAACTGTTTTCCTCTTTGCGCACTCGGTATTTTTTCTGATACGTATAATGCACCTTTTCTTTGTATGCCTGTTCTGCTTGTCTTCGTTTTTCATATACATCACTCGGATTAGGATGTCGCTTTTTGCCCGTTTGATTATAAACTGTCGTATTTTCTTTATAATTTTCCAATAACTCAAACGCCTGTTGGACAAGTAAAAACTTCTTTTCATCCCCACCATTTCTATCAGGGTGAGCTATGAGCACTTTTTTTCTGTATTGCGATTTGAGTTGGTCTAGACTAAAGTTCTCTGGCAAACCTAAGACCGTCCTAGCCTGCGCTATGGTCATAGTTGAGCGAGTTTTGCTTTTTCCGCTAGAAATTCAGTCCAAATTTCATTCACAATATCTGCGGCGGATTTCAATTCTGAGAAATTGGCACTGACCTGACCTATTTCTAATTCTCCTTCTACCAAGTCGCCTTCGAACATTCCTTTCTTAGCTCGTCCTCGACCCAATAGGGCTTCGAGTTCTTCTTTGGAAGCACAGCGAGTCTCAGCATCCATCACTTTTTGGGCGAATTCATTATTTAATAATCGCACAGGGGTTAAAGCTTTCAGACTTAGCCGAGTATCACCTTCTTGTGCGGTCAATACTTTTTCTTTGAAATGGCTATGCGCACTGGATTCTATACTACCTACAAATCGACTACCTATCTGAACTGCATCAGCCCCGAGAGCGAAAGCGGCGAGCATACTCTTGCCGCAACCTATACCACCCGCTGCAATGAGGGGAATTTGAATCGTTTCTTTAACTTTAGGGATTAGGCACATTGTGGTGGTCTCTTCACGTCCATTATGCCCACCGGCTTCGAAACCCTCTGCTACGATGGCATCTACTCCTGCATCTTGACTCTTGAGTGCAAATTTACTCGAACTCACCACGTGAACCACTTTGATACCTTCTTTCTTCAACGTCTCCGTCCAGGTTTTAGGATTTCCAGCAGAAGTAAAAACGATCGGTACTTTCAATTCTATACAAGATTGAATATGTTGATCAATATCGGGGTAGAGCAGAGGCAGATTGACAGCACAAGGTTTATCTGTAGCCGCTTTACATTTCTGTATATGTTCACGTAAAATGTCTGGATACATAGACCCCGCACCGATGATACCTAGTCCGCCGCTATTGGAAACAGCCGAAGCCAATTCCCAGCCACTGCACCATATCATACCAGCTTGTATGATGGGTTTCTCGATTCCGAAAAGTTGGCAAATGCGATTATTGGACTTCATTATTCTATATTTGCAAAATTAATCAATCAAAATTTCTCCTAACTAAATAGTTTATCGTGCAGATTACACAGCCTGAAATTCAATCTTATATTTCCAATTTGACCGCTCACCTTTGTCCAGAATTAGAGGAATTAGAGAAAGAGACCTACGCGTCTATTCCTATGCCCAATATGCTCTCAGGCAAAGAGCAGGGAATGTTTTTGCACCAATTTGTATCTGCTTTGAATCCAAAATTAGTGGTCGAATTGGGTACCTACACTGGATATAGTGCTATTTGCATGGCTTTGGCTATGTCCGAAGATTCTAAGCTCATAACACTTGATGTCAACGAAGAAATTTCACATTTACCGAAGAAATACTTTCAAAAACTCAATTTAGAGAATCGAATAGAATATCGACTAGAAGAGGCTTTGCCATTTTGTGAATCTTTAGCTGATAATTCTGTCGATCTAGCGTTTATCGATGCGGATAAAGCAAATTATCCCAACTATTTTCATTGTTTGAAAAACAAGATAAGACCTGGAGGTTTTATCCTCGTAGACAATATTCTATGGAGTGGACAAGTGCTCGATGAAAAACCTGATAATAGAACCAAAGCCATATTGAAAACCACAGATGCTATGTTTACTGAATCTGGTTGGAAATGCAGCATTTTACCCTTGAGAGATGGGGTTTTGATAGGGAGGAAAGGGTAGTTTTTTGCAATGGACTCCATACCGTCTAGCGCAGACATAAACGAAGTGGTGTCTGTGCTTTTCATTCACCCATTACCTTTAGATACAGGCACAGAAACCGTTGCACTAATTTCTGCGCCAGTCATTCGTGTTACAACTCCGCCCTAGTTGGGCTAGGCATTTCACGGCACACCTACGCCGAACTAGGAAGAAAAACCTTATTGTAATGCAATCCAAAAACCTAAAAGCATAAAAGTTAAGGTCAAAATTAAAAATATATAGTTCCCAACTAAATTATCATCTACTAAAATGCTTTCTTTTGGAATATTAGTGTTCACGAGTACATTCAATTTATCTCCAATTTTAATATTTGTCTGAGGGTAAAGAAAACTGTTAAAATATTCCTTACCTTGATTGTCATAATATTTTACTTTAACTGAATATTTAGAAGTTATTCTATTATAGCCATCTGGAATCAATATAATTTCTTCTATTGTTCCCATAGTTTCAAAACCTAAGTTTTGCAATTTCTTATATTTTAATATATATGCCAATATTTTATAAAAAAAACCTATCCCAACGATTATAAATATTAATCCTGCAATCTTTTCCATATTAAAAATGTTTAAATGAACTTGTGAGCTGAGTTCAATTAACTCCAAATCCAAGCTTTAATCTAAATCCAAATTCTACACCATATTCCTCTTTTTGATAAATGTTCTGCTGAGATGTAACTTCTACTTTATTAAAACTTTTTTGTCCATTATTAACCCTGTTGGGCAGAGTCTGTGACTCTGTCACAGTGTCTTAAAATCTCGGATTTCATTTCTAATTTCATATTCTTACAAATCTAGCATTTTTTTGCATATAATTCCTTTTAGTTTACTGTCTCGGAATAATCGCTTTGATGAACTTAGTTGGCACTACATTAAAATATATACTCGATTTGCAACTCCTCACTCCTTTTCCACATTTCTCCTTGTTTCTTAAAATTTTCTAAAATCCCTTACGTTATTGCCTTAAATTTGTATCAATACTTTAATTTTCAGTCACTATGCGTCATTGTCTTAAATTAGTTCTTGCAGTACTAATGCTTTTAGAATTTTCATGTAAAAACAAAAATATGGAGTTGCCGCCGAGCAGCTTTAGTCGCTATATTTCAGGTTTTACTTATGGAGTAGTTTCGATTCGCTCGCCTTTTGAAATAGAGCTTCAGGATAACTATATGGGTGGAGAAAAGATTGGGGATGAAATCAAGACTCCTTTATTCGATATTTCACCAAGTGTAGAAGGTCGCACCATATTGAAAGCACCGAATAAGATTGTATTTATCCCCAATAAACCTCTGAAGGAAGATCAATCCTATACTATAGAATTTGCATTAGACAAAGCGATTCAAGAAGTGGATGACGAACATGAATTGTTTAAGTATACGTTGAAAACGATTGCTCCTTCCACAAGCTTTGTAGATAAAGGTATAGAGATAGTTTCTGAATCAGCTCAATCCAAAGTCTTCGATTATCAGGGCGCCATTAAGACAGCAGATTTCGTAGAGTCAAAAGAGGTGGAATCCAATGTCAAGTTTGATGCAGAAAATCAAGTGGCATGGACACATTCTGCAGATGGAACTATACATGACTTTGTCATAAAAAAAATTACAGCTACCGATAAGGTGCAAAAAATAGATTTGGATATTGATTTGAAAAATGTCACGAATTCTAAGGAGGATTTAGTTATCGAAATACCTACCAAGACTGATTTCGTGGTAACTTCTATGTCTGTGGATCAAGATAAGAATAATCAAATAACTGTTGTGTTTTCAGAATCTCTATCCCCTACCGAGAATGAAGGTATGTGCAGTATAGAAGGTAAGTTTGACAATAGTATGGAGATCAATGGAAATAGAATGATTATTTCTCCTTCAGACAACAATGTCTTTGGTGATGTCGAGGTGAAGATTCTCGCTGGTGCTAAAAGCAAACACGGTAAGAAATTGACGAAAGATTATGTGAAGGAAGTCAGCTTTGGATCATTGCTACCGAGTGCACAGTTGATAGGCGATGGCAATATTATAGTAGATAATAATGGTGCTTCGGTTCCTATTAAAACCGTGGGTTTGAATCAGATCAAAGTAGAAGTACATAAAATTTTTCAGTCGAATGTTTTATACTTTCTACAGAATGGTAGTTTGAGCGAAACCTATAATATGAAGCGCTTCGGAAGAAAGGTCTATTCACAGGTGATCAAACTCAATGGGAAAACTGGATTTAAAGCGAACAGGGCTTATAATTATAATTTAGATTTATCTGAATTAGCGAAGCTGGAGAAAGGTGCTATCTATCAAGTGAGATTATCCTTCGACCGATCTATGACAGCGAATTATGCCGATGATAAGACCACTGCGAGTTCTAGTTTATTCAAATTTTCTATGGCACAGAATCGATTTGATGAAGACGATGAGGCTGGAGGTGAAGAAAATGATTATGACTATGAGTATTACTATCCCGATGGATATGATTATGAGAAAAAAGATGATCCAGCGGATGATTCCTATTATAATTATGAGCGTTTTTCTAAGAAAAATTTCCTTATTTCGAATGTAGGCCTGATTGCCAAGAAAGGCACGGACAATAAGGTCTATGCTACTTGTGTCGATCTATTAACCGCTAAGCCCATATCCGGTGCTAAGGTCGAAGTCTTTAGTTATCAATTTCAAAATATAGGTCATGCCTCCACAGATGGGGATGGCTTTGCGACTATTTCTGCTACAGAAAAACCATATTTTGTAGTGGCTAGCGACAATGACCAAAAATCATATATCAAATTGGACAATTATTCGGCTCAATCTATTGATGTATTCGATGTAGAGGGAAATAATACACAGAAAGGGATGAAATGTTTTGTCTATGGTGAGCGCGGAGTCTGGCGCCCGGGAGACAAGGTTTATTTAACCATGATTTTATCCAATGGATATAATGAATTGCCAAAGGATTTACCTTGTCAAATGGAACTGCTCAATCCATCCGGACAGGTCATGGATAGATTGGTGGTGGAGAAAAATTTGAATGGCTTCTATAGTTTTGTGACGAAGACAGCAGCTGATGCACCTACAGGAAATTGGACTGCTCGATTTAAATGTGGAGGACTGAAATATGATAAGACCGTGAAGATAGAAACTGTCAAACCCAATAGACTGCGCATAGCAGCGGAGAACGCTTCTGATTTCTTGAAAAATGGAGATAAGATTAAGTATCAAACTTCTTGGTTAAATGGTGCGAGTTCGGCAGGATTGAAAGCATCTGTCGATATGAATTTTTACAATGCACCTGCTGTATTTAATGGCTTTAGCACTTATACCTTCAATGATAAAACCAAGGAGTTTAAACCATTCGAACAATCGGTTTATTCTGGAAACACAGCGGCCGATGGTTCTTTCGAATTCAACTTCAATTTAGAAGCTGATGCTTCCTCCATTCCAGGTATGTTGAATGCAATTTCTACGACCAAGGTGTTTGAAAATGGGGGAGAGTTTTCCATACAATACGATACGAAAAAATTCTCTTACTACAGTTCCTATGCAGGGCATAAAATAGTTGGGAATAGCAGCTATTATCTAGATTGTGAGAAACACTATAATATCGATGTAGCGAACGTCAATGGGGAAGGGAAATTACTTTCCTCCAATAAAGTTAAGGTCGGAGTTTACCGCGTAGAATACAATTGGTGGTACAATAGCTATAATTCGAATCGCTACTTCGATCAAGAAAAAGTGAAGTCTATTCTATTTGAAAAAGAAGTAGATGTCATCAATGGAAAGGCTCAAATCCCAGTATTTATGAAGCGAAATCAATGGGGAAATTATTTAATCAAAGTGACAGATTTAGCTTCCAATCATTCGAGTGCGAGCTTCGTCTATTTTGAATCTCCATATTATGAAAATACGAGCGAAGAATCATCTCAAGTGATTCAAATGTCGAAAGACAAGGATAAATATCAAGTAGGAGAGACCGCTAAACTCTCTATGGTAAGCTATTTCAAAGGACGAGCCTTATTGAGTATTGAAAATGGAAATGAAGTCGTCAAGGCAGAATGGTTTGATTTAGTGCAGGGAAAAAATGAAATCAGCTTTAAGGTGGAAGCCAATATGTCGCCGAATGTTTATGCTTATGTCAGTGCAATTCAACCACAACCCAATACAAAAAATAACCTCCCTATTCGCACTTATGGTATTATTCCTATCTATGTAGATAATTCTAAATCAGTTCTCAAGCCTGAATTGACGGTGCCTACGAAGATAGAACCAGAGACTAAGTTAAATGTAAAAGTAAGTGAAGCCAATGGGAACAATATGACTTATACCCTAGCCATAGTGGATGAGGGTCTGCTTGGCATTAGTGGATATAAAACCCCAGACCCATGGAAATTTTTTTACAGCAAGGAAGCTTTAGGAGTCCTGACTTGGGATATATTTGATGATGTCGTGGGAGTCTTTACAGGCGTTTTCCGAGATGTTTTCTCCATCGGTGGTGGCGAAGACGAATTGAGCCAAATGAATAAAGCGAAGAGCAATCGCTATGAATCTGTAGTGAAGTATCTAGGACCATTCGAACTCAAAGGAGGTAGTAACTCACATACGATTGAAGTTCCGAACTATGTTGGAAATCTTAAAGTGATGGTCGTCGCTGCTGGTAAAGATTATAAATTCGGTTCTGTCACAAAAGATGTGCAAGTTTCAAAACCCTTGATGGTATTGGGAACGCTGCCACGTGTGCTCTCTTTGGGTGAGGAAATCGAATTGCCAGTGAATATTTTTGTCACGGAGAAAAGTATTAGAAATGTGAGCGTTCAAGTAATAACGGATGATAAGGTAACATTAGTAGGCGCTAGCAATCAAAGTCTCAGCTTCTCTAATTTCCAAGATCAAATTGTCAATTTCAAAATTAAGACAGGATTTAAACAAGGTGTAACCAAGGTTAAAATTATTGCTAAATCTGGTAAATACGTTTCGAATCATGAGATGGAAGTACCTGTGAGAATAGCTAATCCACCTTCTATGGATGTGCAGCAAATTGTTCTAAATCCTCGTGAGACTAAGACCATCGCTGTCCAACCTATCGGAGTGCCGGGTACAAATAAAATCTACATCGAATCATCATCGATTCCAGAATTGAATATCAAATCTAAAGTAGAAGAGTTGATAGCCTATCCTCATGGATGTTTAGAACAAACTACTTCTGCACTTTTCCCTCAGCTCTACTTATCAGATTTGACAACACTTTCAGCTGAAGATAAACAGATGATAGAATCCAATCTGAAAGCAGGGTTTGAAAAGTACAAATCTTTTCAATCTAGCAGTGGAGGTCTTTCATACTGGCCGAATAGTGGATTCTATGATGATTATGCGACAAGCTATGCCACTCATTTTATGGCAGAGGCTAAGAATAAAGGCTATGATCTCAATAGCAGCCTACTTAATTCATCTTTAGAATCGATGAATGGCTATGCTTCGAGTTTCAATCCTATCGCTGGACAGTCCTATCAGCATTCGTATCAAGCTTATCGTTTGATGGTTTTATCCTTGGGAGGGAAAGCTAATCTAGGTGCTATGAATCGATTGAAAGAGGTCCAGCTAGATAATGGCTCTAAAACTAAATTAGCATTAGCCTATTTTTATGCAGGTAAAAGCGATGTGGCGAGATCTATGTTAGGCACAATTCCAGTGGAAATAGTTCCTTATATAGACGATCGCTATACCTATGGATCGCATCACGTAGATCAGGCCTATTTATTAGAACTGTTTTTGAAGCTAGGTGATAAAGCCAATGCTTATGCATTCTTTAGAAAAAATATTACAGCACTCAATTCCCGCAGTTATTTAGGAACGCAGGCTACTGCTATGCTGCTGAAATCTATTTCCAGTTATTTAGCGAAATATAAAGTAGAACCTATTGATATCAGTGCTAATTATAATGGAAAAGCATATAACCTGAAAGGCAATAAACCAGCCTATTCGCAAGCTGTGGACCCTGTGACTGGAAACTTGACTTTGACTAATAACTCAAATGCGATTACCGTCGTCAATATTGTTAGAAAAGGAATCGAAATGCAAGTGAAGCCTTTGTCAAATAATTTCTTGTCTTTAAGTGTCGAGTATGTCGATAAATCTGGAAATAAAATTTCAGCGGATAAAATAGCACGGCAGACAGATTTCAAACAAGTCATCAAAGTGACCAATAGATCAGCAACTCCACTCAGCAATATGGCATTGACCAATTATGTTCCCGCAGGTTGGGAGATCATCAATAAGCGCATAGCGGGAGCCGAAGTGAACTCAGGTATGGATTATCAAGATATTCGTGACGATGCTGTGATGAGTTATATCTCCCTAGGAGCTAATGAAACCAAGACTATCGTTCAAGATTTCAATGCGAGCTATGAAGGAAATTATCAAGTGCCAGCTATCATTCTTGAATCTATGTATAATCCAGCCTATCGCACGGTGATGGGATCTTATAGAACGTTTGTTTATAGGTGATTGAGTTAAATAAATTTTGGTTACATCTGAACAACTTCGTGGAACTTTGTGCAAAACTTTGAGTGACTTTGTGCTCCAAATTCAGAAAGATGAGACTAGTTAGAACTTCCTTCAAGCTTCTTATTGGTCTATTCCTTCTTTGGTTTTTGTTTTTCTCCATACCAAAGGATTTATTCGAAGCCCCTAAAAGTTTGGTGATGTACGATAGACACGGACAGTTGCTCTATGCCAGTGTGGCAGAGGATGAGCAATGGCGCTTCCCGAAAATGGATTCGGTGAGCGATAAGATTGAGCAATGTGTTTTACACTATGAAGATGAGTATTTTCATTATCACCCAGGAGTGAATTTAATTTCCATATTTAAGGCATTGGCTCTGAATATGAAGAAAGGGGATGTCAAGCGAGGAGGCTCTACCATCACTATGCAGACGATTCGACTCTTGCACAAAAATCCTCCACGAACCTATTCGCAAAAGATAAAGGAGGTTTTCATGGCTTTGAAATTTGAACTTGTATATTCCAAGAAGGATATTTTAGCTTATTATGTGTCCAATGCACCCTATGGTGGAAATGTAGTTGGATTAGAAGCTGCAGCATGGCGATATTATCAGAAACCATCCCAAGCATTATCTTGGTCAGAGGCAGCTACCATGGCTGTATTGCCAAACCAACCTTCTTATATTTATCCAGGAAGAAACCAATTACTTTTATTGAAGAAGCGCAATGCACTACTGAAAAAATTGAAGGATAACAACGTTTTGAGTGAGGTGGATTATTTGTTGTCATTAGATGAACCATTGCCGCAGAAGGTTTTTCCAATACCTTCATACGCTTATCATTTGGCATCTGAGATAAAAAATGGCAATGGAAGAATTTCGACCACCATAGATTTGAGAATTCAAAAATCTGTGACGGATATTTTGGAAATGTATCATAATTCTTTTAAGCAAAATTTGATTCAAAATTTAAGTGCTATCGTTATTGATGCCAATACAAGTGAGGTTCTAGCTTATGTTGGAAATACAAGAGATAGTGTCGATGGAAATAAAGTCAATATGATTCGAAGAGCTCGAAGTAGCGGCAGCACTCTGAAACCCTTGCTCTATGCAAATATGTTAGACGCAGGTACTATTTCTCCCTATACTTTATTACAAGATATTCCTATCGATATTAATGGCTACGAACCACAAAATAGTTCGAGAAGGTTTGATGGTTTGGTGCCTGCTCACGAGGCTTTGGAGCGCTCTTTGAATATACCTTGGTTATTGGCTTTAAAAAAATATGGATACGATAAATTTTATACAAATCTGAAAGACTATGGTTTTCATCATTTTACCAAGTCTTCCAAACACTATGGCTTGTCTTTGGTCGTCGGTGGGGGTGAGGTAGAGCTATTAGAATTAGCCAACGCCTATCTGCAACTTTCACACAGACTGAAAGGAGCAGAACTGAACTTGGCGAGTTTTGAGTTAGGAAAAAAAGTAGACGTAAAAAGAAATATAAAACTTAGTCGTGCCTCTATATGGCTGACATTTGATGCACTATCCAATGTGGTCAGACCAGAAAATGAAGATAACTGGCAGTATAGACAGAGTCAAAAAATCGCATGGAAAACGGGGACTTCACATGGTTTTAGAGATGCCTGGGCGGTGGGAGTCAATCCAAATTATGTGATTGCCGTATGGGTAGGAAATGCCGATGGTAATGGACGAACGAATTTGACCGGTATTCAAAAAGCAGCTCCTATTTTATTTGATGTTCTCAACACGCTTCCCAAAGGGAAAAAGACGTGGTACGACAAACCAAATAATGAACTGAGACATGTATCGGTGTGCTCCGAGAGTGGGTCTAAGCCAACAGAGAATTGTAAGACAATACAAATTGAAATTCCAAAAGAAGCGGAGTTAAAAGATGAATGCCCTTATCATACCAAAATTTATTTAGACGCCAGTCAACATTATCAAGTACGAAGATTGTGTTTTCCTGAGGATAGTATCGTAGAAAAAACTTGGTTCAAATTGCCGCTAATAGAGGAGAGTTTTTATAAACTAAATCATCCTTTGTATAAAAGTCTTCCGCCATTTCATTCAAATTGTGTGGGTGCAGAAGTCGGTGTGTTGGAAATTGTATTTCCTAAAAATAATGCACAGATTGTGCGGCATTCTTCAGAAGTTTCTAATCAACTCATATTTCAAGCGATTCATCGAACCAGAAATGCCCGAGTGCATTGGTTTATAGACAATAATTTTATTTTAACCACCACCGGAGAGCATAAGATAAGCTGGAATCCAATAAAAGGTCGCCATCGATTGACTGTGCAAGATTCGGAGGGAAATATGAAAACGATTGTATTTTTCGTGGACTAGTTTTCCTCTTGTATGAGAAATCTTATTTATATTTACGTTGAATTCTAAAATAATTATTATGTCAAATTTCGATTTACAATTAACTAATAAAAACAAAGAGGACCTATTGATAGCAGCTAAATGGGCAAAGGTACTCGCAATTTTTGGGTATGTAGTTATGGCCATAATGGTTTTAGCAGCGGTTATTCTGCTTATTGGTGGCAGCGCCATGGGTCTCAATTCTGCAGCAAATCAGGCGAATCTTCCATCTAGCGCCTTATCAATCTTGTATTTTGTCATGGCAGCCTTTTATTATTTCCCGGTTACCTTTATGTATAAAATGTCCAAATATTTGCGCGCTGCAATAAATAACTCTACTCAAACAGAGTTCGATTTGGGTATTGGTTTCTTAGCTAAATTTTTTAAGTTTTCAGGCTATATGACCATTGGAATCATTGCCTTATATGTGGTGATTCTTATTGGTGTAGTGGTAGTAGGCATTTCGGCTGCATTGACCTAGGCTGCATATCTTTTTGCACTGTTAGAATATAAAGTTAAATTTTAGGGAGATTTATTCTTTTCCTAATTTCTTAATTATAAAATACCAACTCAATGCACCAATTATATAAAGTATAATAGTGATATTGAATATGGTAGCATAGCTCAAATCTATTTTGCGAAGTTCAGCGAAAATGATTGAACTAAACCAAAACGAGCCTGACCATATAGTAGCTTCGATACTTCCAATTAAGGCTTGATTTTTCTTTCCAATGACATTCATTTTGTAATTGGTGATGATTGGTTGGGCACTATTCATCAGAGGCTGACGCAAGATAAAAAATGTAACGGAAAGAATATAGGCTATAGATAATGGGAAAAACTTGTTCGCCCACACCATGACGATTAAACAGATGATTCCTAAGGATTGTATGCCCACAATGCCTTTTTGGTAGCCGAGTTTGGACTGAATCCAAGGTGTAAACATCATAAAGACGATGACGATGAGGTGAGAAAGTCCCAACACTATGGAATAGCTATCAGAGTTCATTTGATAGGTATAAAAAAAGAATAGATTAAAAAATGGTATGCTAAATCCTGCTCCAACAGCAATTATCAACGTGGGTAAAAGAAGATAAAATATATTTCTAGTTTCCTTATCATTGGGTTTGGTCTCCGCTATATCTTCCATCTCTTGCGCCTTGACTTCTATGTTTTTTGGAATTTTATAAAGTAAAATTATAGCAATACTAGCCAGTATGAAAATAGTCAGAATGATTGTTTTTTCTGAACTGTAATCAGTTAATATTTTATTGTATATAAAAGATACTATACCTACTGTCATAACCGATGCACCCCAAGTCTGGAAGAATAGGGATAGCGATATACTCAAGTTATCCTTGCTGGTTATTTTGAGTAAAAATGGTAGAGATACTACGTGCGACATCAATAGAAATACCCCGAATAGAAACATCAAAATAGTCATAGCTAAATTGGAATGTAAAGGAGCTATTAATATGATTGCAATGGCATTGACTATAAAGAGAACGGCGCCAATCTTGATCATAGGTAATAGTTGTATACGCTTGTAAAGCAAGCCAAATGGCACACCAAGTATTAGGACTGAAATATATCTATAAGAAACGAACTTAGCTATTTCATAATCTTTGTAACCTAGATCTAGAAGGTAGTAATTAACTAGGACAAGAAAAGTAGCATTGATACACTGCAGTAAAAATTCTGCAAATATCAGATAGTAAATGGGTCTTTCTAGTTGCTTATATGAGCTAAGAATGGACATAATCAACTATAGTTTGAAACGTTTTTTCTGAAAGAGGATTCACCCAGAGAGCGTCCGCGAGATACTTTTTATTCCATGTGATCTGTCGCTTGGCATAGTTTCTCGTATGTTGCTTGATTTTATCAATGGCCTCTTCGAGACTCATTTCTCCATCGAAATAGGCAAACAACTCCTTATAACCTACGGTATTCAAGGCATTCAAATTTCTGTCTGGAAAATAATGTTTTGCTTCTTCGACCAAGCCGTATTTAATCATTTCATCCACTCGTCGATTGATTCTTTCATATAAAATTTCTCTAGGAATATCCAACACAATATTTTTAATTTCTAATTGACTTAGTTTTTCACCGTCATTCCCGTGCAAACGGGAATCTCGTGAAACCAGCTCGCTATATACATCCCCAGTTTCTTCCCAGATTTCTACTATGCGCTGAAGTCTTCGAGGATTGGTAATCTCCATTTGAGAATAGGAAATAGGGTCTATTTCTTTCACTTTTGCCTGCATGAACTCTAATCCATATTGGTCAAATTCTTGTTGAACCTTGACTCTTGTGGCTTCCGAAATGTCTGGCAATTCATCCAATCCTTTTTCTAAGGCATAGAGAAAAAACCCTGTTCCTCCCACTAATATATAGACTTTTGAAACACCCTCGTCATTCCCGTGCATACGGGAATCTAATAACTCATGAACTTCCTTTACAAAATCTTGCGCTGAATACTTATCCTTTATAGATTTATGACCGATGAAGTGATGCTTTACTTCTGCTAACTCCTCCTCACT
>CAYXKX010000002.1:48447-55257 GCA_964465185.1 uncultured Chitinophagaceae bacterium
GAAGGAAATGATTTCAGCATTTAATACTTGTGCCAATTGAATAGCTAAAGCAGTTTTACCCGAGCCTGTTGGACCGGAAATACTAATCAAATTAGGACTGGGCATCGGCAATATATTTTGGTGCCACACTTTGCATTAAAGCGAAAGCTTCATCATAATCATTTCGTATGACGCCGTCGAGTATAGCCTCTTTGATATGATTCTTGATATCACCTATGACTCTGGAAGGCTTTAAATCATAGGTCTCCATTATAATTTCTCCAGTAATAGGTGGTTGAAAATTCTTGATATGATCTCGTTCTTCTACTTCTTTGATTTTGAGTTTGAGTTTCTCTAGATTAGCTATATATCGAGCGACTTTGGCTTCGTTTTTACTCGTGATATCACTGTGGCAAAGGATAAGAAGATCATCGATATCATCTCCGGCTTCAAATAATAATCTCCGAACCGCCGAATCTGTTATCTCTTCTTTGGTCAAGGCTATTGGTCGTAAATGTAGAAATATCATTTTCCGAACATATTCCAACGGCTTATCCAGCGGCAGTTTTAGATGTTTAAATATAGTCACAGCCATTCGAGTTCCCAAAACTTCATGACCATGGAATGACCAGCCGTTTTCTTCACTAAAAGCCTTGGTTTGAGGTTTAGCGATATCATGCAATAACGCACCCCAGCGTAGCCAAAGATTATCCGATTTCTCAGCCACATTATCGACGACTTGCAGTGTATGATAGAAATTATCCTTGTGGCCTTTCCCCTTATAAAGCTCCACACCATGCAGGAGAAGTAGTTCCGGCATCACATAGGGCAATAATCCGGCTTTAAACATTAAATCCAAACCAATTGATGGCTTCGGACTCAGTAGTATTTTATTTAACTCAACATGAATTCGCTCCTTGGAAATGATCTCTAATCGAGCAGCATTTCGCTGAATAGCTTCAAACGATTTTTCTTCGATTGTAAATCCCAACTGACTTGCAAATCGAACGGCTCGCATCATGCGCAACGGGTCATCAGAAAAGGTGATGTCAGGGTCTAGCGGCGTTTGAATAGTTTTTTTCTTAAGATCTTGACTACCGTTGTATATATCTAATAATTCTCCATAGTTATTTAGACAAAGCGAAATAGCCATGGCGTTGATGGTGAAGTCACGGCGTGCGATATCATCTTCGATAGTGCCATCTTCTACGATTGGTTTGCGGGAATCTCTCTGATAGGACTCTTTTCTCGCACCTACGAATTCATAATCTATTCCTAAATAGTTAAATTGAGCGGTACCGAAATTGGAGAAAAAATTTACCTTTAATTTAGGATTTAACTTCTCTGCTACCTTTTTAGCGAATTCTATTCCATTGCCTACCACTACTATATCAATATCTTTACATTCTCTTTCAAGATACAAGTCTCTTACCCAGCCCCCTACTGCATAGCAAGGGATATTGGTTTCCAAAGAAACTTCAGAGCATTTTCTAAAAAATATATGATCTAAAAAGGGGTTCATCTAATACGTAAAAACTTGCAAAAATAGTCTAGACAGATTAATAAGACGCTATAAATGTAATTTTAACTTTTTTCATTTTTATATTATGTATCAACTATTTTTTTCTAAAAAATACGTCTTCATCATTCCTTTGCCTTTGACCACCATTTCTCCTCGATCTATAAAATGAAGAGGACTCTTTATTAGCGCATGTCTAAAAACACCACTAACATGAATTCTTCCTGCTTCGCCGTGACTCTCCATTCTCGAGGCCGTATTGACAGAATCTCCCCAAAGGTCAAAGACAAATTTATTCTCTCCTATGACTCCAGCTATCGCTCGCCCACAATGTAAGCCTATTCGTATTTGCAAGTTCGTGCCAGACTTTTCTTGATAGGACTTCATATATTCGATTGCATCCAAAGCAAAAGAGGCTGCTCGCTCTGCATGATCTTTCTGAGCAAGAGGAACTCCTGCTACAGCCATGTAGGCATCACCGATAGTTTTAATTTTTTCCAGACCGTGTTTATGTGTCAGTTTATCAAATGCAGTAAATATTTCATTGAGTAAAGCTAATAATTCTTCTGGAGATATATTTTGGGATAAGTCAGTAAATCCGACGATATCACTAAAGAAAATAGAAACTTCTTCATGCATATCCGCTATCAATTTTTCACCTTCAAGGATCCTTTCTGCAATCTTGGAAGGAAGTATATTTAATAGAATTTTTTCTTGTTCCTGAAAGCGAGCTAATTTGACTTGCCGATCACGCTCTGCTTCTTCTACTTTCCTTCTGTTTTCCAATAATTGGGCTTGTTTCGTGGCTTCCTCGCTCAGTACTTCTTTTTCTATTTCATAGTATTTTTCTATGTGTTGGTTAGATTCTTCCCAGCGTTTCTCTTTTTTATATAGATCTGCTAGCGTTTTGTGATAGTTGTAAACTGTATACTTGGTGCCTATATTGTGGCAAATGTCAATTGCATCATAAAGATATTTTTCTGCTTTGGCTACATGATAAAGTTTGTATTCTTTATTGGAATAAATGTTTCCAATATTTCCCATACAGCGGGCTACTCCTATTTTATCATTGATCTCTTCATGGATTTTAATTGCCTTTGAATAGTATTCCAACGCTTTATCATATTGTTTGGTGGCTGAATATACATTTCCTATATTTCCGTTGACTGAGGCAATTAGCTCCCTTTGATTTAACTGTTCATGCTTAGCCAAAGCCTTATTGAATAGTTCAAATGCCTTATCATAATTTGAAGTATTGAAATACTCCACACCAATATTTCCTAAAATAAGGGCAACTTCTGATTCATCTCCTAACTCACTTTGATGATTTAAAGCAAAATTATAGTAATCTAATGCTGTGTCATGTTTGTCTAGCAAAGAATACACTAATGCAATATTACCCAATACTTGCGCTATACCCGATATGTTATTGAATTTCTTATGCAGGGTTAATGATTCTGAATAGTATTCCAACGATTTGTTATAATCGCCTATATTCTCATAAACAGCACCTAAACTAAGTTTGCAACCAGCAGCGCGAGTTTCATCGCCGTATTTTTCATTGGCTGAATCGGCAAGCAAAAAATAATGGATAGCCATATCATATATTCCATTTTTTTGTTTGATTTGTCCTATAACAGTATAGGCCATGCGTTTCATGTCATGAAGATGATATTTTTCAATAATATCGATGGCGCTTTCTACTTCTTTTATTGCAGCTTCATTATTCCCATGAATTCTGCTGATACTGGATAGAAAAAGCTTTGCGTGAGCCCGAATACCTTCTAATTTTCCAATTTCTTCCTCAGAATCTTTTTGTTCATCTAATTGCAGTATGATATCATTAGCTTGGCGTTGCACCTCATTATAGTCAGACCTGCCATATGCAATCCTCGCTAACTCCAGTTTATCTTGTAATTCTTCTATTCTCATATTTTATAATTTAAGAAATAATCAAGTTTTTACTTTTCAACCCTTCTTCACTATGAGCACCATGCTTTCTTCTAGCAGCATGATGCCGTATTCGAAGGAATAGCGGTATTGACTTCCCGTTTTGGTATTATATAAGTGTGTAAGATAGTCGGGAAGGAATCCTTTGTCCGTTAATTTTTTGAGGCTTGTTTTTAATTTTTCATTTTCCCCTAAAACTTCTTGTAGGATACGTCTATTTTTCCTCAAAATATTCTGGATTTGACGCATTTCTGCACTCGTGTCGCTGTTGAGATTATTATTGTATTGATTTCTGCAGGCTTCATCGCAGAATTTTTTATCTGCACGGCCTTTGAGAGGTTTGGAACAATTTTGGCATTGTTTTTCCATAGGCTAGTATTTATCTTTTGAGATTTAGATTAAAGTATTAGTTTGCTTTTTTGACATAGATAGATTTTAAACCCATGGCCCCAAATCCTTCAATTTTACAATCTATATTGTGATCTCCATCCGTCAATCGAATATTTTTTACTTTTGTTCCGGCCTTTACTGGCTTAGGAGAACCCTTGACAGGGAGGTCTTTGATGACGATGACACTATCTCCATTCTGTAGCTCATTTCCATTTGAATCTAGTACTTTGGTCACTTGATCTTGGGCATCAAGTTCTACTTCATTAGGATCCCATTCATAATAACACTGCGTGCAATTGTATAAATTATCAAGAGGATAGGTATCAGTTGATTTGCAATTTGGACATTTCATAAATTAATTTTTAAATGATATAAGTATTTAATTATCAACAAACATAATCATTTTTAATCATTTGTAAATGTTTTTATTCGACTACAAATACTTGAACTCTTGCTATCAGTATTCCCATACCCCCATCTTTGCACTGTCAATTGCAATTCGACATAAACAAATTCATTTTTAAACAATTTAAATTACTTCACACATGAGCACAATTAAAAATTCCGTAAGACTAATTGGTAATTTAGGCGCAGCACCAACTATCGTAAACACAGACAAAGGCCTAAAAATCGCTAGGGTATCTATCGCTACATCAGATTATTATTACAATGATAAAAAAGAGAAAGTGACGGAGACCTATTGGCATAATTTAGTTTTCTTTGGTAAGTCCGCTGAAAACGCAGAAAAACTTTTGAAAAAAGGAAGCGAACTAGCTATCGAAGGTAAACTTGTAAGCCGCAGCTATGAGAAAGAAGGCGCTAAGAAATACGTGACGGAGATCGTCGTCAACGAGTTCAATCTTTTTGGCAGCAAAGAGTCTGCATAGATCCTAAAGTTTTTTAGCCACTAACTTGTCTGTTGACAAACAGGGGCGCGAAGGCATGAAGTACTTGATTTTGTATTGATTGCTGGAGCGCCTTTTTTTTTAAATATAGTATATATGGATATAGAAATTATACAAAGAAGAATTTATGAGATTAGAGATAAAAAGGTCATGTTGGATTCGGATCTAGCTGAGTTATATGAAATAGAAACTCGTGCCTTAAATCAAGCCGTTAAAAGAAATATTAATCGATTTCCACAAGACTTTATGTTTCAGCTAAATGAAATAGAATTTACAAACTTGAAATCACAATTTGTGACATCAAGATGGGGTGGTACAAGAAAACTACCATTTGCATTTACAGAACAAGGAGTCGCCATGCTATCCAGTGTCCTTCATAGCTCCAAAGCAATAGAAGTCAATATATCAATAATGCGTGCATTTGTTTATTTCCGTCAATTGATACTTTCCAACAAGGAATTATCAAACAAATTAGTAGCTATGGAGGAAAAATATAATAAAAAATTCAAAGATGTATTCGAAGCACTCAACTATCTTCTTAATAAAGATAAGCAAATGGAGGAAGTTAAGGAAAGGACAAAAATTGGTTTTAAAAAGCCTTGATTTGGATTTTCATTTTGGTATACCATGGTTTTAATATCTTAGCGGATATTTCTCAAAATGGATATCAAAGAATTTATCAGTAAAATACCTAAGGCCGAATTACACTTGCACATCGAAGGAACGCTGGAGCCTGAATTGTTTTTCGAATTAGCTAAGCGAAATGGCATTTCCATTCCATATACGACGGTGAACGAATTGAGGAATGCATACCAATTTGACTGTTTGCAAGACTTTTTAGATATTTACTATAAGGGCACGCAAGTGCTTATTCATGAACAAGATTTCTTTGATTTGACCTGGGCATACTTAACCAAATGCAAGGAGCAGAATATAGTCCATACAGAAATTATGTTTGACCCACAGAGTCATACGGATAGAGGCGTAGCTTTTGAAACAGTTATAAATGGTATTTCTAAAGCGTGTCAGCAGGCAGAAAAAGAATATGGAATTTCTTCATTTCTCATTATGTCTTATCTTAGACATTTGTCAGAAGAGTCAGCCTTTGAAATTTTAGAAATGTCTAAACCATTTAAACATTTGATTAAAGCAGTAGGTCTAGACTCGTCAGAGCTTGGTCATCCGCCTAGCAAGTTTCAACGAGTGTTTGATGCTTCAGTAAAAGAAGGCTATATCCTACTGGCTCATGCAGGGGAGGAGGGACCAACTGAATATATATGGGAAGCTATAGATGTATTGAAGATTCATCGTATAGATCATGGAAATCGTTGCTTAGAAGATGAGAATCTCATACAAGAAATCATAAAACGAGATTTGGCTTTAACTGTTTGTCCTCTATCTAATACTGCCTTGCAGGTGGTGAAAGATATGAAAGACCACCCTCTAAAAAAAATGTTGGATTTAGGATTGAAAGTAACAGTCAATTCGGATGATCCAGCTTATTTCGGGGGTCAATTGATTGCTAATTTTGAAGCTATCACTGAGGAACTAAATTTATCTAAAGACGAAATCATTCAATTAGTGAGAAATTCTTTTCAATATTCCCTATTGAGTGAAGATGTCAAAAAGATTAGACTAGAGGAGTTTGATAAATTTCTAGCTATATGAATGATACTATCATCGCATTAGCTACGCCCCAAGGCTCTGGGGCTATCGCAGTCATTCGATTGAGTGGATCGAAGGCCATAGATATGGTCGATAATGTTTTTTACCATAAGCAAAAGCTGATTCATATTGAAAGTCAAAAACAAGTCTTTGGTACCATAAAATATGGGGACGAAGTGATTGATGAAGTCTTGGTTTCGGTTTTTCGAAATCCAAAGTCATACACGGGAGAGGATTGTGTAGAAATTTCCTGTCATGGTTCTCCGTTTATTATCAGATCTATTTTTGACCTAATGATTCAAGGTGGCGCTAGATTGGCTCAGCCAGGAGAATTTACACAGCGGGCTTTTATCAACGGAAAACTGGATTTAGCTCAGGCAGAAGCGGTAGCAGACTTGATCG
>CAYXKX010000002.1:55297-71207 GCA_964465185.1 uncultured Chitinophagaceae bacterium
TCAAATGCGAGGGGGTGTATCGAATGAACTAGCAGGACTGAGAGAGTCGCTAATTAATTTTACAGCACTCATTGAGTTAGAATTAGACTTCGGTGAAGAAGATGTAGAATTTGCCAGTCGAACTGAACTAAAGGATTTAGTAGAAAATTTAAAAGTCAAGATTCAAAATTTAATCGATAGTTTCCATTACGGCAATGCGATAAAAAATGGAGTGCCTGTCGCAATTGTTGGTTATCCCAATGCAGGTAAATCGAGTTTACTGAATTTGCTGCTCAACGAAGAGCGTGCTATAGTGAGTGACATAGCCGGAACCACGAGAGATACTATAGAAGAAGTGGTGACGATCGATGATATTCAGTTTCGATTGATTGATACGGCAGGTTTGAGAGACTCACTGGATGTCATTGAAAATATCGGAATTGAGCGCACGAAGCAAGCTATTAGTAAGGCAGATATCATTATTCATATCTTCGATATTAGAGATTATCGTGAAGAGGAAAACGCTTTGACTCCATTTCAAAAAGAGATAAGCGAACAAGGGAAAAAAGTTATTCATCTTGCGAATAAATTTGACTTAATTCAAGACAATTTTAAAAACAATACTAGTATAGCGTTTTCTACCAAGACTAAGAAAGGCTTTGAAGATTTGAAACATACACTTATTGAGTTGTTGGAGAAATCAAAATTTGAAAATTCCGTCATCATTTCGAATACAAGACACTTAGAATCTTTGAATTCGGCAATGACTTCCTTAAAAGAAGTAGAGGCTGGTATGCAAAATCAACTCTCTGGAGACTTGCTCGCTTTTCATCTTCGAAATACACTTCGATATATTGGGGATATTACTGGAAACATTGATATAGACAAAGATATCTTAGGAACGATTTTTGGGAAGTTTTGTATCGGAAAGTAAAAAATCCACCCTATCGTAGATTCGTTTGAATTTATCCTTAGAGATAATTTTTTATAACAATAACTTTTGTAGAATTTACTTCTGCTTTTTACTTTTCTTTTTTGAATGTAGTTGTTCTTGTGAAGAAACTAAATTTTCGGATACAACGTTGTTTTCCCAATCCCATATTTTTTTGGATAGAAAGGCCAATAAACTCGAATTGGCAATAAAGAAAAAACCAAGAGGAATCAATTTAAACAAGGCTCTCTTTGTCGTATTCACCAGATCCGCCAAAGGGAGTAAATAGCCCACAACACCTATAAAGAAAAATGTAAGAGCATAGGAGCTAAACCAAAATTGAAATTTTCGATTGGATTTTTTAAAGTATAAAACAAGGACCAATTCTAAAATGGCAAAAACTAAAATTAGGGTAAAGGTCTCATTAAAAAGTCCAATGGAACTATAACCCTCCTGCGGTTCACGATTGTACATCAAAACAGACCACATCTCAGAAAGCCTTGTAAACAATGGACTAAAATTGAATAAATCTTTCGTTACATTCGAGGCTGTGTCAAAATTAGTCGGCAGTATTTTTTTTATAAATATTTCTATAGAAAGCACATACGAAACCACTGTAGCAAGTGTCAAAATCAATCCATCCGCTATAATTTTTTTCGGACTAAATGTTCGATTTTTAAAGTAATTCCATAAAACCATACTCCCTGCCAGTAAAAAGACTAATATCAATGTCTCTGACCTAAAAAAGGTTGCGATTCCAAAGAGAATAGATGAAAGTATTAAATAGTTTTTGGTATGAAACTCTTCGAAATAAAGATAGAGATAATAAAAGCCTAAAAAGACAAAAATAGCATTGCTAAAATCAAATAATACCATGATGATGTATGCATACATTTCCGGTATCGCAATCGTTAATATGAGGCACAGTCCTGCGAATATGGCATGCGTGTATTTCCGCAAAGCGAAATAGTAAAATAAGTAGAAACAAACGGTCAATAATCCCAACCAAACCTGCCCAAATTCCTGCACAAATAATTTATAAATAATCTGAATGCCTAATAAGGAAGGGGGCTTTTGATGGTTATTGGTAGTGCTCATGTCTTGTAGGAATACCGAGTTGACAATGTGGCCTTCCTTGATAGTGTATTTCGCGATTACCTCTGGCCCCGAAGTATAGTCTCTAGGATAAGATGGAAATAAATAATTTTTATACAGACCTACATACAACAAGTAAAACATGGTGAATAGTATAATCACATCATAGAGCTTAATCTCTAAATTGACTTCCTTCAGTTGTTTAAAATCCTCCTTTATCGTTTTAAAACTCAAAATCAATAAAACTAGGCATAGCAATACAAGAGCGATCGCTACCGACTGTTTATCAATGGTAATCTTCATCATCTCCATAATCATTGGGATAAAAGATGCCAATCCAAGCCCAATCATGATAGACAGTGTGACCTTATGAACGATGTTGTCCAATCGAATTTTTAGCAGCGATAAAATAGAAAAACCACAAATAAAATGTGCAAAATTAACAATAAAAAATGCAAACTATTCATAGGTTAATACGTAAATTTATATTGTTTATACATTTCAATAAATCGATTTCTCATACTATCGGACTCTATTTTCTTCAAATTGAAGTTTCCATTTTCTACTAAGGCCACCCAATTGGCTTTTTTAGATATGTCGGTATATGGCAAGACGACTTGAAGGCCGCTCAAAAAATACACCACAGATGGTTCAGCAAAGGTAATTTGCGAATTATTACTTGAGAAATACTCATTGGCTGGAATAAGTACAAAGTTACGAGTCGTATCTCCTTTGGTATTGGTGTCAATATACTTTTTAAAGCTTTCCCATTGATGATACATACCACCAAATCGCATGTCCTTTCGAAAGGAAATGTCGAGATAATTTTCTTGCTTTTTTACCTCTTCAAGTTCCTTGTATCCCTCTTTAATTTTTTGTTCATACCATAGTTTGTATGTATCTAAAGATTTAAAATACAATAAACCCAAAATAAAACAAAAACTAAGGATAATTTGTTTATGCATGTGCTGTTGTTTTTCTATGTTTATATACTGTAATTGTCAATTCTAGCCAATTTAAATTTTCTTTATTGAATTTATTTATCATTTCACTTCATTTGTATAATTAAGGATAGTTGTATTTATATCAAATAATTTTAAGCAGAAATGGAGTTATTTCCATTTTCGCAAATATAGGAAATCTGAATACAATTTTCATCAGTTTATGAGAGACTATGTCTATTTAAAACATCTGTAATTAGTTTTATTTACTTTACCTTTGAACTACTATGCATTTAACTCCTGTGTGTAAGCGATTTTCTTGAATCTCGCTTTTGAAGAAATCATCACTTCTTTTTTAGAAAACGGGGTAGGGCAGAGCTCAGCTTTTTTGCCTAAGAAGTTGGCTATGGCATTAAAGGGAAATCTAACCAATTTATATCATGCAAATAAGATGTTTGATGCCGGACTGGGCCAGAAACGAGATTTTCACCTCGATGACTCTTATCGGAAAGATAAAGTTTTTTGGTTAGAAAATTCGAGTAGTAATCAGATGGAGATTGAATTCTTCGACATCATTCATTCGTTTATAGATTACCTTAATCATACTTGCTATGCAGGTGTAGGAGAGTTTGAGTTTCACTACGCACTCTATGAAAAAGGAAGTTTTTATAAAAAACATATAGACCAGTTCGCCCATAATGATAGCCGAATCTATTCTATCATCATCTATCTCAATGATAACTGGAAAGAGGGAGATGGAGGAGAGTTGGTATTATATAAAGAAGAAGTTCAAAAAGTTTCCCCACAAATGGGAACAATGATATTTTTTGATAGTGCTAGTCTACCTCACGAGGTTCTGGAAACACAGGTAGCTAGAATGAGCATTACAGGATGGCTAAAACGGTCTAAATGACTTAGCTACTCTAATCCCCAAAACGTTTTCCTGCACCTTCTCTCATTCACCACTAATTTTTGATATTGTTCGTGCGTGAGATAGGGTTGTTTAGTCACGAGAAAATGATTTGACATCGGATTAAGAACCATAGGATTATAGTAGTCTCCATTCGGATCTTTTCGATTGGTATATACATAAGTCAAGGCCGAAGGTGTTCCTGGAAGTAGGAAAGTATCTGGAGAAGGAAAGGACAAGCCTCCTGGGTCTGCAGGTGTGTCCCAGGTGGAATCGGCGGTTATTTTCCCATTGCTGGTATTGACAAACTCTACGGAACCTACCGTAGATTCTGTGCTTTGAAGTCCGAAAAATTTATAAAATTGTCTTGCTATATTCACCTGATTGATAGGCATAATAGCATTATTAAAGAACGTGGTAGTAGCAAAAATAAATGGTTTTTTGGTTCTTGGCTCACACATACCATAGAAGGTTTCCCTGCTTGGAGATGCAAGCCAGTATACGTTGATAGCCCTCGGATTATAGTATAGTGCACGAATATCAATCTCTTCGTTGGTATTGATATCATCCATGAGTGTAAAATAATTATAGTCGTGAATAGTATCTATTTTACAAATTTGAAATTGTATACAAGAAGGTTTGAAGTAGCTATTTAATGTATCTAAAATTCGGTATAAAAAACTCCCATCTCGCTGATCAAGGAGCGGATGATTATGCACATAGTAAAACTGTATGGGATATACTACTGGTTCGCAAGGAATCTTATACCTCGAATGACTCTGCGATAAAAGGCATAAGCTAGAAAATGAAATTAAAATAACTAATCCAGTTTTCATAAGATTTATATGAAACAAAGTTAATCAATAATGGCTATAATAAAGAAAAAAAAACAAACTAACGTATTATGAGTTATTTTTGCTACACAAGAAAATAAAATTAGTTTGGTTTATCTGTATTAAGCCAGTATTCTACTATGAATCTAAAGTACTTCTTTTTAGTTATAATGTTTTTTTGCTTTACAGAAGGCATATACGGGCAGATCAATACGACTTCCAATAGATATATAGGGTGCGCTCCAGATTCTTTTAAATTTTATACAATTGGCAATACGCACTCTGGGCAAATATGGAATAGTGGAAATGGAAATACGTCTATATTGGACTCACCTATTTTTACCTATAGCATACCTGGTACATACACCGTTACGATTGGTGCTTTAACCAGAACCATCACTATTTATCCTAAGCTCAATTTTAATTTTACCACTGATTCATCCTCCTCGGGTTGTTTTCCGTTTCGGTTTAATCTCAAAGATATTACCGTATATCCGGCAGGAATTAATGCTAGTGAGGTCAAATGGATCTATCAAAATGGGGGCTCCAAAATTGGCAACAATATTCAAGACGTTATATCAACTTACTATTTTCATTACTGTTATGTGACAATGCAGGTAAAAACAACTGTGCCTAGCTGTTTTGGAGAATTAAAAAAAGACTCCTTCTTCAAAATTTTGGATGTGCCAAGAGCCAAGATAAGTCTTACTCCAAAAACTGCTTGTAAAGTTCCCTTCACTCCTACGTTAAACAATCTATCAAAGGATACTCTTGGTACAACTTTGAGTTATCTTTGGTCATGGGATCAACCCACAGCAGGCACTTCTACAAGTACTATACCTCCGCCAATAAGCTTCAATACCAATACTATAGCGACATTTATTCTAGAAGCTAAAAATCAATACGGATGCAGCAGCAAGGATACTGTCAGGCTAGTGATCGATACACCAAAATTGGAGTTCACTGCCAGCAATCGCGTATGTCGTTCACCCAATAGAGGATTATTTGTTATTAAAAACTTTGATCCGATCAATTTTACCTATGAATTTCGCTCACAAACAAGATCTACGGGTTCGGCTATTTTTTCACTGTCATCCACATCTATTTCAGATACCACTTATTTCACGGGCTTTCACGCGGATTTTCCGAACAAGGATACCTCAGCTTACTTTTATATTACAAAAAGGAGTAAGGCCGATACCAGTTGTTCGACCACCGAATCGAAATTGGTTAGAATATGTCAGACCTTTCCAGTCCCTGAAATAAGATTTAATAATACATGTGGTACTCCATTTGTCGACACTGTAATTGCGAAAAATTGGTCTCCTTGTTGGGATTTTATTGAGTTTAAATTAGCCTATACTGATAAGTACACGTTTAGAATAACAAGAGATTCATTTCGGGCGATGAAGCCAGATAGTATTCGCAAAAATGGTCCTGATACCATTTTACTTTACGGACTGAATAAACTCTTAAAAACAGATGAATTTTACCGAAGAGGACCGCTAAGTTTAGGGGTAGTTATTAATTTTATCAACGCTGAGACAGGATGTGGTCATACATTTTCTCCTGCGTATGCCCAAACTAAGACAAGTTTATTTCGACCTCACTTGGTCAATTATTATTCAAAAGGATGCAGGAATAGAAAAGACTCATTTTATGTATTTCACTATGGAATAGGAACCATAGACTCTGTCATTTGGCATCTGGGAGATGGTTCTATAAAACGCACAAAACTTCCTTGGTTAGACCATACATTTCTAAATCCTGGAATTTATAAAACCTTTGCTATTGTTAAAAATACCAGCGGATGTATAGATACAGTCAATTCAGTCTTTACCTACAGGGCAGACTCTATCTTACCGGTTCTCTCATTGTCAAAAAAGAATTTTTGTATATCGGATAGCACCATTGTGACGATTACCAATGCCAGCAGTTTTCAACGTTGGAATATTATCACAGATAGAGACAAAAGTTTTAATTGTTCTCAATCTTCTAGTTTCATTCAAAAGTTCTATCATACTGGAAAACATTATCTGCGGGTAAAGGCAGAAAATATGGGATGTGTCACCGAAGCTATAGATAGCCTTCAAATTTCCGGACCTAAGTTTAATCTTGATTATGATTTTAACTGCAGCAGACGTGATAGTGTTTTATTTTTCGTTACAGACACCGCAGATATACAGACATTTATAAATTGGGATTTTGGAGATGGAGTAGTCTACGATACACTGGGAGATACGATATGGCATAAATTCACAGGATCTAACAACGATTATTTAGTTAAACTCCACTCCCAAAACTCAAATGGTTGTGAGTATTCAGACTCTACCATGATTCGAATACGAAATGTCAAAGCGATTTTTTCTGATACCTTATTTTGTAAGAAGACTAACCCAGATGTGATATTGAACGGATTACCTTATACGTTCAACGCTTTTTCTTCCCAAAATGCAGATTACCCAAGTCACTATAGGTATACTTTTCAGTTAGAGACTATAGCAAAACCTGGAAAACCAGCAAAGAAACATTCGCCATTTACCGGCGACGGCTTATTCTACGTAGATATACCAGGAGATACGATGAATCTCACATTGACTGCGCGGGACATCAATGGCTGTGAGGACAAAATGACAAAGCGAATCATTGTTACGGATAATTTTATTAATTTTACTATCAGTTATGCGGATAGTTGCCCGCCTTCTACCACTTTGCAAATGCAAAATTTATCCTACAGCCCGTGGGGATTGCAAACTACCTTGTGGAGTTTATTTAAAGTGAAAAATGGAATTCCGCAGCAAATAGCTACATCAGTTAGTTTTCATACTTTATTTAATGTTTCCGCATTAGACGCAGATACGTTTATCGTTAGACTCGAAATTATAGATAAAGCAAATTGTAAGCTGAAATCCCTCGATAAACAGTTTGTTTTCGATATCGATACCTCAAGACTCATTGTTCCGGATACAGCATGCCAAGAGTTGTCAAACTATATTCGAAGTACCGAGAATGATATTTCTAAGTTTAAATATCGATGGTATATCAATAATGTTTTAATCACGGATGACACAACGTTTCAACTGAATTATAAATTTACGAATCTGGGTAAACAAAGGATAAGATTAGAGAAAACGAAACGGCAAACTGGTTGTAAGAAAATTTTTGTGGATAGTACTGTAGTATATCCTCGGCCTAGACTTCATATTGAGAATACGTTTGATTCTATTTTAAATAAGTGTTTCCCAGCCTCTACAACAATTAGTTATTTCGACAGTGCATCGATTCCTTCGCTATCCTTTAAATTTGTGCACAAAGGAATTCCAAGGACGTTAAATCCAACGACGATAGGTTTGGATCGGGGAGCAAATTTAACGGAAGCAGTGTTTTGGACTAGCTATGGCTGCAATCTGGTTATTCCGATACTTGATACTGTATTTGGACCGAATGCAGACTTATCTCTCGATAAAAAGGCTATATGTAAAAACGATAGTATTACATTTACGCTAATCAATGCCCAAGATGTAGACTCCGTTTTATGGTCTTTTGGTGACGGAACTATACGAAGCGGAATTGATAAAATAGTAACCCACCGCTACACATCTGCCAATGCTTTCTCAGATAGTATTCCTATTAGTTTTATCGTGTATGCGCCTAATAAATCTTGTCCTCTGGCTAAGGTGGATACGGTCTTTGTTTATGAAGCTATTTCCAAACATCACCTTAATAATAAATTAGACACAGCTATCTGTCAGAGACCTATCTCTATTCATAATACGGCTCCACGTGCTGATTATTTTAAATGGACAATGAGCAATGGAGACACCAGCAGTTCAGATTTGGATTCTTTTGTCTATGATTTTAAAACCTCTGGCAATTTCAAAATAGTCCAATATGCTTATCGCAAACCTTTGGGTTGCGTTGATAGCAGTATATCCAGTATTATCTTGTATCCGAAGCCAAAATTAACGGCATCAATAGATACAATATGTCTAGGTAAAAATTTAGAAATAAACTATACTGCGGATTTACCAAATACTAAAATTTTTCTATCACCAGATAGTTTTAAAGGATCCCCTTTTATAACTTCTCCTATTCAAACCAGTATTTTAAAAAGCACCCTTTTCAAATTAACGGGAGTGTCTGAATTTGGCTGTCGGGACTCTATATTGACGAATGCATTTGTAGTATTACCTCGTATTGAAAAGTCATGGGATACGATAGTAGCGAGTGGTAAAAAGATCATCTTACCGGTAGGATATGATCCATACTGGACTTATACTTGGACTCCAAAATGGAAAGATCCTTCTTGTGAAAACTGCGCCAATCCAGAAATGCAGATTTTTGATTCAGTAGTCTATAATTTGACGATAGAGGATAGGAGAAAGTGTTTTAAGTCATCGTATAAATTTGCTATTCGATTGTATCCAGATATCCTTGTAAAAGTACCTACCGCATTCACTCCTAATGGGGATGGGAACAATGACATTCTTTTTGCCAAAGGTTTTGGTATAAAAAAACTACTGAGTTTCAAAATATTCAATAGACAAGGTCAATTGCTTTTCTTAACCAATGATGAGAATCATGGATGGGATGGGAATTATAAAGATGTTCCACAAAATTCAGAAGTTTACTACTATATTTATGAAGCCGAGTCATTTATCCCAGGTAAAATCGTCTCTGGTGAAGGGAATTTTATGTTATTGAGATAGAACGTACTATAAACTTTTGTCGAAGTAGACCAAAAAAGCTAATAGCTGACCAAGTATTCCGCAAAAAATACCGTAATAGACTTCTCTAGGAGTATGTGCCCGAAGATAAATTCTCGCACTACCTGTGAATCCCACTGCCAATAAACTTATCAAGACAAGGAAAAATGTAATTTGATGCGTATTGCGCGATAATAAGCTTACAACCATAAAAAGATTGGTGACGCCCATAGCATGGACGCTAACCTTCAAAAAATTATTGAGAAAAAAAGCTAAACACAATGAAATGGTGGCTCCTAATAATACTGATGCGATTAGGCTATCCTCCATAAACACTGGGGAGCTATTGATTTTAGGCTTAATGGTCAAAAAGGTCATGAGATAAAAGAAGAAAAATATCAAATAGGGAAATATACGTTGCTTCTGTATGCTTATATCATAATCTTCTACTATTTTGAGCTTCTTCATAATAAATACAATGATGGCTGGCATAACCATAGTCATAGCTAGGATAATACCTATGGTCAAGTTCCAAATTTTATCATGAATGTGAATGTATCGATAGGGAAACATATACAATACAATCAATAGACTATAAAAAGGAATCAATATCGGGTGAAAAACCGTGGAAAAAAAACGAGCAAATAGTAGATTCATAAATAGGAGTTATGTTGTATTTTTTCGTTGATGTTTAGATGCTATTTTAAGGTTTTCTCTGTATTTGGCCACGGTCCTTCTCGCTATTATATAACCCTGATTTTCCAACAGCTTCGTCAAATCATCATCAGAGTAAGGTTGGTTTTTGTTCTCATTATCTACAAATTCTTCAATACACTTCATAATCTTTCTATTGCTAATTTCCTCCCCATTGGCGGTCAATAATCCTTCAGAAAATAGAAATTTTAAACCAAATATGCCAAATTCTGTCTGGATGTATTTACTACTGGTGACTCTTGAAATAGTTGAAATATCAAAATGGGTTAGTTCAGCAATATTTTTTAACCCCATAGGCTTTAAGTTCGATTCGTCCCCGGTTAGAAAAAAATCTTCTTGCAATTCTAAAATACAATTCATGATGATGACCATGGTCTCCTGCCTTTCTTTTATCAATGAGATAAACTGATTAGCCTTATTAATCTTATCTGCTGCATACTCCTGAGCCTCCTGTTCAGATTTGGTCTTCTTTTTTTCAGCCTTTAGTTTCTTTAGCATGTCTACAAATTCTTTATTGATAGCTAAATTTGGCTTGTTGTATGAATGTAGCTCTAACTCCAATTTATTGTCATTTCGGTATACAAAGAAGTCTGGGATAATAAACTTGCCTATTGATTCCTCTGCTTGAATTCCCGGACGTGGATTGAGACTTTGTATAATTTTTTTTATAGCTTCAAACTCCTCTTGACTGATTTTTAGTTTTTTAAAAATCCGATCGTAATTTTTTCGACTGTAGTCCTCAAAATAATCTGAAACTATAGTCAGCGCTGCATCGACCGTTTTGGAATATTTTTTTCTTTTTAATTGTATCGAAAGGCATTCTTGTAAATTTCGGGCGGCTATGCCCGGGGGATCTAAATCTTGAACTATCTCTAGGACCTCTAATACGGCTTGGTGCGTTGCCATAAAATTTTGTCTGAAGCTCAAGTCATCTACGATACTTTCTATAGACCTCCTTAAATAGCCATCATCATCCAAACTGCCAATAATGAACTCCCCTATAAGAATTTGATCACTGGTTAAATTTGTATAAGTCAGTTGGCTCGTGAGGTTACTGATAAGGGTTTCATTTTCCGCGACTGGAATAAATAAATCGCGGTCATCGTGCTCATAGCTAGATCCACCATGGTTTTCCTTATTATCTTTATAATAATCTAAATTAGTATTCCTGAAATCTTCAGCACTAGAATGGGCATTCGTAGTTCCATTCGATGAAAAATTTTGATCCAAACTAAATGTATTGGACTCCAAACTGGCTTGTTCTATATCTTCAAGTGCCGGATTGACATCTAACTCTTCTTTTACTTTCTCATCAAACTGCAATAGGTTCATCTCCATCATTTTGAATAAAATAATATTCTGCTGAGAGAGCTTTTGTTGTAAAGATTGAACTTGCTTTAATGTTGTCTTAGCCATAACTAATTTAGTACTATCAAAGATTGTGCCATTGGTCTATAACACAAATATAGCGGAATTTTCAAGAAACTACATTGAAGTTTTAAAAAAATCATTAGGTTTGTACAAGTTGTAGTAAAACACTCTTGATATATAACCTCTTTTTTCCTACTGAATAAATATGATTAAAAAGCGGCCGCTTTTATGGGTAGTATTATTCTTGATAGCTTATATTCTTGTCGTACTAGCGATTATTAGTTCGTCCAAGATTGTACCGGAAGAATACTCTCAAAAATCACTATTAATTGTTGAGTATTGGGAATCTCATTCGCTCATCCAATCTGGGTTTATTCCTAGTTTTATACAAGACAATAAAGTCTTACCTTATTTGTCTCATCCACCACTTGCATATTATTTCTTGTATGGGTTTAACAAACTGTTCGGATTCAAGAGTTACTACGTCCTAAATGGTTTACTAGTAGCGGTTTCAGCATTTTTTGTTTATTTGACTATCTGTTTGCTCACGTTGAAAAAAGCCAAAACAGAACCTAGTTTTTATGCCTGGCTTGGAATGATTATTTATCTTAGTTCTTATCCTATTTTGCGGTTTCAATTCTTCAATTTCCATCCAGATATTTTCGTTCTCCCTTTTTTAATTATCTCACAATACCTATTTCTAAAACTTCTGATGAAGGAGAGGTATCGAAGCATTAAATATTTAGTATTAATTGGGTTATTCTTGGCTTTATTGTCTTATTCTTCCTGGTTTGGAGCTGTTTTTAATTTTATTATTATCCTCATAGCCATCATAAATCTGAGAAAAGGTTATAAGCTAGTTTCGTATATAATTTTAGCTTCCTTCATTACCCTGACATTGACTATGCTTATCTACGGACAGTATTCCTTCTATGGAGGCTGGAAAAACGTCATTTTTTATTTTAAAGATGCTTATTGGCGCGAATCCCCATTTTATGGACATTTGAGGCAAACAAGCATTCAAATTTTCATTCAAATTATTAAGAGTTTAGGTATTCTACTATTTGCATTATTTACCTTATTTATTCTTTCCATTATGGCTAAGAAACGAAAGTTTTTATTTACAAAAAATGGGTATCGCTATTTAGTACTAAGTATATCTCCTGTGTTGATTTACAGTCTTCTTTTAATCCATTATTTTCAAAATACGTTTGTCAGTTTATACTTTACCGCACCCTTAGCAATAAGCATCGTCATTTGGCTGGAAAAGTTATTTAGATTTGAAAAAACTAATTATACAGTACTAAAAATTGTAGGCCTTATTGTATTATCTAACTTATCTTTGTTCTTGTTGATTTAAAACTATTTTTTTAATATGAATTTTATCCCGAATCTCGATCCAATGGACTATTTGAGTCCTGATCCTATTGTGAAATCGAAGTTCATTAAAGACCTTGGAGACACTTTTTCTAATATCGGTTTTGCCTGCGTGAAGAACCACTTTACGCCAGAAGATGAGATAAAACAGTTTTATAACAGCGTGGAAGCATTTTTTAAGCTACCGCTTGAAAATAAAGCAAATTATGAAATTTCAGGATTAGGGGGGCAAAGAGGCTATACTTCTTTTGGTAGAGAACACGCAAAAGGTTCCGACGCGCCTGATTTGAAAGAATTCTGGCAAATAGGACAAGAGGTACAGGGCGAGTATGTGAGTAAAGAGCACTATCCAGATAATGTACAAGTGAGCGAAATACCGGATTTCAATAGACAGAGCATGATACTATATCTTGGATTCGAAAAGAGCGGCAGTATACTCCTCAAGGCTATTGCCTCTTATCTAGGTTTGAATGAAAATTATTTTGAGCCATTTATAACAAATGGCAATTCTATATTAAGGGCTATTCATTATCCTCCTATTACTCAAGAACCCAAAAATGCTATTCGCGCGGAGGCACATGAGGATATCAATCTAATTACATTGCTCGTAGGAGCTAGCGCAGAGGGGTTAGAAGTGAAAACAGCAGAAGGAAATTGGCTCGCAGTCAACGCTCCAGAAAATCATTTTGTCATCAATGTAGGTGATATGCTCCAACGACTAACAAATAATCGTTTAAAATCAACAACCCATAGAGTGGTGAATCCTCCTAGAGAAAAATGGCACACGAGCAGATATTCAATCCCATTTTTTCTTCACCCAGTATCAGAAATGGATTTAACTTGTTTGCCTTCTTGTATTGAAGATGGCAGCAGCCCGCATTATGCGCCTATTAGCGCTGGGGATTATCTCACAGAGCGTTTGGTAGAAATAGGTTTAATTAAAAAATAATCCATACGAAGAGCGACCATTTGCATGCCAGCAATCGATAATTATAAGTATATTGACAGAGGACAAGGCCCCGTAATTCTTGTTTTGCATGGTTTGTTTGGCTCCCTAGGCAACTTCGAATCTTTAATAGAACTGGCAAGCGACAAGTATAGATTTATCATGCCCTACCTTCCACTATACGATTGTGAACTTAAATCTGCTAATCTGGAAGGTATGTTGAACTTTTTAAAGCAGTTCATTTCTTTTATGGACCTCAAAGAGTTCAGCATCCTTGGGAATTCTTTTGGAGGACATTTAGCTTTGATGTATACATTACACGAACCGCAAAAAGTCAAGTCACTTATACTGACTGCTAGTAGTGGCCTTTTTGAAAGTTCGCTAGGCAATGAATATCCCAAACGAGATAGAGACTTTCTTAGAAATAAAATTTCAGAAACATTCGGCAATAAAGCTATTGTGACGGAAGAGTTAGTTTCAGAAGTGGAAATGATCGTCAATTCAAAATCTAGTGCTATTCGCATAGTTAGGTTAGCAAAAAGCGCTACTAGACAAAACCTAATGAATTTGATTCATACTGTCCTGCAACCTACACTCCTCATTTGGGGAAAAGATGATATCATAACCCCACCTTTTGTAGGCGAGAAGTTTCAACAGTTGATGCCGAATGCCGAACTCGTCTGGATCGATCACTGTGGTCATGCACCCATGATGGAATATCCAAAGGAATTCGCAGATGCTGCCCTACCTTTTTTAGATAAAGTCTATAAAGAAAAAATATGATAGATTATAGAGATCATGATTTAGAACCGATACGTTTAAATAGTCGAGATAAATTCATCCGTGCTAGTTATACGCATTATCCCATACTCAATGAGAATGATGAGCTGATAGGTATTATAGAAGAAGATAGCTTGGATTTATTCTCTGAACTTGAATTAGACCTCCCTATAAAATTCTTAATTCAACAGTCTATTCATCCCTTAGCCTGCATGATGCGGATGAAGGAGTTGGACACCAATGCCTTATTTCTTATGGAAAATGGCGTCTATCTTGGAGCTATTACCTATAATTCATTAATGCATTACTTCCAAGATAATAATCCAATGACAGAGGAGAGTGCTTTGCTTACCTTGATAGTTCCTGATTTTATTTTTTCTCTTTCCGAGCTCGCGCTTATTGCAGAATCAGAGGGCAATAAAATACTATCTTTTCAGTCTCGATTTAAGGATATGGAGACTACTGAGATAGATCTGGTATTTCAAACGAATGATCTGAAACGAATTATTGGAATATTGGAAAATAAGGGATATCAAATAGTTAAAATCTATAATGAAGCCGGTGTCTACGATCATTTAAAGGCCCGGTACGAAAATTTAATGACCTATCTTAATATATAGTAAGAGTGAAAATAGCCCTATACAGTAGAGAATTGAAGAGTCAGCATGCAGACTATGTCATGTCTTTGTTTGAATTTATCAAGTCAAACCATATGGAACTCTTTCTCTGCGAAGAGTTAGAGTTATTGGATACGAATAATCAGTCCATTTCTGGCTTTAAAAATTGTCTGGATGTCAAGGAGATTAAGCCGGATCTGCTTATCTGCCTAGGTGGAGATGGTACGATATTAGACACCGTCGTTTTGACTAAATTGACACAGACTCCAGTTTTGGGTGTCAATTTGGGCAGATTGGGTTTCCTAGCGGGTGTCAATAAAGAAGAGTCATTTGAGGCTATTTTAAAATTTCAAGAAGGGGTCAAAAATATCGAAGAGCGAATGCTTTTAGAGGTCAATTCCAATATTCCAATCTTTATAAATGAAAATATTGCTTTGAACGATTTGACATTTCTGCGAGCCAATACCTCTTCTATGATAGAAGTGACGGCCTATGCCAACGGAGAATTCTTGAATGAATATATAGCAGATGGCTTGATTATTTCCACATCTACGGGCTCTACGGGTTATTCCTTGAGTTGTGGCGGACCGATTCTACATCCTAGTACTAATAGCTTCATCATTACACCTATAGCGCCGCATAATCTGAATGTAAGACCTATTGTGCTGCCAGATGATACACTAATAAGTTTTGAAATAAAAGTACGAACT
>CAYXKX010000002.1:71217-93971 GCA_964465185.1 uncultured Chitinophagaceae bacterium
ATCATCTCAGTCAAAAAAGCGGCTAAGTCTTTCAATATCTACCAACCGAATGAAAGCAATTTCTGGAATGCACTCAAAGAGAAATTGCATTGGGGAAAGAAGTCTTTGATTTAGTTCATACATTAATTTTCATTCCAGAAGAAGGCAGTTTGATTCTTCATCATTTGTTTGTCTTATTGACCAACAAACTGATAATACTTCATACGAATTATAATTATTTCGGTTTAATTTCTTGTTTGTGAATAACACCAACAAGGGGAAGAAAAAACTTTCTACTTTTTACTTACCCCTTTCAATTAATCCTTATTTCTCCGTCTTCACTCTCGAGTTCTCTTCATCCGCACCTGTCTTACGATTGCGTTGTTTTAGTAGTTTGTTATTGCCAAAATTATAACTAAAAGTAAGTCTCAGGTTTTGAGAGAATTCTCGTTGTAAAAATTCTGCACGAATATTGTTGTATTCTATGAGTCCATTGACTTTCTGTCCATAGAATATATCGCTAAAAGTGAGAGTCAATCGACCACGTTTCTCCCAAAAAGTTTTAGATAAAGCCAAATCAAATCCACTCATCGCTCCGATGGTGATAAACTCTTCCAGAAATTTGGTGATATAAAATCCATTGAGTTCTAAGGTATAGTCTTGTGGTAATTTCGCAGTAACGCCCACATAAGCCAACCAATGCCAACGGGAAGCATCGTAAGTACTGCCTAGATATTGCGCTTTATAATGATTGAAGATGAGTTGATTTCCACCATAACCATCTATAATTTTTCCAAATTTTATTGGAAAGTTGGCTTGAAAATTCCAGTTATATCGCTTCGCTAAATTATCGGCTGTTGTAAAGGTCGTATTGCCTTCCAGTTTAGGTGCGTTTTCTATAATGACATCATCTGTGACGTTATATTCCACGCTGATAAAAGGTTGCCCTTCATATACGATTGAAAATTGGCCACTGTGTGCTACTTCAGGGAAGAGGTTTGGATTACCGCTCTGATAAGTTAGAGAATCGATGAATCTTCGGAAAGGATTTTGTTGACTGAAACTCGGTCGGTTCACTCGTTTAGTATAAGCGAGTTGAATACCCATTTGTTTATTTAGTTTATACATTAAACTCATATTGGGGAACCATTGTAGATAGTTTCTATTCAATAGTTCAGCTGAACCAGTAGTTCCTGTGGCTATCGTATTCTCTGCTCTTAGACCTATATTGAACTCTAGCTTTGGCCAGGTTTTATTGAAGCTCGTATAGGCTGCCGTTATATTTTCCTTGTATAGAAATTGATTGGATTCATTGGGTGAAAGCGTCGTGCCTCTGAAAAATTTCAAGTCATTATCTATTTGAGCGAAACTCGTTTTAGCTCCTATATCCAGTTTCATACTAGAGTCCAAGGGCAGGGTATAGTCTAGTTTTCCGACAATAAGATTGATTGGTTGATTGATTTGCTGAGTAGATAAGGATTTGACTGCTGGCGCACCGGATTGATATATTTCAATATCGTCACGCATCTCTAGGTCATAGCGCGCATAGTCGATATCAAAGTTCAAGCTATGATCTTTGGTGGTATCAAAGAGATGTTTGATATTGAAATTAGCGGATAGATTTTGATTCTTAGAAGTTGAATTGGTATTGGTGAAAAACGAATTCGTCATGGTCTGCGAAGGTACATCGAATACATTTGTCAAGTTGTTATTGAACCGATCATTATTCGTTTTAAAGCCTTTGAACAGAACGCCAACAGTTGTTTTTTTATTCAGAAAATAATCTGCCCCTATGCGGAGATTCATACCTTCATTATTCGATTCGATTAGGCTAGGAGAGCGGAATGTGGTATTCTCGATAAACCGACTAATTTGTATAGCTTGAAAACTACTCCCTCTCACATAGGATGCTCCCCCAAATAGATTCCACGCACCACTCCGATAGTTGAGGGATAGAGAAGGATTGGCACGGCCGTATTCTCTGATACCTTGATTCACATCTGCATGATTCACTTGCATGCCCATCAGCGAAAGCTGCGCCGTTCCATTCAGACCTAGTCGTGCATTCTTCTTCAATACGATATTGATGATAGGTCCACCGCCTGCGTCATACCGGGCTCCTGGCTGTCTAATAAGTTCTATTTTCTCTATCTGATCTCCGGGCATATTTCGCAGAACGGCATTGATATCTTGATAGACGGATGGCTTGCCATCGATCCATATCTGCACATCACCACTCCCTGCGAGGGTCACTTTATCCTGCACGACGATGACGCCCGGTACTTTTTTCAATATCTCCTGTGCCGTTCCTCCTATCGCAAGGGGACTATTCGCTACATTCACTATGAGTTTATCTGCTCGCTGCTCTAGAAGGGGCTTAGAGGCAACTACACTCACTTCTTTTAGTTTCTTGGCAGATTCCTTGATAGTCAGATCGAGGTTGGTGTTTTTATCTAGAAGAAATTTATCGGTGCGCTTGCGCTCATAACCCATCTTCGATATCTGAATAAAATATTCTCCTTTTTCTATGGATGGAAATAAATAAGTCCCTTTATCCGAAGACAAATCTGTCTTGACCAGCTGCGAATCCGAGGCTCTCAGAAGCGTTATAGTAGCATTCGACAGCAGACTGCCTTTATCACTGAATATCTTCCCCTGAATCTGATACTGAGCCTGACTCGTCCATGAAATAAATAAAATAGAAGTAAGTGCCAATATTCTAGATAACATAAAAAGGTTTTGCTATTAGTGTTTGAATGCGAAAAAAGGTTACAAAGATAATATTGGATATGCTTTCAAAGTCATGAATTTATTATAGTCTAATGAAAAGTATTTATCTTTGCTTGAAATAAAAAGAAAAACTAGGGCATCTTAAATTTGTGTTTTGTTGCTTGTTGTTAATCAAATTTGGGTGGATATAGGCAATAATATTTAGTATGTTTGGGAAATATAAGCATTTAAAGGCGATCAACGATGACTATAGTCGAATCAAAGTTAATTGAACAAGGGGTAATTCAGAAATCTCGCAATCAGCTAATTTATAAATATAGAAGTATCGAGCAAGGGGCTGAAATTTTAGCTTCAAGTCAATTGTATTTTTCTACTCCAGATAAATTTAACGACCCATTTGATTGTCAACTTAGTGTAAATAGTCAAAACACCGATCAAGAGATTTACGACTATTTTGTAAGATACTTTGGTAAATCTATACCCGACAATGTTCTTCAAGATTTAATTAAGCAAACAAAAGATAATCCCGATAGATGGCAGGAGATACTTGACGAATCTATCAAGCAAACAACTAACAAAACAGGAGTATGTTGTTTTTCAATAAATATGAGTAACCTATTATTATGGTCGCATTATGCTGAACAACATAAAGGAATATGTTTGGGATTTGATATTGAAAAAGATGCGGATTTTTTTAAGTACCCCTTGATGATAAGATACAGCAGTGTTTACCCTATATTTAATCATATAAAAGAACAACAAGATCTAGTTGATAAACTATTACAAACGAAATCTAAAGACTGGAGTTATGAGGAAGAGTTAAGAATAATGAAAATCAATTCGTCTGGACTTTTCAAATTTAAAAAAGAAGCATTAGTTGAAATTATCTTCGGTAGTAAAAGTAGTGATGACGATATAAATAGAATTATTAATATTGCAAAAGAGAATGATTTTAATAATTTAGTATACAGTAAAGCTAGAATAAACAAACGAGAATTTAAGCTAGATATATCAAGAATATAATGCTACTGCTGATATCGGACAGTCTTCTGAAAGAGCGTGTAACGGTGTTAAAATAAATGTCAGAATGGTATTGAAAATTGTATATTTCTCGAAGTGTAATTTGGTTAAGCCAAACCTTCAGCAGTCTGCCTGACGTAACATTATTGACATGACATGTTTCAGTAGAAAATTTGACTTACATAAAGAGGCCCTCGAAGAAAATCTTGAGGCTATAAGCATTCTTTTGGACTATGATAAGACGCAAAATCCAGACAAGTGGGGAACGACCTCAGGCTGCCTTGGTTACTCAGCATTAATTTTAATTTGCTCACATATTAATGCGTTCGGAAATCTGTTTTACGGACAAAAAATAGGAAGCAAGAAAATAGATAGTCAAAAAGGATCTTTTCACATCATTAATTCGAACTATTTTGACTCTCAAAATATTCCAACATATGCAGTTGACAAATTCTATGGCTGTTATCGAAATAAGTTGACACACAATTTAGCTCTTCCGACAAATTTTATCATTAAACTAAAGTCAGACAGTGGTGTTTGGTTTGAAATGATAAAGGACTCGACTGAACACGAAATAATATCGACTGTTTATTTGCAGGATCTTTATTTGCTCTGCATAAAAGCTTATGAAAAACTTAGAGACGAGCACAGTATGTTGTTTTATGACTCAACGAAAATTGCGGACATTACCTTAATTGACCTAGCATATAATACTACTCCCATCAATCCGGGTGCAAGTGGTATAACAACCTCATTCGAGACCTAAAACAACGTCGTCTAACACAAGACCTGTTAGTCATAGTCCTTGCCCCGTCAGGTGTTTCCACCTGACGTCTTATAGATTTTGAAAACTTGCGAGACTTTTAAGTATATTTTGAAATATTATAATTATTCACTCGAACGTAATTTTTTAATTTAGCTCCGAATAAAACTTTTTATATGAATACGGAATTATCAGTTACGGAAGCCTTGTTAAAAGGTAAAAGAAATGTGCACTTTCCAGCAATCGGTATATCATTAGCATTAGTTATTTGTAGTAGTGTATTGTCCTTACAGAAATCCATTCCTATTTGGCTACCAATAGTCTGTCTTCTTTTAGCTTTCATATTGCCGTTTATATATTGGTTTGTGATGATTATAAAATGGAGATTATGGGCTTTTGATAATGTAAGAAATATACACGAGTTAAAGCGAAGAGCCATAAGTGAAGGTCTAATAGGAGCCGATGGTAGTATCTATGAAAAACTGGAGATTCGATCAAAAGAGGATAAGAAAAAATGGTCGGAGATACTAGAAAGATTCAAGAATAAAGACGTTTTTATAGATGATTTTTATATAGCTGATGAAAAAGTAATTTATTTTTCAAAGACGCAGATGTATCTTTATTTAGCTTTTGGCTTAATAGCTATAGCCGCAGGAATATATTTATATCTGTTTAAAAATGATTGGAAAAAAGGAATTTTCCTGCTAGGCGGGGGTCTTTATATGGCAATAAATAATTATTATAAGTTGATAAAAAGATTGCCTCAAATTACCATTTCTAATCTTGGATTAAGCACTAAATCTACTGATTTCTATAGCTGGGATGAGATTAGTGACGCAAAACTTGTAATTGAATTTACAGGTAAAGAAAAGAAACATTTCTTAATGTATGATCACCCCAAAGGTTCTGAAAAATTCTCCATTAAAGAGCTTGGGATTAGTTATACTGAGTTAGAAAGCTTACTGGTTTTATACCAAGGAAGATTTTATAAAGGTAAGACTTGAATCAGCGCATGTAAAATTTTACTAGACTTGTCAAGAAATCCCACCAGACAACTTCTTATATATAATAATCAAAACAGCTAAGCAACTTAAACACTAAGTTTCGGGTTATATAAAAAGGTTGCATAAATTATTTAAACTAACAAACATGAACAAGTCAAAATTAGTCATAGCCCTAGTGCTATTTTTCGCAATATTTACTATCCTAAAGGTAAATGCTCAAACCAATAAAATGCAAACCGAAACCTTTAAGGTATGGGGCAATTGCGGTATGTGTAAAAAGACCATAGAAAAGTCTTTAAAAGTAAAAGGTGTTTCCAGTGCAAAGTGGAATAGAGACACCAAAATGATGACTGTCGTGTTTGATAAAAAATTAATCGACTTACCTACTATTCATAAAAAAATAGCCAGTGCTGGTTACGATACAGAATTAGAAACGGCAAGCGATGAAGTGTATAATAAGCTTCATGGTTGTTGTCAATACGATAGAAAAGCTAAATAACGTATATTGAAGATATGGATATAGAAAAACTAAAATTTCCAATAGGTGAGTTTATTAAACCCGACGTAATCACGAAAGAAATCTTTGAAAAATGGATTTTGGATATTTCTACCTTTCCACAAAGACTCACAAGTGAAGTTATTCATCTTACAAGCGAACAATTAGATACGATATACAGGCCTGGCGGCTGGACTATACGACAAGTCATACATCACTGTGCAGATAGCCATATGAATAGTTTGACTCGATTGAAATTAGCACTGACGGAAGAAAATCCGACTATTAAACCTTATTATGAAGAGCGATGGGCAGAATTGAGTGATAGTAAATTCTTGGATATTAATCCCAGTCTGAAAATGCTCGAGGGCATACACGAACGCTGGACGATATTATTAAAAAGTTTAACCCAAGAAGATTTAGCAAAAACTTATTTTCATCCAGATAGTAATCGAAATATAAGTATCGATGAATATATTGGACTTTATGCTTGGCATGCGAATCACCATTTAGCTCATATTACAGAAACGAAGAAACGCAATAATTGGAACTAACGTTTTGTTAAGTAGAAATAGACTATCATTTAATATCAAAAGTCAAAACAAACTATAGAAAATGAAACTTTACACAATTTTATTTTTTATTCTTTTAAACTTCTTTCAATCATGCAGCGCTCAAAACCCTAATTTATCACAGATTACTAAGTCGTCCGCTCAAAACCGTATAGGTCACCCTGTTTTTAATCTAGGTAAAAACATTGGTTGTATTTATCAAGATAAAAATAAAAATTATTGGTTTGCTTCCAATGGAGAAGGTGTTTTTCGCTATGATGGCAAGGTTATTACGCAAATGACAATTCAAGACGGTTTAGTGAGCAATTTCGTTTTAAAAATTGAAGAGGACATCAATGGTCAATTGTGGTTTTCAACCAGAGATGGCGTATGTAGTTTTGATGGACTTAAGTTTAAAAACTATACCGACTCAATGAATGAGAAGCCCTATGGAAAACTTCAATATAAGCAGGGTGGACTATTTTTTAGTCTTTTAAACGGCCTATGTTTTTATGATGGTAAGTCATTTACAAATTTTGCTATCCATCCTGAAACGTATAACTCTGAACCTTATCAGATAAATAGACCTTATAGCGTCTACTCTACCTTGGTCGATAAGCAGGGAAAGGTTTGGTTTGGCACGCAGGAGCGAGGCGTATGCCGATATGATGGAGATTCCTTTATATATTTTACGGAACATGGGTTGGATAGGGCAGCCGTCAGGACATTGTTTCAGGATAAAGCGGGAACTATCTGGGCAGGGAATAATGGAGCAGGATTATTTCGATTTGACGGAAAAGAATTTGCCAATTTCACTGATGAAAAAGGTTTAGCTAATCCCGAATTTCTGAAAAAGCAGAAAGGAAAAGATGGTACATTGGCTCGTCCATGGACTATTAATGAAGATGATTTAGGAAACCTATTTATAGGTACTATTGATGCGGGAGTTTGGAAATATGATGGTAAAAATTTGACAAATTATACAACCAAGGACGGTCTATTGGGAAACTCTATATGGAAAATATACAAAGATAATAAAGGTGAACTTTGGTTTGTATCGAACGGAGAAGCTATTTATAAGTTCGATGGAAATGAATTTGTTAAAATTAATTTTCATTAATGAAGATAGAACAAAAGAACGTATCTTCTAAACAGATTTTGTAAAAACACCAAAAAGGGAAAGCTTTAAAGTACTCGCCTCGTTAGGTGATAACACTCTGTTCGGCGTAGTATATCGTCATTGTTTGGCGAAGTTTGTAACTTCGCCAAAGTGTTAGTAAATTTGTAATTTACACAAGAATATTTGAAAATGAAATCAGTGATTTAAATACACCACAACGCAGTCGGAGACTCCGCCGAACCGAGACTCAGTTATGAGAGAAAGGCAGTCACCAATAGCAGAAAAGATAATTATTAATTTACTATCCTCACCCTTCTCAAATCCAAACCATTCACCACATTCTGTTCAAGTCCTTGGATATTTTTCTGCACGAGTCGTATAGACTGATCATAAAAGATGGGCACTATAGGCGATTCTTCGACTAGGATTTGCTCTAACTGTTTAGTCAGTTCTTTTCGATGTGTAGGACTTATTTCTGTTATTAATTTCTCGTAGAATTTGTCATACTGAGCGTTGGAAAATCGAGTGTAGTTTGGAGGGCTTCCATTTTTTGAATAAAAACAAGCCAAATAATTCTCAGCATAGGGGTAATCTGCCATCCATGATCGGCGAAAAAAGCCGAGTTTGCCCTGCGCAGCCAACTGCATCATCATATCGGCAGGGTGCAGTTTGATCTCCACTTCAAAGCCTGCAAGGCTCAGTTGATTCGACAATAGCTCAGCCATTTCGACAAAACTATTATTGATATGAAGTTCGAGTTTTGGTCTTTTAGAGCGCGAGAAACCTTGGGATTGGAGTAGTTTTTTTGACTTCTCAATATCGAATGTATAGCCTATGAAGCTAGTGTCATAGTTGGGCATTCCGGCTGACACGAAGCCTTTATTCGCAGGTAGCACTAGATTATACTTTAGGTATTGAGCGATTTCATGGCGGTTGATACTATAATTAATCGCTTGACGAATGGATTTATTTTTTAAAATAGAATTTGAATCCACCGCTCGAATAGCCATGTATTCGGTGTTGAGAAATGGTTTTTTGTAAAGCTGTGCTTTGGTTTGCCATTCGGGTAGTAGTTGCCCTTTTTGATTGAAGACTTGATGGATGATGTTTTGGTCAAGTCCTGTGATAAAACTCAAATCTCCTTTTTCAAATGAAAAGAGTTCAGTTTTTTTATTTTCATTGAAGGTCACTTTCACATAATCCAAATAGGGGAGAGCTAGACCATTATTATCTCGTAAATGATAGTGTTGATTTTTTTGGAGAAATAAAACTTCGCCATCTTCCCATAGTTTGAATGCAAAGGCACCTGTTCCAACAGGATTTTTTCTAAAATTCTTCCCATAATATTCAATCGCTTCTTTCGGCACTATAGCGCAGTAAGACATAGATAAGACTTGCAGAAATTGGGCATTGGGTTGACGGAGATTTATCACTAGATGAAAGGAATCGATGATTTGAAATGGATGCAGGCTATCCAGTTTGTTTCGCAAAGCCCAAGAACCAGGAGAAGCCGTTTTGGGGTCAATCAATCGCCGAAAGGAATAAGCAACATCAAAAGCATTGAATTGTCTCGTGCTGTCAGATGTTTGAAAACACGAATTTTTATGAAAATAAACACCTTTTTTGAGGTGGAAATGATAGCGAAGTTGATTGGCTTCTAACCAAAAACTATCAGCTAAGAGAGGCTCTAATTCAGCATTAGAATCCAATATAAACAACCCTTCGTAAATGTGACTGCAAGCCCAAGTGGCAGCTATATCTTTCGCAAAAGCAGGATCAAGACTGTTTAAACCTACAGCTAAATTATACTTAAAAGTATTAGATGGTATTTGTTTTGACTTATCTGAACACGAGCTCAAGTATAATGCAAAAACTAATGAGATAAGAATTACACCGAAGTTTACAGACGCGGAATTAATAATTTTATCATAAATACTTCGTGCTACTTTGTGCAAAATCTTTGCGAAACTTTGTGCTCCAACCACCATCAAACGTATTCAAAATTAGTAATCACTTAATGAAAATCCACTGAATCATTTCTTTCCAACCTACTTTTTTTCCATAAAGCAATATCCCTGTTTTATAAATTTTGGAAGCCAAGAAAATAAAAAATACAGTCGAGCAAATCATAATAACCATAGATAACAATAGCTGCCATAACGGAACTCCTTCTGGTATGCCAAAAACTACTCGACTAATCATCACCACCGGTGCGGTAAATGGCACCATACTGGCTACGACGGCTTCTGTGCAGTTGGGATTATTGATGGATTTGCTGAGAAATATAAACGATAAAAATATAGGCATCATGATGGGCATCATAAGCGATTGGACATCCTGAGGATCATCACCTACCGAGGCGCCAACGGCTGCGAATAAAGATGAATAAAGGAAGAAGCCGCCTATAAAGTAAAAGATAAAGAGCAAGGATATAGGTAGAAAATCGATAGACTGTATATTTTGTAACACAGAGACCATTTCAGGATTATTTAATACACTGGCAGCAGATACACCTCCAGGCATTGTTTGAGGAAGCGAACTCATCTGCTTAAGTCCAAAAACCAATCCTAAAACTAAATTGATGACCAACATAAACAAACCCCATACACTTAGTTGTAAAAAACTTACCATACCTATACCAATAATCTTACCTAGGAGCAGTTCAAAAGGTTTGACACTGCTGATGATGATTTCTACGATTCGATTTGTCTTTTCTTCCATGACGCCTCGCATGACTTGCGCGCCATAAATCGTGAGAATAACGTACATCATGATACCTAACCCAAAACTCATGGCATAGGCTATTCCTTCTTTGATTTCATTTTCCTCTCCACCCGTTACTGATTTATAAACAGGTAGTATCTGTTTTTTCACTTCTTCTATTGTTGTCATATCTATCGATTTTCCTTCGAATCGTTTGGTCTCAATGAGGTTTTGAAGAATGGATTCCAATTTATTTTTCGTCAATAACCCGACTTTTGTATAGGTCATGACTTCAAATTTCCCTGCTAATAGACTGTCCACCTGGTTGGGAACTATAAGTATGGCATCGAATTTATCTTTATCTTCCAGTTTTGCATTCGCTGGAATTAATTTATCCATTGCCTTAAATTCAAAATTATCTTCGTTCGTTAAATGCGGCAGAACGTAGCTCTTCTCATCGATAATGCCTATTCTATGTGTATCGGTATCTGTGGAAGTAAAAAAGAAGATGGTTCCATAAAACAAAATTATTCCAATTGGCAATAAAAGCGTAGAAATTAAAAATGTTTTATTTCGTATGCGAATAGAGAAATCGCGGTAGGCTATGAGGAAGATTTTTTTCATTTATTTTTTAGGCTTTTTTGCCACAAAGGCGCTAAGATTTTTTTTAGTTGACTATTTTTGGAGGTGTAAATTGTATTGTAGATTTTATAGCTGGTGGAGAAACATCTCTTGTCGTAACTTCAGTATAAAAATCTTTAATATTACCTTTCGAACTTCTTGAAAAATTTAAATTAGAGTCTGCTAAACATAATGATAAATAGGTAGAGTACATTGTATTTAAAACTGGAAATAATTGTTTTTTAAAAGATGTAGAATCGTTTATAAGAATTTCATTCCACTTAGAATAATATTGAAATTCTCTTGTTTTGAATACTATTTTTAATTTCAAATTTAAGTATGTTTCAAATTCTTTCATTTTATCATAATAAAAAAAAGTATCATTTAAGTTGAAACTATCCTTTAATAATTTAAGTTTTAAAGTCGGACTTTCTCTGCAAGCTGGGTCAGTTAATCCATAAAAAAACAATGGTAATTTACACTCATATTTTCCACTATCGTTAGAAATTTTAAAACTATCTAAATCATAATAGACTCCATAGTTTGAAGAATAATTATACTTAACAAAACTATCTAATTCTCTTTTATGATCTATAGAATCTATATTAAAAACTTCAACATTTCCTAATTGATAAATAAATTTTGAAATACTCTCATAATCCTTTTTTGGTTTACAAGAATTTAATGTAAAACAAATTATAAAAATTAAAAAGGCAAAACCTATATTTATCATTTCTTCAAGTCTCTTGAGTTTACTAGCATTAAATATCCATCTTTGACTGACATATCTAGCTTCTTGCCATTATAGATTTTAAAGTTTAAGATTTTCAATCATGCTAGATTACGAATTATCTCCTTTTACTAGTTCTATAAATATCTCATTTAAGCTAGGAGTATCTAATGCGAGGCTACTCAGCTCGATGTCTTGATTTGATAGATAGGCGAGAAGTTCATTTAGCTTTTTTCCGTCATGTAATGAAAGTTTAATCTCTTTATCTGTAAGTTTTTCACTAGTGTACAGTTCATTTACCTGGGCTAAATTCTCCAGTCGTTCCCCTTTGAGTATATAGGCTCCTTTTTGAAATTGTTTTTTTGCGTTCACTACGGTATCATTGAGAATGATTTTCCCTTTATTCATGAGCACTATCTGTTCGCAAATCTCTTCCACTTGTTCCATTCTATGCGTGCTGAAAATGATAGTAGCGTCTTGCTTAGCTAGTTCATAGATTTCATTTTTTATGATATCTGCATTCAAAGGATCTAGACCGGAGAAGGGTTCGTCGAGTATGATGAGTGATGGTTGATGTATAACAGTGCAGACGAATTGTAATTTCTGTCCCATGCCTTTGCTGACTTCTTCTACGGTCTTGTTCTTCCAGCTATTCATATCCAGTCTGTCAAACCAATATTGAACGCGCTCTTTGGCTTCTGATTTGGAAAGTCCTTTGAGTTGGGCTAAATAGATAGCCTGCTCTTCTGCACGCATTTTCTTATACAAGCCTCGCTCCTCGGGCATATAGCCTATAAATTTAGCATTGGAGACCAAGTCTGTTTTTTGTCCCTGTACATATATTTCTCCGCTATCAGGTATTAAAATCCCAGTAATCATCCTCAGTAGCGTGGTCTTACCAGCTCCATTAGGACCTAATAAACCAAAGATTGTTCCTCGCTCGATGTCAAAACTCAAGTTCTCTACAGCAAAATTCTCCTTATACTTTTTACTTATATTTCGAACCTCAAGGGCTTTGTTAATCATTATTATTCAAAATTAAAAATTCAAAATTAATCATTCAAAGCCAGATAAATTTCCCTCGCTACCATTTCTGTATATTCCTCTATAAAATAACTTCCACTGCTGACATCATTGACCAAATACATATAAGCTTCTTCCTGCATCAGATGAAAAATATTTCGAGCTATGCGAGTGCTAAACTTAGAATCTGTTTGATTATCATGTGGTCGAATCCAAATACCGTCGCAGCCACCAATAAGTGCAGACATAGCCTCTGTGGTGAGTTTGAGAATATTATTTTCTGGATTTTCCTTCGTTTTATTATTGAGATTGGTTTCGCCTATAATCAGAAAATCAGTGCTGAGACCTTCTAGTTGCCTATGCTGGTAAAGTAAGGTCTTAAAAGCTCGAATTTTGGCTATATCTCTAAAATAATCTCCTGATAATTCAATATGAATGAAGGCTTTATCGCTTTTAAAAAGCTTTATAAAAGAGGCTGCAGAAGTGTAAAAATCAGCATCTGCGATACAAAATACCTCTGGGGATAGTGCTGTATTGGACCATGTTAAGTTTGGATTATGGTCTTTTAAGTAGTTTTTAATTTGTTTCTCGGTCTCATTATTGAGATTCAAAAACTCAGTATGAACATAATCCAACCGAATATTTAAAAATAATTGATTCAAATGATCAAGTGTCCAATCTTGATGTTTGAAATCCAAAATAAGACCATTTTGTCCGTTTTCTAGGGCTTCCAAGAGGTCGCGATTGTTTGTTTCTGCATGTGAACAGGTTAGAGAAAACAACTGAAAAATAACCTTATAATCTAACAAATAAGGAATTTTATGGCATTTATTAGAATTGGTGTAAATAGGGGATAATGTTTGGCTTCCTCCTACCTGGATACCCAAGGTATCCAAAGGTAAATCCTTCAACTCCTTTTGAATTAAGGCTTTTACCTCAGCTATGTTTGGTTTGTGAAATGCAAATGACATAGGACAAAGATAGGAGAATTTATTAATTTGATTTTAGAATTCAGAATCATTGAATAACTTTCCTAAAGCGGAAGGCTTGCAAGTAGTTAAATAAAATACTATATCTAACAAACCGCATATATTCTTTTAGTATTTTTTAATTTCTTGACATATCTTTGCCTCATAATTTTAAATAACATAATTATGAAAAAATTAATACTATTAACTCTTATTGTCCTTTTAGGATGGAAGACCACTGATGCGCAGTATTGTACAAGTAAGGCAAAAGTTAATTCGGTACACGAAATAACATTTGCAGCAATATATTCATCCTCAGGTCCACTTTCGAATACAACACCATGTAATTCACTCATTGGTAGTATTATACATACCGCAGCTGGTAGTAGTGTAGCCGGTTCCTACTCAGATTTTACTACAACCAATATTATTGTCCCAAAATTAAGAAAAGGAAATGTACATACAATTACGGTTAGTTCTACCGCAAATTGTACAAGTAAATTGTCAGGTGGAATACGTGTTGCTTACTTTGATTGGAATGCGGATGGAGATTTTATAGATTCAAATGAAAAATATGTTATTGACGCCGCCTATAGTACTGATAGTACTGTATTTAAACAAGTTACGGTACCTATGAGCAGTGTTACGGGTATTACACGGATGAGAATCGTTTATAGAGCGGTTACCTCACTATCTATGGTTCAACCATGCGATTCGAATCAATTTGATGGTGAAACAGAGGACTATAAGGTGCAAGTAATTGATTGTTCTGCTAATCAACTTACATTAATTCCTGGTACATCAAATTATATGACTGCTTCTATGTATCTTAATGATACAACGGTAACCTTTACATATCAATGGAAAAGAAATGGGACTATACTTACCAGTCAAATTCAACCAGTTCTTAGTTATAATCCAAATGATACAGGAAACTATTGTGTTAAAGTTACATCTAGTAATGGTTGTGTTTATGAAGCATGTCTCTATATAGGATTGGGTGCACCAAAAGCCCCTAAATGCTCCGAATTCCGCAATATTTTCTTTACTAAAAACGCTTCTACTTTTATATTCGCTACCTCGGGTCCAGCCACAGTGCCTTCCCCATATACAGTTAAGTATAATTGGACCTTTAGCAATGGAACTTCAAGTACCCAGAAAAATCCTTCAGTAGTTTTTACCACCTTCCCTGCCTGGGCGAAGTTGAAAATATGTATCGATAGTGGTGCTACGACGATATGCTGTGATAGTTCTATGAGAGATAGTATCATGAATTGTACGAGTAATATGTATTGCTCCATTACAAAAGTAGGGAGTTCAGATAGTGTGCAAGTCAATGTTACGGGAGGAACTACTCCGAGAACTTATGTTTGGAGCACAGGATCAACCAAGGAAAGAATCAAGACGAATGGCCCAGGAGTTTACAAGGTTACTGTGACAGATGCTCTAGGTTGCACTACAACATGTATCTATGAAATTTCAAACAATTCCAACCCTTGTAAAACATATAAGTATATTACCTATAGTCAAAGTGGAAAGAATTTCAATTTTAATACAGGAATACCTGCGGGCTCTAATGCTACATTCTACTGGACATTTGGAGATGGCTCTACGAGCACGCAAGCTAAGCCATATCATTCCTATGCAAATGCAGGCACTTATAATGTAAAAGTTAGATTCTGCCTGAGAGATAGTATGAATAATATTATTTGCTGCGATAGTACCGATAAGAATGTCATCGCAGTTACACCGCTACCTTGTAATGTCAAAGCCAATTTCAAATGGACTAAACTAGCCAATGGGCAAGTGCAATTCACAGATTCTACCAAACCAGATACGAGCATGTATACCTATTATTGGGTATTTGGCGATGGCACAGTTTCTACGCAAAAGAATCCTTTAAAAACCTTCGCTACCAATGGTTCTAAGACAGTTTGTCTCTATGTGAAAAAATGGATGAATACCAATAATATGTATTGTATGGATACGATATGTAAAACAGAGACCATAACCAATGCAAGTCCTTGTAATCGATTAGAGCCTAAGTTCACTTGGACGAATACAGGTGGAGTTTATAACTTTAGCAATATCACCAATATGACAGGCTTTACCTTAGTTGGTATAAGCTATGTCATTCACAATTCGAATACGACCTATACCACAGCCAATCCTACCCATACCTTTACAACGAATGGCACTTATACTGTGACTATGACGATTGTTGCATTTGATGCGACTTCTGGTTTGAGTTGTACGAAGACTGTTTCTAAAACCTTTTATGTGAATACAAGTCTTTGCGGTTGTTTCAAAGCCTATAACTCATTCTCTAGAACAGGTGCCATGGCGCACTTCACCAATCTATCTCAGTGTATTGATACCAATACGAAGTATTTATATACATTCGGTAATGGTGATACATCAAGTCAGCCAAGTCCTAACTATGTATATTCTTTACCAGGTTTGTATAGAACAGTCATGTACATCACCAAAACGATCAATGGAGTGACTTGTAAAGATTCATTCGTTAGAATTATTCAAATCACTACGGCGAATCCTTGTAAAGATAGTGGTTATGTGAATAATGCTAATTTACCTTGCCCTCCTTATATTTCACCAGTTTGTGGTTGTGATACCATTACCTACAAAAATACCTGCCTAGCATCAAGATCCGGTGTGAAGAAATTCACGTTGGGTCCATGTCCAGGAGATACCAATTATGTGAAAATTTGTGGCTATGTCTATAGAGATATCAATAAGAATTGTGCTTATGATACCTTCGATCAACCATTAAAAGAAATTACCATTAAGTTCAATACAAGTCCTATTACTTACGCATATACCAATGCTTCAGGTTACTATCAAATCTATTTGCCTAAAGGAACCTATCAGATATCACAAGTACTAACCTTTAGAAACCCTCCAGTAAATCAATTATGTCCTGCGTCTAATGCTCCAATAACAGTAGCAGCCACGACTGGTGGATCGACCTATTGTAATAACAACTTCTACGATACTACTAGTCTCTGTCCTGATTTAGCTGTTGGTATATTTAGAGTAGCGAATCTCACCCCAGGCTTTATATCCAAGAAAGCCGTTCGCTATTCAAATAGAGGCGCGGTTCCTATCACAGGCGTGGTTTTGAAATATAGATTCTTATCTGCTTTAACTGTTCTTAGCACAACGACAGCGACCTATTCTGTGAGTGGCAATGTAATTACTTGGAATTTAGGTACTCTGGCACCATATAGTAGTGGTTTCAAATACGTCAATTTCCAAACGCCGACAAGCCTAGCTTTAGGAACAGCGGTAGTTGATAGTGTATGGATAGAACCTGCAGGCGGCGATTGTGACCAAAGCAATAACTCAGCTACATTTAATGATACCTGCGTAGGAAGTTATGACCCGAATGATAAGGCCGCTTCTCCAGCGAACGAGATGGCTCCAAGTGTGAAAACTTTGGACTATTTGATTCGATTCCAAAATACAGGAACAGCACCTGCACATAACGTGAGAATTGAAGATAAGATTGACGATAACTTTGAAAAAGCTTCATTAAAAGTGAATGATTACTCACACTCAATGGAATATTACTTCGATGATAATGGTAAAATCTACTTCGAATTCCCAAATATTATGCTACCAGATAGTGGTACAGACTATGAGGCGAGTCAAGGCTATGTATCTTACTCTATTCAGTTAAAAGATAATTTACCACTAGGCACTAAGCTGAAAAATACAGCGGAGATTTACTTCGACTTCAACGAACCAATTATCACCAACACGACAGTCAATACAATTGTACTCAAGTCAGGTAGTGGAGTGAAAACAGAAGTGGATGGCTTGAATGTATCCATTTATCCAAATCCTACGCAGAATACAGCTACAATAGAAGTAAATCTAGATAAAACAAGTACTTTATCTTATACTTTATTCAATATTCAAGGAAAGCTCATTTCACAGAAAGAACTAGACAAGAAAGTAAATGGTCTGGTCAAAGAAGAAATCAGCCTAGATGGATTGACATCAGGAATCTATATCTTGAATATCTCTATCAATGGCAAAGAGACTTCATTGAAAGTAGTCAAGGAATAATTCAATTTTAAATTTGATTTGAAAAACGGCTATCCGAAAGGGTAGCCGTTTTGTATTATAACAAGGTCTAACGAAGTTAAATATAAACTTGATATTCTCTAAATTGAAAATCAATTTAGAGAATCTGAACGCATCATTTGGGAGATTTTATTGCGAAATTCGATAGTATTATTAAGCGTAAATACACTAAAATAGTTGCTTAAATAACTGATTTTACTTATATTTGTAGGAAATTTAAACTAAATTTGCGTTAACAAGGGCTCTTTTTTGATAGATTTTTTGTCAGAAAAAATGACTATATTTGCAGAAGAAATATAAAGTTTAAACATTATGAAAAAAATTATTTTAACCTACCTCTTATGCGGGGTTTTTTTAGCATCCAATTCCCAAGTTTTACAATTTAATGTAAAAACAAATACCAAACGACATGCAGCGGGCAGTTATATAAAATCACTGAGCGATTCGTCTTCTATAATTGCAGGCTATACATATGATTTGGCTGGAACCGTCATTTCGAATCCGAATGTATTATTATTCAAAGTAGATAAAAAAGGCCAAATAGTTTGGCAAAAAGAAATTTCCGGTGTCGGCAATTCTATAAGAAATTTCCCAGTAGTATTAGAGATTGCAGCTAATGGGGACATTTTATTAGCCACCTATTCACAATCTGCAACTTATAGTAATACTACAGGACTCATATATAGATTTACCAATGCTGGGGTTCAAAAATGGAAAAAAGTTATACGACTAACCAACATTTCAGGATCAGTTTTGTTTCCTGCTGGTGAACTTATTTCGGGAATTGGTGAGATGCCAGATGGACGACTTGTATTAATAGGTCAAAGAAATGTTACTCCAAGCGCAAGTCAGTCCATGCTTATGGTTTTAACAAACACAAATAGCTTTTCAACTCCGAACATTCAATATACTGAGGTATATGACGTCAGTAGTTCAGATGGTTTTGGCCACTTAGTCATGGATGGCTATAACTGTTATATTGCTGCCTACTATTATGAAGGTGGAGGTCCGGCATATAATGATGCCTGTTTGTGGAAATACAATTTAGGCACAAGTGCTTCTGACCTTGGTGGCACTATCGTTTGGAGAAAAGTAATCGATTTCGCAACTAAGAATCCAATAACAGGCAATTTTTCAAATCAATGTAATGGAATTGGTAGAATTGCATTGAGAGGAGATAAGTTAATCAGCAGCAGCTCGACAGTCGATGCATGGTCTCCCACAGCCAGATCATCAGAGGTCATTACACTAGACACAAATGGCAATAATTTCAATATCAAGCAATTTGTAAGTAATCAATTACACGCAAACTCAGCACAATCAATACCTGTTGGTAGTTCAAGTTTTTTAAATTTTCAATCACCAGCTACCAAAGATTTTGATAATTCAACCTTGGGTATTGGAGATGGTTCTATTGTACCAAATACCAAAATAACTAGAACTGACCTAACTGGAAATCAGGTGACTAGAGAGATAAATTTAGCTGGGAACCAAAGTGTCTATGAAGCCTTCAATCAAGGAACAAAATTGGATTTGGTGGGATGTAATGATAATGACTCAGTTAAAAGCATATATGTATTTAAAACTTTTCTGGATTTTGAGGATATGAATCAAAATGGGTGTGAGTTAAAAAAAGATACGATTCAAATAATCAATTTAAATCCTATATCTCGAACACCAAATTATACCAAAATAAATGGACCATTTTATTTTGATTACAGTTTTGATCCACCTGTCACAACGCCTAATTTAACTGTAGAGATAGTATGTGGAAGCTTATGTAAATTTGGCACCATTATTTCTCAATCCACTTTTGGTTCTAAAGATACTTTGTTTGCCAATATTATTGGGGTTGCAATTAATCCTAAATACAAATGGAGCAATGGGGATACGACATCATTCTGTAGAATTTCAACTTCTGGAACATACTCAGTAACTATTACGGATAGTCTAGGATGTGAATCTGTAAATCAATTTAAAGCTGTAGTATCGAACTCACCTTGCTTGATTTATAAAGACTTTACATGGACAAACACTGGGAATAGTTTTAAGTTTAAAACAAACCCATTAATACCTGCAAATATGTTTCCGGTTTATTCGTGGAAGTTTGGAAATGGAAAAACAAGCGATTCAAGCCAGCCTACTACTAATTTTTTGGTGAATGGCACATACCTGGTGAGTTTGAAATACTGCTTAAGAGATAGTCAAATGAAAGTGATTTGTTGTGATTCTATAACTAAGCCAGTAAAGAGAGCTGGTGGAGGATCTACTGGGCTTCCATGCTTTGTAAAAGCTAACTTCATCTGGACGACTAATGGAAGTGGAACTTATCAATTTTATGATTTAACCTTACCTTTAGTTGGTCAAATGTATACGTATGAATGGGATTTTGGAGATGGAACTACAAGCGTTCAAAAAAATCCTAACAAACTATATGCCACGAATGGTGTTAAAAAAGTATGTTTAAGAGTAAAGAGATGGTTAAATGCGAATAGTATGTATTGTGAAGATACATTTTGCAAGACTATTTCAGTGGTAGGAGTTCCTCCATGCAATCGATTTTCGCCTAATTTTACTTGGAGCTTTGATAGTGGCACCTACAATATGAGTAATTTGACGAATATGACTGGCTATACTCTTGTAAGTGTTGGTTATACAGTTAGTAATGGTAGTTCATTTAGTGTGTTAAATCCAAAAATTGCATTTGCAAAAGAAGGAAACTATTCTATTACTATGACAATGACTGTTTTTGATGTCACCACTGGCTTGAATTGCACTAAATCTATAACTAAGCATATCTATGTTGCGAATACGCTTTGTGGATGCTTTAAGGCACATAATTATGTATCAAATAAAGGACTTGATGTGTCTTTCAAAAATTCATCGTTCTGCACTGGAGGCAATGCGAACTATTTATATAAGTTTGGAAATGGAGACACCTCTCACAGTCCAAATCCTGATTACACCTATAGTACTTCAGGAATGTATAGAACCGTTATGTATATTAATAGAACTCAAGGTGGAATAACTTGTGAAGACTCTTTTGTTCGAATATTATACCTTATTCTTGGTGATACATGCAGCGATACTAGTTTCGCCGCAGTGCATAATTATCCGTGTCCTACCTATTTGAATCCAGTTTGTGGATGCGATTCTGTTACCTATCCTAATTATTGTCATGCTGAAAAATCTGGAGTGAAACAATATACTCCTGGACCATGTTCTTGGGATACTACATATGTTAAACTATGCGGAAGTGTTTATATAGATCTCAATAAAAATTGCGCATATGATACTAGCGATGTAGCCGTAAAAGGGGTGAAAATAGATATTAACTCGACACCTTTAAAATCTGTGTTTACAAATGACTATGGGTTTTATTATGCATATTTTCACAAAGGAAATTATGCAGTAACTCAAAATATAGCCTCTACATCTTCCTTATTTTCCCTCTATCAGTTGTGTCCTGCAGGACCTATAAATGTAGCGGCAAATACTGCTGGCACCTATTGTAACTTGAATTTTTATGATACCTCAAAATCTTGTCCTGACTTAGGTGTGTCAATAGCTAAGCTAAGAAACTTAACTCCTGGATTTTTATCTAAAAAGTTAATTACCTATGTTAATTATGGTGCTACTGCTATTGTGAACGCCAAACTTCATTATAGATTCTTAAGTGGCTTGAATTTACCAAAAGCAAGTACAACTCCTACCTATACAGTATCTGGCAATGTAATTACATGGAATTTGGGAACTATTCCACCCTATAATACCGGGTTTAAGACCATAGATTTTGAAACTCCGGTTTCATTAGCATTGGGAACTGTAGCTATAGATAGCGTATGGATAGAGCCATCAACTGGAGATTGCAGGCCAAATAATAATTCAGATGTTTATCGAGATACATGTATCGGTAGTTATGATCCAAATGATAAGCAAGTCAAGCAATCACGTCTAATGGATACCTCAGTGAAGACCTTGGATTATCATATCCGTTTTCAAAACACAGGTACGGCCCCAGCTCATAATGTTAGAATATCCGATGTCTTAGACAATCAATTAGATATGTCTACACTTAAGGTTATTGCAAGTTCGCATGCCATGTATTATTTTATGGATGACAATAAAGTTTTAACCTTTGATTTCCCAAATATTATGCTACCAGATAGTGGAACAGATTTCGATGCTAGTCAAGGTTTTGTCTCGTTCTCTATAAATAGAAAACCTAATCTTCCGATTGGTTCTAATATCAAGAACACAGCGGCTATTTATTTTGATTTCAATGATCCAATTATTACAAATACAACTGAAAACATCATTGTTTTAAAGTCAAATAGTGGCGTTCAATCAAATGCAAGTGCACCATTTTTCTATAATGTTTTCCCAAATCCTACAACTAATCTAATAAATATTGAAATTGACGATGTTCTTTCCAATACTATTATGATTGATTTGTTTGATATTCATGGTAGGATGATATTTAATAAGAAAGTAGAATGTAAGAGCACAAATTATAAGGACGCTTTGAGTCTAGAAGGATTAGGAAATGGGATTTATATTCTAAATATAGACACAGACGGCAAAAAGGCCTCAGTTAAAATAGTGAAGGAATAATTCTATCTCTCAACTAAGAGTAAATAAGGCTATCCAAAAGGGTAGCCTTTTTTTATGAAAAAATATGCTCCGAATTGCAAAATAACCTTAGTTTTGCAGTCCTTTTGGCGAGTTAGCTCAGCCGTTAATGGCAGAGAAGGATTCATATCCGCCAGAGGCGGACAGTTGGTTCAAGTCCAACACAAAAAGTGAAAACAACACTTAAAAATGTAAATGGCGAGTTAGCTCAGCTGGTTAGAGCGTCGGATTCATAACCCGGAGGTCGGGGGTTCAAGTCCCCCACTCGCTACATATAATCTTTCCCTTAATTTTTTTAATAAAT
>CAYXKX010000002.1:94071-100661 GCA_964465185.1 uncultured Chitinophagaceae bacterium
TTTTTTGAATTGTACAATATCTAAGTATGGTGAAGTCAAGGATTCATATCCGCCAGAGGCGGACGGATGGTTCAAGTCCCCCACTCGCTACATATAATCTTTCCCTTAATTTTTTTAATAAATACCTATTGTACAAATATTTTTTGAATTGTACAATATCTAAGTATGGTGAAGTCAAGGATTCATATCCGCCAAAGGCGGACGGATGGTTCAAGTCCCCCACTCGCTACTCTTTCCCTGTAACCTTTTATTATTGACTAATCTAAGTTTTGTACTTTTACTGAACTCTATATGATTATGCGTGTTTTTACTTTGTTAATAGTTTCCCTGCCATTGTTTTCCTTTTCCCAAAAGGTAGAACTTCATATAAAAGACTTCGAAACGAAGCAACCTATTATTGCCGCCACGATAGCCTATAAGAATAAACCTATAGCTAAGTCGAATACAATTGGTAAAGCACTTATTGATCTAGAATATAGAATAGTAATGGTCTACGCCATGGGTTTTGACTCTACAGAAGTAGTTCTTGGGGGCACAAATCAAATTGTTTACTTATACAAGAAAGACAATAAACTAAAGGAAGTGGTCGTAAAACCTTGGGTTGACGAGTTTGCTAATAGTCTAATCAGAAAAATGATGGATAAGGCGAAGGATAATCACCCAGATCGACTTTCCTCCTATCAATTTTATACGTATAGCAAGTTTACGGCAGATGCCAAGGAAGATACTAGCGCGAAAAAAATAGATACTAGCAACATAAAAAAGGAGACGAAAGACACCATTGATCTCAAGGAAGCGTCAGATTATATGAAAAATAATAAACTCTTTGTATGGGAAAGACTGACTGTTTTTAAACATGATAAACGTCTTGGAACAAAAAAGGTGCTTTTAAATTCAAATATGAGTGGATTCAAAATGCCTATTTATGAGCTTTTGGCAATAACACTCGATGAGGTGAATTTTCTGCCAAGAATGTTTCGTTCCGATGCTTATAAAGAATACTATTTCAGATTGGAGGATAGCATGCAAATAGAAGGGCGTAAGACCTATACAGTGGCATTTTACCCTTTCAAAAGATCTAAAAATAAACGAAGTAGGCACGGTTATGTGAGAATTGATGCTGAGAATTATGGATGTATGGCCTATAAAGGAACAACTAAACAAGGTTTCTTTGAGCTAAATAATCACCTCGTAGAAGGGAAGGTTTTCACAAAAGATATGTTTGTAAACTTGACTAATGCTATGATTCAGGTGGATAATTTAAGCACAAATACGATTTACAAATTGACAGTTCAAAATCTTGAAGTGCCTAAATCGTTTAATAAATCGGATTTTAAAGGCTATGATGCTGAGATATCGCCAAGCTTAAACGATAAGAAATCAACTGAAATATTAGCTCAGCTTCGGGGAAGTGATTCCCTAGATCAAAGAGAAAAAAATACCTTTGTTTCTTTGGATAGTATTGTAAAAAAAGACAATATTGAAAACAAGCTGAGACTTCTTCTAGCCTTGAGAAATGGCAATATAAAGCTAGGGAAATTTAACTTGGATTTAGTGGATTTAATGCAGTTTAATCAGTATGAGGGTTTTCGGATGAATATTGCAGGGGAGACCAATTTTAGTTTCCACAATAAACTTTCTTTTCGAGGCAAACTTGGCTATGGTTTCGGAGATCAAAGATTCAAATATCAATTAGGAACAAGTTATTTGTTCAATTATCAAAACCAGTCTAAAGTTTCGATACTTTATGAAAACGATGTATTTGCTGCAGGTAGAAACTTTCAGAGTTTATCTACCAAATTGGACTACTTCAATCACCTTGTAAATTTGTGGTATTTTGGTAATTTCTATCAATCTCATAGCCTGAAAGCCTCCTTCCAATCAGACCTTCATAAGTATCTAGAACAAAAAATTTCCTTGCAATATGAAAACGTATCAGTCAAATTTCCGTATATCTTTAAAGGATTGGATATGAACAATACCAATTTCATGAATGCCATTCTAGAGTTAAACTATTATCCAAAAACAAAATTTATCGTCACCCCTGAGGGTAAATTTAAAATCCAATCAAGGCCAACCATTTTTAAAGTTAATTATGCCTACAGACATCCTCAAAATACAAGCTTTAGCCCATATCACACATTAAATTTGGAAGGTCAAACTAGCATTTCCTACCCTTTAGGTAAAATAGATTGTCAATTAAACCTAGGTTATATCCAAGGGGATGCTTCTATTGTTTCTCTTTATGAAGGCAGAGGAAGCTCCAGACGAAACTCCAACTTAATTTCAACCTTTGACTTTGGCTCATACCGATTTTTTGAAACAATGGAGCCGTCGAGTTTTTACTCGGATAGGTATGCAGCGATTTTCATTAAACATCATTTACCAAAAATTGCAATGAATGCAAGACGTGATATTAAGTTGTCCTTGATATATAAGGCTCTTCTAGGAGACTTGTCCCTGCCAAGTGATCACAATATAGCCCTTACAGTTCCAAATAAATTATACCAAGAAAGTGGCTTAGAATGGGATAATATCATCGGAAAACTTCCTGTTGGTCTCGGATTCTACTATAGATTCGGAGCCTATAATCGCGGAACCTTTGGAGATAATTTCGCAGCGCGGTTATTGTTTTCGCTATAATAATTGGTTGCCTTAATACAAAAAAAGCCACAAAAACACAGGTCCCCCAATTTCTAAAGAACCCTTGCGCCTTTGTGGCTAGATCGAAACTTAAACTTTTACAAGAACTGACAAATCAATCCACCCATAAGGATGCCACAAATAGTATAGTAGCCAACATGAAGAAAGATGTATTTCCAACTTCTCATTTCAAACAAAGCGCTTGTGCCGGACATAAATAAACTCATCATAAACCCTGACATGCCACCATGCAATGCTCCATGTCCAAATGTTCGAAATAACTTGCCATAATCAGCCATGAAAGCATCATAGCTCGGAAGCATGTTTTTGCCTTCTGTCAAACTAAATGCGCCCATTTGATGCACGCACAGGTGCGAGAAAATAAATGCTGCTAAAAGTGAAAAAATATAGGTAAACAAAAATATCTGCCACATAGGCCTTGGATTTGCTTTTACGGATTCTTCTGTAAAACCGTTGGCTTCCATCCATGCATTACCAAGTACTTTTGGGTTGTACCAGACCATACCTACTAATAGTGGGACCAATGCCACACCGAATAAAATTGGAAAATTCATATTTATTATTTTTTTGGTGAATTACAAAACTAGTGAAGAAAAATATTTTTTAAACTTTTTTTAATAAGCCCACTCATTTAATTAACATAATATTAATTATTAGTAAAACTCAATTCAGGCCAAAATAAATGAACGCATTATCTTTGCTTTGTGAATTTAACTCAAACATTTGAAATTTTTCAAAAAGCGATTGCAGACTATCACCAAATAGATGATTTAGAGGCGGTTATTAAAAATCCATACGAACAGGTAAGTCTCAATTATCTGCTTTATTTAAAATGCTGGATAGATACGGTACAATGGCACTGCGAAGATGAGGTGAGACACCCAGCTATAGAAGCGGAGTCGGTACGCTATTTTAAAAACAAAATAGACCAACTCAATCAAACCAGAACCAATTTGGTTGAACAATTGGATGATTATTTTCTGGAGAAATTTAAAGATGTCCGTCCGCAAGAAAATGCCAGGCTCAATACAGAAAGTCCAGCTTGGGCTATAGATCGATTATCCATTTTAGCGCTGAAAATCTATCATATGCAAATTGAGGTGGAGCGCATGGATTTGAGTTCAGAGCAGTTTCTATCGTATCAGCAAAAATTAGAACTACTTCAGACACAAAAATTGGATTTGATGCAATCTATTGAGTCTCTTTTATTAGAAATAGAGCAGGGTAGAACACAATTTAAAGTCTATCGTCAAGTCAAAATGTACAATGATCAAGACTTGAATCCAGTGTTAAGGGCTAATAAACAATGAAGGAAGTAACAATTATTCGGTTATCCTCTTTGGGCGATATAGCTATGCTAGTTCCTGTACTTCTATCGTTTCATTCTGCTTATCCCAATCATACAGTTCGGCTCATAACGCGCACACGATTCGCTCCCATCTTCAATGAACTTCATTTTGTCAGTATTATACCCATCGACAACGGAAAATCAAGGCTAAACTTCTTGCAACTAATTCATTTTGCTATACAACTATCTCTATCTAAACCTACATTTCTTTTAGATTTACACGATGTACTTCGCACTAAGCTCATTCGGCTTATTTGTAGACTAAATGGCAGTAAAGTTTATGTTTTTGACAAGGGAAGAGCAGAAAAAAAAGCTTTGATTGCAACCCATGGGGATAAATCAAAATGGTTAAAAACCACCTTTCAACGCTATACAGATATCTTCGAAAAAGCAGGCTTTCCATTTGAACTTGGACTTCATTTTTTAAATAAAGTACCAAATAATAGCGGCAAAACTAGAATTGGGATTTCGCCATTCGCCAAGCATTCAAGCAAGGAGTATTCTTTGGAAAAAATGAAAGAACTCATTTTTCTTTTATCAAGTCATAAAGATTTTGAATTGATCATTTTTGGCTTTGGAGACCGGGAAGACTGCATTGCCTCGGGTATGGCAGACGGTATACCAAATATCAAAAATATTATTGGTAAAATGAGCTTTTCCGAAGAGTTGTCTTTGATTTCAGGATTAGATATTATGATTTCTATGGACAGCGGTAATGGGCATTTAGTAGCAAATTACAATATTCCAGTGATTACATTATGGGGCACAACACATCCTAAATTGGGATTTGGGCCTTATGGTCAGCCGTTATCGCATTCTATTTTCCCTGATGAAAAAGCCTTTCCTATGCTCCCTGTTTCAGTTTTTGGACCATGTTCTATTGATGGATATATGAGGGCTATTGATAGTATCTTTGTAGAAAATGTGTACCGTAAAGTATTGGAAATAATAAAATAATCTATTTAAGTGAGTTAAAAACTATATAAAAAGAAGTCAACTGTTTAAATTAGTTTTTCGGAGTTTACTTTATTGAATTTAACTTTGCGATTTAGCAAGAATTCCATATTAGTGTTAGTTTCCAATAAAAAATCGGCCCTTTACTTAAAATCTTTTTTCAAGCAAATTGGAATTCAGCATATTGTCATCTGTCCAGGGAGCCGTAATCTTCCCTTAATTGTCAATTTCTCGAATGACAATTACTTTAAAACCTATAGTCTTATAGACGAAAGGGTAGCTGGCTTCTTTGCATTGGGTATTGCTAAAGCACTTAAAAGACCTGTTGCCGTCCTGACTACTTCTGGTTCAGCGGCTATCAATTTAGCTCCAGCTATGGCAGAGGCCTATTATCAGCGATTGCCTCTTATTGCCATTACGGCAGATCGACCACCCCATTTTGTAAATAAAGGGGAGAATCAAACCATTATTCAGCGTGGCTTATTCTCTAATTATATTGGTCTAGAACTGGAAATAGAGGAGAAGATCGATTTTGAAACCTTTGAGAACAAAATTCAAGAATTATTTCGGTATTTATCCAATCCAAATTTATCGGCCAATGTGCATATCAATTTGCCTTTTTCTGAACCCTTGGATAAAGTGGAAAATATTCTCGGTGAATTTCAGCTTAATCTGAAACCTAATCGGAATAAAATTAATCCAATTTCTGCACCACTGCTCAAAATAAAAAAGAGACAAAATGTCATATTCTATATTTCTACTAATATAGTGAATTCTGAACTAAATGAGATATTAGATCGGGGGGTCAAGGAGAACTATTGGGTTGTCATTTCTGAAATGCAATCTGGATGGTATAATGAGGATTGTATATCGCAAATTGACTTAATTTTATCTAGAGATAAAGATGTACAACAGCCTGATATATTGATAACTATAGGAGAAACTATGCTGTCTAAAAAATTTAGAACTTATATTAAAACGCATGAAGAACTCCTACACTACGACATTTCCGCCTATCCCCGTCACTGGAATAACCTATCTACTCAATATCAAAATATTAACCTAGATTATAGTGAATTACATTCGCTTTTAAACCTAACCAATTCCATTGAGTTTCAAGCATCCTGGATATCGGCTGAAAAACGAGCCTTAGATTACCAATCTTGCTATCACAAAGAATTAACATATCTGGAAATAAACCTGATACATAGAATGGTCAATACAATAGACCAAGATTCTATTATCTATTGGGGTAATTCCTCAGCCGTTCGCTATGGTAACTGGTCCAATTGGAAAAACAAACCAAATATAACTCATCAAACGAATCGTGGAGTAGCTGGAATTGAAGGTATCTTAGCTACAGCTATTGGTAATCAAGCTATTAATAAGTCTGAAAGTTTTTATTGCATCTTAGGAGATGTTAGTTTGCTCTATGAGACAAATAGTTTAGCTGCTGCTGTAAATATTGATCACATCAAAATTATTGTCCTCAATAACCACGGTGGAATGATCTTTGAACAGATCCATAATTCGCCAACTTTGGGTAAAATGGACGCACTAACAACACCGCATAATCAGGACTTCAGGAAACTAGCTAATCTATATGATTTAGAATACTTTAATG
>CAYXKX010000002.1:100671-101102 GCA_964465185.1 uncultured Chitinophagaceae bacterium
CATTTACAAATCAATGGGAGCTTGTCAACGCTCATCAAGGCAAGTTAATTTTTGAAATTAATATTTCGGAAAATGAAGTTGGAAAATGGAAAGACTATTTTGATATTTAGCTTTAATTCAGGATACAATTGTCTTGATCATATCGATTTTAGATATTGGAACCAATAGTTTCATATGATATTTGCCTACTTCAATACTAGAGCTTAGTATCTTTATTTTATTGTATTTCAATACTTTAATGACTTCATAATATTTCTCTGGATTTAAAATTAAATCAAACGCTATCGCTTCCTCGATTTCGATTAATTCTGCCTCTTGGAGGCATAAAATGGCGGCCTCTTTATACGCTTCTATGAGTCCAGAAACACCTAGTTTGGTCCCTCCATAGTAGCGAACGACAAAGAGGCTCACATTCTGAACTTGAAAAGAAT
>CAYXKX010000002.1:101112-144574 GCA_964465185.1 uncultured Chitinophagaceae bacterium
GCAGTACCTGAAGGTTCACCATCATCATTCGCTCTAACATCCTCGTTTTGAAATCCTATTCTGTATGCATAGCAAATATGCGTGGCTTTTGAATGCTCTTTCTTTAGTAGAATTAGTCGCTCTTTAAATATTGATATTGAGTTAGTTGGATATAGGTAGCCAATGAAACGAGATTGGGAGCTCTTGTATTCACTTTGATATGATTTGTCAATAGTCTTTATGGTCATTATAGTAAAAAGATAGAATAGTCTCCCAATTTTTGTTACTCAGATTATAATTTGTTTCTTTCTACAATGGTGTCTTATTAGCTAATAATTATATCTGAATCCTAAAAACCTTCTCCATAAACCTCTTCGGATTCTGTAACTCTTCTATCAGTTTGTCTGCCACTATGGCAGGCGAATATAGTTTGTTCTCACGGTGTAATTCTTCAAATTTTGGAAGCATAGCAAAATTCTCAATGGAGGTGGAACGTATTTGAACTTGCATATTAGTATCTACTACTCCAGGAGCTATACTAAAACAGTGAATAGGAGAAGCCATGTCTTTTTGTTCTATTTCAATGCATTTGCTGAGCATTTCCAAAGCCGCTTTGGAAGCGCAATAGTTGGACCACGATGCATAGGCGCCTGTTGCAGCCCCGCTAGAGATATTGATTATGGTTTTCGTGACCGGTAAATGCTGATATTTTTGAATAAATTTGGTGCAGAGAAGCATAGCAGAAGTATAGTTGACCGTAATCACATCCTCTAAAGACTCTAAATCGATTTTATCTAAGGTATTAATTTCACCTAACATACCCGCATTATTGATTAAATGAATGGCACCATAACCTTCCTCTAAATCTGGAAATTTTATGTCTTTGACTAGATCTATTTTAGCCAAATCCAATGACTTAAAAATGAAATTTTCCGCATTAAAAGGGCAATTTCTAGCAATGCCCAGTACGCAATTTTCTTTATTTTCGATTAGTTTTCTACTCAGAGCTAATCCTATGCCGCTACTGCATCCAGTAATAATAAATAGAGACTTTTTTGTCATATACAACTGTTCTAATTTTGAATGCTAAATTTTGGATTTTGAAAAGGAGAGCGAATAGTTAATAAGTCGCAGTTTTGATTATAAAATTTATTCAAAGTTAAACCCTATTGATAACTTAAAACTTACAACTTAAAAATTCTTATAACTACCACAAACTCCCCAATGGGCTCTTTTTTACTAAAATGCTCTGAGAGTTCAGCTGCTGTCCCACGGAGCGTCTCTTCAAATTTTTTGGTTATTTCTCTTGAAATTGAAATCCTGCGATCCCCGCCACCGAATTCTTGAAATTCTTGTAAAAACTTGACAATGCGATAAGGTGATTCGTAAATAACCACGGTGCGCAATTCGGCTATAATACCTTTAATAAAGGTCTGTCGACCCTTTTTATGAGGTGGAAATCCCATAAATACAAAACTAGATAGGTCCGAACCTGAATTTACTAGTGCTGGCACAAAAGCGGTAGCTCCAGGTAAGCAATCCAATTCAATATTATGTTCTAGACATTTATCAATCAATAAATTGCCAGGGTCTGAAATAAGAGGGGTGCCAGCGTCTGATATGAGGGCGAAGCGCTTACCAGCTATGATTTGCTGCACGATACGTTCTACTTCCTTAAACTCATTCATCTTGTGTAAAGGCTGCAGAGGCTTTGTAATCTCGTAATGTTGAAGTAATTTGCTACTCTGTCTCGTATCCTCACAGAGGATTGTATCCACGCTTTTGAGTGTATCGAGTGCACGCAGAGTGATATCTCCCAGATTCCCTATGGGAGTAGGAACGATATATAATTTAGGACTCAAGCTGTGACAGGGTATAGCTATACTGCTCCATGATCTTATTCACGAGCAATTTTTCACAGGCTTCCTTAGTCTGCTTATCTGCATCCTCTTTAGAAGCTGCTTCTATGTGAAGCTCTATATTTTTTCCGATACGCACATTCTGTATGGCGTTCAGATTCATTTTATGCAGGCCATTATTCACTGCCTTTCCCTGTGGATCTAATAATTCTCTATGAGGCATGACCTTGATTTCTGCTATGAACTTCATTTTTTATGGATTATAAGGCAAATTTAGGATAAATAATTTATTTCTGTTGCTTTGCATGCGACATTCGGTTTAAAAACAATTAACAATCACAAGTTATTTTGTTTTTAACTTTACCCTATGATTCATAAAATAAAATCCGACCCAACTAAACCCCTAATCTTAATCACTAATGATGATAGTATCTACTCAAAAGGCATTCGCAGCCTTGTCGATGCAGTGAAAGATTTAGGACAGGTGGTAGTCGTAGCACCTAGTCTCCCACAAAGTGGAATGGGACACGCGGTGACACTGAAAGATCCTATTCGCTTGACTCCAATTATTCGTTTTGATGGTGTATTAGCAAGTTATGCCTGCAGTGGCACCCCCGTAGATTCAGTAAAGATAGCTCGTGATATAATCTTAGACAGGAAGCCGGATATCTGTCTATCAGGAATCAATCATGGCTCGAATTCATCGATTAATATCATTTATTCAGGGACGATGAGCGCAGCGGTGGAGGCTGCTATCGAAGAAATTCCTTCCATTGGTTTTTCGCTTTGTGATCATGATTTAGATGCAGATTTTGAAACGGCTAAGCAAGTCGTTCGAAAATTGACTATACAAATGCTGGCTCACCCATTAAATAAGCCTAGCTTGCTCAATGTAAATATTCCTAAAGTCAAACCTGAGAACTTAAAAGGGTATAGGATATGTAGACAGGCTGTAGCTAAATGGGAAGAAGAATTTGAGGAGCGTATTGACCCGCGAGGTGGCAACTATTATTGGCTGACAGGGAAATTTGTCAGCTACGATGATGGCCATGATACCGATGAATGGGCTTTAGCGAATGATTTCGTTTCAGTGGTTCCTATTCAGTTCGACCTTACCAACTACCATAATATTAATTACATTCACAATAACTGGGAGTTAAACTAATATTTATTAACGAATTACTATTAATTATTATATGAGCTACAAAAGAATTATTGGTTACGAAAAGTTTGATAATATGATTACAGGCTTTATACTAGGAATAGCTTCTATTGCTATTACCTACTTACTTCAGGATTCTTTTTACAATATCAGCGCTCTTGGAGAGTGGGGCGCGGGAATCAAACTGGATATGCTGAAATTGAGTCTTCTAGGAGCCTTGTTCATTTTTCTTTTATTAAATTATTTTGATAAGGTGTTTGCTATGAAAGGTGTTTTGATCGCTGTCATTATAGTGGCTAGTTATTTGGTTTATAAAATATATTGGAATTGAATCCGAATACCACTTTATTCTTAGACAAAATGCCTGCCAGGTTAGATAATGACCGCGTAAGCTATTTTATGTATGGATCAGAGGACGATATTGCGCCCATTAGTGAATGCATTGGTCAAAATATTTCAATGGAATTTACAGGACGATTGCAGTGTATAGATTGTAAGAAAATAGTCAAAAAATTTTATGCGCCGGGACTTTGCTATGTCTGCATGATGAGTTCTGCCTTGAACTCTCCTTGTATTATTAACCCAGAATTGTGCGAAGCCCATTTAGGAAAAGGCAAAGTACCGGAGTGGGAAGAAAAATACCACAATCAGCCCCATATAGTTTATCTGGCTAATTCTGGGGGATTGAAAGTGGGAGTGACCCGTGTAGATCAAATTCCAATTCGATGGATAGATCAAGGTGCTGACGAAGCTATAATTATTGCTCATACACCTTATCGGCAATTGGCTGGTCAGATAGAAATTACGTTGAAAAAAGTATTGAGTGATAAGACCAACTGGCGTGCTATGTTGAAAAATGTCAAGAATGAGGAAATAGAATTATTAGAAGAAAAAAGAAAATATAGTCAATGGTTGATCGAAAATGAACAAGATTTTGAGCACTATATTTCAGAAGACGATACAGTATATCAATTAAATTATCCAACGACTGTTTTGTCTTCTACAATACAATCTGTCAAATTGGATAAAGTTCCTAAGCTAAAAGGAGTCTTAACTGGAATCAAAGGCCAGTATTTAATTTTCGACGAAAAAACCGTTCTCAATATTCGCAGTCATGCAGGGTATGAAGTACAAATAATAGCTAATAACTAATAACGATTATCTAATTATGCAATGGACTAAGTTATTTGTTATTTTGGGAATAATGAGTTTGTCTCTGATATTCGTATGATGGATTCCATTTTTCGGATATTACGAATTAATTCTGATTTCACCTCAGATTATTATGAAAAAAAGAGAACAAAACTTAAATTAAAAAAAGAAGGAAGTTCAATGAGTTTAACTATTGATAATTTGCCCAAACCTCTTTATAGGTAATCAAAGAAAAAATTAGAATTGCACTATTAACTTAAAACTTAGAACTTTTAACTTGTAACTATCTACTGTGTTCGCCGAAGTCATTTTACCTTTAAAACTAGCTGCCTACTATACTTATGCTATACCTGACACTTGGCAAGAGCAGGTGGCTGTGGGAAAACGGGTATTAGTACCGTTTGGGAAAAGTAAATACTACGCGGGTATTATCGCTAGAATTCATACTGAAAAACCAAATCTAGGACTAATTAAGCCAATCGAAGAGGTTCTCGATGAGCAGCCTATACTGTCTCAGATTCAATTGGAATTCTGGGCTTGGCTGGCGAGCTACTATATGTGCACGATTGGCGAAGTGATGGAAACAGCGCTTCCCAATTATTTCAAGCTTTCGAGTGAACGATTTTTTAAACTAAGTGAGGATACCTTGGAAAATGAACAAATTGAATCGCTTATAGAAAATGGTAGTGAAGAAGATATGCTGCTAGAAGCGATTCGCGGTTCTGGCCAGCTTTCGTTTAAGGAAATCAAAGAAAATTTCGGCAATAAAAAAGGACTGCATAGCCTGAATAAACTAATTGACTGCGGCTTGCTAGAACCGATAGATATAGTCAAAGATAAATACAAAGCACGCTATGAAAAATTTATACGTCTGCACTATGACTATACAGATACGTTTAAAATCAATGAGGCATTTAATCTGCTTCAAAGTAAAAGCCCCCAGCAGTATAAGGTTTTTATGACTTATTTCTCCTTGACAAAAAACTATGATGGCGTTTTAAAATCAGATTTATTGCACAAAGCGGATTCCAGTGCTACTATACTGAAATCAATTATTGACAAAGGAATTTTAGTCGAATTTTCTCAACAGGTAGATCGATTTTCTATTCAAAAAAATGTAGATATACGAAATGCTATCCTCAATTCTGACCAAGCACTAGCCTATAACTCTATTACAAATCAGCTTCAAGAAAAAAAAGTTGTTTTACTGCGAGGCATTACGGGCAGCGGTAAGACAGAGGTTTATATCAAATTGATTCAAGAGTATAAAGCACAAAGAAAAACCTGTTTATTAGTTCTTCCAGAGATTGCATTGACGCAGCAAATCGTCAGTCGATTGAATCACTATTTCGGAACAGATTTTTTAGTTTATCATTCGCTAATTAGTCAAAATAAACGGTATGAGATTTGGAAAAAAGTACAAGCAGGGGAGATCAATTTTATTATTGGAACTCGTTCTTCGTTATTTCTACCTTTTCAGAAGTTAGATTTAGTGATTATCGACGAAGAGCATGATAGTTCGCTCAAACAGACTGATTCGAATCCTAAATTTCACCTGCGAGATAGTATAATTCATTATGCGCAGACTTTAGGAACTAAAATTCTTTTAGGTTCGGCTACGCCTTCAGTAGAAACCTATTTCAATGTTTTACAGGGCAAATATGGTTATACAGAATTGCTGACTCGCTATGGAGCGGCTCAGATTCCAGAGATTGAATTAATCAATCTGCGTGAGCATGAAGTGGCGCAGGGTATGAAGAGCTTTTATTCTGAACAACTTTTAGATGCCGTATCTAAAACTGTAGCCAAGGGCCAACAAGCGATTTTATTTCAAAATAGACGAGGTTATTCGCCCTACATTCAGTGTAATACTTGTGGGTTCGTGCAGAAATGTGACCATTGTGATGTGCGATTGACTTACCATTCTTACCATAAACTCTTGGTTTGTCATTATTGCAATAAAAAGTATAGCCTCAAACCTACCTGTCTAGATTGCGGCAGTTCGGAACTCAAGACCAAAGGACTAGGAACTCAAAAAGTCGAAGAAGAAATCAATTTATTTTTGCCAAACATAAAGCTAGGGCGACTAGACCTCGATGCAGCAGGAAGTATTACGAAAATTGACCATATTTTAAACAAGTTTAAAAACAAGGATTTCGACGTTCTTATAGGCACACAAATGGTTTCTAAAGGTTTGGATTTTGAAAATCTAACCCTTGTCGGCGTCGTGCAGGCAGATATCTTCTTTTCATTTATCGAATATAAAACCGATGAAAAAGCCTTCCAAACCCTACATCAAGTTTCCGGCAGAGTTGGTCGTGGTTTGCAGCCTGGGAAAGTTTTGATTCAGACGAGTGATCCTCAAAATAAGGTGATACAATTTGTCCTCAATAATGACTGGAAAGGTTTTGTGGAACTAGAACTCAAAACGCGAGAAAAATTTATTTACCCACCCTATTGCAAGCTTTTAAAAATTTCTATAAAACATATCAAAGAAGATTTAGTAAAGATTTATGCAGATAAAATTGTCCTAAAACTCAACCAAACGATAAAAGGTGTCGTACTTGGTCCAAACGTGCCTCCAGTGTCTCGAATCAGAAATCAATTCATTCGAGAAATACTCATCAAGCTCCCTAGAAATAGAGACTTGGCGGGCGAGAAACAAAAGATTCAAGACGTGATAGCAAGTGAATTAATGACACTGGATAATCGCAATTTTAGCATTGATATATTAGTCGATGTCTAATGAATAAAGTAAATAGACATATTAATGTGGATAGAACACAAATCGATATATAACAATACCTATATATTTGCTTTATGACAGTTTTGGAATCCAAACTAATTTCTATCTATAAAAAAGTATCTTCTATTCTCAAGAAGTATTTTAGAAATAAATATTGGACAGCTTTCATCGTATTTATCGTTTGGGTTTCTTTTTTCGATAACAATAGCCTCATCCGTCAAGTCCAAAGAAAATATCAGATCGTCAAGTTAAATAAAGAAATAGTCTACTACCGAAAAGAATTAGAAAAAACGAAGAAGGAAGAAAAAGCCTTGAAATACAACGACGAATATTTTGAAAAATTCGTCAGAGAAACTTATTTACTTAAGAAACCCGATGAGGTTCTGTATATTTTCTCTGAAAGCAAAAACTAGTCATCATAAAGCTTTAATTTGCAAAATGCATAATAATCTTACTGCTTGTGAAATGCCATGATTTAATAATCGCTCAAAGCAGATGAATTTAAACAAGGTATTGCATGTGACCATTAAAAAATTCACTACTTATAAAACACTCTAAACTATTAGTATGTCCTACGAACTTCTTAAGAAAAAAATGTATGAAATCAAACAATTAGAATCTATCGGAGCCTTATTGAGTTGGGATATGGAAGTCATGATGCCCCAAGGCTCTGATAGAGGCTTTCGTGCAGACCAATCTTCACTAATCAATGGATTGACCCATGAGCGCTTTACAGACCCTTCCTTGGAAAAGCTTGTAGCTTCTTTATTAGACGATCAAAAGCTCAATGAACAGGACAGGGAGGAAGTAAGAATCTTGAAAAAAAATATTGTAAAATCAAAAAAACTCAACAAAGAATTTGTCGAACGTATGAGTAAGCTGACAAGCGAGGCCTACTCCGTTTGGGAAAAAGCGAAGACCAATTCGGACTTCAAACTGTTTGAGTCTTCCTTGTCCTCGATTGTTGATATTCTAAAGGAGAAATGCGAATTGATAGGCTATGAAGCACATCCGTATGACGCCTTGATGGATGATTTTGAAGAGGGAATGACTGTAGCCAAGTTGGATCCATTATTTGAAGATGTAAAAGGGAGGCTAGGTAGTTTAATCAAAAAAGTCCTAACCATTCAGGGTCCTAAAACAAATTATTTAAGTCAACAATTCGAAGTAACGAAGCAGCAAAACCTAATAAATAAAATACTAAGTCTCATGCAGGTCAATAAAGACCTTTTCCGCATGGATATTTCTTCACACCCTTTCTGCACCAATTTTCACAGTTCTGATATTCGAATGACAACCCGCTATAATGAAAATGACCTCATGTCTTCGATTTGGTCAGCTATCCATGAGAGTGGCCATGGTCTGTATGAAATGGGGCTTAGTCAAGGGGTAGTTGGTATGCCATCTTCAGCGGCGGTTTCTCTTGGTATTCATGAAAGCCAATCTCGATTTTGGGAAAATAATGTAGGGCGCAGTCAAGCTTTTATTGACGCGATATTTCCCCTTATTGTCGAGTATTTTCCTCTTCAAATGAAGGACCTATCGCCTAAAGATTTATTTTCTGAAATCAATTATGTCGAACCGAGTTTGATTCGAACCGAATCGGATGAATTGACTTATCACTATCACATTATGATACGTTATGAGATTGAGAAAAAACTAATCAGTGGCCAACTGAAAGTAGCTGATGTAAAGGAATATTGGAATGACATGTATAAGCAATATTTAAATATAGACGTACCTAATGATGCTAATGGCTGCTTACAAGATGTCCATTGGAGCTTTGGCGGTATGGGCTATTTTCCGACCTATTCTCTAGGTTCATTTTTTGCGGCACAATGGTATTTGGAAATGAATAAGAACAATGCTTTAATAGATCAAATCAAGCATAATAAATTTAATGAGATAAACCAATGGCATAGCGAACACATTCATCAATATGGCTCCCTATATACCTCCGAGCAATTATGCATTAAAGCTACCGGTAAGCCTTTAGATTTTGGATGTTTTGAACAGTATGTTTTGGAGAAGCATAATCTTATTTAGTTTGGATTCATAATCGATTTTATCATTAACATAACTCAATTTATTCCGTAAATGGAGTAGATATTTTCCAATTATTAGTGATTATTCAGGTATTTTAGTTAATTCTATCGCTTTTTTCCTTATTAACAAATACCTTTATTTGATATTGATTTTATCCTTTTTTTTGCTTATATTTGTATCAAAGACAAAGCATATGTTTAGTAGATTTTTATCGGTTGCGTTAATTTTTCCCTTGTTGGGGTGCCAATTGTTGGGACAGGAATTATTTCGAATGAATAATGTACCTGTGTTTCACGGTACTAAGCAGCTTCTGAATCCTTTTACTGGCGGCATGAATAGCTGTTTGGTCAATCAAATCGACCTGAACAATGATAAAATTAAGGATCTAGTGGTTGTGCATCAAGTTGGTGTGAGTGCAGGGAGAATACAACCTTATATTCAAAAAGCAAATGGAGATTATATTTATGCACCTCGCTATGAAGCCTTTTTCCCTAAGAAAGGGCATTATATTTTTACCTTACATGATCTCAATGAAGATAGTACGGAGGATTTAATCCTTCAAACAGAAAGTTATTTTTTGATCTATTATTCTAAGAGAACCAATGATACTACATTTCAATTTGATTTTTATGACTCAGTAGAATTTACAAGTTATGACCCACTTTATGGTAGACAGCAATTATTGGGACTCAATAAATATCTTCCGATTTTCGAAGATCTGGATAGTGATGGCGATAAAGAAATTGTTTATGTCAATAGAACTGGCAATTTGCTTTGGTATTATAAAAATTATAAAAAGGAGCTAGCTCTTCCTGCAAATGAAAATATGTGGAAAAGCGACAATAAATATTATGGACTATTCTGTTTTGCAGATTTTTTTCCGCTAAAGATTAAATCTGGCTGCTTCACAAGCATGATGAAGGGATTGACCCCTCCGCAAAAAGAGCCAATTTTAACCCCTCGTCACGATGAATATCAAATGTTTTGGAATATTGATGTAGATGGGAATAAATTGTATGACCTAGTTGTCTATAGTGAAAATCAAAAAAATGCCCCTTTGGGCTTAAATCTTGGAAGTAAAGACTCAGCCTATATTGTACAAGATGATATTTATTTTCCAAGTTATTCAGCTAAACCCATTAATCTCATGATGCCTATTGGCTTTTGGCATGATTTGAATAATGATAAGGCCAAGGATATTGCGGTGTCTTTTCTTATTGAAAGAGACTTTTCTGGAGTACAGGTAACACAAAAGCTTTTCAATGATGATATAAAAACTATACATTTATATAAAAATTTAGGTAAAAGAAAGATATTCAATACCAAATCAGCCACCTTCCATGATAGCTTTGCGTATGGTGGTGACGATTTTCTGTCGAATGAAACTATAGATGTCGGCACTGGTTCGGCGCCAGTTTTTTATAATTATGATAAGGATAGTCTAGTTGATCTTTTAATCCCGAATATTTTGAAAAGAGATTCTTGGGAAATTGCATACATCACTTATTATCGAAATATAGGAAACAAAAAGCAGCCTATATACAAATTAGAAGATAACGATTTGCTGAAATATAAATCTAAAAACAGAGGAAATATAAAAATAGCTGTCGGAGATTTAAATGGAGATAAAGAGGATGATATTTTAATTACTTCGTTTGATCGAAATCTAAGTGGAGCCTTTGCTACCAATAGCAACGTGCCAATCATAGGGGAGATGTATTTTCATCAAAAGGGATCTGGTGGGGCATTTATTTATACTACCCAAAGTCTTAATTTGGAATTTGAAGATAAGTTTGGCCGAACGAATATATGCTTGCATGATATTGATAAGGACGGGAAAACAGATATGTTAATGGGGGATCTCTTTAAACTAAAGTATTATAGAAATACGGGGACAGCAGCAGTTCCACAGTTTTTAACCCCGACCTGCGATTCAGTGATTAATCCAGAGGATTTAATTGACCCTATATATCTCCCTTACCCTTTTTTGTTTCACCCTGCGGTTTGGAAGGATCCAAAAGATAACAAAGAATACCTGATTTTCTCCTATGATCGATATCATGCCAAAGTTGGAAAGGCTTTGATTGACACTCAAAAACTAAATAATAATCGTTCATTAATAGTTAAATTGGAGAATAAAAATTTATATCCTAACTATACGATAAATCAAGATCCAGCTATTTCTATAAAAGATGTTACTGATGATGGTAAAGAAGAAATAATATTTGGAAACTACGCAGGAGGTGTTCAGATGTTTTCTATTGATAGCCTAACAGGCCTCAAAGATCCGCCACCGCCGCCAGTCTCCATTGCTACCGCCAATAAATCAATGGATTTTACAGTTTTCCCTAATCCTAGTTCCGAAAAGCTATACGTTGAAGGATTAGATAAAACTAAAGTCTATACCATTTATATTTTTTCTATCGAAGGTCGACTCATTCAGTCCTCAGTTAATTTTAACTACGATATGACATTGGATATTACCCATTTAAATCATGGCGTATACTGGTTGAATATTGTAAATGAAGATTTAGGCAGTAAAACGATCAAATTTCAGAAGAACTAACTTGTAACTATAAAATTTGACATTATGTCTTATACCCTTTGACATTTTGAAGCTATTTTTATACATTTTCGCAAGTATTGTGAATATACTTCTTCTTGTTTGCTTTGGCCTAGTATTTGATGTATATATTTGTACTAAGTTAATTATAGAATAATGGAAGCGAGTTTTAGTGATAAGGTTAAGGAAATTTTACGTTTCAGTCGAGATGAGGCAATTCGTTTGAATCACGATTGCATAGGAGCAGAGCATATTATACTAAGTCTCATTCGCGAGAAGGAAGATTTTGTTTGTCAATCCTTAATCAATTTGAATGTTGACCTTACTGCATTCAAAAAGCAGCTTGAAAAAGCTGTTTCTCAAAATACCGGTTCTATTCTGAATAAGAATAGCGATATTCCGCTTACCAAGCAAACAAATAATATTCTTAAAGTAGCCATTTTAGAAGCCAAGAAGTATAAAAGTCCTATAATTCAAACGGAACATGTCATGTTGGCAATACTTCGATCGAAAGATAATATAGTCAGTCAGGTATTTCGCGATTATGATATAGATGATAAAGTTTTCAGAGACCATTTTGAAACTACATTGAACTTTGCCCCTAAAGCAATGTATGAAAATGATGATGAGGATAGTTTTGAGGATAATTTAAATCCCAAGAAAGTCACTAGCCCTAGATCTCGGTCTAATTCTAAATCCAGAACGCCTGTCTTAGATAGTTTTTCTAGAGATGTAACCAAGTTGGCAGAAGAAGATACTCTAGATCCGATTGTAGGAAGAGATGAGGAAATAGAGCGAGTATCTCAAATTTTAAGTCGTAGAAAAAAGAATAATCCTATTCTCATCGGTGAACCTGGAGTCGGTAAGACGGCCATAGTGGAAGGATTGGCTCTGCGCATTGTGCAAAGGAAAGTTTCCCGTATATTATTTGATAAGAGGGTGGTCATGTTGGATATGGCTGCCATTGTAGCTGGGACTAAATATCGCGGTCAGTTCGAAGAAAGGATAAAAGCTATCATGTCGGAGCTAGAAAAAAATAAGGATGTCATTTTATTTATTGATGAACTTCACACCATCGTAGGAGCTGGAGGGTCTTCGGGCTCATTGGATGCATCAAATCTTTTTAAACCAGCCTTAGCACGTGGGGAATTGCAAGTGATTGGCGCATCTACACTAGATGAATATAGACAATATATTGAAAAAGATGGAGCTTTAGCCAGAAGATTTCAAAAGGTACAAATTGATCCTCCTTCGGTAGACGAAACAATCGTAATTATAAAAAATTTAAAGTCAAAATACGAAGACTATCACAATGTATTATATGATGACAAAGCCATAGAAGCAGCTGTCAAAATGAGTCAGCGTTATATAACGGATAGATTTCTTCCCGATAAGGCGATTGATGTAATCGATGAAGTAGGAGCCAGAGTGCATATTAAGAACATAAAAGTTCCGGAGGAAATTGTTAGTTTTGAAGAACGCCTAGAGGACTGCAAGGTGAAGAAAGAAGCAGCAATAAAGGTCCAGGATTTTCAAAAAGCGGCAGAATATAGAGATCAAGAAAATGAACTTAAGGCAGAGTATGAAAATCTTAAATTGAAATGGGAAAATGATGTCAAGGGTTCTAAGTATCCTATCACAGAAGATCATATTGCCGAAGTTATAGCTATGATGACAGGTATACCAGTAGCGAAAGTTGCTTTTGATGAATCAGCCAAACTTAAAAATATGCAGGCTGAACTTAAAAAATCTGTCATCGGCCAAGACGCAGCAATAGAGAAAATTACCAAAGCTATTCAGCGCAATAGAATAGGACTTAAAAATCCGAACAAGCCAATTGGAACCTTTGTCTTCTTAGGTCCAACAGGAGTAGGTAAAACAGAGCTTGCAAAGACGATAGCTAAAATTCTTTTTGAGTCAGAGGAATCCTTGATTAGAATCGATATGAGTGAATATATGGAAAAATTTACCTTATCAAGATTGGTTGGAGCGCCTCCAGGATATGTAGGCTATTAATAAGGTGGTCAATTGACAGAAAAGGTGAGACGCAAGCCATATTCGGTGGTTCTTTTAGATGAAATCGAAAAAGCTCACCCGGATATTTTCAATCTTTTACTCCAAGTCTTTGATGATGGTCAGTTGACAGATGGATTAGGTCGAAAAGTAGACTTTAAAAATACACTCATCATTATGACATCAAACGTGGGTGTTCGTGATTTGAAGGATTTTGGTCAAGGTGTGGGATTCGCTACCCAAGCTAAGCAAGAGAATAAAGATGAATATGTCAAAACAGTTCTTGATAAAGCGCTGAAAAAGACATTTGCACCTGAATTTCTCAATAGACTGGATGATGTCATTTTATTCAATTCGCTTGAACCTCAACATATTCGTCAGATTGTAGACATATTGCTTTCGAGTTTGAAGGGAAGAATGCAAGAACTAGGTTATCCTTTTGAGGTTTCTGAAAAAGCAATAGAGTATATTTGCGAAAAAGGATATGATGTGCAGTTTGGTGCTAGACCGCTTCAGCGCTCTATTCAAAAGCATATCGAAGACGTATTGGCAGAAGAAATATTAAATGGAGAGGTAATAGAAGGAGAAAAATTTTTAGTAGACTACAATGAAGAGGAATCAAAAACATTTGCAGTAAGATTAGAATCTTCATCTGAAAAATTAGATCAAGTTATAAACGAAGAAACAACAATTATATAATCATTAAACAATTAAAATCAAACAAACATGGGATTACTAGATTCAATTAAAGGCCTATTCTCTTCGGCAACAGATAAAATAGAAGAAACAGCAGAGAAGGCAAAAAGCGTAGTAGAAAATTCTGCGGGTTCTATTGATGAAATCAAAAACGCCGTCACCAATGCAGCGAATGAAATAGCAGAAAGCGGTAAAGAGTTTATGGATAAGTCAGCAGAAACGTTTTCTCATGCTAAAGATGTGGTGGTAGAGAAAGGTGGCGAAATCGTAGATACAGCTAAAGAAACTTTCAATGAGGCAAAAGATACGGTCGTAGAAAAGGGGAGTGAAATTGTTGAATCAGCTAAGGAAACCTTATCTGGTGATGATAAGCCTGAAACTCCTGCTAAATAGAAGATTAGATTTTTTTTAAATAGAATTAGCCACCAAATAAATTGGTGGCTTTTTTTGTAGTTGTAAATTTGTAAAAATTGACTTTCATCTTAGTAGCATAAATTATTATAAGCCTTTCAAGTCTCATGAACAATAGTTAATAGGAACAATTTCTGTTTCCTTGATATTTGTCGAGGTACAAATAATATCGCTTATATGTTAAAAAGAATATATTTTTAACATCTTAAATTAATTAAATGAAAAAAACTATCTATTTAATAATACTACTTTCCATAGTAACAACTAGTTCAAACGCGCAATTAGGAGGCTTACTAAAAAAGAAAAAAGAAACTACAGAACAATCTAACGAAGATAAATCAAGCAGTACCTCGGATGACAAATCAACGTCTGAAAGTAAAAAAGGAGGTGGCAATTTGTTTCAGAAAGCGATAAGTAAAGTGGCTAAAGTTGCAGGAAATACTGTTATGGCAGCTAGCAATATGACTGCAGTTGGAGATTTGGCTGATGCGGATGTGGTTGTTTCAATCGGAACTAATATCTTTTCAAAAGATCTTGGACTTATGTTTACAGATTTTTTGGGTGGTGAATGGATTAATAATGGAGACTTTACCATGCTTCAATTAGCCTCTAAAGATGGATTTCAATTCTATAAATATGATGGCATCATTAAGGTAAATGGAAAAGAAATTAAACATGCGAGCATGGGAGTACATGCTGTAACAGAAAATCCAGGTACGGGAAATAAAAAAATAACATTTGAGAAAAATGGTTCTGTAGAAGGAAGCTTTGAAGTGCCTTTACCAGCAAAAAATATCAAGCTTATTTCTATCAATGGGCAGACAAGTAATGTCAAACTGGATTTAACTAAAGATGTAGAACTTGAAATTGCCAATTTTACTACCAACCCAGGTGCCTTAATCAGAATAGATTTGATTACAAGTATGATTGGTCTACGAGCATTGACTGCTGTGACCTATATTAAGCCTGCCTCAAAAATCACTATTCCTGCTGCCGCATTTAGAAATATAGAAAACGAAGGTAAATTTAATCTAAAAAATAGTTATCTCAATATCAGTGAACAAATGCTCGTTAAGGCAGTCAACCCTACTGGAAAAATATCTTCTGATTTAATGGCTAGTGTTGGAAGCAATGATGGTATGTGGATAGATGTGACCAATAGTCAAGATAACAGCAAAGGGATTAAAGACATTTCTGGATTAGAAAAGAAAAATGCTGCATTTGCTATGCCACTTTCATTTGCAAAAAATATTGCAGTAGGTTCATTTACTGCTGCTGGAACGACGTATTCGTATTCCTCCGAAGATAAAAAAGATGAAAGATCCAGCTATGAAAGTCTCAGAGGCGGTGGATTGGCCAAAACGACCACCACAACAACTTATACAGAAACTAAAGAGACTATATTTCCTCAGATACCTGATGAATATCTAAACAAAATGATGGAAGAGTTTTATTCTAAACTATCTTCTGTTTTTAACGAAGTTAATGGCTCGAAAGTAATGCCACCTAGCACTATTTTAAATACACCTAGCTATGCTAAAAGTCTGCGATATATGGCGGATGATGATAATACAGAAGCCAAATTTAACAAATCGTATCAAAATCTTAAGCAAATAGGGGAGTTTTCTACTCTTAGCAATAGATATTATGGGGTCAGTAATATGCTGAAAGATGCCAAAGCGGATGCCCTACTAAAAGTATCTATTTATACTAACCTCAATGCCACTAATTTTAATAAACCAGAGATGAAAACCTACTTAGTAGTTGAATTAGTAGGACCACCAAATGGTACTTTTAGATCCTTTTTAGGCAATACTAAGTATTTCAAAATGGATTTCTCCGCTCCGTCTTATGTTATGAAAAAGAATCAGACGGTAGAGTTTGATAAAGTATTTCAAGTAGACTATTTCGTTAATGAATTCAAACAAAAATTAACTGAATTAAAGGCGAAAGAGGACGCTATAAAGGATTATGAAATCTACTGGAATTTGCAGAAATAAAATTTAAAATTCACATAATTTAAAATTTAACCCATTATTTGCCCAATAAATTAATCAAAATGAAAAAACAAATTAAATCAATTTTAATCTTAACTCTTGTATCCATCTTATCAATGCAATATTCAAGTTGTAGTAAATCAGCCACAGCAACCACACCGACTCCTACACCAACACCTAATGTTGGGAAGTTTACATGTATGTTAGGTACAGAGAGTTTTTCTGCTCCAGATGCTTATCTATTGAATGGTGCAGGAGGCACATTGGGTGTTATAGCCAAGGATTCTAAAGGAAGAACGTTTCAATTATCAATTTTTGAAAATCAGTTTCCAGTGAATACTGCTAAAGATGTAGCTTGGGCAACAGCAATAGCTTATACTGACGAGAATCAAAAAACCTATGTAACAAAATTAGGAACCATGACAATAACTTCTTATGGAAAAACAAGCGGTGGGGTCACGAATAATATGAAAGGAAATTTTTCTATCACTGTGACGAGTAATGGTCAAGATATTGTAGTTACAGAAGGAGTATTCGATGTAAGTACAAAGTAGAATATAAACAAGAAAGGGGCCACCTTAAAGTTGGCTCCTTCTTATATTATCATAAATTCACTATTATAATTTCACCACCTTCCATCTCAAAACCAATAAAGATAATAATACATAGGAAAGGATAGTGACAGATAGTCCTAGATATTTCAGCATGAGTGTCGCTGTAATTCCAATTATTCCAACAATGATAAAAGGAAGATTTCCCCTGAATTGTTTTTTAATGGATTTATTGGAAAACATAGGTGTATTGCTAATTAATAAATAGTTTATCAATACAACTAGACTTGAAAGTAGAATCAAGTTCTTATCTAAAAGATTAACTAGATTAAAATCATTACTTAGCCAAGAAAGGTAAATTCCGAGGATCATCAGCGTATTGGAAGGAGTATTGAGACCGTAAAAGTATTCTGAATCTCTCGTTTCAAGATTAAATTTAGCGAGACGAAATGCCGAATAAATAGGAATCGTAAGTGGAAGAATAAATAATAGAATTCCTTGAAAATTTAACTGAATCTGCATTTCAGGATTAAACATTCTCAAAAGCATAAATCCAGGGACTAGACCAAAACTAATGACATCTGCCAATGAATCTAGCTCTTTGCCGACATTGGATTGAATATTCATTTTACGCGCCACAAAACCATCTAAAAAATCGCAAATCAGACTGAAAATAATGCAATATGGAACGAAGATATCTAGCTTAGAAATCAAGGAGTAAACACAAAATGCTCCTGAGAACAAATTCAATGCCGTAAACAGATTCGGCAAGCTATGTAAATCTCTTTTGCGCATATTAATAATAACTAGATTTTGTAATGTGTCGTTTATCCAGATAAAATATCGTCTAATTAAATCTCAAAATTGAAGTCCTTGAACAAATCTATTTAATCTTATCCAATAAATTCATACCTTGAATCTGCTTTAAACTCTTTTCCATACCATCTACTGAGCCATCCAAGAAAATGACATTTCCTTTACCTTGCTCAGCAAAATGTTTAATTGACTCAGTCCAAATTGAGAACATAACAAGCGAGGAATCTAATTTAGCTTCTTCCATTTCTTTAGCTGCTATAGCCATACCCTTAGCTACTTCTTCTCTGAATAATGCCACTCCTTGTCCTCTCAATTGTGCTGCTTCTTTTTCCGCTTGAGCCTGAATTTTTATAGCATTTCCCTCCGCTTCTGCAGCCTTTGTTTTAGTTATTAATAAGGCTTGACCTTCATTTTCAGCAGCCGCTTTTAAATTGCTAGAAGCCACTACTTGAGCCATAGAACGCATGATAGCCTCATCAAAGGCGATATCATTTAGTTGTAAATCCAATAAATGAAAACCCCATTCAGCCAAAGTACCGTCTAAATGATCTTTAACTTCATCCACAATTTCTTTTCTAAGTAATAAAATTTCACTTTGTTTTTTAGTTGCTACAAATGCTCTAATCGAACCTTCAATACTTCTCACAAGAGTCTGCATAAAGTTTCTGTCATCGATAAATTTAAAAGCAACCTTTTTAATTGTTTCCTCTGTACCGTCTATAACAGAATACAGCAGCATAGCCTTGAAATTGACATTCGCCTGATCAATAGTTATTGCCATAAATTCCAGCTCAGCTGAACGGTTTTGAATAGAAACTCGTTTGAAGATTTGTTCTAAAATGGGAATTTTAAAACTCAAGCCTGGTTGCAGTACTCGTCTATATTTACCAAACATGGTTATGACTGCTACAGTGCCTTGCTGCACAGTGACCAATCCGCTAAATAAAATAATAAGTCCTAAGACCAATAATGGAATCCAAGTGTATAACATAGTTTATTTGATTTTAATGGGTTAAATTTTTAAGTTGAAGCCAAGATAAGCCAATTTCAATAGTATGAATTGAATTAATTAAACATTTTACTTACAATAAGCTCCTTTTTTTCTTTATCAGAATAGTCATAAAATCCCTCACCTGACTTTTTGCCGAGGTAACCTGCAGTAACCATATTGACTAGAAGTGGGCATGGTGAGTATTTTGGATTTCCAAAACCATCGTGCATCACACGAAGTATCGCAAGACAAACATCTAATCCTATAAAATCAGCCAATTGCAAAGGTCCCATCGGATGTGCCATGCCTAGTTTCATTACTGTATCAATTTCTCTTACCCCAGCAACGCCTTCAAACAAAGTAGAAATGGATTCATTAATCATAGGCATTAGAATTCTATTAGCCACAAAACCTGGATAATCATTTACTTCCACAGGTATTTTTCCTAATTGAATAGATAAATCCATTATCGCCTTGGTTACTTCTTTATCGGTAGCATAGCCGTTTATAATTTCAACTAACTTCATAATTGGCACTGGATTCATAAAGTGCATGCCAATCACTTTATGCGGCCTTTTTGTTGCCGCGGCTATTTTTGTTATGGAAATAGATGAGGTATTACTGGCTAAAATGGCATTGATAGGAGCGTGGGCATCAATTTGAGAAAATATTTTGAGCTTTAAATCTTGATTTTCGGTTGCCGCTTCCACGACGACATCTGCAGATTTCACCCCATTTGGAATATCTGTAAAGGTAGAAATTTTTTCTAAGGTAGCTGTTTTAACCGCCTCATCCATACTACCTTTTGCTATCTGCCTATCAAGGTTGCTACCAATGACACCTATAGCCTTATCCAATGCAGGTTGCGATACATCTATCAGGCTCACTAAATGTCCCGACTGAGCAAATACATGCGCTATCCCATTACCCATCGTACCTGCACCAATTACTGAAATATTCATTTATATAGTTTTTTTTAAAATACAAAATTAGGTGACAATATCAATTGACAACAGTTTTTTTACATATATATTAGTATACTATATAAAGCATGCATTTCTATCACTATTTGACTATGAAACTCTTTAAAGTAAGTAATTTCTTGTCAAAATTCAAATTACTAAATAATTGATTTTCTGTATTATGCAATTATTATTCTACAATATAGTACAAAAATAACAATTATCGTATTTTATTTACTACATTTGCATAACGCTTCAAAACCCATTGAATAGTTTTTGTAATAGATTATAAAAGAAAAAAGTTGTTTATGTCCAAGGCACTAGTTTACGGAATCTTCGCGGCTGTCGTCACAGTATCAGCGAGCGTTACATATTTTTTCCCAGTTATAAGTGGTATAAACTCTTATTTAACTAGTGAAGAAGGATTAACGAATAAAGAAGATAATTCAATAGACACTGCCTCTTACGAGCCCCAAAATGATTCTGCTGAAGAAACTACAGCATCATTTGTAGAGAACCCAAGTGTTAAGTTAGAAAATAATACTATTGACGCTAATACAAATGCTAATTCAGAAAGTAATCCATTGAAAACTGAAATTCTTCAAGATGAAGTACCCGTTAATAAAAGTTTTTAAATAGAATAACAATGGAAGTGAGTAATACATTAAAAATAGCTCTGGCCTCCGCGGCAGGTGCTATTGTCGTTTCTTCAACGGTTTTATTTCCATTAATAAAGGATTTGAATAAAACTATTACGGAAGAGAAAGTCGTTCATACGCCTACCGACACAGAATCTAATAAAACGGTTCAGGTAATTTCAAAGAATCAAAACAATACTTCCAGCGATCAGAACTCAGTCGCAAGTATGGAGGAAAATCCATCCATCAATTCTTCTAACGTTCGCTCAACAAATGATCCGAATTTACACAGTTCAGATACCATAAAAAGCAATTTGCTTTTAGAGGATATTCCTCATTATAAGAGAAACTAAGCCCCACATTTCCCAATTCTTTATTAAATTTGTGTTTATGTGATTAAATCCGTCACGTAATAAAAGTTTAAGTTTTTCCAATGAAAATTCTAAAGTTAATAACTATCTTTTGTAGTTTTATTTACTCTTGTCAGTTTTTTGAGAAGAAGGAAAATACAAATGAAAACATAACCAACACATCTCCTTTAAACAATGAAATAGCAAGACTTTCAGAGCGATTAATCGACTCGCCTAAAAATGCTTTTATTTATTTTCAGCGGGGAAAACTTTATTGGCAAAATTATGAAAACGAAAGGGCGTTGAATGACTTCTACAAAATGGTTTCATTTGATTCAACTAAACCTATCTATTATGAAACATTAGCAGAATTTTTTGTCCAAAATGGGAATGTCGAAAGGGGTATTGATGCCTTGGATTTTGCAATAAAACTCGATCCTGAAAACGCTCGATATCATGTCATGCAGGGTAAATATAGTTTAATTCTTAAGCGCTATCAAGATGCTATAAATCATTTAAATAATGGCTTAAAAAGAGATGTGTTTTATCCAGAGGCCTACTTTTATAAAGGGTTGGTATATAAAGAATCTAATCAAATGGATAAGGCCATTTCTAATTTGACCACTGCCACAGAGCAAGACCCTACATGGGATGCCCCTTTTGAAATTTTAGGTGATATCTATGCGGATAAAAAAGATAATCTTTGCCTTAAGTATTATGATAATGCAGTCAAAGCAAATTCAAAAAACACTTCTGCGGTCCTACAAAAGGCTTATTTTCTTCGTTCGATAGGGAAGCTAAAAGAAGCAGAGGCTATCTATGAAAATTTAGTATTGCAGTCTCCACAGAATGCAGATGCCATCTACAATTTAGGGGTCATAGCCTACGATCAAAAACAATATGATAAGGCATTGAAGAAACTTAAAATTTGTATTCAAGTAGATACTAAACATGCCCTTGCTTATTACATGATTGGCAAAACTCAATTAGCTTTAGGTAATAAGCCTTTCGCGAAAAATGCTTTTGAAAATGCGCGAAACTTTGATACAACTATGATAGAAGCAACTAAAGAATTGGAAAAATTATAGTAACGAATGGGTGAAATTGAATTGAGCAAAGAGGAACAGGTTATTACAATCTATTCTGATTTTTATCTTTATGGTGATTTAGCTACAGAAGCTCTAGCAAGGGAATTTGCACAAGAGATAGAAGGCTTATGGAATGAACCAGAAGGGATCATAGAATTAGATGATACAAAGTATTATGTGCTTTTCAAAATGAATGGCATATATACGCCCAACCTGAGCGTGGAAGATGTTTTGTCCAATACGAATCCTAGAAATAATTACTATCGAGTAGAAGATTTTTCCCCTTTAAATATCTCTTGGGTCGATGGAATAGAATCTAATACTGGCTATATGTTCATTGAAAATTTATATAGCGGATCCACCACAGGAGCGCACGAATATGGTCATAGCCTAGGACTAGATCACCCAGAAAATCTTGTTATAATAGGTAAGGGGAGGCCAGGTATTATGTATCCTAGAGGTACCTTAGTTGATGCAGAATATCAATATGATCCTCATGTAAAACCAGGAGAAAAAGGAGGCACTATACATCCAATGTATCGCAGAGTATTGCAAGCAGATATAGATAGTTTAAACTTACCTAATCTAATCAAGCAGAACCAAAATTATATAGGTAAGTTTACATCACAGTTTCATCCGAAGCATCAAAAACCAGAGCAGGTTTAAGTTAACTGATCATCCTAAATTTAATTATATCATTACTGCTGAATAATGGAATCTAGCTTAGAAACCTTCTTTTCTAATTCTATAATCCGCTCTTTATCGCTTTTGAACTTCACTTTCTGAGATTCGTCTGACCATTTTTTAAAGCCGAGGTAAACTCCTGGAATAGTCATCATGATTATAAATCCTAGCCAAAACCAGTTTTGACTTTTATTGAGAGCAGCAGTTGATCGATTCATTCTCAGATGTAATCTTGTAAATCGCGCTAACAAAAAGGTGGCCCAACCGATAAATAAACAATTTATTAAATAGAAATAAAGACCTCCCAAAAACCAAGTCCAATCTAAATGCGCTATGCCATAACCGGCTGTGCATAATGGGGGCATGCAAGCTGTTGCTACTGCGACACCTGAAATAACCTTGGTACCGTCGCGTTTGACTATTCCTATAAATCCCGCTAAACCGCCAAATAAAGCCAATAGTATATCAAATATAGTCGCATTCTTAAATGCACTTAATTGCAATGTATTGAAATCAAAAGGTGTTAATATGAAAAATAGACTACTCGCTGTTAAACAAATTACTGTCATATAAAGCCAATTTATAATTGCAATTCGCTTTATTCTATTGTCTTGAATTGCTAATCCAAATGCAAAACCTAAGATAGGTCCCATCAAAGGAGATATGAGCATAGCGCCAATAACAGCACTTACGCTATCCGTATTGAGTCCAATACAAGCGATTATCATGGCAAAACCCAATAACCAAAAGTTGTATCCTTTGAGTCTTACCCCTTCTATAATCTCTTCATAGGTCTCTTGTTCAGATTCTTCTGGATAAAGGTCTAGAAAGGATTTTATGACTTTTTTCATTATGTTTCGGAATTTATTTCATTTCAAATCTAGGACATTTCGCATATAAAAAAGGTGAAAATTGTATTGATAAATGATGAAATTGTAAAGTTTTCTTATATTTGTCCTATCCGAAGATGTGATAAGATCAAAGAAATGGAAAAGAATTTTAATGCAAAAGAAGTAGAAAGAAAGTGGAGTCAGTATTGGTTAGAGAATAAAACATTTAAATCATCTGTAGACGAAAGTCGCCCATCATATACTGTTTTAATACCCCCGCCTAATGTCACAGGGGTGTTGCATTTTGGGCATGTACTCAACAATTCCCTGCAAGACTTTTTTATTCGCAAAGCTCGCAAACAGGGCTTTAATGTCAATTGGGTTCCTGGAATTGACCATGCAGCGATAGCTACAGAAGCCAAGGTTGTTGGCTATCTGAGAGAGAAAGGGATAAAGAAAAGTGACCTGACGCGTGAACAATTTTTAGATTATTGCTGGGAGTGGAAGGAAAAATATGGTGGCATAATCATAGACCAACTTAAAACGATAGGTGCTGGTTGTGACTGGGATCGAGTCACTTTTACCTTAGATGATCATTACTACAAGGCTGTCATTAGGGTTTTTGTCGATCTATATAAAAAAGGCTATATCTACAAAGGCAAGCGAATCATCAATTGGGATTGTGAAGCCAAAACAGCACTGTCTAATGAAGAAGTGATTTATAAAGAAGGTGGTGAGCAGGGGCAACTTTTTCATTTGAAATACAAATACGCAGATGGAAGTGGTTATTTAACCGTAGCTACAACTCGTCCTGAGACTATTTTTGCTGATATGGCAGTTGCAGTCAATCCTGATGATGACCGCTATAAATCATTATTGGGAAAGGAAGTTTTGATTCCATTAATCAATAAACCTATTAAAATCATTGCTGACAATTATGTAGATAAAGAATTCGGTACAGGTTGTTTGAAAGTGACTCCAGCTCATGATATCAATGACTATGAAATAGGACTTCGTCATAATTTGGAAGTGATTGATATTTTGAATGATGATGGTACCGTTAATGAGCTTTGCGGTTATCCTGAATTTATTGGCAAGGATAGATTTAAGGTAAGAAAAGAAATCAAAACTAAATTAGAAGAAGTTGACTGTCTCGAGAAGATAGAAGATATAGTAAATAAAGTTGGTAGAAGTGAGCGAACCAATTCTGTCGTTGAACCAAAATTGTCGCTTCAATGGTATGTAGATATGAAAAATATCTCCAAAAAAGCCTATGAAGTGGTGATGAGCGATGAAGTTCAATTCTTCCCAGCTTACCATAAAAATACGTTTAACCATTGGATGACCAATATCCGCGACTGGTGTATTTCTCGTCAGTTATGGTGGGGACATAGAATTCCAGCTTGGTATGATGCCGATGGTAATTTTTATGTAGGAGAAACGGCAGAAGAGGCTTATGAGCAGTATGAATCTTACCTTAAAGCAAATAACCGTCCCTCCTCTGGAGGGATAGAGGGAGGTCACTTAAAACAAGATGAAGACGTCCTCGACACTTGGGCTTCCTCTTGGCTATGGCCTTTAGAGGTTTTTAATGGTTTCGAGCATTACAATAAAGAAACCGGTAAAATTGATTTTGAAAAATCAAAGGAATTAAGTTATTATATTCCTTCTAAAGTAGTGGTCACGGCACCCGAAATTATGTTTCTTTGGGTGACTCGTATGATTATCGCCAACTATGAATACACAGATAGAAAGCCATTTGAAAAGGTATTCTATACTGGTATTGTAAGAGACAAGTTAGGTAGAAAAATGTCTAAGTCTTTAGGGAATTCTCCTGATTTGTATGAGTTGATTGATAAGTATGGAATGGATGGTATTCGCTATGGCATGATGAGCATCAGTCCTGCGGGTAATGATATTCTATTCGATGAAAAGTCGTTAGAAGTTGGTCGCAATTTTTCTAATAAAATATGGAATGCATTCCGCCTAATCAAAGGCTGGGAAGTCAGTGAAGGAAATAATGAAGAAAATACGGCTGTATTCGAATGGTTTGAAGCCTTATTACAGAAAAATGTCAATAGTTTTCTTGATAATGTAGATCAATTGAGAATCTCAGAAGCCTTGAAAGATCTATATTCCTTCGTTTGGGATGATCTATGCTCTTGGTATCTAGAAATGATCAAACCGGACTTTGAAAAGCCTATAGATTCATTTACGTTTACTAAAACCATTAGTTATTTTGAAACGGTTGTTTCTCTCCTAAATCCTATCATGCCTTTTATTACAGAGGAAATGTGGGGTTATATAAAAGATAGAGATAAGTCTGACCTTTGTTCAGAACACCAATTGCCTCAAAATGCTATATTCAACAGTGCAATAATTCAAAAACAGAAGTTATTCGCAGAATTAATCATGAAAACTAGAGAAGTTCGGGCTAATCTAAAATTAAAGAATAGAGAAACGATAGGTCTAGGACTAGATTCAGATTTATATAAAGAGGTTGAGCCATTTATAGCTAAAATCAAAAAACTAGTTTGGGCAGAGGATATAAACACCAATACTGAAGTGACAACCACCAATACAACTATAGTAGGAGGTAAAAAGGTCGTCGTAATTTCCGATAAGAAAATTGATGATGCGGATGCGCTCAAGAAAATCATAGAAGATATTGCCTATACCAAAGGATTTATTAAATCCATTGAGACTAAATTAAACAATGAAAAATTCGCTTCGAATGCCCCTGAAAAGGTGTTAGAAATGGAAAGAAAAAAGCTAAGTTATGGTCAAGAAAAACTAAAACAACTAGAAAAAATGCTCACCAACCCGTAAAGACAACGCATGCGTTGTCTAAATATATTGTCTCAACTAAGTAAAGACGTTGCATGCAATGTCTCTCCAAAATAAACTAAACAACTGTAAATATGAATAATAAGAAAAATGATTCCCAATCCAAATTTGTCATAGTCAAAGAGAGCTATTCACAAAACCTAATCAGCACCATTATTAACGCTGCCAAAAATAAAAACTTAATCACCATTCATTACTACTCCAATGAAAAAGGCATTACAGAGCGTGACATAGAAGCTATGGATGTCGTCATAAGAAATGGCAAGAAAAATTTAGTCGGCTGGTGTAGACTTCGCCAAGACTGGAGAACCTTTCGATTGGACCGAGTCAATTTTATTAAAATACATTTAGGAGAGACTTTCCCTAAACGTGAAGGCTATAACAGAGCAGACTACCAAGACGAGGGAGTTTCATTTAATGTAAACGAAACGGTGCGAACACCAGTTTCCACAGGTCGTCCAAATAAGGAGTTCGCCTTCAATACCGACAATATCAAAACTATGTCTGAAAATAAACTTAACTTCTCTAATGACGAAGTGAAGACGTATAGCGATGACGAGGAAGATATGGCCCTGTAGTTTTGTGAAAAAAATCAAGTAGTTAAATTAGAAATCTAAGAACTAAAATTAATATATGTATAGTATAGTAAATATTCATGCCCGTCAAATCTTAGACTCTCGAGGTAATCCAACAGTAGAGGTAGATGTAGAAACCGAAGGTGGACACAAGGGGAGAGCTGCCGTGCCGAGTGGCGCTAGTACTGGTATTCACGAAGCGGTGGAGCTCAGAGATGATGATAAAGGAGTTTATCTCGGGAAAGGTGTTTTAAAAGCAGTTCATAATGTGAATGAAACTATATTCAACGAACTGGTAGGCTATGATGTTCGCGAACAGGAATTGATTGATAAAATCATGCTTGAACTAGATGGCACAGATAATAAATCTAAACTGGGAGCCAATGCCATGTTAGCGGTTTCTATGGCAGTAGCAAAGGCTGCTGCAGCGAGTTCTAATTTATCTCTTTTTAGATATATAGGTGGGGTCAATGCAAAAACACTTCCCGTGCCTATGCTCAATATCCTGAATGGAGGTGCACACGCAGATAACTCCATCGATTTTCAAGAGTTTATGGTGATGCCAACCAAGGCTGCAAGCTTTAGTGATTCATTGAGAATGGGTGTAGAGGTATTTCATGCATTGAAAAAAGTATTGAAAGATGCTGGCTATAGCACCAATGTTGGTGACGAGGGAGGATTCGCCCCGAATATCAAATCGAATGAAGAGGCGATCGAAATCGTATTGAAGTCTATTGAAAAAGCTGGTTTCAAGCCGGGAGAAGATATTTTCATAGCGATGGATGCTGCGAGTTCAGAAATGTGGAATGAAAAAGAACAAGCTTATATTTTCCATAAATCGGATAATAGAAAACTATCCAGTGATGAAATGGCGGCTTACTGGGCTGACTGGTGCGCGAAATACCCAATAGTAAGTATTGAAGATGGAATGGCAGAAGACGACTGGAAAGGTTGGAAAGCATTGACTGATAAAGTAGGGAAGAAGGTTCAGTTAGTAGGCGATGATTTATTCGTCACGAATGTCAAGCGATTAAAGCAAGGAATCGATACGCAAACCGCCAATGCTATCTTAGTGAAGGTAAATCAGATAGGTACATTGAGTGAGACGATAGCTGCTGTGCGTATGGCGCAGAATGCACAATTCAATTCAGTGATGAGTCACCGAAGTGGGGAGACAGAAGATGCCACAATTGCCGACTTAGCCGTAGCATTGAATTGTGGTCAAATAAAGACGGGCTCTGCTTCTCGCTCGGATCGCATGGCGAAATACAATCAACTCTTAAGAATAGAAGAAGAATTAGGCGAAACTGCTTATTTCCCTGGGTCTCATTTGAAGTTTGGGATTTAGGAATTGATTAAATTATGGCTTCTAAGCTATTTTTCATTTTTCCCGCATTCAGTATTCTACTCAATTTCTTTTTATTGTGTCTAGATACTTATACTAGGTTTACTCCAGACCTTTTATTCTTATTTACTTTCGCATTATATGTAATTTTTCGAGCACTATTAATTCTCCCCGCCTTTCTATTATTAGTATTTAGAGGAAGTGATTCTATGCCCAATGGTATTTTATACCCACTCTTAGGTTTAAATGTATTAGAAATAGGGTATTTACTGCGATACCTATTTGTGACCTATTTATAATAGAATACGCCAGTAAAGTTTGGTGAAATAAGAGATTCCCACTTGCGCAGATATGGACAACAAAAGCCTGGCAGAAATTAGCGCAGTGTATTCTGTGATACGTTTCAAGATACGCTCTGTTCACCTCACTACTAGTATGGTTCTCCCTACTCCTTTCATACATATAGCTACTTCTCTCATAGTTCTCGTTACTGCACGCTATATTCTTCGAACTGCTTTGGTAGTATAAGCTGCTGCATATATAATACTTCCACCTTCATGCATAACATGGGCTACTGCATAGATAGTTCTCGTTATGGCCTAGTTATACCAATGTTACAAACTAAATAGTCCAATCTGTTTTGTTATCCCTACCGCATTGTTTATACACGCTACTGCTTTTGTAGTTATAGCTAATGCGCGGATATAGTTGGCTACTGCCGTGCTAGTTCTTCCTACTTCAGTGGCAAAGCTTTTCGGATTTATACCATTGTTTTTCACTTCGGTTAAAGATAGGATCTATGCATCGCAGGACATAAATACGGCTATCCCTTAACTTGGTACCAGAAGGCATAAATTTCAATATAGGAGATACTCAGATTTATCAAAGTAATTTTTAACCTAAACACTAAGGGAAATATTATAAATTTGTCTTATGTTACATATAAACTTGTTTTATACTCGAATCATTTTGGTTTATTTGGCTTTATATATGGTCAATATGAATCTGAATGTATTTGTGGATTGTACTAAGTCAGGATATTGTGTAGAAATAGCAGAAGAAACGGATGCAGAAGAATCTGAAAAAACGAAAGAGATTACAGAAGAAAATGAATATAAAATTTCTCGTGATATAAATTATTCGCATATCGTTCTATCTAGCATTTATCTAGATGATATTCACCAATGCGACACGAGGCTATTACCAACTCCTTATTTGTTGGACTTCAGTCCTCCACCAGAAGCTTAGTTTTATAGTTTGATGTTCTTTCAGAACCTCAATTTTACAGGTAAATTATGACCTTTTTTTAGTCGTTCTTTATTGCCTGTTTAGTTCAAGTAAACTTATAAAATTACGAAATTTTTCAAATGAATAATAATCAAACATTTTTTTCATCAATCAAAACGGACGCGCTTTCAGGGCTGGTCGTTTTCTTAGTTGCATTACCGCTCTGTCTAGGCATAGCAGTCGCATCGGGTGCACCTCCTTTTGCGGGTATTATTACGGGTATTATAGGTGGTATAGTCGTAGGTTTTCTGAGCAATTCCAATGTGAGTGTCTCTGGACCTGCAGCAGGTTTGATTGCTATTGTTCTCGTAGCTATTTCCAAACTCGGATACGAGGCATTTCTTCTTGCGGTAGTTATTGCGGGCATATTTCAGCTCATACTTGGCTTCGCCAAAGCGGGGACGCTCTCCAATTATATTCCATCTGGTGTCATAGAGGGTATGTTGACTGGTATAGGTATTATCATTATCAAAAAAGAACTTCCTCATGCCATCGGTTATGATATTGAGCATGAAGGAGATTTTTACTCTTATCATATCATGGACAAGGCAGATCAAGGTTTTTGGGGAGAATTGATACATTCATTCAATATGGCGCATACGGGCATTATCCTAGTGACAGTCATTTCTATCGCTATTTTAGTCGCTTTCAATAACCTCGCTTTTCTCAAAAAAATAAAAGTTATCCCAGGCGCTTTAATTGTAGTCATTGTTGGAATTCTAATAAATGAAATTTTCAGAATGACTGGCTCTCCACTACTTATAGACGGTAACCATCTAGTCAAACTTCCTGTGGCGACTTCGTTCAATGAATTTTTCACTCAGTTTAGTTTGCCGAATTTTTCTAGTATAGTCAAACCAGCGGTATGGGTGACGGCAGCCACGATAGCAGCAGTAGCAAGTATTGAAACCCTTCTATGTCTGGAAGCAGGAGATAAAATGGATCCCTTAAAAAGATACTCCAATGCGAATACAGAATTGAAAGCGCAGGGAATAGGTAATATACTAGCAGGACTTATCGGCGGACTTCCTCTCACCTCTGTGATCGTGAGAACCTCTGCCAATGTCAATGCCGGCGCGAGAACCAAATTATCAGCTATAACACATGGTGTATTCTTGCTGCTAGCTGTCGTTTTAATTCCTAGCCTTCTGAACAAAATACCAATGGCATGTCTAGCGGCTATCTTGATTATGATAGGTCTAAAACTAGCCAGTCCTAAAGTATTTAAGCATATGTGGGATGCAGGTAAATTTCAGTTCGTTCCTTTTATTGCGACAGTCGTAGCCGTGGTGGCCATTGATTAGTTGAAGGGCGTTGTGAGTATTCTTTTTATATTAAAGGGAAATATGAAACTAGCTTATTTTTTCAATAAAGAGGGTCATAAAGAAGGGGAGGCGATTCGCATAGATTTAGCACAAGAAGTTTCTTTTCTCAACAAAGCGGCGATCAAGCAAACCTTAGCTCATTTGCCAGCCAATGGCAGAGTCATCATAGATGCTAGAGATACCGTTTACATAGATTATGATATTTTAGAATTGATTCGCGATTTCGTGAATTTTGGTTCGAAAGACAAAAATATTCAGGTAGAGCTACAGAATTTTAAAGAGGTTTATCAAATGGAAGCAAGTAATCACGTGCATTAATTAAACATACAATTAACCCCAAAATATGAAAAAAAATAGTATCAAAAAATTATTAGACAATAATAAACATTGGGCAGAGGCTGTGGTCAATGATGATCCAGAATTCTTTTCTAGATTGTCTAATGTACAAAAGCCAGAGTTTTTATGGATAGGATGCAGTGACAGTCGAGTGCCAGCGGATAGAATCACGGGAACACAGCCCGGAGAGATTTTCGTGCACAGAAATATAGCCAATATGGTCATTCATACAGATATGAATCTTCTCGCAGTGCTAGAATATGCCGTGGACCACCTAGAAGTCAATCATATCATTGTTTGCGGTCATTATGGATGCGGGGGCGTCAAAGCGGCTATGTCTAGACATAATTTTGATTTGATCAATAAATGGATAAGAAGCATCAAGGATGTGTATAGAATGCACCGAGATACCATTGATTTTAAAACAAAGCCAGACGATAGACTCAACAAACTCATAGAACTAAATGTAGAGGAGCAGGTAATGAATCTCGCTAAGACAAGTATCGTTCAGCGTGCCTGGAAGAAAAGGAAAGGCCCTGAAATTCATGGCTGGGTCTATAGTTTAGAAGATGGATTGATCAAAGAGATCTGCACGATGACTCACAAAGATCACCTAGATCCTTTGTATGAGTTCGATGATTTGTAGGAAGTATAGACAAGCTCATTTATTTCAACGTTGGACTCAAATCAATATTCATGTTTAAATTAACTATGAGTCCATGATTGTATTGAAATACATTTTGATTATTTATTTGTCGTCCGAATTGTAGTATTTGATTGAGGTATCCAGCTTCCAGTCTTAGATTTTTATTGAAATTATATCCGAACAATACACCTAATCTATTTTGATCAAAGACATTGGCATTGACATTCTCTCCGAATCCGATAAAAATCTCATCATATAAGGCCATATAAGGCGTATTATTTTTTAACTCTGAACCCTTCAGAGGAACTTGTACCCGAAACATATAACGAGCGCGGTGCAGAAGGGGAAATTCGTCCTCTCTTTCCTGTATCGCTTGACTATAGCGGCCGACAAATCGCTGCTCTAGCATGAATCGATGGGAAAATTGAAATCGTCCTTCTTTAGAAGTTATTTGCGCCATTTGAAACAATCTATGCTCTGTAAAATCTCTTCCTAATCCATTGAGAGGTATCTCACCATAGGGAAAGGTCTCTATCCAAGCATATCCCAATCGGAATAAAACTCGCGGGTTTAACTGATAGTTGACGCCAAGCCTCAATAGACTCTGCTGCCAATCTGAAATAAAGCCATCTCTACGAAATTGATATTCGGTATGGATTCCCCACTTTTCCTGAAGCTTGAAGGTGCTAAAAACATTGTACCAACCGATAGTTCCAGAGGTGTTTAACCTATTGTTTTGACTACAGACACTAAAAGCAATACATAAGTAAGTAAGAGTGGCGATAGTTCTTTTAAAAGGAAGAACCGCGAAATAATTAGTCGTTGATTTAGCTATATTTTTCAATCTAAAATACTATTTTAAAACTCTCTCTTTTTTCATATTCTGGGTGCTTAAATCGGAATTTATTATCATGAAGGTCCAAATATTTTAAGTTCTTCATCTGATTCAATTCAGAAGGAAATTCTTTCAATTCATTATTATTCAAGTAAAGGTATTCAATTTTATCTAAGAAAAGAATACTCTTTGGTAGTTTTTTTAATCGGTCATTTTCTAAATGTAAAATTTTAAGTTGAGGTAAATCCCTCAAAACAGAAAAACTTTGATTCATATCTAAATTTTTGTCGTCATTCAAATAAATTTCGCTCAGGTTCGATAGTTTTGAAAACGACGTAGGTAAATACTTGAAATCATTACCCCCTAAATCCAATGTTTTAAGTTTTCGAAGATTTCCTATGCCACTAGGAATCTCTTGGAGATGATCATTTTTCAAGCTGAGATACTCTAGATTACTGAATTTCGACCATATACTATCCGATGGAAATTTAATTTTTTGATTACTTAAATTGAGCCGATAGACTTTCTCTGGGTTTTTGAGTGCGTCTTCAAGGTTATTATATTCCTTGTATACATTCGATGAGTCCGATTGTTTAGCTTGAGCTTGCAAATGAATGTTGACGAATAAGGAAATCAAAATCGCCGCTATCTTTATTTTATAGTAATTTATCATAAAAGAACAATTTAAGTGTCAATAAATATTAGGGTTCTTATACCAATGTTACAAACTAAATACCGCCAATGAAGTTTAAATCATTCATTGGCGGATGAATTTTAAAAACAATTATTTCGGGCTAAAAGGCAGGGAAGACTTGTGTACAATGATTCTCAATTTTCCATCTTTTCCTTTCTTGAATACCCACGTCTTATCTACCATAACTTCTTTGCCATCTTTCCCCGTAACCCAAACATTTCCCATAGTGATAGCTACGGATCCATATATTTGAATACCTTCATTTTTTTGGCCAGCATTGTCGTAGCGAGCTTTTACCCATGGAGTCAAGGCAAAGCCTTTATCATTAGGATAAGCTGGATCGCCACCGATAAAATATGCCAAAGCGCCTTTTTTATCATTTCTAAACGTTTGGTCACCATAGGCAAGCGTAGGTTTGAAAAATACCTTTCCTTGGTCATAGTTGTAGGCTTCTGAAAGCACTTGCTCTGCAAATGCCTTATAATCTCCTCCTTCTTCCTTTAGCTGTCCAATTTTTACTAAAGCATCACACCATGCTTGCTGTGCGGCGTTCACTTCGTCGTAAGTAATAATATTTTGAGCACCTTCTTCTACATAGACCAGACCCAAATCATCGATCACTTTCTGAACTTCCTCACTTGTTTGACTCAAGGCTGTTTTGGCTTCTTCCTTAGCTGCTTGAGATACTTGATCGCAGGAAAGCATTAATGTTAAACCTGCTGCTGCCATTACTAAACTAATCTTCTTCATTTGTTTAAAAATTTATTTTGCCTACTTTTTAATAAGGTGTTCGGCTTGTCCTTAAAATTTTATAATGTCCTATTTAATTTTACATTTTAGATGTAATGGATATAATGAAATAGTACAGTGGAATACCTATTGTAATATTGAATGGAAATGTGACGCCAAGCGCCATAGGAACGTATAAACCTGGGTCAGACTTGGGTGCTGCCAGCCGCATAGCGGCTGGTACAGCTATATAGGAAGCGCTGGAGGCAAGTATAGCGAATATAAATCGATTTCCAATATCGTGTGTGATAAACTGACTCCCCCAAGCTACAGCGCAACCATTGATAGCAGGTATCACTATAGCAAATAGAGAGACAAACCAACCATATTTTAAGAAAGCACCAAAACGCTTAGCCGTCACCATTCCCATTTCTAGTAAGAAAATAACCAGAAAACCTTTGAAAATATCCGTTGTAAAAGGCTTGATACCTTCCGCTTGCTTGGTGTCTGCAATAAAGCCAATCACTAGGCTTCCTAGAATTAGAAGTACACTGCCATTTGTAAATGAATGATGAAGAAGCTGCTTGAAACTTATATTGCGTTCACCGGTTGGAGATTTTTCAAATTTCATAAGCAATATCACTCCTATAATAATGGCTGGAGATTCCATTAGAGCCATAATAGCGACCATATGACCTCCGAAACTAATTTTCTGCATTTCTAAAAAAGACACTGCAGCTACAAAAGTCACAGCACTCACAGAACCATAGGCAGCAGCCACCGCTGCGGCATCGCTCACATTGAGTTTCTTTTTCAGTATGAAAAATGTGTATAATGGAATAATGGAGGCTATAAATAACCCAAAAATGGCAGAATAAATGACCTCTGCATTGATGTGACTATGGGCGAGTTCTTGACCACCTTTGAAACCTATAGCGAATAGTAGGTACAACGATATAAATTTGATACTTTGCGCGGGGATCTCTAAATCACTTTTGAGGCGCACGGCCAGCACACCTAATAAAAAAAATAGTAGGGTAGGGTTGGTTAAATTGCTGTGTAAAATTTGAAATTCTAAATCCATGGGGGGGGTGTTAATGTATATAATTTAATCTCATTTAAAATATTAGGATAAGTGATTTTAACCACATAGAACTCATAGTAATGAAGTTAGTTAAATTTTCTTCTCCTTTTTCTATGTAAAAATTTATTTTCTATGCATTTAAATCTTCAACCATTAGTATTTTAAGGTTATGATAGGCGCTTTGCTCTAAATAGTAGAGGGCAAGATTTATCTTAAATTCTATGTGTCCTATGTGTTTCATTTGTTAGTCTCCTTTTAATTGCGGTGATTGTACCTTATCTTATAAAATATTATGGTTTGCAATGGTCGCAGTACATAGGATCTTCCTGTTTTTTTTCATTGGGATATAGCAATTCTGAACTAAAATGACAATGTGCACAGTTGCTGATATGGGCGAGGGTAGATCGCGTAGGCTGGCCGCAGAGCATACACGGAAGTCCATCTTTTACTTGGTTCACGCTAAATCCTGGGGTATGACACACGGGGCACCTTGAATTGAGCTTTTCGACTAATTGACTAGTAGCCTTTGCTATCACGCGCATACGTGTGGGATTGTGCATAGCGCGCATATCCGTTTCGGCATATACTTGGCCATACTCATATATTATTTCGTTGTAACACATGATAAGTGTCTCCCAGTCTCCTATGCCTTTGACTAGTTTGTCTTTTTTGTTTTCACCATTTCGCAAAATCAGCCTATGACTTGGGAAAAGAGCTTTCGTAGCAAATTCTCTAAGCTGTTTTTCTGATTCTATCGCACTTCCAGAAAAGTTTGTATCTGTGGTCAGTTCTCTTGCGACTACTTCCAAGTTATGCTTAGTGTCCATGAGCATGACGAGTTCATCATTTGCATGCGCAAAAAAGGCTGAGGGATGCGCACCAAAAGAGCCTTCACTAGCAACCGCTATGTCACTATTGGTCATTTCCATAGCCATCAAACACTTGATTCTCAGGGTAACCAGTTGATCATCTTTCCTTTCCACCTCCCCAGTGAAAGTACCAAGTTTATCTGTATTGAGTCCTTGAGGTAATAAAACAGTTACCCCCAGACTCTTTTCTAAAATAGGTTGAATGACAGTTTCTTTGCTATGCATCGTAGCTAGCACTATATTTCTATTTTTGAAATAGTGTTCTACTTCTTGCATTTATTTTTAATTACTTGCGAAACTCACTTCTTCTTTTAGAATTTTAAAAACAGAGAGAGATAACAATATGGAAAGACTTGTAAAGACTAAGTTTTCCATAATCGTATCCGTGTATATGGATAGAAATATACAAGTGATAGAAGCTGCGTAAAGAATGATTACTTTAGTTGTTTTTGACATTATTTGAAATTTTAAATGTTTTAAATTTGTTTCATTGACCTTGACCTAATGAGAATGCTGGCTTACCATCAAATGTGTATAAATTTTCTGTTTTGATGATATCTAAATTATGAGTTATAGCTTTTTGCATCAGGTCTATAATCAAAGTGGGTTTTATAGAACTATTATTTTTTGGTTTGAATCGGCATCGCCAGTGGTCTGTGCAGAAGGTCTCAGAGAACCCGTCAGGATATACTTTAATGCCTCTATTGGTAATCATAGTTAGATGGACCTCCTCCGGCATGATCTCTTTGACCATGGCGGCCAATTCATTTGGATCTGTGCCTTGCCAATGCATAAATAAATCGACACCAAATAATACCTTTTTCTTAGAGGGCTTTCGTTGGTACTTTGGCAAGGTGATTTGGAGTCCCTTGGCAAAATTGACTGGTGGTAGCAGAGAAGGTTTTTTACCTAAATTTAGAATAACGGCTTCTGAAAATTCTTTAGTTCCCACTTTGTGTTTACTGCTGCCTTCTGTATAGATATCCTGTGTATGATAGCCATCTTCGATGGTTTTGAGCCAAGCATTTTGTATAGTTTCTGCTACTTCCGTTTGACCTATATGAGTCAGCATTTGCACAGCACCTTGGATCAATCCAGAGGGATTCGCTAGGTTTTGACCAGCAATCGTAGGCGCTGAACCGTGAATGGCTTCAAACAAAGCACATTCTTCGCCAATATTGGCTGACCCTGCTAATCCCACTGAGCCCGCCACTTGTGCGGCAATATCACTTATAATATCTCCATAAAGATTGGAAGTGACTATTACATCAAATTTTTCAGGTGAATCTGCTAATAAAGCCGCACCTATATCTATAATCCAATGTTCGTTTTCTATTTCTGGATATTCCACGGCTATTTCATTAAAAACTTGGTGAAATAGTCCGTCGGTCTGCTTCATAATGTTATCCTTGGTGAAACAAGTGACCTTTTTCCTACCATATAGCTTGGCATATTCAAAAGCATATCGAACTATTTTCTCACAGCCTGGTCGGCTTATGAGCTTCAAGCATTGAACGACCTCATCCGTTTGCTGATGTTCTATACCGGCATACAAGTCTTCTTCATTCTCCCGCACTATAATGATATCCATCTTTGGATGCTTATTAGCCACAAAAGGATAGAGAGACATAGTCGGCCTAATATTGGCATAAAGACCTAAAAATTTGCGCATAGTTACATTGAGGCTCTTGTATCCACCCCCTTGAGGAGTGGTAATAGGTGCTTTCAGGAGTATTTTGTTTCTGCGTATGATATCCCAAGCATCATCTGATATGCCAGAGGTGTTTCCTTCGAGAAATAGCTTTTCGCCTAATTCTACTTCATCGATTTCTATTTGTGCTCCTGCTGCCTTGAGTATCGCTAAGGTCGCATCCATAATCTCTGGACCTATACCATCGCCTTTCGCTATTGTGATTCGTTTCATTTGAAGTTTAATTTTTTTTATTACTTTGCAAATATCTAGAGAATATATATAAACATTTATATAACTTTGCTATACTTATTATAAATATAATTTATGAACTTTACATTAAATCAACTCCGTGTGTTTCAAAAAGTAGTTCAAACACTGAGCATAACGAAAGCGGCTGAGGAGCTTCATTTGACCCAGCCAGCGGTATCTATTCAACTTAAGAATTTTCAAGACCAACTTGAATTGCCCCTTTATGAAATCGTCAATAAAAAAATCTATATCACAGACTTTGGTAAGGAAATAGCTGAATTGGCCAATAAAATTATTGCCGATGTCCATTCTATCCAGTTCAAACATAACGCTCATTTAGGTCAGCTGACTGGTCAGCTCAAAGTATCAGTAGTATCTACAGGCAAATATATAGCCCCGTATTTTCTTGCAGACTTTATTCAGCTCCATCAAGGTGTGGAACTAACGCTAGATGTCACGAATAAATCTAAGGTGATAGAAAGTTTGGAAAAAAATGAAGTGGATTTAGCCTTGGTAAGTGTCTTGCCTGATAACTTGCGGATAGAAAAACTAGAACTATTGGACAATAAACTTTTTCTTGTAGGTAATTCTTTGACTAAGAAAACGGCAAAAATTTATGATAAAAAAATATTTGATGATCTAGCTCTGATATATCGTGAAAAAGGCTCAGGAACTAGACACGTAATGGAAAAATACCTAATTAAAAATAATATCTATATTAAGAAAAAAATGGAATTGACTAGCAACGAAGCAGTAAAACAAGCGGTTCTAGCTGGCTTAGGTTGCTCTATTATGCCTTTGATTGGTATCAAGAACGAACTGGAAAGTCAACAATTGAAAATAATCCCAGTCAAAGGATTTCCTATTAAGTCAAAATGGTATCTCATATGGCTCAAAGATAAGAAGCTGACACCTATAGTCAAGGCTTATTTAGATTTTATTCGAAATGAAAAAAAGAGAATTATGCATGATAAATTTGATTGGTGTGAACGATACTGATAAATGGACATCTAGTATTTTGTAAACCTTTTGAATCTTAGCCTGTCAAGGTGTTTCCAACTTTACCCCAAAGTAAAACATCGAGAAAAATATCATAAAAGTTTGTGAAGAAAGGAGTTTTCGCGGCCGTAAGACCATGAAAGGCTTAGTGGTAATTCTTAGGCTTTAAAAACGATTATTGTTACCTTTGCTGATTATTATTAGGGATTAGATGGTATTAGATATTTTAGCCTTTGGCATTCACCCAGACGATGTAGAACTCAGTGCAGGCGGCACTATTTTGAAGCACAAAGCTTTGGGATATAAAGTAGGTATTTGTGATTTGACGCGTGGAGAGTTGGGTTCGCGAGGTAGTGGAGAATTGAGGCTCGTAGAAGCCGCCAATGCAGCGAAGATACTAGGCATAGATGCGAGAGAAAATCTTGGATTAGCCGATGTATGGGCTATAGATAATCAAGAAAACTGTTTGAAGATTATTCAAATCATCCGTAAATACCGTCCTCGAATTATACTATGTAATGCAAAACAAGATCGACACCCTGATCATGCTAAAGGAGCAGAAATGGTTCAAAAGGCAGCATTTCTTTCTGGTCTAATCAAGATAAATACTGAGTTTGAAGGAAAACCACAGGAACATTTCAGACCCTCGGTAATTTATAATTATATTCAATTTCAGTTTCAAAAACCAGATTTTGTGGTAGATGTTTCAGATTATGAGGAAAAGAAGTTTGAAGCTATACATGCTTATAGTTCCCAGTTTTATGACCCTAATAGCCAAGAAGTGGAAACATATATTTCAGATAAGTCTTTTTTGAATGTCATCCGTTATCAAGCTGCTATTCTAGGGAAGAGTATTGGTGCGCAGTCTGGGGAAGGTTTTCAGGTGCAGCGTCATTTGGGCGTCAATGATTTGACTCAGCTGATTTAGATGATTGTTTAATATACTATACAGCCCTCTTTCTACGTTTACTACATACTGTTTAGACTAACGACTATCTCTTAATTTTGTGCAGTTAAAAGAAATTTATGGACGGCAAATTTTATTATACCATAGGCGAAGTAGCCGAAATTATGCAAACATCTACTTCGCAATTGCGCTACTGGAGTGGCGAGTTTCATCTCAATGTGCGCAAGAATAGAAAAGGCGATAGACTATTTCAGAAAGATGATTTAGAGAAATTAAAGCTGATTCAACACATGCTGAAAGATGAAGGGTTCACGATCGAAGGTGCTAAAAAAAGATTAAAACAAGGACGAAAGGAAGAGATTGTAAATGAAGTGGAGGAAGAAATTATAATTCACGAAGAAGAAATTGCAATGCCGATCTTGACAAACCATTCGAGTACTAATTATGAATTGGTAAAACGACTCAAGCTAATTCGCGACGGGCTGGAGTCCTTGAAAGTGAAAGTCCATGTAAAGTTTTAAGTGAAAATTAAAAACACATGAAAAATATAGCCATATTAGCAGGTGGGTTTGAGTCCGAGCGGGTTATTTCGCTAAAAAGTGCTCAGGTAGTCAAAAAGAATCTAGATGAAAATGAATACAATGCGTTTATCATTGATATTGGATTGGAATCATGGCACAGTGAAGATGGTTATACCGTGGATAAAAATGATTTTTCAATCACTATTCCAGATGTCAAGGTAAAGTTCGATGCTTGTTTTATGGCTATTCATGGTTCTCCTGTAGAGGATGGTAAAATTCAAGGGTACTTAGAAATGTTAGGAATACCATATACGGGCTGCGATGGCCGCACAATGGCTATTACTATGGATAAGATACTAACAAAGCAAATTTTAAAAAATACATTTGGTATCCGCACAGCTGCGTTTGAAATCTACACAAAAGGAGATAAAATAGACGAATCTAACTATGAGTATCTAGGATTTCCTATGTTTATCAAACCGAATAGTGTAGGATCTAGTTTTGGCGTAACTAAGGTCAAGGAGCGCTCACAAATAAAGAAAGCAATAGAGGATGCTTTAGAGCATGATGATTTGGTGTTGATTGAGGAATTTATAGAAGGGAGAGAGTTTTCTCACGGTATTTTACAAGAAGGAGAGAAGCTACACATTATGCCTGTAACAGAAATTATTTCTGAAACAGAGTTTTTCGATTACGCCGCTAAATACGAAGGTAAATCCAAAGAGGTGACTCCTGCAGAAAATCTGAGTCCACAAGTTGAAAATGAAATGAAAACTATGTCTGAAAAAATCTTTCGAGTAATGAATTGCAGAGGATTGGGGCGAGTAGATTATCTTCTTAGAGGCGATGAAGTCTTTTTTATGGAAATCAATACGATTCCTGGATTATCAGAGGCGAGTATATTCCCTCAGCAATTAAATCATTATGGATTAAGTCTGAAGGAGGCATTTGGGATAATGATCGAAAATAGTTTTAAGGTTTGAGTTATAAGTTTTTAGTGTTGAATTTTAAGTTATAAGGAAGTTATTATGATAAGATTCTGCATAATAATTACTATTTTAATCATTCATAAGATTGTCTTAAGTCAAAGTGGATTTGATTATAAAATTGATACCATATCTATAAGAAATGATTCAGTTTTCGCATTGATAAAAACCTATAACTATGATACTTTGACGTCAGAAATGACAGGTTATGTGAGTGGAGATTCTGTCAATTTAAGTATTTTTAGACGCATATTTCTGCTTAAAAATATCTTTAAAAAATATACTAAAGCAATTAGAGTGCAAGTAGAAGGAAATTGTATTAAATACAATTATGAAGGAAAGGGAAAGAAAATAGATAGTGTTTCTAATGGGAAATGGATATCTGAAAGATATTTCAATAAAGCTAATGAGGAAGTAAGTTCTTTCGAATTTTATGGAGGCTATAGGACTTTTTGTCTTGACTGGCAAGGCGTTATACATTTAATTAAATAAAGATTTTGAAATTTTTCATTTTATTCCAAGTATTTTTTAACTTCGAAGAAGGAGATTTACTCTTTCAAGACTGCGACTGTGGAGCTATCTGCGAAGCTATTGAAGATGTCACTCAACTAAATGACAAGAAACGATTTTCGCATATGGCTATGGTAGTATCTGATTCCGGCGAACTCAAAGTTATAGAAGCCAATACGGAAGGTGTGCGAATAGTCCATCTGGATAGTTTTATTTATAGATATAAAACCAAGCAAGGAAACCCAAAAATTGTTGTGGGGAAATGGAAGGAAGATTACTTGCATTGGATACCACGTGCAGTCGAATATTCAAAATTGAAATTAGGACTCCCATATGATTATGCATTTGTCTCCAATAATGATGCTTATTACTGTTCAGAGTTGATCTACGAATCATTCAAATTCGCTAATATGGAAGAAGATGTATTCAAAGAAATTCCCATGACATTTAAAAGATATAGATCCAAGGAATTTCATCCTGAGTTCATCAAATACTATAAAAAGCAAAAGAAAAAAATACCGCAAGGCAGGAAAGGTACCAATCCAGCTCAGATTAGTAGATATCATTATTTGACGCTTTATAAGTTGTATTAGAATGCAAATTGATTTAGCTGAAATTAATGATGAAAATTTTAAACGTAAAGCTCTAGATGTTTTCCGATATCAGCGCGAAAATAATCTGATTTACGGCGAATATAGTGCGGCTCTTTTAAAGAGAGATGTTCATAATTTCAAGGATATTCCTTTTCTACCTATAAGTTTCTTTAAGTCACACCAAGTTTCTTGCTTTCCGAATTCTGAAATGAACTACTTCGAAAGCAGCGGTACAAGTGGTCAATCTAATTCCAGACATTATTATCAAAATCTAGATTTATATCATCAAAGTATCGAACTTGGCTTTAAGCATTTTTTTAAGGATAAAAAATATACTATTGTAGGTTTATTGCCCCATTATCTCGAAAGGCAGCATTCATCATTAGTAGCGATGGTTCGGCATTGGATGAATATGAATGAACAAGAAGAGTTTTTTTATTTACATAACTTATCAGAATTAAACACTAAATTAATAGAACTCCTATCAGAAGGAAAACAAGTACTTCTTATCGGAATCTCTTTTGCCTTATTGGATTTTTCTGAAATATTCAAAATTCAAAATTCCCTGCTTGTGCAGACAAGAAAATTAAGCATTATCGAAACCGGTGGAATGAAAGGCTCTAGACCTGAAAAATCCAAACATGAATTAGTTTCTAACCTGAAACAAGCCTTCCCTCAGTCCACCATTATCTCTGAATACGGTATGTGTGAATTGTTTTCTCAAGCTTATTCAGATGAAGATTTATGGTTTAGCTGCCCGCCTTGGATGAAAGTCCTAGTAGTTGATATTAATGATCCATTGTCCAATTTAGAGCAGGGAAGAGGTGTTGCTAAAATTATTGATTTAGCTAATTTAAATTCCTGTTCATTTATCGAAACTCAAGACCTCATAGAACTC
>CAYXKX010000002.1:144584-145154 GCA_964465185.1 uncultured Chitinophagaceae bacterium
CAAATTCTAGGTCGCATGAATCAATCGGATATGAGAGGTTGTAGCTTGATGTATAGTTAGAATGCGAATATTTTTTTTATAATTATCCAATTCTTGGCGTAACAAAAATATGCGATAAGCTTCTATTTAATATAGTTTATACTTATAGTTTTAAATATAGCCATTAACAAGGTGCGTTTTTTGACATTTATTTTTGTTAATTTTCAACCTATTTTTGTAGGGAAAGTTGCCTATTAATCCTTAAATTTGTACCATTATGAAAAGAACTAGACAAATATTATACTTAATCCTAATATTATTTAGCTGTATTTACTCTGAAGTAAAAGCTACTGGTCTTTCAGGTGCGGCTATCACCTATCAGCTTATTGACACGAATACGGGGCGTTATAAAATCACACTAGAATACTATATGATATGTGCCCATGGTCATTTCTTTGGTACACAAAAAATTAATATTATTGGATCTCCAAGTGTTAGTGAGATGAATGTAATTTTTACAAAAAAGGAAGAAATATCGCCTATAGCCCTGCCACCTGATGTTTTAATTCCTGCTAAAACATCAGGTGGCAG
>CAYXKX010000003.1:0-1349 GCA_964465185.1 uncultured Chitinophagaceae bacterium
CTTGTCGGGGTCGTCGATACAGAAAATATTCTCGAATTTATCATGATCCGCGAGGCTTTAAAAAAATTTTAACGCATTTATTATGTATATAGTTAGCCGTCAATGAAACTTTCTATTTATAGAAGAAAATTTAGAATACGTATCTTCGGCAATGTTTTTGCTGAATTTCAATGAGCCAACTTAGCTACCTTTTATTCATTTGCATATTTGTCTATTCCTGCGGCAAAGATGAAAAACATATTTCCCCTGCACCAACCCAAACACCAACTCCATTTAAAGGTATTAAATCGATTACGTACAACAATTTAACTGTTGATGTAGTAATAGATAAGCCAGCCATAGCAGAAGTTGATGTTTTGGTGGTTTATCATGGGACAGTCCTCTATGATACTTTTATTCTTCAGGCTGCGGCTAATATCTTAGATAGTTTAAAAAAAATCATAGATAATAAAAACCTTATGCTCGTTAGTGTCGCCTATCCTGGTGAAAAAATGCTGCTTGGTGATAATATAGCTCAAGCTGAAGCGGCTCTTCTCTGGGTCAAAAATAAAGCAAGTCAAGAGCTAGGGGTGACTGTAAAAAAAGTATTTCTTGTAGGACACTCCCAGGGTGGTTACTTAGTGACTCGGCTTAATACTATGCACTTGACCAATGGCGTCATAGCGAATGCCCCAGGGCCACTAAATCTTGTATATCGATGCCAACTAGAAGAGAGTGGGCAAATAGCTTCAGGTTCGCATTGCACTAGATTGAGAAATGCCTATGGCACTACAAGTAGTAACTCTAATGCTTATTTTCAAAGGTCATTGTTAAATTTCACTCAAGGATTTAAATCGGATATTTTATTTGTGCAAGGAATGGATGATTCTCCTATTCAGATGTATTCTTATCCTACCTTTAAAAACGATGTGTTAAGCTGCACCAATTGTAAAAAATCAAAGTTTGTAGAAATAGCTGGAGGTCAACATGGAGCATTATTTCAGAGTGAAATAGCTAGATTAGAATTCAATAAATTTATACAAGAAAGGTAGACTTACGCTAAATTTGAGTTTTATGACTTTACATTATTAAACTTAATAACTTATAATAAACTCATATCGACATGAATCATCCAAACAAGAACCCATTTACTTGGGTAGAAATTTACGTTGAAAATATGACCAGAGCTCAGAAATTCTATGAGACAGTATTAGATATAAAAATGGACCCACTTCCAATGCCCGAAGGAATGGGAGAAATGGAAATGCTCAGCTTTCCTTGGTCAGAAACTGGCGGGAATATAAGCGGCGCATTGGTAAAGATGAAAGATATGAATCCTGGAGCAGGAGGCACTATGGTATATTTTACCT
>CAYXKX010000003.1:1359-69889 GCA_964465185.1 uncultured Chitinophagaceae bacterium
TGCGATGATTGTTCTATAGAAGAATCTAAAATCGAAGCTGCAGGCGGTAAACTATTACAACCTAAAATGTCTATAGGCAATTATGGATTTTGTTCCTTATTTATGGATACAGAAGGGAATAAGGTAGGTTTACATTCAATGAAATAGGTTTTATGTTATTTGAAAACCTAGACTCAATCTATAACAAAGAAATTATCGATAAAGTTTACTTTACTCTAGCTGATAATACATGCGTATAGGACTTGTCACCAAGGGCTCCCGAGGAGATATACAGCCATTTATTGCTTTAGCCTTAGGACTCAAGACTAGGGGTCATTCAGTGTCCATTGTTACCTTCAAGAATTTCCGCGATCTAGTCTCCGACTATGGTATTGATTTCATTCCACTCGATATGGACATGGAAAATGAGATTTATACGGAAGAAATAATGGAGGTTCTCCGCAATGGAAATATGTTAAAGTTTGCCCAGCTTGTAGGGAGACACTCAGCAAAACACAATGAGAAAACGATTCTAGAAGTCAATAAAGCCGCGGATGACTTCGATTTCATAGTTTCTAGTGGGTTGGCATTCCCTACCATTTTACCGATAACAAAAAAGAATAATATCGGCTATGCCATTTTGAATTTTAGCATGCCGTATTCTTTGACTCGAGAGTTTCCTGCTATGGGCTTTGGCTTTCAGAATATACCTTTTTTGAATAGATTGTCCTACTATGTTTTCAATTATTTCGCTATCAAACTGGTTATTCAGAAAGAAGCCAATCAAACAGCCAGCTTATTAAATCTCCCTAAATGGACGACTTCTCAACTTAGAAAAGTACTAATGAGATCCAATCAGCTCATTATTCATCCTATGAGCAAGCATTTGCTGCCCCCACCAGCAGACTGGCCAACAAACTCAGTAGTTACGGGTTTTTTGGCGCTACCTGCCGATTTAAGAAATTCGAACCCCAATGAACTGATTTCAAAGGATTTAGAAGCCTGGCTGGAGAGGGGAGAGGCGCCTATTTATATAGGATTTGGAAGTATCCCTGTGCCCGATACCGCATTATTAAAATCAATTATTCAACAACTATTGCTTCAAACAAATCACAGAATTATCTATTGCCTAGGCTGGACCAAACCATTTCTGGATATAGAACATGATAATTTGTTCATAATAGATAAGATAAATCACGATTGGTTATTTCCAAGATGCAAGTTGGCTATCATTCATGGAGGAATAGGTACAATAGGTGCGGCACTTAAAGCGCAGCTTCCTTTAATCATTGCTTCTATTGTGGTAGATCAACCATTTAATGGTCAAATGATTGAGAAACTAAATGTCGGAATTCATTTTCCTTTTAGAAAACTGAGCTTTGATAAATTAATATCCGCTATTGATAGGATTTTAGATGGAAATTATCGGATAAATGCGAAGCTAATAGGTGAAAAAATGAGGCTTGAAAATGGGGTAGGGGAAAGTGTGGAGATTATTGAGAATTATATTGCCAAGATTTAAATCATCAAAATACTTAAAATTCACAATTCATGCTTTCTAGCATAGCTTTGCATTTATGATTAAACGAATTCTTATTTTTCTCGTCCTCAATTTCGGCGCATTAGCGCTTGGAGGTTATTTTACTGGCGCAGGTGTCACTTCAGATTGGTATTACAATTTGAAAATAGCCCCTTGGACACCTCCGGGATGGGTTTTTGGCTTAGCATGGACCATGATTATGATTTGTTTTAGTTTCTATATGGCTTATCTAATATCCAGAGTAGAGAATAGAAGATTTTTAATTTCTATCTATATATTTCAATGGATATTAAACGTGACGTGGAATCCTGTCTTTTTCTATTTTCATCAAATAGGTTTAGGTTTGGCAGTCATTGTCGCATTAACAGTCCTTGTGGGCTATTTTCTATTTAAATATTTACCCTTAATCAGAGTCTGGTCGCTTTGGATAGCACCATATTTTATTTGGCTTTTGATAGCAACGTCATTGAATGTTTACTTGTTTTGGTATAACTGAATAGGAGATAATTTAACCAATTAAACTTTCCTTCCAATATGTTACTTAACATAATGTAAATTATAAGACAAATTGGTCCATTTGGATTTACAATAAATAATTGATAAGATGCTCATAATAAATACATCAAAATCTTCCCTTCATGAATTTTATTTTCTATTTCATCTAATTATTTATCAGCAAATATTTTACAATATATTTGTAGTAAGACAAAAAACAATTTTTTCAAACTTTAAAAAACGTAAATCATGAGTAAAATTAAATTAACGGAAGAAGAATTGCTGAAAAACGAATCGATCCTAGATGCTAATACGGAAGAAATCAATGCGAGCGCAGCTAAGAAACCGAGAAAGCCCAAAGTGCCGAAAAATCCCAAGACACCGAGAAATCCCAATTTACCGCCCAGATCAGTGCCACATACCGAGGCAAGTATATAAGCTAAACCGAATGGTCACATTAAAAAGTAACACACTTCTAGATTTTTGAATTAATAACAGAATAATAGATTGAATCTCTATAAACACCATTCTTAATCACATATGATTTAAAAGTTCCTTCATATTCCATGCCAGCATTTAGCATCACTTTTCCCGAAGCTGGATTTATAGCATCATGGCATGCGCAAATACGAACCAATTTAAGTTCGGTGAATCCAATTTTAATAATCATTTTAAGCGCTTGGGTCATGTATCCGCGCCCTCGATAGTCTTTTCCCATCCAGTAGCCAATTTCGGCCGCCCAGGGTTTTATTTGGTTAAAATTAATGCCTATAATACCTATAAGTTCAGGATTTCCGTCTAAATGAATCGCATAGGTCTTGGATTTGCCTCCTAAAACTATATTATCGTAGAAAAAACGTGCATGTTCCATTTCATAAGGATATGGAATATTTAAGGTCATCTGACTTATTACAGGATCCTGACACAGTTCGACAATTCTTTCCAAATCCGTTTCCAATATATCGCGCAAATGAATCATATCTTATTGTTTTTCTATTGTTTAAAGTTGATTAAATAAAGCGCTAGTAAAGCTAAAAAAAGCCCAAATAGTTTGAATTTATCTAGCTTTTCTTTAAACATTACGAGTCCTATTCCTACACTTAATATCACAATGGACAAATTATTGACCATAAATACGGTAGAACTCTTCATTTGGAAGTCCTTTTCCATTTCCTGAAGTGCTTTGACTAAAAAATAGATCGAAAAATAGTTGGGAATGCCCAATGCGATACCTCCCACAAGACTTTTCACGTCCCATTTCATTCGTTTAAATATAACAAAACTAAGACTTGAGATAGCTGCCGCTAAAAACGCTGTAAATGAGAACATTCCATTAGAAGCAGGCACGACAAATTTCTGTTGAATGAGTTGAACCGCACTATCACAAACCCCAGAGCCCAACCAGACGAAAACAGGGAGCAATAATACTATCTTATCTAGCTTATTATCAACGTATTTACTAGGCTTATTTAGGAAATAAATAGAAGTAAAGCCAAAAATCAATCCAATATAGTTAATCCATTGAAAATGTTCATCATAGAATAAAATTCCAATAACAACGGGAAAAACAACCCCTAATTTCATGGCAACACTGGTTATTCCCATACCTACAGATTGGGTGGCAGCTCTGCTGAGATTAAAAACGATGGAAAACATCACCCCTAAACCACAGGATATGAGCACCCAATCTAAGTCGCTAGAATTCAATAAAGCCGGCTTATGAAGAAAAAACAACCCTACGCAGGCCGCAGCAGCGTAGTTTACGGCTATGGCCAATACAGAATTCACTTTGTATTTATCAAATAATTTGAAGAAAATCAACAAACTAGATGAAAATAAGATACTAAGGAGTAGGTAAATCATTGCGTAAATATTGACAAATTAAGTGCTGAAAATAGTTTTTCTCTTCAATGAGGTTGTAATTTGATGATATTACCTTGGGACTAGCTATCCCAGATTGTAAGATTAGGTTTTGATTTTCAAAGGTATATATCTCATGGAATAGAAGATTATTTATGAAAAAACGAAACACCTCTGCCCCACCCTCGACCAAGACATTTCTATAGCCAAGCCCAAAGATTTTTCTCTTCAAATCAGTGGAGTCCAAAGTCGATATAAAATGCGTCAAGCGTCCATCCTTTCCAATTATTGTTTGGTCTACATCATGCTGTAAAATAATTATATCAGGCTGAAAATCTGTAGGATAAAACCTAGCAGTTAATTCTGGTTGATCATTCAACCAAGTATTTTTTCCAACCAAAATTGCATCTACTTCTGAGCGCAACTTATGGCCTAGAATATCAATTTCCTGACATGTAATTTTCACCCTTTCACCTATTCTACCTATAAAACTGTCTTGACTATAGGCTAATTTACCAATGAAAAACGGCTCATTTTGAGTTTGGTTAATAATAAATATTATGTTAAGTGATTTCTGCTTTTCTTCCCAATTAAGATTAATAACCTCAATTTCCTGTGACCTCAGAAAGTCCATGCCTTGAAAACGAACTTTAGGATTAACATCGGCTGAACCAATAACTACCTTTTTTACCCCACTATTCAAAATCAGATCTGTACATGGAGGAGTTTTGCCATAAAAATTGCATGGTTCTAGTGAAATATATAAGGTAGATTCTTTTAATAAAGTCTTATTATCCAGATTTTTAATACAATTTACCTCTGCATGGGGTCCACCAAAGTAGGCGTGATATCCTTCAGATATGATTTTATCTTCATGAACCAATAAAGCGCCAACCATTGGGTTAGATCGAGTCTTTCCTTTGCCTTTTTGGGCCAATTCAAAGCAACGATTCATAAAATATTCATGTGACCACACCACACAAATGTAGAAAAAAATGCTTAGTTTTGAATTAGATTATAAGTAAAAAATATGAATAAAATACAATCTCTAGCCATTTTCTGTGGCTCTAGCCAAGGGAATAACCCTCATTTTACCAAATTAGCCCAAGAACTAGGAGCTTATCTGGCCAATAATAAAATAAAATTGATTTATGGTGGGGCGCATGTCGGTTTGATGGGTGAGGTCGCCAACGCTTGTCTGTATAATGGCGGCGAAGTTTTAGGCGTTCTACCTAAATTTTTAAGCTCTAAAGAGATAGCCCATGGTGGACTTACGGATATCATTTTAACGGATTCTATGCATGAGCGCAAAGCTAAAATGGAGGAATTAGCTGATGGGTTCATTGCTATTCCTGGTGGTTTTGGAACTTTAGATGAATTGTTTGAAATACTGACCTGGGCTCAATTGGGATTGCATACTAAACCAATAGGATTACTGAATATAGATAATTTCTTTTCTCCCCTTCTCGCTATGATAAAGAATATGGAAGACAGTCAGCTTCTCAAAACTACGCATAAGAATATGTTATCGGCCTCTGATAATGTTGCTGAGCTCATACAACAGATGAAAGCATATAAAGCACCTGATTTACCTAAGTGGATCAAAAAAGTTGAGGAAAGTTAATTAAATCAAATTTGCTAATAAGCAAGTCAACAAAGGGTCAATGTATTGTCTAATTTCTATGCTTACCTGTAGTCCAGCCTTTTTCTTTCAAATATTTTTCGCCTGATTCAACAGCACCATCTTCTATAGTTGTTCCCATAGAGTCATTCCAGCGATTGAGATAGCCGAATAGGGCTACCACACCTAGTATCTCGACAATCTCGCCATCATTCCAGTATTTTCTTAAGTTTTCAGATATTGGCTCATCTACTGCATTGGGTATACTTGAACTCGCCACAGCAAACTCAAGTGCTGCTTTTTCTGCTTCTGAAAAGACTGGGTGAGTCCGAAACTCCCAAATATGATTTAATTGCTCCTCCTCTGCTCCATAGCGCTCTGCTGCTCTTATTGTATGCGCCTGACAATAACGACAACCTGCTGCATTGCTGCTGATATAACCTATCAATCGCTTGAGCGCACTCGTCACTCGACCTTTATTTTCCATCACTGCTTTATTGAGCTCTATGAAGGCATAAGCAATAGCAGGTCGGTGATACATTGTTTTGACACTATTGGGACAAAAACCCAAGGTTTCATTGAAAAATTCAATTAATTCCTGAAAGGCTTTGTCTTCCTTTTCTGAGGCGGGAGATACGAGGGGGCTATTCATAAATTTATTCTTGTTCTAAAAATATAAAAGTTATTTTGACAATATATACTATTGATTAGATATTACTCTATCCAAAGCACCAAACCTTTCAAGTAATTACTTTCAGGATGGAAGAGATTGATAGGGTGATCTTCAGGTTGAGAGAGTTGCTGCACGATGCGTATGGATCTACCTGCTTCGATACCAGCAGCGACCACAGTATCTCGAAAAGTCAACGCATCTATGACTTGTGAACAAGAGAAAGTAAACAAAATACCTCCTTTTTGAATATGACGAATTGCTTGATAATTGATACGTTTGTATGCTTGTATAGCTTTGTGCTTAGCAGATAAATGCTTGGCAAAGGCAGGAGGATCTAGGATAATAACGTCAAACTCATTGCTCATCTCCTTCATATAGTCCAGGGCATCAGCTGTAATCGCTTCGTGTTCAGATTGAAAATTGAGTTGAAAATTTCGCCTACAAATCTCATTGGCACTGGCGGAAGCATCGACGGACACTACTTTCTCCGCTCCAGCGCCTTGCGCATAAATAGAAAATCCTCCACTATAGCTAAATAGATTCATGACCTTTTTTCCTTGACAATATTTCTGCAAGGCCGCTCTATTGTTCCTTTGATCTATGAAGAAACCCGTCTTCTGCCCTTTCTCCCAGTCTATATCGAAGTGGTATCCATTCTCTACCCAATCCTCTTTCACATAGCTTCCTTTTATATAATTTTTATCTGTGGCTTCGTTTATGAGGTCGCTCGATTTGTCGAAGATATTCAATTGATCTCCATAAATACTAGTCAAAATCTCTGTCAACAAAGGTAAATGCTGATACATGCCGACGGTGTGACATTGAATGACGGCTGTAGAGCCATACATGTCAATAATCAAACCTGGCAATCCATCGCCCTCCGCATGAACTAGACGATACATATTCGTTTGATAATTTTCCGTCAAGCCGAGTTGCTTGCGATAGGAATAGGCACTCTTTATCTTGGTTTTTACTATTTCTTCTATTGTTTGATTGCCATCGAAACTCAAAATACGAACTGCGATAGAACCGTCAAAATAATGACCTACAGCGAGTTTATCCCCTTTTACATTGATGAGAGAAATGACGTCGCCATTCTTGGTGCCTTTTTCCACAGAATGAATAGAGCCGGAAAATATCCAAGGGTGAAATCTTTGTAAACTAGCCTCGCGTTGTGGTTTTATGGTGACCTTCTTCATGCGCCAAAGATAGGGCGTAAGGCCACGAATTCACCAATTATTTATTCTCAAAGAATATGCTACTTCTCTCCAAGAATCCTTGAATACATATCTAAAACTCCTTCCTTAAACTCTTTTTGAGATAACTTAGGCTCAAACATAGTCATAGTTGGTTTCCCATTAATCTCATGAAGCCTGTAATAAAAACCAAATGTACCCCTCATGTCTTTTAAAGTCATATTGGTTCTGCCAAATTTGACACAATAAACGTTTAAGGTATCACCGTTTTGTTCAGATAAATTATAGCCATGACTAAACCAGATGAGGGCATTTCGATTCTTGATATCTGGATGATTTTCTATCAATTGTTTGTTTCTTGGATAACTTAACCACTCCATTTTTTCTTTAGGAAATAAAAGAGAATTTTCAGATATATAAAGCATACTATCATTGCTAGCTATGCCATACCATAAAAAATTATTCAGAATAGCTGGGTTGGTCATCGATTGCGAATAATCAATTTTATTGTCTTCTAAAGATTTCTGGAAGATATGATTGGCATAAACTTTATTGCCAAAAGTATATCCCAGATAAATCAAACAATAGATCAAAACACTCGCCGAAAACTTAGTTCGAGCTTTTGATTGATTCTTCATAAAAATAGCAATGATTAATAGAATGAGCATTGGCAAGGTGAAAAACAAATCTACAATAGCCAAATTATTGGAACTATAGGCATGATTGGTTATAGGTAGAAAGATTTGGGTACCAAAATTGGTGCAGACATCTAATAAGGAATGTCCCCATAAACAGGCTAGAAATAACCAAGCCCAGCGCTTAAAACTCACCTTTTTAGAAAAGAGACGATAGAACAAATAAGCTATCGGAAATGCGTAAAGAGTCTCCCAAAGCAAGGAATGGGTGTGGCCTCTGTGATGGCACATATATTTAAAAGGATCATCAAGACCTGTATAGAATATATCAAAGTCGGGAATGGTTTTAGCCAGAGCTCCGACAAGCATAGCTTTTCTCCCGAGTTGCTTGCCTAAGATGAGCTCGCCTATGGCAGCTCCTATAACTATGTGGGTGAGAGAATCCAAATTTATATTTAATTTTGCATAGTTAGAACTTGAATTAGCTTATCTATAAACTCATCTATTTGCTCATAAGTGATGGTCAAAGGGGGACAAATTCGCATACATTGAGTATTAAACAAAAACCAATCAGTAATGATGCCATGTGTGATACAAGCTTCTATTAATTCGAAATTTTTGACCTGCGAATCCATGTCAACTGCTAAAAGTAGCCCTTTTCTTCGTATACGGCCAAATCCTATGTCTTCAAGTGATTGTTGTAGATATAAACCTTTCTTTTCTACCTCTTTTAATAGCGTTTCTTCTTTTAAAACCTTTAAACTGGCCAGTGCTGCAGCACAGCAAACAGCATTGCCCCCATAGGTAGAAATATGTCCAAGTATAGGGTCAAAACTAAGTGTTTTCATGACCTCTCTATTGGCAATAAAGGCAGCTATGGGCATACCCCCTCCGAATCCTTTTCCTAACAATAAGATATCTGGAATTATATCATATTGCTCAAAGGCAAAAAGAGTGCCTGTTCGTCCACAACCCGTTTGAATTTCATCTAAAATCAATAGAGCGCCCACCTCTGTGCATCGCTTTCTCAAGGCTTGGAAATAATCGTAATCTCCAATAATCACGCCTTTCTCTGCCGAAATCAGCTCTATAATGACAGCGGCCGTATGTTCTGTAATTTTACTTATATCTTCCTTCTTATTAAACTCGATAAAACTATGCCCAGGCACTAGAGGTCGAAAGGCGGTTTGGTAGGTTTCATCACCCATGGCACTCAAAGCACCTGCAGTACTGCCGTGGTAAGAATGAAAACATGAGATAATTTCACTTCTCTTGGTATATCTTTTCGCGAGTTTGAACGCGCCTTCCGTGGCTTCGGTTCCTGAATTGGTGAAATAAAAGTTGTCTAATTCTTTCGGTAGAACTTCCTTCAAGGCCTCCGCAAGCCTAGTCTGGGGCGAATAGATATATTCTCCATACACCATCAGATGCATAAAACTAGCGGACTGCTCTTGCACTGCTTTGACCACTTCGGGATGGCAATGACCTACATTGCTGACTGAAATTCCAGAAATCATATCCATATATTTCTCGCCATTAGGGCCATAGAGATAGACCCCCTCTGCCCTGTTAACTTCTAAGGCTAAGGGATGCTGTGTGGTTTGAGCTATATGAGATAAAAAGAGTTGACGATTGTTCAAACAGAATAATTTTAAACTTACAAAATCCTCTCAAAAGTATACAAATCAGTTCAAGTGTTTATTATGAAATCAAGAATACTCTTTGAATGACTAAAAAACGAATGCAATAATCACATTTTCAAAAGATTTCGAAATATTTTCGTGAAGCCTTCTCTAAGCTCCCTCGATTATTGGTCAACTAGAAGGCTTGCTCATTCTTATTTTTTTTACTTTTACTCATTATTAAAATTACATCACTCAAATTTAAAAATCTTTGGACCTAAAAACTATAGTTCATTTAACGAAGAAATATAAATACCTAGCTTTGTTTACAGCTATACTATCTGTTTATTTTTTCAATATGTTGATTGATGTAATGGAAATAGATGCAGCCCAATACGCATTGATTTCCATGGAGATGAGTTGGACTAAGAGTTTTCTGCACGTTTATCTTCAGGGACAAGATTATTTGGATAAACCACCTTTGCTCTTTTGGCTTTCCTCTTTATCATTCATGTTATTTGGCATTTCAAGTTTTAGCTATAAATTACCCTCCGTTCTCATTGCTATTTTAGGGATTTATAGTCTTTATAGATTTGCCTTACTCTGGTATAGTAAAGAAATAGCCCTGCTTTCTGCCCTTATACTCGCCACCTGCCAGGCTATGTTTTTAATGACCAATGATGTGAGAACAGATACCATTTTATTAGGATTGGTTGTGTTTTCTTTTTGGCAAATTGGTGAATTCTTAATCAAGTCGAAATACTATCATCTAATCTTGGCCTCTATAGGTCTTGGTGGAGCTATGATGGCCAAAGGCCCCATCGCACTTATTATTCCAGCGGCAGCTTTTGGGACAGATTTTCTTTTAAAACGTCAGTGGAAAACAATTCTAAATCCACAGTGGATACTTATGCTGATAGTCATAGCCATCACTTTAATCCCTATGAGCTATGGACTTTACACCCAATTTGATCTGCATCCTGAAAAAAGCCTCAATGGGCTGCAAGGTCCTTCTGGTTTGAAGTTTTATTATTGGATACAAAGCTTCGGGCGCATTACAGGCGAGAACCAGTGGAAAAATGGCAATGGATTTTTCTACTTTTTTCATACTATTCTCTGGGATTTTCAACCTTGGATCCTATTATTTATTCTAGCCTTGGTATCTAAAAGCAGAAGCGTATTTCACGTTAGATTTAAGATTGGAACGAATGAAGAATGTATTAGTCTAGGAGGATTTTTCTTTGTTTTTATGGCGCTTTCCATGTCGAACTATAAATTACCACATTATATTTTTGTTCTCTTCCCTTTCGCATCCATTATTACGGCCGAATTTATTTATAGTCTTAAGGATCAATTTTTATCTCGCCTTTCAAAAATACAATTTGGCATTATGCAATTGATGTGGTTAGCCATCCTAGTTAATTTTATTTTCTTTTTCCCACCCCAAAATCTCATATTACCTCTTATTTTAGGGCTATTTTTAGCATTAAACTATTATTCTTTTATTTATTTAAAAGGAAGTACAGAGCGAATATTCATCCCAACAATGATTACGGCCATCAGTTTAAATCTAGTCATGGCGGTGAACTTTTATCCTAATTTGCTTAAGTACCAAGCAAGTTCTCAAGCTGGCAAAATGATAAGGGAACACAATATTCCAAATGATATGTTTTATCATTACTCCAGCTACAACTATTCACTTGATTTTTACGCTAAAAGATTTACACCCATGGTTGATATAAATACGGTAAAACAAGTGAAACCAGGTAGTTGGATTTTCATTCATAAGAATGGATTAAACGAGTTAAACGACAACAAGATCACGTTCAGAACAATTAATGCTTTTCCAAGTTTTGGTATAACTCAGGTTAAGTTGCCTTTTTTATATGCTAAAACAAGAAGAAGTACAATTATTGATTCCAATTATTTAATTGTCATTCAATAAATATACCAATTACCTCCCTATTTTATAATCACTTCCTGCCCTTGGCTGTGGCTATTGAATTCAGGGGCGTACATAGATTGAAAAGTGGTTATACCGTTCGAGAATTTACCTTTGAGATTGGTTTTGAGGTCGTACTCGATGGTGTAAGTTCCTTTGTAAATCTTGTCAATGAGGAAATTCATAGAAGCATCACGCGTGGTTTGATAGTAGCCGAGGTCGCTGGACCATTTATAACCACTAACGGCATCTGTAGGCTCTAGTCCTGCACTGCGCATATCTTTGAGGTGCAGAAATTCCATTTCTCGCTCTGCCATCAAGGTCAATCGAATTCTCAATTTAGTGCCAATTTTAATGTTCGATGCCGTGGCTTCTTCTAAGACCTCACCTTTCTCGGTATTGGTGACGATAAAGATTTTCTTCTGCACTTTTAGTGGACTCGATTGATTGGTTTTGATATTGTTCATCGTTTCTAAATACTGCCAGTAGACCCCTCCCCAACTTACATTTGCATTCGGATTGGAAACTTCGATCTTCGAGAAATTCGCTTGAATCTCATCTTCTTTCCACGTTTTTTTGATATAGCCTGTTCCTTGCTCTACCTTGCTCGCTGAGAAATCCAAGACCTCTTCTCCTACTTTGATCGTAGGCATAGAAGGCAATTCCAATTTATCATTCTTCCCACCTAATAAAGCATAAATAGCACTGGCCGTGGCTTTTGTCGTCTTCCATCGATTGGTCTGCTTATTCTTCAATAAGAACAATTTGAGATTGTCTTTCTCCGTTTGATTATCGCTCAAGTATTCGAAGACCTCTGTCATCAAGCTGTGCGTCTCTATTGGTAATTCATACCAAAAATAACCATAGTCATTATCCCAGTACATTCCCTTCTCCTCATTGACTTTGGCGCGCTCACGGAAAGACTTCATCATGGCAGGAGTCGTCAAGTTATCCTTGGTTCTATGTACATAAAGGGCTAGCATACCTTGCTGATAGATGGATTTATTGACCCAATATTTTTTCCCTTGACCGCTGTAATAGTCAATAACGGCTTGCGTTGACTCAGGAATAGGGTGATTGAAAAACGAACGCGTGTATAAATAATGAATAGCAAAAGGATCTAGATGATCATCATTCAAATTTCCCTTACTCCTCAATACCCATTTTTTCATCTCTTCGTAGTGATAAATGATGTGCGCATCTAGAAAGTTAATTCCGCGATCTATTATTGCTTTTGCTTTATCATTTGTTTCATAACTCTTGACTCCGAGAAAACACAAATGCCCCATGCCTTCCAAGACGTATTGTGTCATATAAGGATTGTCTGGACCGCCTGGGAACCAAGGGAAAGAGCCCGAAGAACCTTGACGCATATGCAGTTTATCGATAGCAGATTTTTCTTCTTCTGCCAATCGAGAGAGATTGAATAAAACGGAAATATTCTTTCGCTGTTCTTCTTCGCTCTGCGCATCCAATACCCAAGGGGTTTCCTCTAACAAGGCGGATTTTAATTCTTGATTTTTAGATAAATTACTTAACATTCCATCTGTTCCTTTCCACGACTCGAAGACCGATTGAATCTTTGGATAGCGCTGTACAATAGAACTAGAGAGGGAATTGGCGAAGTAGCGACTAAAAATCTGCTCCGTGCATTCGTATGGATATTCCATCAGATAAGGCAAGGACTGAATGGCATACCAAACAGGATTAGCGGAGTATTCGAGAGTAAATACCTTCGACTTCAGTGTAGGCGATTTGATTTTCTCTGACATTTCTTTGAAATCAAATGTCTTGCTCGTATTGGCTCGCAAATGAAAAGGCATGGTTTCTCTGACTATCATTCTATCCGTCAAAACAGGCAAGGTATTTTCCTCGCCATCGGAGAAATTACCCGCTTTAGCTAAGACTCGATAGGTCAAAGCGGAGATATTCTCTGGAACTTGTAATTTCCATTCCACCGCCTTGGTCTGCCCTGCTTCAATATCGATCATTTGCTGAGGCTGAGTCAAACCAAATTTCTCATTCACGTCTTTATTGTTCTCTGCATTCAACAATTCTAGCTTGGCCCAGCCACTTATCTTTTTATCAGATAAATTCGTCACACGAGCTGTCATGTAGATTTCATCATTCTCGCGCATAAAACGAGGTGCGTTTGGCTGTATCATCAAATCTTTCTGGGTGACAATCGATTTCTCCGAAATACCTATTTGCAAGTCTTTCGTCATAGCCAAGGTCATAAACTTCCACTTGGTCAGCGCTTCATTCATTTTAAATTTAATAATGACATTGCCCTCCGCATCCGTCAGGAGATTAGGGAAGAAGAAAACAGTCTCATTCAGATTGGTGCGGACCTTAATAGGATCTGGTTTTTTACTTTCTTTTTTATTTTTTAATTCTACAGCTTTGGCTTCAAATACATCTACCAATTTTGGTGCTTTAACTTCCGCTTCCATACTACTCTCAGCTTTAGCCATAGTAGGAGCCGCAGCCATTTGCATCACTGCTCCGTCATCCATAGCTTCTGCGTGAACAGATTTTGCCATGCGACTCGTCATTTTCCCTCTTCCACCCCCATAAAAACCTCCTCCGTAGTAGGAATCTTGCCATAGTAAATGAGGATAAATTTTAGCTTCAATCTCATGGTGTTTTTCTCTAGGCAGGTTATGGTAAGTGACTTCACTTCCTATAGGACTGAAGCTATGTGAACTTATAGAAGAGTTCTCACTAAAGGATTGATAAGGGAAAAAGTAATAATGATTCGGCGCGAACACATCTAAGGATTGATCATACATATTGGCTAGTACTTCAGCCATCACTCTATCCCCCTTTTTTCCTTTGATTTTAATGCGCCATTCTTACTGCTGACCCGGTGATAATTTATCTCGAAAGCTCGTGTATTCAATGTCTAGCTATTTATTGGTAAAAGGTATATTCAAATACTCTTTATTCGAATAGAGGCGATTATTCCAAACGCTGGTCCATAAAACATAAGCCCCTCCTCTATCCTCTTCTTTCAGGTCTAGAATTAATTTAGCGGATGTACCATCTGTCCAAGCTTGACTAGAAGTTTGATTTTTTCGAATGACGGAATACCAAATACGCTGACCTGTTTGACTTCCCGTCAAGCTTATATTGGTCTTTTCTCCCGGTTGATAACTCGACTTTAAATTTTGAATGTGGAGGGGTTTATCCTTGCCGAGTTCTTGATCATCTAGAATAGTGAAATATTTATCTATACTCAGTTCTTTGCCATCTTGATCTAAGGCTGATAAAGTGAGTTTATAAGACCCTCCTTTATACGTTTCAATATTAATAGCCAAGCCTTCCAATCCAGCAGTTTTTGTTGCTTGTTTAGTCGTGACATATACAATACTTCCTTTTTTATAATTTTCTATTCTATCTTCATTGCCATAAGGAAGGTAAGGGAATTTCTTTCTGAACTCAGACTCTGAAATAATGTATAAATCTGGCTTTTCCCAGTATCGTGTTTGGTAAAGAACTGCTGGGTCAGATAATTTAGTGATTTCGATATCCACTTTTTTATCTATTAATTGACCATTGATGTTTTGAACGAAAAGAGGTATATAGAATGGGTCGTTTTTTCCATAAGTTGGTTTGACATCCGCATTCAACTGAAAGTCCACCTTCCCAACAGATACCGCGGTCGAGCCCATTTGCATCTCCCCTGTGATGTCGGTCATTTCTATTTTCACCGTGTATTGAAAGATAGGATTTGTATCCCAAGGATTGTCTTTACCGGGCTCAGCCATAAAGGATAAATTAAACTTACCGTTCTCATCCGTTTTGGTTTCTCCGAAGGTGATTTGCTTTTCTTCACTCGGCATAGGCATCCACCAGCAGCGCCAGTAAGGATAATTGGTCGCGCGGGTCACTCTATACTTGACTGTTGCATTGGGTAAATTAGCTCCGCTGTATGCCTTGCCTGTGCCATGAATTTTGACTTCCTGGCCTAGCTTGACCTGCTGTCTAAAGGTATCGAAAAGCACTTCGAAACTCGGTCGTGTGTATTCTTCTATTCTTACTTCCTTGGTCGAATTATTATTGACTGTAAAAGACATTCTACCCAGCAAGCCACCCTTAGGCGCAGTAAAATCTCCGTGAAAGGTTCCGTATTCGTTGGTTAGAAAGCTCTTCTTGGCTATTTCTTGGTGGTTGGCATCGCGGAAAATAACTTCTACCGCTTTATTGGTCAATAATTTAGGATTAGCCTTATTCGAAGACTGGTAAGCGATACCTTTGAAATAAATGGTTTGATCTGGGCGATAGATTTCGCGGTCTAGAAATAAGTCATAGTGGTCTGAGATATGTTCCATACCATAGTTATTATCTCGATAAAAATGATCTTCTTGCAATTCATTCAAAACATCAGAACCTTTTTTCAAAATGAAAAAATAATTATTGTTCTGATAGTTTTCAATAGGATAGACGACCAGACCAGCACTATTTGACATTAAGGTCTTGATCAATTTGGATTGGCGTTTATTGGTCCAATAGCTCTGATATAGGCTGACTTCCACCTCGCTCAAGGGCTGACCGTTATTTCTATCCACCGTGTATAAATTCATCTCCGTATGGGCCGCTTCTCTATGCTGGAAATAAGCGAGATTCGAAACAGAAGTAGAAACCGCATGCAATAAATTTCCACTAAACTCGAAGTCCGGGTTTTTAGAGTAGACGATGGTATAATTACCCACAGGTAAAGAAGGAAAATCTAGTTCGGTGGTATGGCTGTAATAATCGCCGGGATTGGTGAGAGTAAAGATCCCTTGCTGAGCGAGCGAGTTTTTGAATATCTTTATGAAACGCTCCTTTTGGTCATAATTCTCATCGTAGAGGTTATTGACATCTATTTTCTTATTGTAGATGCGATAATGGATTTTATCTAGATTAGTATACTGCAAATGACCTAGAATAGGCTTATTAGGCAAATAGACTTTTTCTAAGGTCGGTGAAAACTGAATATTTTGAATGATATTATTCTTATGGTTCTTCGCTTGACTGACTATATTAATATCTCCACATTGGCTTATGATTTGATCGCAGACGGCTAGAGACTCTTTGAGGCGCCAACGATCGCTGCTATCCTTTGTGGACTGATATGTATAGCCTTCATTCTGTAGCACCTGAGCTAGTGTTAACAGGGCGTAATAAGATTCGCTATGTTTTTTGTATTTGTCAAATAAGGCTTGCAGATTTTTCTTATAAATCTCTGTTTTGTTTTCATGCTCTAGATTGTTGTAGACAAAAGCTAGGCGCTGTAAATCCAAATCAATAAAAATGGTAGGATCCGCATCATTTATATGCTCAGCCAATAAAGATTGGTAAAGCTTGAGAGCCGTATATTTCTTCGAATCGAAGAGGCTTGGTTTTATTAACACTTTAATAAAGGAAGGAGCCGCGGAGAAATGATCCAATGAGGGCTGGAAGGCATGCGCAGGCTGGGAGATATAGTGTCTTTCATTGCTGAGGGCTTCTATGGCTCTGCGTGCGAGAAAATCATAGAGGGTCTGGCAGTATTTCGAATCCGTATTGGAGATCAACTTGGCATACTGGGCGATCTTCACCTTTTTATTCAGTTCATCCTCTAAGGATTTCAGATAGAGTTCGATGGTCTGATTCTCCAGGTCTTCCATGGTCCAGAGGGCCAGGTCCTCTGCCCTGCTGCCCGTATTCTTGGTTCTATCCTTGATTTTCCAATAATTCTGATCCAGAAATTGAGAATATTTAGAGGCTAAGAAACTCAGTAAAATACTCTTAGCTCCGCCACTGACTTTTTCTAGGTGCTTTTCTATAAACTTAATCTCTTTTTGACTTCTAGAATCATATTCAATTTCTTCTAACTGGGAAGAGAGATTTTGAAGATAGAAAATAGACTTGACGATCTGGTGTTGATTATTAGCTATCAAGGCGGACTCGAAGATGGCATTGGCTTTTTCAAAGGCCGACTTAGGCAGCCTCTTCTGCTGTAAGGCCTCTACTTCCTGCCATTCTTTGCTGTAATCCTGAGACATAAGCGTACTAGTGAGCCCTGCAAATAGGAGCGCGATCAATGATAATTTCATAAGCGATGGATTTCATTCAGATAATTCTAGACTAAGATAGTGCAGATGGGATTTAGTTTAATGAAAAAATGGTTAAGATGAAGGTGAGTTGATGTGGGAATGAGACAATTTGAAAATGCGATAATTTGATAATGGGTTGATATGATAATGTGATGATGAGTTGATGGGGGAATGGGACAATTTGAAAATGAATGCTCTGCGCCATTCAAGGTCTTTCGACCTTGAATCATTTATCCTATTTAGTTCTATTACCTATTTTTTTTGCTATCCTTGATTGGTTAGGCGTGTTTGTTGGTGAATAACACCAAAGGGAGAAATGGCTAAGCTAATGGTGTTTTTTCGTTTAACCGCAAAGGACTCAAGGGTAGCGCAAAGAACACGAAGAATTTTCATGGGAAGTTAAGTTTAGTTGGAATATAGTAAGAGGTTATGATTTATGTTGGCTTCAGGTGGCAACACCTGACGAGGCGGAGGATTTCGTATTACAAGAAGATAACCTTCATATCTTTTATTTTCTGATATTCTAGCTAAAAATCAATCATAAATTTTCACGAAATTAGCCTATTAAACACTCCTTATCCTTCTTTTCGTCGTAGTCGATGAGGAGATCCACCCCATTCCAGGTGGCTAGGCTGCTTTCCAGTCGAAAACAATCCCCCTGATTCCAGCTGGAGCCTATATAGTCTTCAATGAGATCCTTTATCCAGACCTTCTCCCCTATCTGAATATCTGCTGGTATGAGATAAGCAGCGAAAGGCGATTTGAAGTGATAGGGATAGTAAAACGTCCAGTCTATGACGGTTTCATAATCTTCCAGTTCTAATCCTGAGCCCATACCAGAGCGATAATCTGTCAATACCTCTATCTGGCCTGTTTTTTTATTTCGCACCACTGCATACTTGGTTTTGATTTTCGGTGAAGGCTTCACCTGCTTGACCAAGGGTTTAAATCCCTTATGAATAGCCGCATTGATACTTTGCTCGTCTCTGGCGGTTTCTATGACTCTGAGGTCTTCTTGCTTATTATTTTTCATTCATTTGAGTTAAAGGTGATTTGTAAATTTTCTTGCTTGTAATCTATCTTCAGGCAGGTAGCGGGCTGAGTACGGAGCTGCTGTTTGACCTCTTCATCCGTGAGAAAAGCTGTATCGATAATGATTTGCTGACACTGCCTGCATTTTTTATTTTGAGAATTCGTTCTCTCCAGATCTTCCCAGGCCATGCGGTAGGGGCAGTGGAGCTTTTTCAGCAGTTCACCAACATCTGTATAAAGTTCATTTTTGATCGGGTTAAATTTCATAATTTTTCTCTAAAGTTAAAAATAACATAGGCTATCTGGCCGTGTAAAGCTAAGAGTGGTGATTGTCAGAAAATGTCGTTTTAAACTTATTTTTTAAACGACAAGTTCTGGCGAGATAACCCAATATTTTTGTGTGTAATTTTTTATTTTCATATAACCTAATAAGAAGTTTCAATATGTTGTTTAGTATTATTGAAAAAATCATTCTAACCACTGCACGTATAGTATGTATAGCAGGAAGTCTACTTTTAATATTAGTGATAGATATTCTTGTACGCGCTAGAATTTTTACCTTAGACCAAGTTTTTTCTTACTTTAATATGACCAACAAGACCGTTGAAACGAATCATGCCGGGACTTATATAATACAAGAAAAGCCTCTTGTATTAGGGAGTCAGAAAGCTACTACAACTAATAAACTAGAATATACTCCACAAAAACCTAAGCCAATAAAACCACCCACCATCAAATCTCCACCCAAACCCGGCTGGCGAAAACGAGATCTCGGGATCAAGCCGAGGGAGAATGGGAGGAAGTGAATCTACCACTTTTATAGTAAACAGTATAAATTTGAGGAGTTAAAAATGAGGTATTGGAAAGAGAGGGTTGATACGAATGAATATAAAAATCATCTAAACATAATATGATAAAGAATAAATCAATCATTGTTAAAGATATAGATATAACTATACTCCAAAAAGATAGTTTCGACTATATTTCGCTTACAGATATGGTAAAAGGTTTTGGCGATGACACTATGATTTACAGCTGGATGCGCAACCGTAATACTATAGAGTTTTTAGGGATTTGGGAAGAAATGAATAATCCAGATTTTAAAGGTAACGAATTCGTTACCTTTAAAAGTCAGGCAGGATTAAATAGCTTTAACCTCACGCCTAAGAAGTGGATAGAAGCTACCAAGGCCATTGGGATTATATCAAAAGCAGGCAGATATGGTGGTGGCACGTTTGCTCATAAAGACTTGGCTTTTGAATTTGGAAGTTGGCTGAGTCCAGAATTTAAACTCTATCTGATCAAAGAGTTTCAACGACTGAAAGACGACGAAAATAATCGTCTTAACCTCACTTGGAACCTACACAGAACTCTGAGCAAGATAAACTATCGCATTCACACGGATGCCATCCGAGAGCATATTATTCCTGGCAGTATCACCAAAGAACAAGCCGCATTGGTTTATGCCCACGAGGCAGATGTACTCAATATGGCCCTATTTGGGAAAACGGCTAAGCAATGGAGAGACGATAACCCTGATGCAGAAGGAAACATAAGAGATCAAGCCAGTATTGAGCAGCTTTTAGTCCTTGCCAACATAGAAAGTATGAATGCTGAATTTATTAAAATGAATCTAACCCAGAGCGAACGCCTGCTGAAACTAAACCAGATAGCCATCAGCCAACTGAAAAGTATCCTAGGTAACCAAGAAATTAAGAAACTGAAATAGCCAAAGACGAAGATGAGTAACATCGCTACTTCATAGAAAGAAGCCGAAGTGCGCTGAATATATTTCATTACCGCAAAGCTAGTGCAGGGGATTGTCAAAACCTGTCCTTTTATAAATTAAAAATAAAACGACAAGTTCTGGCTATAAGAGCAATTATTTTTGCAAATAAAAATCAATATGCGAGACACCCGAACCGATATTATAGTCTTAATTATTATGATTTGCATTATGCTCATCAGCTATCTCTACTATGCGTTTATGATTATAGGACTGGTCATGCTCATAGCCAACTGGATATCTCCTCCTAAGAAAGAAGAGTTCATCATGTATGATCCCTTAAAAGACCCTAAGTTTATCAAACGCCTAGATAGTATGAATCGACTAAATGAACAACTACAAAGTGGTCAAAAAAGCAAAAATAACAGCGCCACACAAGAGAAAAAAGCTCCTATAGAGAAAGAAATAAAACCAAATACCCCCAAGGCTCCGCCCAAACCTGGCTGGAGAAAAAGAGATCTCGGGATCAAGCCAAGGGAAAATGAGAGGAAGGTTAAATGACTAAATCAAATTAATTAATTAATTATACTAGTTTTGTGATGCTAAAACAAATCATCATTACTTTAATAAAAAAGATTTTACAATTTTATTCAAGTAATTTTAAATCAAACATAAGTAAAAAGTATAGATGAATTTCATAGACTTATTTGCGGGAGCAGGAGGACTTTCGGAAGGTTTTATCCAAGCTGGCTTTGAGCCGATTGCTCACGTTGAAATTGAAATTTCTGCTTGTAATACTCTGAGAACAAGAGCGGCTTACCATTACTTGAAGACTAACAATAACTACCAAGTTTATATTTCCTATCTAAAAGGTGAGATAACTCGTGAACAATTGTATTTAAGTGTACCAAAGGAAATCTTGCATTCTGTTATTAATCTGCCGATTGGAGAAGAAAATAATGAAACTATTCACCGTCAAATAAAGAAAAGCCTAGGAAAAAGAAAGGTTGACTTAATAATTGGGGGACCTCCTTGCCAGGCTTATTCATTGGTAGGAAGATCACGGTCGAAAACAAAAATGGAAGGTGACCCAAGAAATTATCTATTTATTCAATATGCAGAATATTTAGAAAAATACAAACCGAAGATGTTTGTATTTGAAAATGTACTGGGATTAAAGTCTGCTAAAGGTGGTCACTATCTCGAAGAGATGGAGAAGATTTTTAACAAAAAAGGCTATCAAATAAAACTGCATACGCTTGAAGCAAGAAACTTTGGAGTATTGCAAAACAGAAAACGAATTATCATTCTTGGTTGGCAAAAAAACAAAAAGATTAGCATACCAAACTTGGAAGAAATTGGAATTGAAAACGATTATTTAGTTAAAGATTTATTGGACGATTTGCCTGTAATAAAAGCTGGTGAAGGTGCAGATAGATTTTTAAAATACAAAACTGAAACAACGGAATACTTAAAATACCACGCATTACGCAATGGTATTGATATTTTAACCCAACACGTTGCAAGACCGCATAGAGAGCAAGATAAAGAAATTTATAAAATTGCTGTCCAGAAATGGGGAAATAAACAAGAACGATTAAATTATAATGATTTACCTGAGCGATTAAAGACTCATCAAAATCGCACTTCATTTTATGACAGATTTAAAGTCGTTGCATCAGACTTGCCCTATTCACAAACAGTAGTAGCCCATATTGCCAAAGATGGACATTATTACATTCATCCTGATATTAAACAGAATCGATCAATCAGTGTGAGAGAAGCTGCGCGTCTTCAATCTTTTCCTGATAATTATTATTTTGAAGGAGAAAAGGAAGGAGCGAATAGGACTGCTGCTTTTAAACAAATAGGAAATGCAGTTCCACCGCTTATGGCGGCTGCTTTAGCAAAAACTATAAGCCAACTTTTGAATGGAAAATAAAAACATACAGTCCGAGACCGCAGACCCCAATCCTGAATATCTGATCAAGTCAATTGCAGAACAGGGTTACAGTTTGGAATCTTCGTTAGCGGATTTGATGGACAATTCTGTTTCAGCAAACGCTAACAAAATTGAAGTGCTTATTAAGATGGAGCAAGAGCCATTCACTTTGTTTATTGCTGACAATGGTAATGGAATGGATGAGGAAACACTTAAAGCAAGTATGCAGTTTCCAAGTAATTCACCAGAAAAAGAAAGAAATGTTTCTGACTTAGGAAGATTTGGATTAGGCATGAAGACTGCATCTTTTTCCCAGACAAGATCTTTCACAGTTTTATCAAGAAAAAAAGGAACGAAAACTTTTAGTGGGAGAACTTGGGATGTTAACCATCTGAAACATGTTGGCAAGTGGCGATTAATTGTAAACACACAGGAAGAAATTACCAAACTCATTCAACAGTATCATTCACTCAGCGAAGGTCATTTGAATCGCTTTGAAAATTTTGAGGCAAATACAATTGTTGTGTGGAATGGTCTTTACAAGTTTGAAAATTATCTTGAAGAAGACAACAGACAATCTGCCTTGAAGAAACAGATTACAGAAGTTACTTCGGACTATTTATCGCTGGTGTTTCATAGGTATATGGAACGCAAAGCAAATTCGTTGCAGATAAGAATCAACAACAATCTGATTGCACCTTTCAATCCATTTCCAACAACTATAACTGATTTCCGTCCGATAGAATTCAAACAAAAGCATTTCAGCACTGACACTATTAAAATTGAAGGATTCGTGCTCCCATCCAGAAGTATTGATGAAAGCCAAAGCATTTCCCTTTGGACTACGAAAAATCGAAGTCTGATGGACATGGAAGGAATCTATATTTACAGAGCAGACAGATTAATCCACTTTGGTGGCTGGAATGGTTTAATCAAGAAAGCACCACGCCTTCAATTGGCGAGACTTCGTGTTGATATTGGTAACAGCGTTGACCATTTGTTGCATCTGAATGTTGCTAAATCTCAAATTGAAATACCACACGACTTGAAAGTAGCTTTTGAAAAATATATTGATGAATTAAAATCTCAGGCAGAGAGAGAATTCTTCAACAGAGGCATCAGGAGATTTTCATCAAATCGTAAAGAAGATAATGTACAACTATTTGAGAGAAAATCAAGCAACAAAGGAACATTGCTAGAAGTGAACAGCAGTTTTCCATTACTCAAATCATTGAAGAATGAATTGAAAAAAGAGCAACTCACAAAACTGAATCTGGTCATTAGGATGATAAATACAAGGATTAATGAAATCAGGCAAACTCATGAGCAGAAAGAATTTGTAGGAATTGAAGAGAAAGACGGATTGTCATTGAAAGATTTAATCACCTGTGTGAACGAACTCATGGAAAGTGGGCTGTCTTCTGAACTGATAAAAAAAGAGATACTTCCAAATCTAGGATTTACGGAAAGTTCATTGCCACAAGAAGTCATTCAACTATTAAAATAAATTTCATGGAGAATAGATATATAGACATCATTATCAAAATCATTGCTAGCAAGGCAAAAGAATATTCACAGAATTATTCCTTGTCTCCAACTTATTTTCTAAATCTTCTTCCAGAGATTCATGATTCTATCATAGCTATAATCAAAGTGTATGGTTATCCTGAAATTGATGAAGTGACTTTAAAAAATTATTATGAGACTGCAAAGAACCAGTATTTGTCTGTTAATCCAATTGACATTGACCCTAGCAATTCACTTACGAAAAAAGGATTTAGAACATGGCTGACAGCAGAAAGAAAAGAGGAATTGAAAAACTCTTGGAATTACAGCGACAGATATTTCACCTTACTTGAAAAAGCTGGTCGTTCCGAAAAAGTAATTGACGAAACTAAAAAGACCAGTCTTGAAATTCTTGAAAAAATGGGAGACCCAAAATCAAGAGAGGAATTTTATGTAAAAGGATTAGTAGTTGGTAGTGTTCAGGCAGGGAAAACCCAAAACTTTAATGCAGTAATCAACCGTGCAATAGATTCGGGATACGGATTAATAATTGTCTTGGCTGGTTTAATGGAAGACTTGAGAAATCAAACTCAGTTAAGAATTGAGAATGATGTTATAGGAGAAGGACTTGACATTGATACTGATACTTTGGTAAAAAAAGGTGTTGGAGCAATAAGAAGATTTGGAAACATGGGAGATAGCAGTGTTACACAAGTTATTTCAATTACATCTGCCAAATCTGATTTCAAAAAATCATTGCTTGATGCTGATTTCTCTCTTAATCATACAAATATACTAGTATGTAAAAACAATGTGAGTGTTTTGCGTAACCTTATTGTTTGGTTGCATGATTACCTTGAAGAAAACAAAGATCAACATGATATTCCTTTGCTTATTCTAGATGATGAGGCGGACAACGCATCATTAAACAATGAAGGAAAAAGAGGAAGGGAATATGCTTCAAAAACAAATGGACATATCAGGGCTTTACTTGCATTGTTCAAACGGAAAACTTATCTCGGTTATACTGCAACACCATTTGCAAATATTCTTGCCGACCGCAATGATGCACCAGAAAATAACTGGATTGTAAAATATAAAGTGAGAGGACAGGCTGAAGAAAAAGCTCTTCAACGTGTTGATAATTTATTTCCTGATGATTTTATCGTGCTGCTTAATCCGCCAACAAATTATGTTGGAGCAAAGCAAATATTTGAAACAACCAAACCAATAGATAACAAAGCCGAATTAAAAATTCCTTTAGTGGAACTTGTAGATGATAACATCGAACATTTTCCAGATAAGGTTTATTCACCAAGTAATGGAGAATTATTAGGTGTCTTGAAAATCAAAAGTCAAAATGACTGGAATGAAAAAATTGGACAATTTAATTCTTATCTTGACTTTGCAGACTATAGTGAATATAGAAGACAAACAAGGTCTTCCAGAACAGGTGATGGCTTCCCAAGAAGATTGCCTGATTCAATAAAAGAAAGTATTCTCTGTTTTATTCTTACAATTGCAATTCGTGAAAGCAGGAAACCTGCTATGGTAAATTCTACAATGTTCAATCCACATAATTCAATGTTGATTCACATTTCGAGATACACTCTTTGGCAAAATACTCTCAAAGATTTAATTGATGTGTATATAAGAGACTTGCAAAGTAGCTTACAGCTTGACGACCCAAGTAATCCCAGTTCTATCTTCGCAACTTTTGAAAGAATCTGGTTCAAATACTACTCGATAATTATTGAACATGTTTCTGACTATTTGCCGAAAGGATATGACGATGAGTTTCTGAAACCTATCAGTTTTGAAACAATAAAAAATAATTTTCTCACTGATGCAATTAAAGGAATTGAAGTTAAGGCTGTAAATAGTTCTACTGGCGACAAACTTGTTTATCCGAGGAACACACCAAAGAAATATATTGCCATTGGTGGAAATAGATTATCCCGTGGATTTACACTTGAAGGATTAAGTATAAACTATTTTGTTCGTTCAACCGATTATTCTGATGCTTTACTCCAAATGGGAAGATGGTTTGGTTACAGACCAGGCTATCTGGATTGTTGTAAACTTTTCATCACACGGGATTCAATGGAGAAATATGATTTGGTTACAAGAACCATTGAAGAATTGGAAAGTGAGTTTAGGATAATGGAAGAGAAAAACAGGACACCTGCCAATTTTATTCTTCGGGTAAAGAAACATCCAGGAGCTCTTAAAATAACAAGACCAGCAATTCTTAGGGATACATTAGAAGTCAATTGGTCTTATCAGGATACGCTTGAGCAGTCTACAAACTTTGATATTCGAAGGCAAAAAATTGAAGCGGTCTGGCAACAATTCAAGAACAACATTGTAGGTAAGCATAAATTTGAAATTAAAAAGAAAGAAAATGGAAGTGATACAGGTTTTCTTACAGCACAAACAGATATTGCTGGTGTATTGGAAATTCTAAAACAAGAAAACAATTTTACAAATGAAACTTGCGACAGCATAATAAAATTCATTGAGCGATGTAAAGAAGTAAATAAGCTAACAAAATGGACGATAGCAATTAAGACTACTGGTAGAGCAAAAGAAAATGAAGGTAAGGGGAAATTGAGAAAGGAAGAATCCAATTTGGATATTGATATAACAATGACAGTTAGAAGAGGTCCTTCCACTGAAGATGGAGTAAAATATTTTAGAGAAAAATTTATTCACGGGAAAATTTTCGGTGCATCTGGAAAATCTGCGAATCTAATTTCAGCCGGACTTGACATGTCAATACTTTTGACTGAAACTCAAATCAAAGCTGCCGAGAAAGAATTTATTGATAACAGAAGAAAATACTATAAGGAAAAATATCCTGAATGGTCAGAGAAGCAAGTCAATAAAAAAGCAGAAGAAGTAAACATACCTGAAAGAGTCTACCGTGAGAAAATGACAGACCAAGAAGGACTACTTGTAATCTACATTTTAGATTCTTACTATGTTTTCCTTCAAGAGAATGGCAAAGATGATTCTCAATTGAAGGCGATTGTAGAAAGCGAAGGGATTGACTTAAATACTCCATTGATTGGGTATGCCATTGGATTTCCACCGATAGAACCTGATCCAGGTGGTGTTTATGTTCATGGAAATTATGGATTTGAAGAGGAAGAAGAAATTGAATTTAACGAAGTGGATTCTGAATTGCCAGATGATGCTAACGAAATATAATTATGACAAGTATTGAATTAAAACAAAAGTGGTCAGGGCTTTCTGAGAATCCTACTACAATTGGCTTTCGGTCACTAAGAATTTCCGCTGACTGTATCTGTGAACTTTACCTAGCAGTTAGCAAGGAAGGAAAAAGATGTTTGATACTTTCACTTCCTTCGAATAAGCATTTAGATTTCAAAGGAATTCAAAAAGAAAATTTATCCATCGAATACTTCAGAGAAAAAAATCTAATCGTCCTTCAATTAAATGACAGTGATTTCAACGACCTTTTTGACGACCTAATTCTTTCCCTTTATAATGGAATAAAAAGCATCCGTCAGGTAGATGAGTATTCAAATCATTTCATTGAGGCCTTTTACAGATGGAGTGAATTTTTTGAAGACAAGAAATCAGATATACTGTCTGAGGAAGCAATAAAAGGCATCATGGGAGAATTGTTGGTTCTGAAATTATTAATCACAGCTCCAGACAAACCCGAAATTAATTTCCTTTTAAAAGCATGGACTGGACTTTATGATAAAGGCAACGACTTTGAATTGGAGAGTAAAAATATAGAAGTAAAAGCCAAATCCTCCTCAGGCATTGATGTTAAAATATCAAGTGAATTTCAGTTAGAAGTATCCCCAGGAAAAGGACTTGAACTATTTGTAGTTTCATTATCAAGCGACTTCACTGTTGGAATTCATATTGGAAATTTGATATTAGAAATCAAGAAATTGGTTCAAGAATCTTCAGGTGACAATACAATTTTGTGGAAGGCACTGAGCCAAAAGAATATTACTGCGAAAAATGTTAGCCATTATGATAGATACAGATTCAAGCCTGTCAATTGGGTATCTTACAACTGTGCAGACGAAAATTTTCCAAAACTTAGCAGGTCAAATATTCCAGAAGAAATAAGTAGCTTGAAATATATGCTGAGAACAAACTTGCTTACATCTTTTATCATTGAACAAAACGATTTTTAAAAATGAAAATTGAAGAATTCCTAAATTATAGAAAAGAATTACTCGACAGTTCAAAAGACGAAGAGGGATTTGTTCAGCAAACACAATTGTTGAGTCAGATTCTTCCTTTAATGGTTGATGCTAAATTGCTCGATTCAGAAGACTGGAATGATTCATATTTCTTGAATACTGCTGAGAACTTAAAGTTGAATGGTTATACAGTTAACGAATCATCAGAAAGATTGCAGTTATTCATTGTTGATGAATCAAGTATTGACCTTACTTCATCTGATAAAGATTTACAAATCTCGACTAAAAGCCATTATGACAATCAGTTTAAGAGAGTCACAAAGTTTTTGAATAAAGCAATTAAGGGATTTTTGAATGATGATGTTCAGGATGCAGATCCAATCAGACCATTGTTATCTCAACTTTCATCCGCAAGAGGTGCAGAGCAGTTTGATGTAATAGAAATATTTTTAGTTAGCACTACTGCCACAACTGAAACTCGTGGCTCAATTCCACAGCCAAAGAGGATAGAGTTTGAGGATGAGAACATTTCAGTGGGTTTTACCAGAAACAGAGTAAGAATAAATAAAGAATTACTCATCATTAAGAAACTAGTTGACTTAAACTTTTTGTATGATGTTTTGATTTCTCAAGGTAACAGAGAAGCTCTTGTAATTGATTTCGAAAAATTGTTTGACTACAAAATTGAAGTAATTAAAGCAGCAGAAGAAGAAAACTTTGAATCTTATCTATGTGTTCTACCAGCAAACATTCTTTCTGACCTTTACAAAAGATACAGTTCAAGATTACTTGAAAAAAATGTGCGGTCATTTCTACAGTTTAAGGGAGCAAACAAAGGAATAAGAGAAACGATAAGAGTAAGCCCCGAAAAATTTATTGCTTTCAATAACGGAATTACAATAACATCATCAGCAAAAGAAATTGAATCCAAAAATGGCAAAATGTTTATCAAATCCTTAACGGATTTTCAAATTGTAAATGGCGGCCAAACAACTGCAAGTATCTACTTCACTCAAAAGGATGGATTTTCAATTGACAAGGTCAAGATAATGGCCAAGATTAATGTTGCACGCGATGTAACAGAGGAAGGGTTAGATTCTTTGATTTCTGATATAAGTAGATATTCAAATTCTCAGACCAAGGTTTCAAATGTTGACTTAAGTTCAAGAAGTCCGCAACTGAATAAAATCAAAGCACTTTCCGAAAGCATTATTACGCCTTCTGGAAGAAAATGGTTCTTTGAAAAATCAAGAGGCGAGTTTAATACCAAGCTAAGAATTGCAGGCTCAAACAAAGCAAGAATTGAAAAAGAATATCCAAAGAATTATCGTTTCTCCAAGGAGCAATTAGGCAAGTATTTTACTGCCTGGGGAGACCAACCATATGTTGTAAAAAAGGGTGGTGAAAAAGTATTCAGATATTTTTTGGAAGAAATAACAGGCGAGTTACGGGGCAAGAAAGTAGTCAATGTAAACCGTGATTTTTACGAAGATTTAATTTCTAAAATCATTCTGTTTACCCAACTAGAAAAAATTTATGGCCAAGGGAAACATTCAATGGGGCAAATAAGGTCAGCAGTTGTGCCTTATGCTATTTCAATAATCTACATTTATACTGATGGTGCAAAAGATGGAAAGCAATTTGATCTATCCAAGATTTGGAAGAAAGAGAAACTTGAAGATGACCTAGTAACATTTTTTACAGAGTTAATGGAACTAATGAATGGCTTAATTAAAAATTATTCGGAAAGCGATGACTATGGTGAGTATGCGAAGAACAAAAAGTTGTGGGAAAACATATCGGTTTCTAAAGAAATTCTGAAATTCATGACTTCAAAAATTTCTCAGCAGATACTTGGCAAATATTCCATAGCTGTTAAAGAGAAAAAAAATGGAGAGAGAGCAGAAGTTGATTTTGAAAAAATACAATTAAACATTGATGTTCTTTCTAAAGGGATGGAGTTTTACAATCAACTCAGTAACCAATATGATAGGCTTTCAAAGTTACAAGAGAAGAAAATGGACATAATTATCTCTTCAATTATAAAGTTGGAAGATTTAAGCGGAGAACTTTTAAGATTTGAGAGTAATCTTATGAACGAGATACGAAAAAATAATCCTGAGATTTTTGACAAAATAACTGCTCCATACAATCATCAGATTGAAAGCACCTTGAAGCTTATCATTTTGAAATATAATCAAGCAGTTGATAAAGGAATTGGAATAATTGATTTTTTCAAGACTATTATGCAGAAACCTTCTGAGGACATAAACAATTTAACATCAGTGTTTGACAAGATTGCACTTCAACTTTCAAAAGGGGTTGCCCCTTCAGTTAAAGACATTCACTTAGCATCAAAATATTTTAACAAGGAATTAGACTCTACGAAAGCAGAAATTCCCAAAAATTCAGACCAAGAAATAAATTTAAATGTATTAAAACAGATGGTGGATTGGGATTCCAGAATGAAAATTTTGTCTACAGGAGAAAGGGCATACATAGCTGATTTAGCTTATGAACTCAAGCCGCTTAATGAATTTCATAAAACAAATGCGGAAAAACATTTGAAAACATTATTGAAAGTTGGATTAAAATTGAGTTGAATTGAAAAAACCCTCCGCACTTGCGCAGAGTTAAGCAAAGCGGTCCCTGTGCCATCCATAACCCCTCCTGCTCCCCATCTGACCTATGTCTATAGCCATTTATTGATCGATTAGTACTAAGCGACGTAGCATGAATTTGTATGAATAATTGCTTGAAGTTTTTTATATTTGTAACGGACCAGATTCTGGGTCTTAAGTTCCTTTTGCCAGAAAGTAGAATATTTTAGACTTTGCTTATTATTACATTTAAAGGTTTAAAATGATTTGAATCGCTTACTCTTCCATCACTTCCTTCCATAGAAAATCATAGAGTTTCAGCACACCCAGCGTGTCCTGTCGGCAGTAGATGAGCATATTCTCGAGGACTTTTTCACGAAGCAGTTCGTCTGTGATAGAGGCTAGCTCGGCATATTGCTGGCTGGTCTCCATGCCATGGGATATTTCCAGATCGTCATAGTTCATTCCCTCCACATAGGCGGGGAGCACTGTCTTGAGCGAAGCACTGTGCGCGGTCTTATTCGTTCGATAATGGTTTCTGAATATGGGCAGGAGGTCTACTAGTTGCTCCTGGATTCTGGTCAGATCGTCCGTATAATGCGGAAAGTCTAGTATGAGTCCATTGATGCAGGCTCTCTCAAAATTCACATTATAGCACAGCGCATGGTGTCCATGCTGGAAATCCGCTATCATCTGCTGAATCAGCGCTTCTCGGGGGTCGTTCAGCCCATCGCCTATGAAATCGTAGTAGATAGGCTCGCTCTCTGCGGATGCTTTGTAGATAAGCGAATACTGGAAAGGAATCTGCTGATAAGGACTGGATCTATCATAGAGGGGTACTCCGGGCATGACCGTCTCGAAATCGAAGGAATAGAGTGGATACTGAACCTTATGGAGAAACTCTGCTATCTTCTCTTTTTCATAGGTAATCAATTCATCCGGATTCCAATCACTGGCGATCTCCTCCTCTATTTCATCGAGAATCAGACCAGTGCAGTAGTTCATAAACTCACATCCATAAGGCTTGGAGCACTGCGGACCCATTTCTACTTCTGGTTCTTCCCCTTTGAGCACTTGGATGAGCTCTGGTATTCGGTTCGCGATTTCCTGCTGATAGTCCTCCATCTGATCTAGAACAGTATCACTCGTAAATAGTTTATGTACATCCAAGTCACCCTGCCGCTTATAATCCCGGTTGAAATGCATGACACGCACATCAGCAATAGGATAGCCTAGATGTTTCAGAACATAATACTGAATAGCGACATCCTCTATATGCTCCGCTTTGGTGCTATTCGTGCTTTTCACTTCATAAATAATATATCCAGCAGGTGTTTTGTGGAGAATATCGATAGCTACGAGTACTTGATTATGAATAAATGTGGCTTCGTAAATAGTCTCCACGCCCTCTGCAATCAGCTCTAGCGTTCGCTCGGCTGTTTTAGCTGTGGGATAGTCATCTTCCAGTGCGAGTATACCGCCGGGGAAATAAGACTGCGCCAAGGTGCCTACATCGGTGCCCGCCTGAAATATGGCTTGCTGCGCTTCTGAAATTTCGGCTTCTTCGCGCTTGTAGCGGCTTAACCAGAGCGCTTTAACGCATTTTTTTCCTTTGAGAATTCTAGATTTTGATAACATATTCGCTTTTTTGTTTCACAAAATTAGAGCTAAACTAGGACAAAACATGTCGTTGATAAAATTTAGTTTGTATGATAGATAATATCACTCTCGCCATTCAAGGTCTTTCGACCTTGTATTATTTATCCTGTTTAGTTCTATTACCTATTTTTTTTGCTATCCTTGTTTTTAGTCAAGGTGGTAACACCTTGACTGGCTAGGAGTTCATTATTACTTTCTGAAATCATGAGCTAGTATCTTGTAAATCTAGTTTAGAAACATATAGAATAATATTTACATTTGTTTCTATTAAAACTTCAATAAGTCATTAGTTTCTCTAAACTTAAGAAGCATCATTAGTCGGTAAAATTTCTATTTTTAACCTTAAACAACTTAGTATGTTATCCATCACACAAATGAAAGCGGTGCTACCTCGATTGAATTGGGAAAAAGCACAATTGTACATTCCTTCTATCCCTGTGGTTTTGCCGAAATTCGGCATTGACACTCCCCTGCGCAAGGCGCATTTTATGGCGCAAATGGCCCATGAAAGCGGTGCCCTTCAATATTCACAGGAAAACCTGAACTATTCTGCACAGGGCTTGCGGAGTGTTTTTGGAAAATATTTCCCCACCTTAGACTTGGCCAATAAGTATACCCGAAAACCTGAAAAAATAGCTAACAGGGTATATGCCAGCAGAATGGGCAATGGGAATGAAGCCAGTGGCGATGGTTGGAAATACAGAGGGCGAGGCTTGATTCAGCTCACTGGTAAAGAAAACTATCTCAAGTTTAGTCAGGAAAATGGCATCGATTGTGTGAAGAATCCGGATCTACTCCTTCAGCCAGAATGGGCCTTGACATCAGCCTGTTGGTTTTGGAAGAAAAAGAACTTGAATGATTTCGCCGATAAAGATGATATCATTATGGTCACAAAACGTATCAATGGAGGTACCCATGGTCTGAACGACCGACAGCAGTATCTCGATTCATTTAAACAAATCTATCAGATTTAATAGGACAATCGCAGACTAAACTAGTCTTTATTCCTATCCGCATTTCGATGCCCCACAATCTTTGCAAGTCAGACAACCTTCTAAGTATTGCTGATTGACAGAGCCACAGTTGGGGCATTTCGATTTCTGAACTAAGGTGCCATCAGGTACATAGCGCTTCAGGGCTCTCACCACCCCGTTTTTCCAAGTATTGATAGACTCATCCAGTTGCAGACTAGTGATGAGGTCTACGACATTTTCTATGGGCATACCGTGTCTCAGTGTACCAGAGATTAGCTTGGCGTAGTTCCAGTACTCCGGATTGAATTTGTGAGACAATCCTTCGATCGTCGTCTTATATCCCCTCTGATTTTTATACTGAAAATCATAGCGCGAACTTCCATCTGCTTCTTTGCTCTTGATAATAGTTCCTTCATTGACCCAGCGCGGAAGTATGATGCCATCTTCATCGTCATTCAGTCCGGTGAATATTTCGTATGGCTTATCCTCTATCAGTCCGATGAAGGCTATCCATTTGTCTTTGTTGTTTTGAAAGCGCACGACATCGGCATTTAAAGTGACAGGGCGCTGCAGTGGAAATAGGCTGGACGATTCAGCGTCCACTTCTTTTTTCTTTTCCTCATTGCTGATTAGAACACCCGATCTGGAGCCGTCTCGATAGACTGTGACCCCTTTACATCCCGATTTCCATGCCTCCATAAAGCATTCAGCCACCGTCTCTTCCGTCACCTCATGTGGCATATTGATCGTGACACTGATAGAGTGATCCACCCATTTCTGAATCGCACCTTGCATTTTTACTTTTTTCAGGTAATCTATATCATTGGACGTGGCTTTGTAATAGGGTGATTTTTTTACGAGTTCATCCAATTCTTCCTGACTTAGTCTCTTATTTGCATCATGACCATTCACTTCCATCCATTGATTAAACCCGTGATGGAAGACTAGATATTCTTCCCAGGAATCACCCAGTTCGTCTACAAAATCGATTCGAGCATTCTTATCATTTGGATTTACTTTTCGGCGTCGTTTGTACACAGGCATAAACACGGGCTCTATGCCTGAACTCGTCTGTGACATTAAGCTAGTAGTGCCTGTCGGTGCAATAGTGAGAAGGGCAATATTTCTTCTCCCATAAGTTTCCATCTCAAAGTATAGCTGTTCGTCCGCTTCCTTCAAGCGTTGTATAAAGGGATTTTCTCGTTCGAGATTCGCATCAAATAATTCAAATGGACCTCTCTCCTTCGCAGTGTGGACGGAAGCTCGATATGCTTCCAAGGCGATCGTTTTATGGATGTCCACGGAGAAGGCTATCCCTTCATCACTGCCGTACTGCAGACCAAGAGCGGCGAGCATATCTCCTTCTGCAGTGATGCCTATACCCGTGCGTCTTCCTTGTTTTGCTTTTTCTTTTATTTTTAACCAGAGATTTATTTCTCTGCGTTTGACTTCTTTGTCTTCAGGATCTTTATCGAGTTTATCGAGAATTACATCGATTTTCTCTAGCTCTAGATCGATGATATCATCCATGATGCGCTGTGCATAAGCGATATGCTGCTTGAATAAATCCTGATTGAAATATGCTATTTGGGTATATGGATGCTCCACATACGAAAATAAATTAATCGCCAGCAATCGACAGGAATCATAAGGGCATAATGGAATTTCTCCGCAGGGATTGGTAGAGACCGTTTTGAACCCAAAACTGGAATAGCAATCGGGCAAAGACTCCTTGATAATGGTATCCCAAAATAAAATACCAGGCTCTGCCGATTTCCATGCATTGTGTACTATTTTTTTCCACAGAAGAGTGGCATCGACATCTCTCTTAACCCTAGGTGTCTCAGCGGTGACAGGAAATTGTTGTGTATAGGGTTTCTGTTGTTCGACAGCCTTCATAAATTGGTCGTCTATGCGCACGGAGATATTCGCTCCGGTGACTTTTCCCTGTTCGAGTTTGGCATCGATAAAATCCTCGGCATCTGGATGTGCTATAGATACGGAGAGCATCAATGCCCCTCGTCTACCATCCTGTGCTACCTCACGTGTAGAGTTGGAATAGCGCTCCATAAATGGTACAAGTCCTGTGGAAGTCAGGGCTGAATTCTTTACTGGAGAGCCCTTGGGGCGGATATGCGAAAGGTCTTGGCCTACACCCCCTCGGCGCTTCATAAGCTGCACCTGCTCTTCATCTAGTTTCATTATTCCTCCGTATGAATCCGAATCTTCTTCGTTTCCAATGACAAAACAATTGGATAGAGAGGCAATCTGATATGGATTCCCGATGCCTGTCATAGGGCTGCCCTGTGGAATAATATATTTAAAATCCTTCATCAATTCGAAGATGATCTCTTCGGACACTGGATTGGGATAATTCAATTCTATGCGCGCAAGTTCTCGAGCAATCCTACGGTGCATATCATCAGGGGTTTTTTCGTAAATATTACCTAAAGAATCCTTCAAAGCATATTTATTTAGCCAGACTCTCGCGGCCAAATCATCCTCCTTAAAATATTTGAAACTGGCATTGAAAGCCTCCTCTTGAGTGTAGCTTAGTTTATTTATTACTATATCTTCAGTTTGCATTTTGGGAAATTTTTTGATTTTCAGATCGACATCAAAGTTACTCAATTTGTAATTTTATACAATACCCATCTTTGGTAAAGTTTCAAAATAAATTTATTAATATATTGATATACATGTGTTTGAAATTTTATAAAACTAAAAATGTTGACAAATATTTATCAACAAGCGTGTAGAATAAATCAAACAGATTTCAAAAAAATAAAATAAATTCTTGAGCAAATTGATCTAAAGTATTGAGAAAAAGATGAGTCTAGTTCGCTCCTATATTGATTGTATATTTATAATAGGGACATAAATATATCTCTACTCCAGATACAAAATTCTGTATTTGGATAAGTCCAAACCCTTTTCGTTTTTTGGTTCAACTGAAAGGACAAAGCTTGACTTTCTTAATATATAAATACGTTTAACCCCCAAGCTAGATTTTGTATTTCTAATGCGTAATCTGGGTTTAAATAATGCTAGGTAACTAGCGCTAGTATTTAAATTTAATAATCATAGATGAATATTTTTTCTATATCCCCATTTCCTCCACCGACCAAGCCTCGGGCTTAGCATCGAACCAAGGTTTGACCTTAGTCCAGACCTCGTTGAAGAGTTCACTATTTCTATAGTCTTCTAGGTTTTCTGGTTTCTCCCAGTGGCTATAGGTAAAGAAGATATTGGGATTTTGACGGTCATTTAGAAAATCCACGCCCCTGCATCCAGAAAAGGCTCTGATTTTATCCTTATGCACTGCCAGTGCATGAAGAAAATCCTCTCTATGCTCGGGGCTGAAAGTTAATTTCACGATTCGTATCATTGTCTATAACTATTTCGAATTTATTATTTTTCCACTTATTGATATTGAACAGCTCTGCGAGATTTCCGCCTATCATAAAGAGCTCTAAAAAGCCAGTAGGATTGAATAAAGCCCCTATGCGGTTTTGATTATAGGTCGTGGCGTAGTTGGGGGATAATTGAAAGATTTTCGAGCTGATAAACGCTATATGAAAGGCGCGGTTGTTCAAGTAATGATAAAACTCTTCTTTTTGAATATTCAGAACTACATTTCCGACCGAATCCGTGTGAATCACCCTGGTGATCATTTTTTCGTCCATAAAATGGAGATCGGTATTGAAGGGCTTGGATTGGACGAATTGATTGGTCTCTGCAGCATGGGATGGAATCTTTGCTTCGATTAAACTCTGGACCGTTTGCAGCCAGAGCGTCCATTCACCGCTTTCTGCCGGGGTATTTTCTACTAAATAAACTCTAGCGTTGTAATCCAAGAAATGAACCAAGGATAACAGGCCATTATTCGGCGCTAGGATATATTGGTTATTGATTTTGGTGATGAGGAGCTGGTTATTCTGAACGGCATATTTATTGTAAACAATATGAATACTATTCTCTGGAAAGGTGTTTAAAGCCCCTAGAACTTGATAAGCTATACTTTCAATATCATAGATTTCCTGATGGTGAAAGAGGTCTAAAACTGAGTGTTGGGGAAACTGACTGACAAACCGAGCTTTGAATTCGGCTAAGGCAAAATTGTTGTAGCCTAAATCGGAAGTCAGCGTTATGAGAGACAAAACAGTTGTTAGTTTTGAGTTTTAAGTTGTAAGTTCTGGTTCGCCATTATTAAACATTCAAAATTTAATTAAGTTTGTATAGCTCCTAGAATGTACTGATCGGGAATAGGTGCGTGGTTGGCGGCTTCGATACCGAGAGAAACGACTTTTCTAGTCTCTGCGGGGTCAATGATACCATCCGTCCATAATCTTGCAGCAGCATAATATGGCGTGGTAGTTTTTAAATATTGATCGGTGACCGTTTTGAGCATTTCTTGTTTCTTGGCTTCATCTATTTCTTCCCCTTTCTTTTTTAGTGCAGCGACTTGTATCTGAAGTAGGGTATTAGCAGCCTGAGAACCTCCCATAACGGCCATTTTGCCCGTAGGCCAGGAATAAATCAAGCGAGGGTCATAGGCTTTTCCGCACATGGCGTAGTTGCCTGCACCATAGCTATTTCCTACAATGAAGGTAAATTTCGGCACGATAGAATTTGCCATAGCATTGACGAGTTTAGCGCCATCCTTGATGATACCGCCGTGTTCGCTTCGAGAGCCCACCATAAAACCCGTCACGTCTTGTAGAAAAACCAGCGGAATTCTTTTCTGATTGCAGTTCATGATAAAGCGCGCAGCCTTGTCTGCACTATCGCTGTAAATCACTCCACCAAATTGCATCTCCCCTTTCTTGCTCTTCACCACCTTGCGCTGATTAGCGACAATACCTACCGCCCAGCCATCTATTCGAGCATAAGCACAAACGATAGACTGACCATAAAGCTCTTTATATTCATCAAATTCTCCTTTATCTACCAATGATTTCAGCAAATCTCGGGTGTCATAAGGCTTGGAATTATCTTCGGAAATCAATTTGTAAATATCATCCTCTTTACCTATCGGTGGAAAAGACTCTACCCTGTCAAAACCCGTGTAGGCTCTATGTCCCAACTTATCCACCAAATTTCTAATTTTCTGAATACAGGCTTGGTCATTTTCCATTTTATAATCCGTGACCCCACTAATCTCACAATGTGTTGTTGCGCCCCCCAGGGTTTCATTATCGATATCTTCACCGATAGCTGCTTTGACTAGAAATGAACCTGCTAGAAATATACTTCCTGTTTTATCTACAATCAGAGATTCGTCGCTCATGATAGGCAAATAAGCTCCACCAGCGACGCAGCTGCCCATGACCGCGGCTATTTGAGGGATACCCATGGCACTCATTTTGGCATTATTGCGGAACATGCGTCCGAAATGCTCTTTATCTGGAAAAATTTCATCCTGCATAGGTAGAAATACGCCTGCACTATCTACCAAATAAATAATTGGAATTCTGTTCTCCATCGCGATTTCTTGTGCGCGTAGGTTTTTCTTAGCAGTAATTGGAAACCAAGCGCCCGCTTTTACTGTAGCATCATTGGCTACTATAATAACAAGGCGTTTCGACACATATCCCATCACCACGACTACACCCCCTGATGGGCATCCTCCCACATCTTCATACATTTCATAACCAGCAAACTCTGCTACTTCTATTGAATCTTTTTCTGGGTCTAATAAAAGCGCAATTCGCTCTCGAGCGGTTAGTTTGCCCTGTTCATGTTGCTTATCAATCGCTTTTTGACCGCCACCCAATTTTACAACGCCTCTCAATCTTTTTAAATGAGAAATCTTGAGCTGCATATTATCTATGTTTTTATTCTCTTCTAGGCTCATTATTAGTAGTGGATTATTTCTTTAGAATATTGAAAACTCAATTTTGAATGATTATAAATTTTCTCATAATAGACTCTATAAATGAGAAATACAGCAACGTAGGCTCCTAAGATATCGATGGTGTAATGCACATGCTGGACAATAAGTAAGAGAGCCAAAAGAACGGAACCTATCAAATATAAGAATTTTAAAATCCGATTGGGCATAGCAAAATATGCACAAAAAACGGTCACCATGTGACCACTAAAAAATAAATCTTTAGTGATTTTGATCCCTTCATAGGTGCTCGATGATAAAATGGGGTCCGAAAACTCTTGATACATTAGCGGAGGTTCTAAATTGATAAAACTTAATAAAATAAAGCGTATCAATAAACAAGTAGCATAGAAAATAAAAAAGCATACTAACATTCTAGGATAAGCTATCAAAAAAAGATAATTAAAGAAAATAATGGTGTATAGAAGGACGAAGATGTATACGGAAACATCTGCGGGTTTGAAAATATCAAGCATTATATCATAGAGCTGAATACCGGGTATCGTTTCATATACTACCAGGTATTTTTTAAATAAAAAGGAAACGAAAAGAAAGTAAAGCACGCAAAAAAGTAACTCTATAAAATTTCCTTTCTTGGATAGAAACTTTTTCCAATTATATTTTAAATCCAAAAACCAGTAGTCTATTGCTTCCATTTCTATTTTATTCGGTCTACAGCCTTTTGGGCAAAGCTAATTAAAAAATCTTTATCATCAAGGGATATGGAGCTAGTTTGAAGAAATACCAGCGCTTGCTGATAGTAATAATCGCGTTTTCGAATTACGTAGTCCTTCGCTCCTGAATCCTTAAATATTTGTGTAATTTGATTGACCTTCATTTCATTGAAGTCACTTGTTTGGGACCATTGGAGAAGCAATTCTTTATGTGTTTTGTGTGCATTTTGTAATGAAAAAATGTAGAGTAAAGTCTTCTTATTATTACAAATATCTCCACCGATCTGCTTCCCAACTGCTGCGCGCTCTCCAAAAGTATCTAAAAGATCATCTTGAATTTGAAAAGCCATACCAATATTTAAACCAAAATGATAAAATGCCTTTTGGTCTGTTTCAGAAGCATCCGCTAAAATGGCGCCTATTTGCATACTAGTGGCTAAAAGAACGGCAGTTTTATGTTCTATCATCATTAAATATTCCGGCTCAGAAACCTGAAATTCTTTTTCGAAATTCATATCCAATTGCTGCCCGATACAAATCTCCATAGCCGTTTTATTGTATAGGCTATATACCTGGACGAAATGATCCTTATTTTTTATGTTTTCTAACAATTTATAGCTCAGGATCAATAAAGCATCTCCTGATAATATAGCACTATTTTCCCCATATTTTTTATGGACGGTTGGAAGACCGCGCCTCGTATCTGATTTATCCATGATGTCATCATGCATGAGAGAAAAATTGTGAAACAACTCTATAGCTAGAGCGGCGTAATAATCATCTTTGTTTAATTGGTCAAAGCAAAGTTTAGAAGCGAGAAGCATGACGGGGCGAACTCTTTTCGCTTCGAGGTTTACTATATAGTTATAAGGCTCATATAGCTCGCGCGGTGCTATTTTCGGCAAATCTGAAGCTATAAAATCTTCAAATCGTGTTTTTAAGTCTTTAAATTTATCCATATTGTGTAATCGCTAAAATTATAGCAATTGAATTATTTGGGCTTTTTTTTTTAGATTCACATTTATTGTGATTGTCATCACATCCATTAAACCGAAAACATACTTATATTTGCTGAAATACATTTCATATAAAATGAGTCAGAAAAAAGCAACAATTATAGGAGCCGGATTGGTAGGTTCTTTGCAAGCATGTTATCTTCAAAAAAGAGGGTATAAAGTCGATGTCTATGAAAGTAGAGGCGATATGCGAAAGGTTGGTTATATAGGGGGAAGGAGCATCAATCTGGCCTTAAGCACGCGAGGTTGGACTGCTTTAGAAAAGATTGGTCTAGCGGATGAGATACATAAAATAGCCATACCAATGTATGGCAGAACGATTCATGGAATAGATGGTTCGATAAATTATCAACCCTACGGAAAGGAGAATCAGGCCATTTACTCTGTATCTCGAGGTGAGCTGAATAAACGAATGGTGGAATTAGCTGATTCATTCTCTGAAGTTGATTTTCACTTCGACCATTTCTGCAAAAATGTGAACTTTAAAAACAATAAAATTACGTTTAACCAAAGTGAAACTAATCAAGATATTGAATTAAATTCGGACTTTATTTTGGCTTCTGATGGCGCTTTTTCAAGAGTTCGACTGGCTATGCAAGCAATGCCGCGATTTCAATATTCACAATATTACATTGACTATGGATATAAAGAACTCTTTATTCCCGCTGGACCCAACGGCGAATTCCTATTAGATAAAAACTCACTGCACATATGGCCTAGAGGGGAGTTTATGATGATTGCCTTACCTAATCTTGATGGCAGTTTTACTTGTACCTTATTCCTACCTTTTGAAGGCGAGTTAGCATTTGATGATTTAAATAACGAAGCCCAAGTTAGCGCTTATTTTGATACGTATTTTCCCGATGCGGTGAAACTAATGCCGACTTTAATTCAGGATTTCTTTAAAAATCCTACTTCTGCCTTGGTTACCGTTCGATGTTTTCCATGGCATCATGAAAATGCTGTATTATTAGGCGATGCAGCACATGCTGTGGTGCCATTCTTTGGACAAGGTATGAACTGCGGTTTTGAAGATGTGCGGATTTTTGATGAATTGCTCGACAAATTTGAAGATAAAAAACAACTGTTTGAAGAATATTCAAACTTAAGGAAGGAAAATGGCGATGCCATAGCTCAAATGGCATTAGATAACTTCATCGAAATGCGAGATAAGGTAGGTATTCCAGAATTTCTAGAGATGAAGCATATCGAACATGAAATCATGGAAAATCCTATATACAACTATACTTCGATGTATCAATATGTTTCCTTTTCCAATGAACCTTACTCTTTTGCTTACGAACTAGGTAAAAAACAATATGCCATGCTGGAAGCTATGGCAAAGGATAAGGACATCTATCAAAAAATTAAAGATAATCAAATCAAAGATTATTTTGACAAATATTTAGTATAGTTTTCTTATTTTTACCTCATGTTTTCAAAACAGGGGAAAAATGAATACAGAAAACCTAAGGCAACTTGTCAACGAGTTGACAGACCTGATTTACATTGAACGCAAAGTTGTATTTACTTTTATAAGCATAGCTTTTTTCATCAAGCTCGGCTTTTATTGGTTGAACTCAAATTGTTTAAGTCGGAGTGATGATTTACGAATAGTGAAGTCTGTCGACACGGCAAAAGAATCAAAATCTTATTATTCAAAAGGAGGCTCAACAATGAGGCTTTTCCCTTTCTATCCTGCGAGTGCGAGCCACGAGGAATTGATGGAACTGGGATTCAGCGATCGTGTCGCAGACATTTTTATTAACTACCGAACAAAAGGCGGTCAATTTCGATCAAAGCAAGATGTAAAAAAAATTTATGGCGTTACGCCTGAGCTTTATGCTAGAATAGAACCTTATATACTGATTAATTCAAGCGCTCACACGTTTGAAAAACAGAATTTATCCGCTGAAAATAAAATACCAACGGCCATCGATGTGAACTTTGCAACCAAGGATGAGTGGAAATCCTTACCTGGAATCGGGGATTATTTCGCCACAAAGCTTACAGAAAAACATGAAGGACTAGGGGCCTTTATAGACCTAGAGCAAATAGCAGAGGTATATAATTTGCCTGACTCTACCTTTCAAAAAATCAAGCCGCTACTCAGATTAACAAAAGGAAGTATTAAAAAAATAAATATTAATACTGCCAAGGAGGAGGAACTGCGGAAACATCCATATGTACTGCGCTGGCAAGCGGATGACATACTGAGACATAGGCCAATATATGGTCTAGATGACTTATATGACTTAAAGACCTATAAGGATAAGACTAAGAATAAATATGTTGGTGTATACTTCGAGTTCTAAACCTAAAATGGATTCAAGTTATTTTTTTCTAATATAGAATGAACCAGGCTCTCTGTCGACAGTCATTACAGGACAAACCTTATTCAGTTCATGATAATGAAAATGTTTGAGGTAATTTAATGCTCCGATGATTTCCCATTCGTCATTTTTTGATAAAAAAACTTCGAGCATGTATTGTTCTCCAAAAATCCTAACCTCATCAATTATCCAAGCTCTAGGATAATCAAAAGGAGTAAAAATGTCATGAAAATGGACGATAACGCCCGATTTCAATCTCGGTAAAATATACAAAAAATAGGCGATGACGTCTCCTTGTGGTCTAATAACATGTGAGCTATCTATGAATAAAATATCACCGGCGTTTAATGTATCAAATAAAGTGAGTTCTACTAATTCTAAGCGCTGACGGTATACCTTTACTCCTAATTCTTCTAACCATGGTCGTTCATAAGGCTCTATACATATATGCTCGCAGCTTATACTTTCCTCTTCGAGTTTATTTTTTTTGATAGCCAATTGGGTTAAATAACTACTAAAGCCGCAACCTACCTCGATGATGCGTCTTGGTTTACATCTTCGTATCATGCTATACCAATATTCTGCATCACCAGAACCAAAGGACGAATTATTATAGTAAAACCCTTGATTTGCTTGCAAAGGAATTTGCAGAACCTCTAGACTGTAATCCAATTCTAGTAGCCATTTTAATTGATTCTTGTCATCCCAGTTTATATTTATTTGCCTCGGTTCGTCGCATGATTTATATAAATATTTTTCCTGAAACAAGGGATCATAGTAATGGTCAATAATAGGGAAAACTCCGATTCTACTAAACAAATTTCTTGTATGCGGGAAATTCTCAATTTTCTGATTGCGGATCCACCACAGCCACTTTCCAGCCAACCAAGTCATAGGTAGCATAAAAATGTCGAGAAATGCTCGAATCTTTTGTTTAAAATTCTCTTTAAACCTTGCGGATTTAATCACTCAAAAAATATTTTAAAGACAAAATAAGTTTATTTAATAGCAATGGGCAAAAAAAAACTCCACCCGAAGGCAGAGTTTATAAATTTATAAGGAAAGGAAACTTATTCTGAAGCTTTCTTTGTAGTAAGTTTCTTTTCGAATTTCTTCTGGAACTTATCAATTCTACCAGCAGTATCGACGAATTTCATCTTTCCTGTAAAGAAAGGGTGCGACATATTGGAGATTTCAATCGGAATCATTGGATATTCGTTGCCATCTTCCATCTTGATTGTTCCTTTAGAAGGAGCGCAAGATTTTGTAATGAAAGAATAATCACATGAGAAGTCTTTGAATACGACTGTTCTATAATTTTCAGGGTGGATACCTTGTTTCATCTTTATATGTGTTTAATATTATCTATTTATTCAGAATTTCGGAGTGCAAATATAAGGAATAATTAATAATTAATAGGGAATAATTAATAGTTTCTTCATAATTTACATAAAATCAAGAAGATGAAAGTTAAACAAACTTCCTCAAACTCATTACAATACCCATATGAAGGGCTTCGTGGACTTGATTGAAGCGAATGATATCATCCAATGTTTTCAATTCGAAATGATAGCTTGTAGTGTAGGCTTTAGGTAAATTTTGAGGGAAAATTCCTTCTTTTACATCTATTTCTATTCTTTCTAGTTGGGAAATTAAATTTAGTTTCAACGTATCAATCATTGCTTCATCGACCATTTCCGAAGGTTTAGTGCCTTTTCGGTAACTATCGATAAACCTAGAATCCAATTTAGGGGTGAGGCCATTTAAGTTATAATATAAAATATCCATAGTCGCCACTATATGCGAAATATTCCAAATGACATTATTGTTAAAGCCAATGGGGATAGCATTGAGTTCGGGTATCGATGAGCACTCTAGTATCGCAAGAAAGTTTTTTCTCGTCTGAAGCGCTAGAGGTAAATTTTCTTGAAAAAGATTAGCCATTGGCTGTTTGAGCTAGAATGGTCAAGCCTTTGAGCATATTGAGTCCATCTGTATTTCCTAAACCTTCTTCAGAAGCTCGCTCAGGGTGAGGCATCATACCAAAGACATTCCCTGTTTTATTCATAATGCCAGCTATACTTTCTAGTGAGCCATTGAAATTGGTATCTTCATTGACTAACCCTTTTTCATCACAATATTGGAAAAGGATTTGGTTATTTTGCTTCAACTCGGCCAAAGTAGGCTCATCGCAATGATATCTTCCCTCAGCATGGGCTACAGGAATGCTCAACACTTGATTTTGCTCCAATAATTGCGTGTATTGGGATTTTGTATTGACAACCTTGATCGTTTGATTATTACAGTAAAATTTTTGATTTTTATTTCTCAATAATACACCTGGTAGCAGCCCAGACTCACAAAGAATTTGAAAGCCATTACATATACCTAAAACACGACCGCCGTTATGAGCGAATTTGATCACTTCTTCCATAATCGGAGAAAAACGTGCGATAGCACCTGTTCTCAAATAATCTCCAAAAGAAAAACCTCCTGGTAATACAATACAATCTTCTTTGGAAAAGGCTGATAAATCAGTGCTTTTATGCCATAATGTAATCACTTCTTTACCTAATACTTCACCACAAACATGGATCATATCTCTATCACAATTACTTCCAGGGAAAACAACAACTCCAAATTTCATTTTTGCATTTTAATGTCGCAAAGATAAGGGTTTGGAGCCACGAATTCACGAATTAATTATAAACATTTTTTTTAAAATAGCTACAAAGGCGATATGGAACTAGAGTTTTTCTTGATTACGAATGAAGGAGCACAAAGTTCCACAAAGATTTTCATCAAGTTTCACAACGTTATTTTCGACTGAGGCCTGACTATTTAACGTACAAAGGAATTGAAAAACTTACCGCAGAGTCGCGGAGAACGCAAAGTAAAGTTCATTTTCAATCCCGATAGCTATCGGGACAAATTATCAAATCAACTAATCATCACATCAGATTATTCCATATCTCCCATGACAAGTCTGCCTGGCTAAACAGCATTGGCAATCCGTTTAATATCATACATCCCTGCTCATCGGCTTTTTCGAGAAATTTTGTAATCATAGGATTGTAAATCAAGTCTACAAAAAGGGTATCTTGAAGTGCGGTTCCGAAATTTAAAGGTGGGCAATCATCTAAATTCGGAAACATACCGATTGGTGTAGAATTAACTATTAAAGAATAGTCCGCTAAGTCTAATGTTTCTATCTGAGACCAAGGAATATCCGAATGATCTCTACTCAGTATATCCACAGGCATTTTTAATAGATTTTCAATAGCATAGTTTACAGCTAAACTAGCGCCACCATTTCCCAAAATCAACGCTTTTCGATTTCTGGAAAAACTCTTTTTAAAGACTGATTTATAAAATCCTTGAAAGTCGGTATTGTATCCATAGCTCTTTCCTGCTCTAATTGCTATACAATTAATAGCGCCGATTCTTTCTGCGTGAATATCTAATATATCAATTTGATCTACTAAAGATTTTTTATAAGGTATGGTGATGTTGAAACCATCAAATTGATGCCTTATTTCAGGCCAAGAATTCATTAAATCTTCCTCAGATTCGAATTCTAAATTTTCATAGCTAGCTTCTATGTTTTCCCGTTGAAACTTCGATGTGAAATAGGTTTTGGAAAACGAATGCGAAAGGGATTTACCGATTAATGCGAATTTCATTTCATTTATTTTTTTGAATATGCTCGAATCTTTGCAAAATTAACACTATAAAACGCTTCTGCATAAACAATTTACCACATAGACCACATAGTTTATTTTGGTATGCTATGTGTAAAAGTTTAACTTTTCTATATTACCTTTGGTGTAGCTACGAGTATTATGCTCAGTAAGCGAATTTACTCGCAAAGTGCGAGAGATTCATATAGAAATATCAAACAATCTATGTGTACTATGTGGTCTTATCACCGGTCTTTGCGAATATAAAGTGATATTCATTTAGTTTATTAATTCAAACTTTGTCTATGAGCTAATTGCTCACACCAAGGACATTCTATTTTTTGACAACAACCAAATTCTTTACTTTGAATCTTCTCAAAGGTAGTTAATATGAGGTTTTTCATATATTTCTCGTCCTCCAACGAAGGCTGAAAAGTGAATATCTTAATTTCCTTATCCTCAGGTAAAATATAGACATAACGGACTTCTTGGAGTTTTTTATCGGGATAGTTTTCCTTGACCAACATCGAGTAAATTACAGCCTGGCGCCAATAATTTCCACCGAAAATTTCATCTACTGTCGCGTCTTCTTTCAATTCTTTATCCGGATTAAAACTATCCAGTTTATGTTTCTTTTTTGAATTAGAAAGCTTACCTGTCTTATAATCCACGATAGTTATACTATTATCATCAAAGATGATTTTATCTAATTTGCCAGTAAAAGAACAAGGTCCGATTTTCATTTCGAGACTGGCTTCTAATTCAAAATTGGAAGATTTATTCGTTTGTAAATATTGATGATAAAGTATGGGCAGATTGGTCTCTAGAGCCTGCTGAACATCTCTAAACTCGATTTCTGTCATGAGTCCACGGTAATGATAGATCAATTGTCGCGCCATGTTAAGCAGCTCTTCGAGACTGTCTTTTTCAGGTTGGTCTTTGAGCATTTTATCAAAATTTTCAAGCAATCCGTGGTAAAAATTACCCATACTCATCTGAAACGATGTTTCGGAAGGGATGCTTATCATCTTGTCCATATAAAATTTCTGCGGACATTCGAGATAGGTATTCATCGTCGAATGGCTCATTTTAAAATTTTCCAAACGCTGATGAATAAAATTATTCTCAAACAATTTTTCATCTTTTATCGCTAAGGCTGAAACATTGAGAGTCTCGAAGCGCGTATAATCATTTTCATTCAATTTATAAACGAAGGAAATCACAGGTGCTGCTATATCTGGTGTTTTTTTCATCTCCTCTTCAGATACGGGATTGATTTCAACTTTGAATTTATTTTTCGAATCTCCTTTACCATCCGTGACGATATCTGTGAGATAAAGTTTTTTCTTAGCTCGAGTCATAGCCACATAAAGCAAACGCCGCTTCTCTTCTTCGTTTCTTGACTTCTCGTTTTCATCTGATAGATTCAAATCAATGAGTTCCTCTGGAACATAGAGACTTTCTTTACTTCTATTGCTATATCTTCCAGCATTATAAACAAAAACAAAGTCGTACTCCAGTCCCTTACTCTTATGATATGTCATAAGGTTAATACTATTTTCTGATTGAAATCGTTTGGTATACGGGATAGCGATATCCTCTCGCAGATAGGCTTCTAGTCTTTTTATAAAGTCGCTCATCTTTCCATTTTCCACTTTATTCAGATAGTCTTTTAGGAAATTATCCAAAACTTCTATTTTCTGTAAAATATCCATTCGCTGTGGCTGTTTCAGCGCCCATTCCTTGATTTGAAAACTATCTAGCACGAAGTGGAAAAATCGCTGAGGAGGCATCAATGAAAGCTTTTGCACACAAGTTTTGTAAATAGCCAAGGCTTGTTCTATTTTTTCTATGCCTTGATATTTCTCTAAAAACAGTAAAAAATCAAGCGGATTACGTATCTCTAGTTCCTTGACTTCTGCCCAAAAACGACTGATATCATAGAGAGAAATTCCCATCCATGGGTGCATCAACAATTCACCGAACTGCTCTGGCGATAGCACTTTTCGATTGGCAAAGTCTTGAATAAAATAGAAAATTTGAATGTAGGAAAGTATGAGTTTATCTTCTAAAATGTTCTCATCTTTACTCAATTCATAAGGATAGTCAAGCACCGCCAAATACTGTGCAAAGTCAATCATTTGATTATTATTGGGGAATAGAACAGCGATATCTTTAAAATCGACTCCTTTCTTTACTAAGTCTTCTATTTTCAAAACTATCGGCAACATTTCATCTTCCTTATTCTCCACTTCTATCAGTTCGATAGGTTCTGAACTTTCTTTCAGACTAGGATGGGCCGCCTCTAGTTTCTTGATAATCGTTTTGCCTTCGATAATATTCGTAATTCTCTCCGTATTTTTTTCTATCAATACGCGGGAAACATCCAATATAATTGGTGTAGAGCGGTAGTTTTTATCCAAAACCACCATGCGATCGTATTGTTCTTCGGCTGGTAAATGCGCTAAATATCGCTTGTGAAAATCGTGAATATTAAACAAGTTAGCACCCTGAAAGCGATAGATAGACTGGTCTTCATCTCCTACCACCATGACATTCGGATCTTCAACGTCTCGACACAATTGATGTATAAGGTCCAACTGCGCACCGCTCGTATCTTGAAATTCATCGACGAGAATGACTTGATATTGCTCTTGTATATCCAACCGCAAGTCTTCACTCTTATCCATTAGCTCTAAAGCTTTCAGAAGCATATCATCGAAATCCATGAGTTTTCGAGAGGTGACTATTTCATTGTATTTTTGATAAATCTGAAGCGCTTGTATATTCTTGGTTAGCTTATTTTCAAACTTATCCCATTTACCTTGATTAAAATCCCCTTTGACAAAATCTCCTGTTTTCTTTTTATATACAAACTCTTCCGAATCTTTCTTGATTCGCAGTTCGTCCTCAATCGCTTTTATAAGAATATCCGCATCGTATTTTTCCTTTTTTATTTGAGAAATAATAGAAAGAATAAAGCTAATACTGCTATCTACACTCGACACACCTTTTTTGAGGGGTGTATTGAATTCTAATTCTTCCAGTAGTTCGCGAACTAAGATTTTTTTATCGATATCATCGATGAATTGAAAAGTCTCTAAATCATTGTAACGACTATATCGCTGAATGACTTTCTCCGCAAAGCTGTGAAACGTATAGACCTCCACATCATTTCCTTCTGGGCCTATGAGTTCGACCAATCGCTGCTTCATAGCGGCCACACCACTAGTGGTATAAGTCAGACAAAGGATATTAAACGGTCGAAAATCTGTTTCGCGCAGAATATGCCCGACTCGTGTAGAAAGAAGCTGGGTCTTTCCCGTCCCAGGACCTGCTATGACCATGAGAGGACCATAAATAGTATCTACAGCTTGCTTTTGCTTTTCATTAAGACCTTGATAGGCTTTCGTATATTTTTCTTGGTTCATTTGGGTTGTTTTGGAGCAAATCTAGGGCTTATGGGTGTCAAGGAATGTCGTTTGAGATTTTATTTTTATACTTGATTGTTGGTGAATAACACCAACAATTAAGCCATTCAAGGTCTATCGACCTTGAATCATTTGTTTTTTTCTTAAGTCAAGGTGGCAACACCTTGACTGGCTGGGGAAGTATAGCGAAGATGTGCAGCAGAGTCTCTCGAAGAGGACTCTGCCTTAGGAGAAGGGGACATACCTGACATAAACAAGAAATTTATTCTATCCTCAAACTAACCTTTCTTCTTCCTCTTCTCTACCACTTCATCATTCAATTTCTTCTTATAGTCCATCAGTTTATTCGCTATAGATTCATCGGAAGTGCCTAAAATCTGTGCAGCGAGTATGCCGGCATTTTTAGCGGCATTGAGGGCTACGGTAGCTACAGGCACGCCATTCGGCATTTGGAGAATGGAGAGAACGCTGTCCCAGCCATCAATAGAATTAGAAGACTTTACGGGTACACCTATCACTGGAAGATGAGTCAAAGAAGCTACCATCCCCGGTAAATGTGCTGCACCTCCTGCACCTGCTATGATGACTGCAATATCATTTTTTGCGGCATTCTTCGCAAAATCAAACATATACTCTGGTGTGCGGTGCGCAGAAACGATATCAACTAAGTTTGGAATTCCAAACTCATTGAGTATATCCACTGCATCTTGCATCACGTTCAAATCACTATCGCTTCCCATTATGACGGCTACTTTCTTCATCTTTACTTCGTTTTAGATTTATGATTTTATCTTGATATTTTCTTTGATCCAGTTTAGCTGAGTAATCAATTTACTTTTATTTGTGTTTAAGACCGTAATATGTCCCATTTTTCGTCCAGGCTTGGTTTCCTTCTTACCGTAGAGGTGAAGATATGCTTCGCCATGCTCATGTAATTGCTGCAAATTTTCTACATAAGGTGCTCCGATATATTGTTCTTCACCTATCAGATTGACCATGCCCGCATAGCCTTTCATTGTGATATCAGGTATAGGTAACCCTAGAAGTATTCTCAATTGTGCTTGATATTGGGAAATATTGCAACCTTCAATTGTATAATGTGCACTATTATGTGCTCGAGGAGCCACTTCATTCACCATGACCTCTCCCTTTTTAGTTAGGAAAAATTCAATAGAAAAGAGTCCTGGAGATTTGAGGGATTTGGCCAGTTTTGAAGCTATGGAATTTACTTTTTTAGTATGTTTATCTTCGATGCTTGCTGGGGCTATTAAAAAATCAACGAGGTTTAGTTTGGGGTTAAATACCATTTCACAAATAGGGAAAAAATGAACCTTGCCATTCTGCTCTATGGCAATGGTTATGGCTAACTCTTTTTCAATTTCTACCTTTTTTTCTATCAAAGATGGAACCATTAGTTGCTTCTCCAACTCAGATTTATCTTCAATTATAGTAACACCTTTCCCGTCATAACCATCTATCTGTGATTTCTGGACGAAAGGATACCATGAATCTGCAATATCGTTTGGTATATTTTTCGTTTCTATCACACAGAACTCTGAAGTCGGGATATCATTTTCTTTTAAAAATTGTTTTTGTAACGCCTTATTTTGAATCATTTTAATGATTTCAACTCTAGGTATGACCATTTTATCATATTTGCTGAGTTGCTCTAAGGCATCAGCATTTATATGTTCTATTTCGATAGTCAAGGCATCTTTATCTTTACCAAACTGAATGGTTGTATTGAAATCTTTATAACTACCATGGGTAAAGTTGTTTTTAAAAATACTACATGGAGCCTTGATATCATTATCCAAAAAATAAAGATCAACTCCATACAAGAGAGCTTCTTCCTGAAGCATTCTTCCTAACTGGCCTCCCCCTAAAACACCTATTTTCCTGCTTAGGTCGATTTTTTTATCTGTCATATGAAAGCAAATGTATCAAATAAATTTCGAACAAATATTTCGTTTCTTTCAATTGTTGATAAGTTTATAATACACTTTAAATTCCAGCAAGAATTTAGCTAAATATAACAAGATTATTGAAGTTTTAATAGCTAATTTTGCAATCATTTTTACCCTTTGAGTATCAAAAACAATTATATAGTTTACAATGCTATAGAAGCAAACCAGTTTCTAAAGAATATATTATTGATTGCAATTGGAATCCTACTTGGATTTCTATTTATTCGCACAACTCTCCCAAGTGTCAAGGGACCCAATAAGTTCGAAGAACTTCTAGACATCATCCACAAAAACTATGTCGATTCCATTGATCAAAAAGCGGTAGAAAGTAAAGCTGTCAATCATCTCTTAAATAGCTTGGACCCCCACTCTGTGTACATTTCTCGAGAGGATATTGATGCCGCTAATGAGCCTTTGTTGGGTTCTTTTTCAGGAATAGGTATCGAGTTTTACATCGTTCATGATACGATAACAGTTGTGTCTCCAATATCAGGAGGACCTTCAGAATTGGCTGGGATCAAATCTGGTGACAAAATTATTAAAATCAATGATACTACAGTTGCAGGTGTAAAAATAACCAATATTGATGTTTATAAGAAGCTGAGGGGTGAAAAAGGCAGTAGGGTGAAATTAACTCTTCAAAGAAACCAAACTATTCTACCCTCCATTCTTCTAAAGAGAGACGATATTCGTGTAAAGAGTGTAGAAGAAGGAATTCTTGTGGACAGTTTCACTGGTTTTATCAAAATAAATTCATTTGGAGAAACGACCTATGAGGAGTTTTATGCAGAATTAAGCGAGTTAAACCAGCGTAAAATTCAAAATCTGGTCATCGATTTACGACAAAACACAGGGGGTTTTTTAGAAATAGCGGTCAAAATTCTTGATGAATTGATCCCCAATAAGCAGTTATTGGTCTTTACAGAAGGCTTAAAGTATAAGAAAGAGGAGTTTTATAGTGGTAAACCTGGGATTTTTGAACAAGGTAAAATTATTGTTTTGATCGATGAGGGTTCAGCTAGTGCATCAGAAATTTTAGCTGGGGCTATTCAGGATCTTGATAGGGGTATCATATTAGGAAGAAGGAGTTTTGGCAAAGGACTGGTTCAAAATCAAATTGAGTTAAGTGATGGGAGTGCAGTCAGGCTAACGGTGGCTAAATACTATACTCCTTCTGGTAGAAACATACAAAAACCATACAAACAGTTAGAGAATTATGAAGACGAAGTCTATGAGCGCTATAAAAACGGGGAGTTCTTTCATGAGAATCAAAATGCATCTGGTGATACGGTGGTTTATTTAACCAAAAAAGGTCGAAAGGTGAAAGGCGGTGGCGGCGTATACCCAGACCTTTTCGTGGCTTTAGATACCAATTATGATTTTGTGAGTTTTTCTGCATTGAGAAGTTTTGTGCCAGATTTTATTTATTCAAATTACAGTAGATTCGGTTCGGAAATGAAAACGTATAACTCATTCTCTGAATTCCAGAAAAATTATCAAATTGACGCATTAATACTCAATGAATTTTATGCATATGCCAAAAAGAATGGCGGAGTTTGGAATGACAAGACGAAACCAAATTATGAAATTAGATTAAAGAATAGCTTAAAGGCTTTTATGGCTAAGCAATATTATAAAACTGAAGGGTTTCAAAAAATAATCAACGAGTCAGATCCAATGATGCTGAGAGCAAGGCAATATTTCACAACACTTAAATAAATCAAAGAAATGCATTTTAACAAGCTTAGAGTAGCAAGCATTGAACAACTAACACCACTATCCAAAAAGATCACATTCGAACTACCTGCTTCGATTAGTTCAAATTACAGCTTTAAATCTGGACAATTTGTCAGTTTGGAATTGAATATTGAAGATAAGAAAATAAGGCGTTCGTATTCTATATGTTCCCCATCATCTCAATCGAATCAATTCTCTATTGGTGTCAAAGAAATAGTGGATGGATATGGTAGTAAGTACATAAATCAATCCATAAAATCAGGCGATGAATTAGAAGTCTCAACTCCAGAGGGAGGCTTCCTTTTAGGTGATATTTCTAGTCAAAAACAATATGTTTTTATCGCAGGCGGCAGTGGTATTACGCCTATCTTATCCATGCTTTATGAATTGTTGAGCAATACAACGGCCCTTGTATATCTGAAGTATAGCACATTATCCCAAGAAGAGACCATGTTCTATAGTGAATTGAAAGAATTAGAATCAAAATATCCCAATTTAAGGATTGATTTCCTTTATACCAATGGTGAAAATGTATTGAATGAGAACAATCTTGCTGAATGGATTAAATCTTTGGGGGTCTCTAATTTCAATGTTTGGGTTTGTGGCCCTGCTGGGATAATTTCTGCTACAGAAAAAGCTTGTCTACTTATTGGATTAGCTCCTGAAAAGTTTCACAGAGAATATTTTACTGCCAAAAGTGCTGAAGATATGCATTCTGCAAGTGTAGGGAGTGGTTCAGATGCTCCATTATCACCTGGCGAAGCTGCAGAGATAGAAATCAAATATGAAGGCAAGAAGTTGAAATTTACTTGTCAGTATAATGAAACGATTTTAGACGCTGCATTAAATGCAGGAGGAGATCCTCCATATTCTTGTTTGGTAGCAGCGTGTAGTACATGTAGAGCTATGGTCAAGACTGGAAATATCGAAATGAAAGATCGTGATGCACTGTCTGATAAAGATATAGCCAAAGGATTTGTATTGACTTGCCAATCTATGCCTAGAAGTAAGAAGATCATTTTAGATTATGATGAATAAATATCAGTTTTAAGTTTTGAGTTATGTTACCAGGAAAAAAAGCACAAGAGTCGTATTCGCAAATGATGGAAATCGTTTTGCCAAATGATACCAATACGATACATAATTTAAGAGGTGGGAAAATACTGCACTGGATGGATATATGCAGCGCGGTGAGCGCAGGTAGACATGCAGAAGCGGTAGTAGTCACCGTCACAGTAGATCAGGTGAGCTTTGAGAATCCTATCAAAATGGGAGATGTCGTTACTATCATGAGCAAAGTGACTCGCGCTTTTTCTACTTCGATGGAAGTCAAAATAGAAGTTTGGGCAGAAAATCTCCCTACTAAAAATAGATACAAATGTAACTCTGCCTATTATTCCTTTGTGGCATTGGACAGTAATGGTAAACCGAAAAAGGTAGCACCCCTCATTCCAGAATCAGATGATGAAAAATTAGATTTTGATACAGCGCAGCAGCGACGAGAGATACGCTTATTTATGGCAGGGAAATTGAAAATGGCGGATGCGCCTGCCTTGAAAGAATTGTTTAAATAATGTATTTGTAGAGGCAAGGCATACCTTGCCTCTACAAATGCGAAATATTATTTCTCTATTGTAGGCACGGCAGAATATCTGCGACTGACTTCCTGCCAATTGATTATAGCCCAAATAGATGAGAGATAATCTCCTCGCTTGTTCTGGTATTTAAGATAATAGGCATGTTCCCAGATATCGATACCCAAAATAGGAGTGCCTCTCCTCTCAGCTATATCCATGAGTGGGTTATCTTGATTGGGTGTAGAAGAAACAAATAATTCATTTTCTTTACTGACCGAAAGCCAAGCCCAGCCTGAACCAAATTGCTTTAGGGCAGCTGAGTTAATCAGTTTTTTTAAACTATCCAGACTTCCAAATTGCTTGATGATGGCATCGTTTAATGCTTTTGAAGGCTTGGTATCATGATCTGGAGATAGTATAGACCAAAACAAGGAATGGTTATAGTGCCCTCCTCCATTGTTTCTAACTGAAATAGGATAGGCAGATATAGATTTCAAAATATCCTCGATACTGCGTTTTAATGTATCTTTTTCTAATGCCTTATTTAAATTAGTAATATAAGCCTGATGATGCTTACTATGATGAATGGCCATAGTTTGAGAGTCGATAATGGGCTCTAAGGCTGCGTATGAGTATGAGAGACCAGGCAGGGCAAAAGTCGTCTGAGCAAGGGAAGATATGTTAATCAAAGTAATAATTACGTAAATACTAATACTACTATTAAGCTTCTTCATCACTGATTAAAATTTTATTCAAACAAATGTAGTAAAACTTGTCAATACATTAGGTTGTATGTTTTGATCATTCATATAATTTTGTATACCATTAATTAGGTCATTAAATATTTTATGTACGAATTTGTGGGTTCAAATGAATCAATTTGTCAATATAAAATACTATAAATGAGCAATATAGCCCTAATAGTAAAGCATAATATATGTAATTTTATTTAAAATATATATTCATATTTATTTTTTATATCTAATTTTGTTTAAAATTATTTAGCAACTTAACATTATGGTATGCTAACATTGATGTATCAAGTGAAGATTTTGCTTTATCGTTTTATTTGTAAACCTTATAAATTGATAATCATGTTCAAAAAAAAATTTACACTCTATAAACTAATGATTTTATTAGTTCTGTTAATTAGTTATTCCAAAGGCTGGTCTCAGCTCCCAAATAAAGTATCATTCAAATGCGATCTAGGCACCTATCTATGCATGTGCAATGGATGTCAGAAAACAATAAATAACATAGAATATACAGCTACTCTTCATTGTAACTCAGAAGCACAGTTTAAGGACTTTAGTCAATTTCAAGCTATCCGATTGCCAAATGGCTACTATGCTTTCAGGGCTTTTAATGGTAAATATATGGCCGTATGCGATGGCTGTATAGAAGGAGGCACACAAACCAGTTTTATAACTTTTCATGAATCATCATCTGACCATCCTTGGGCACAATTTAAAGTAACAAAGCTTAATAATGGTCGATATGCTATTTGGAATATTCATGCTCGACTTTACATGGCTCGCTGCAATGGTTGTTCTCCCGGTGCTTCAACTCCAAATCAGGTGACCGCTCATGCCGGAGATGCTGGACCAGAATGGGCACAATGGGAAATTATTGGTATAAATGAGAATAATAATAGCCCAAGAGAGCGTGTAGAAGAAAGAGGAATAAGTTATGTAGAATATAATGATGGCGGTACTATAGGCAAATTTGTAAAAACTGGCCAAGATAAATGGACAGAGTATTCAAAAAATGGCACCTTTAATTTTACGCCAGCTCAAAGCGATGCATACTCTGTTCTGCTATATGATCGTTCGCGAGAATTATACATTCGATTAGAGACCAGAACGAAAAAGATCTATACAGGACCCAATGCTAATACCACAGTTCTTTATGAGATAACGTATTTTAAGTAAGAAGGATAATATGTAATATTGCTTTTTAACAGCTGATAAGATATTAACTCCAAACTTGAGATTATGCTCTGTCAGCCTATTTTAATCCATTTAAATTACAATTTATGATTTGGAATAAAATGATGACCTTAAAACTATTTGTCTTATGGTTTCTTACGTTTTTTGTTTATACAAGTTGGGCTCAGCTCCCTAATAAAGTTTCGTTCAAATGCGATCTTGGCACCTATCTATGTATGTGCAATGGATGTCAGAAAACAATAAATAACATAGATTACACTGCTACTCTTCATTGCAGTGAAGATGCACAGTTTAAGGACTTTAGTCAATTTGAGGCTATTCGATTGCCAAATGGCAACTATGCTTTTAGGGCATTTAATGGCAAGTATATGACCGTATGCGATGGCTGTATAGAAGGAGGCTCGCAAACCAGTTTTATAACTTTTCATGAATCATCATCGGACCATCTTTGGGCACAATTTGAAGTCAAAAAACTCAATAATGGTCGCTATTCTATTCGGAATATGCATGCTCAGCTTTTTATAGCTCGATGCAATGGCTGTTCACCTGGTGCTTCAACTCCAGATCAGGTGACTGCGCATGCCGGAGATGCGGGACCCGAATGGGCACAATGGGAAATAATAGACAAAGAAGAAAATAACAATAATAGAAGTATTAATAATACTAGTAACAATAACGTTAATAATACGCCAAGTGGCATTGTAAATGGTGAAAACTTGAGATATGTCGAATACAATAACCAAGGCTCCATAGGTAAATTTATTCAAACAAGATCTGGAGGGTGGAAGGAATATGCGAAGGATGGAACTTTTAGTTTTGATGAAACGCAGAGAGACGAATGGTCAGTTTATTTAATAGATAGATCTAGAAATGTTTCTGTCCAATTAGATTTATGGAAAAAAGAAATTTATCTTAATTGGGACAGAGAAAACCGGTCATTATTGTATGCTATAAGTGAATTTTCATCTAACTCATCCAATATAGATAACTCACAACAAACAAATGATCCACCGTCCAATTACAATTCAAACCAATCAACTTCACAAAACAATAATTCTCAAAATAATAACGCACAAGAAAATAATTCCCAAAATAATCAATCACGAAACATTTCAATAGGCCATGAAGCAAAAGAAATAGCTAAAGACGCTGTTATGTCTACTTTAAGTTCAGAAACCAAGTATGCTATCGGCGCATTTTTTAGTAAGCAAGATGAAGTTAAAATTCTTAAGTGGATAAGCGATGAGGTAACGGATTCCAAAGTGCAGTATTGCTGGAAAAGAAGCCATCCAAGGCGTACAGAACCCTTGACAACCTGTGCCAATGGATTAGTAAAAGAGGATTGGGAAGCGGTTTGCTACACTCCTTGTAAGTCAGGCTATAAACGTACTTTAGATAGATGTTGGCAGGATTGTCCTTCAGGTTACACCAATACGGGATTGTTTTGTTCTAAAGGCGGGGATTCAAAACATGCACCCTCTAGATTAGCTGACTGTCCTAGTGGATACACCAATACGGGATTAACCTGTTTTAAAGAGGCGAGCACATACTCAGCTCCTTCGACCTTAGCTAACTGCCCTAAAGACTTTGAACATACTGGTACTACCTGCCATAGATGGTGGCCTCCAAAAAGTATTAGTTTAGATAATGCCACATGTCCTTCAGATAGATTTAAAAGAAATGGAAGATGCTATGTGAATTGTAGAGAAGGTTATACAAACAATGGGGAATTCTGTGGTCGTGGGGCACATTCATTATCGATGAACAGTATGATTTGTCCGCAAGGCTATTTCCAAGGGGCTGACGCAAGATGTCATCAAAATTGCGAAAATGGATATACGAATACGGGAGAACATTGTATTGCAAAAATTGTGACCATCGAGAGAGCAAACTACTATAATGGTGCAGGAGAACCTATGAAATGCAGAGAAGGATTGATTCATAATAAAGCAGGATTATGTTTCGAACCTTGCCCTCCAGGATATATAGCTGACAGTGATGCAGATCCAGTCTGCTGGCAACCATGCCGCGGATACCAAAGTACCCCATGTGGAGCTGGTTGTGCAGATAATATTAGCTCATGCGCACAAGAAACCTTTAATATGGTAGACGCAGTGGTGCAAGTCGCTTTGAACATAATTTCTTTAGGAGAAACTTCAGCCGTTACAGCAGCGAAAAAAAGTTTTAAAGTAGCGGTCATGTCGGGAGATAGAGTGGCAGCCAAAGCGGCAGCTAAGTTGGCTGCAAAGGAATTGGCAAAAGGATTTGAGCAGCTAACTACTAAAAAGGTAGTTAAACAATTGAAAGATAACATGAAGGATAATGCGATAGAGTATATTCAAGAGCAGTATGCAACTTTATTACTCAAAACAGCAAACAATGATATCTCTACAGATGATTTATGGGAATTGACAGCTCTGGATCCAACGGGAATAGCGGATGTGGTTAAAGCATTTTACAAACCTTTATGCACTAAAGAAACACCGTTTCCTAATATCACACAATTGAAGTAATTTAGTTTCGGGTCAATTTGAATCCTTCCATTTTTAATTTTTTGCGAATTATGATAATTGGAAAAGTAAGGACAATAAGTCTTTTATGTATAGTCTCGTTTGGGATTCAAAGTCAAGTTAAACTGGAAAAAATTGAATTCAATAATAGTCATCAATTAAAGGTAAAGTTAAACCATTCCGATACTAGAATAGTGTATTTAGGACACTATTTTGGTTATGATTATCCGTTAGTAGATTCTGCATATCTAGACTACAAGAAGGAGTTTGTTTTTAGAGGGAATTTTCCTTTATCACATGGTCTATATATCATTTATGATAGCCAAGGTGAATTCCTTTTTGATTTTATTATTGATTCAAATCAACATTTTAAAATTGAAGCAGATTTAATGAATCCCCAGGATCCTAAATTAGTATTTAAAGGTTCTAAAGATAACGATCTATTCTTAGAGTACAAAAAAAATGAATACGAAAACTATAGGAATATAGAAGATATAGGATATGAAATAAGTAATGCTAAATCGGAGAAGGATAGTAATTATTGGAAATCTAAACGTGAGTATGAGCTAGAATCCATAAATAGCTATAAAGATAAAATAATAGTCCGATACCCTAATTCTTTTGTTAGTCTTATGCTCAAGGCGATTCAAATCCCAACTTTACCTTTACATTTGAGATTACAAAAAAACAAACTTGATAGTACAAACGCCAGACAATATATTAAATCAAACTATTGGAATGGAGTCTATCTATGGGATGGACGACTTAGCTATACCCCTTTTTTAGGTCCCAAATTAGATCGCTATTTGACAGAAGTTATCACTCAAGAAGAAGATTCTATTAAGAAGGAAATCGATTGGATAATGATTTCTGCTATGGCAAATGAAAAAATGAACCAATTCGTCTTAAAAAGAATCTTGAAAAATATTTTAGGTCGCAAATACAAGTGGGGCGATGAAATATTTGTTCACATATTTGAAAAATATATTGCTCCAAAAAATTATTCATGGATAACTGAAAGCGATAAAGCGTATATCTCTGAGAGGGCTTATTTCGCTATGGGAAAACTTATAAACAAACCTGCACCCGATATTAATCTTCCTGGCTTAGATGGCCTTAATTTATCCCTATATTCAATCAAAGCCAAGTACACTATTATATGCTTTTGGGATCCAACTTGCCACCATTGTCGAGAAACGCTACCTCAACTAGACTCCTTTCAAAGATTGGTTTGGCAAAAAAATATGATAAAAGTATTTTGCTTAGCATCTGAATCTTCTGGAAATATTGAGGATTGGAAAACCTACATTCATGAGTATAAATTATCTAGGTGGGGTAATGTATATAATTCAATTTCTGAAGAAACAAAAAGATATAATGCTGGTGAAAAGTCATATGCCCAACTTTATGATGTTTGGTATTATCCAAGCTTTTTTTTAGTAGATGAAAAGAAACGATTCATAGCCAAGAAATTAAGTTTTAAGCAAATTACTGAGCTTTTAAATGTGCTTTTAAATAAATAAAAATTTTACTTAATAGGACTCAGAGTTATTTTTGCTAGCTAAAACATCATAAGTTTAAATAAACTAGTTCAATTTTCAAAATTAAGGCAAAACATACTTAAACCTATTATGCGAAAGCAGCCATAGACTTGGATTTTCAAGTATATTTTTTTCGAGAAGTGCGAACTGTTTCTCTGTAAGGTCATAGGGTAATGAAGAATCATAGTTTAGCTCTATGAGTTCAAATTCATAACTTTCTCCCTTGGTTACATAGAGGAAATAGGCCTTTTGTGTTTGCGACTTGACAAATTTTTCTGCTCCTGAAATCACAGGCACCGATTGACCGAAAAAGTTCAACCAATGCTGATTGTATGGATCGCCAGGGTTTTGATCAATCGCAAAGAAATTTAAGCAGACATTTTTCGTTTTCTGTGCACGATATAGATCTAATGTGGCCTTTGTCGAGACTAAATAAGCCCCAAAACGCTGTCTCAAGTTCAGTATATAATTATTGAGTTTTTCATTTTTTATTTGCGTATATAGTATGACGATGTTTATTCTCGGTTCATAAAGGCTTGCCCATTGACAAAAGAGTTCCCAGTTGCCAATGTGAGATAAAAGAATGGTCGCGTTTTGACCACTTTCAAGAATCTGGTTAATAACTTCTGGGTTTTTAAAAAATACTTTAGTCTTTAGCTCTTCAGGATTAGCCCGAAAACACCAGAGCGTTTCCACAATTAAATCTGCCAGGTGATTATAGAACTTCTTTTTATAAAAATGAGATTCTTCAGAAGTAATATTAGGATAAAGAATAGCCAAATTTTTATCAATTACTTTCGCTCTATAACGAAGAATCCTAGCCAAGATAAAAAAAATAAATCTCCTTAATAAAAACCCAAGCTGAAGTGATTCCAGATGGTATATCGTATAAATAAGTAGCTTTAATAAAAGTTTCATTCCAGAATTGAACGATTAATCGATAAATAATTCTTTTAAAGAAGTCTCTAACTCATTTTTAGCTATTGATCCAAGACATTCGCCTTTAAAATAAACTATGATATGATCTAATTCAGACCTTAGTTTAATTCTCCCTTGAAAAATACCAATTCCTGTGGATCGAAAAAAAGAAGTCAACACTTTAATGTCTTCCTTTCTGCATGCAATTTCTTCCTCTTTAAAATAAATAATAAATCTCAGCCTACCCTTGAACTTTTCAATACCAAATTCATAGTGATTGGCATTAGACAAGGAGGCGATAAGCATTTTATACTATTTATAAATTTTAGATAGTCTAATCTTTTTTGGTATAATACCGTGGTAATTTATGTTTCCCGCAAGTGCGGGATTACATAAATATATACGGTATTACCTCTTGACCAATTTAGACTTGATTGCTGGTGGAATACCATTCTTATTGACCAAAATAGCGGTGGTCTTATATAGCAAATATGCTTTGGTCACATAGATATAGCCTTTGTGGTCATTTTTTTCACCCCAAGAATTTTTGACGATATAATATTCTCTACCCGTTTGGTCCTTGGCTAAACCTGTGATATGCATTCCGTGGTCATCGGTCGTCTCATAATTGTCATAGGCCTTTTGACGCATTTCAGGTGTAATGGTCAATTCGGGTTTCGGTCCGTCAAAAATTTTCTTCATTTTATTTTGATACTCATCGTCTCTGTAGTCCTCTGGAAGACTATCCGGAACTATGGCAACGCCATTTTTCCAGCTAAATCCTTTTTCACTCACATCGGTTGCCCAGGCGACAGAATAGCCATTTTTCAAGGCAAAATCGATCGTTTCCGTTAATTCATTCATTTTGACATTCCATACTTTATCAAAGCTCCAATTGTCCTGTACTAATAAAATAGACTCTTCGTAATAAGGCACATGGGTAAAGCTCGAAATCTCGACATAATCATCTGCCTTAATACCTAAATAATTGTCAGCAAAGGATTTCGGAGTATATTTTTTACCTTCAAACTCAAATTCTGAAGGGGGTGTACCTAAATAGGCATCGACCAAAGTCACGAAATTCTTTTTCCAAAGTGGAGAAATTTTACCGCTCTTATTACTCACTATTCCTTTTAAATAACCCTCCAATACAGCCATCAATTCACCAAAATTATTGATTTTACTATCGTATTCAATACCAGAATAAACAGATTGCGGCAATGCTCCATATTTACGATACATATTCATAACATCGTGAAAAGCACCCCCTTCTCCCCAGCCGAGATTTCCGTGCAGACGCACATAGGTCTCTGCCTTGTCTATCAATGCACAACGAACAGCGAATATGTCCGCCAAATCAACTGGCTTACCTTTTGACTTAATGTATTCACTTTCTAGAAATGAGTTTCCACTATAACTCCAGCAAGTTCCAGACTTGCCCTGAGCCTTGACAGACGTCTTTTCAATATCATATATAGTTGTAAATTGAAATTTTTTCTTGGCACTGTCTGATTTGTTTTTCTCAAGAGCATTGATAAGATTGTCTTGTGCTAAAGAAGCAAAAATCTGACAGGATAAGAGGACTAATAGTAAATACTTATTTCTCATTTTTAAAAATTGAATGGCAAATTTATAGAATTAGAATGTTATGGCGGATTTTAAATACATTTTATGTAAGAACGTTCCTTGAGGCATGTTCCTACAAATCGATAAGGCGCATTCCTACATACTAGTTATGATCAAGTCCAATGGAATATCATGCCCTTCTACGGGAATCTCGTTTGCTTTTTGACACGCATAAAACAAACCTAGTTTGATTGCGGCGGACTGTTGTGCTAGGAAATAATCATAATATCCGCCACCATAGCCAAGTCGGTATTTTTCACTAGTGTAAGCCAAGCCTGGAACAATGATTAAATCATAGTCTCCTTTGTATTCAATACTATCTTTTGGGTAGAATGTACCGAATCTTCCCTGCTCTATTTTATCCATAGAAGTCAGGATAAGGTGCTGCAAATTAGGTTTATTCAAAGCTTTAGGGCAGACAACCGTTATTTTTTCATTTAAAAGAAAGTCAATCAAGGGATAAAAGTCAATCTCTGAACCCATAGGCAGATATGTATGGACGACTTTTGGCTTAAGTTCTGCAATAAAATCATGCAATTTATCGTTCAAAACAGAATCCATAGCTTTCTTTTCTGCCATAGAGATGTTCGAACGAACTTCAAGGAATTTTTGGCGAAAAGCAGCTTTGGTATTCACTACGAAATTTTATAATACAAAAACATTGACTACATTAAAAAACCATTTTCTGCGACCAATGGTTTAGGAATATCAGCTTCGCCCATCATTTCTCTTAGATCAATCTCGATATTGCGGGCAATAGAAGTTATAGGTACGTCATTATAGGTACCTTCAAATGGATTTTCAGAATAATCTCCAATCATTTCCATAAGAAAGAAAACCCAAATAAGGAGGCCTGAAAAAGGCACTGTTAGCCACACGGTATGACTTTCTAGATTATGGAAAATATTTAACAAACCAAACGGCGCTAGTTTAGAAAAAATAACGGTCATCCAAAAGGCTACAGAGGAATACTGCCTAGGGAAAGGGAAATTTTTGATCCGTTCATTTCCTCCTTGACTATTATAAAATTCGGCAATGAGTTTGTGAAACTCCATATGACGGAAGTCTTCAAAATAACCTAGATTTAAAAGCTCTTGAAGTCTAGTCGATTGTTTATGAAGTATTTGTGCTGCCATATTGGCTTTCCCTCGGTACAATTCAAATTCTTCTTCGCACAATACATTTTTTACCTCTTCCTCTAAATCATGAAAATATAATTCACTGATATTGGGGTTATACTTCCCCTTTACGCGATATTCTGTATGTTCCCACTCTCTTTCTAATCTCAGCTGGAATCGCAAAGCCGTCAACCAAGCTAAATGCCTATATATTAACTCTTTTTTTATTGCATTACTATTTTCGCCCTGTATAAAACTGCAAACAGCTACACCAAACGTGCGAGAATTATTCACTATACTTCCCCATAACTTTCGTGCTTCCCAGGTGCGGTCATAGCTTGCATTATTTTTAAACCCAAGATAAAATGCAACTGCAATACCTAAAACACTGATAGGCTGCCAATCAAAAGAAAAATCAAAATGGAGTTTGTGATATACAAATTCATAAATGACCGTTAATACAAAAGAATAAACAATCCCAATAATAAAGGGCTCTTTGCTCCAATTGAAAGTCATCCAAAAGCCGTAACGACGTTGTGTGTACATATTATAAAATTAGGCAAATATGATATAAATAAGATTGAATATTTGAATAAAAGTTGCCAAGGCATTTGAATTCATAACGAGAAAATCAAAATTATATACCTACAAATGATTGTGTGCTAAAATTGAAATTATACTCGGTTAACACATTTAATTAGATCAAAATGGAACTGTGCAAACGACACCGCATGTGACACACATATTGGGAGACTCACACGTGCGGGACCCATAGCGCTGTTCTATCATTAACAATCTGAAGTATTCTTGACGTTGAGTATCAATACTAATATTCATAACTTCATAGAATTTTGACATTCAATTCAAATGTACTTTGACCAAGTCACTATCTTCAATAGAGAGATTAAATATTAAAACTTTGTTTGATTTATTCCAGATTCTTCATTGATATGGTTTAATAATACCATAGACAAGGCTTCTGCCTGTTGGCGCAATTCATTAACGGCAGTGGATTCCCAGAGTTCACCCTTAAGATTAGACCCAAGTGCATAAAGCTGATTATGCTCTTGCCCATTTTTGAATTTCACTTTAAAATTGTCAATATTTGTTCGAATACCTAATTTCAAATCATCCTGACAAATGAAGCCATCATGTATGCAATGAGCTAGAAAACTATTTTCTAATTTGCTAAAATCCGTTTCAGGTCCAGTGCAGTTTATGACTCTTGATACAAGACACTTCTCTACTAGTCTCGTTTTTTTGTTATAAAACTTAACTTCTATCCCTACCGCAGTCTCTAATATGTCCATGATTTTACCTGATTCTATATGCAATTTGCCATCAATTCTTAATTTCTGTATTTTATCATATATATGTAGTGGAATTCTATGTCTAGCGACTCCATATAAATGCCTCAATCGATTCATAAAGAGTTTTTTATCGTCAAAAGACAAGCCCCTCCATATTTTCTGATTCCATGGTCGCAAGGCGTCAATGATTGGTTCAGCAGATAACCCAAATTGACGAACAATTTTGATGTGTTTATTTATCACTTTCACCAGATTTTGGAGGGACATATTTTCTTTAATCTCATCCAAATGTGCTGTATAAGCAACCCCACTATGGCGGTGCGGCAGTATATTGAAGCCATTGGGGGAAATGGAAATAATATCTCCGCCATATCTCATTTCTTGTAATCCAATAATAGTATCGACCATCGTGAGTCCATTGCCAAGTATAAGTATTGGTAAAGTCTCTTTTATATGACTTACAGAATCTATTTTCCACGGATTTTGATAGTAGTTTGAACTTTTATAAAAGTTTATATTGGCGATAGCAGGATTTTTGGGAATTTGGTTACCAGTAGCTATTACGCATTGATTTACAAGGATAGAAGGTGAAGCCAGAAAATGTAATTGGATTTTATTACCAACATAATTCAGCTTATGTACAACATCAGTAATCTCTACCACTTGGATTTCCTTCTCATGGGCTATGAGCATTGTTTCGCGCCAAATTTTGCAGAGGTAGTCTCCATATAATCTTCTAGAAATAAATGAATTAGCAATAATAGACTTGTCAATAGATTGATAATCCTCTTTTTGCATTATCCAATGGAGGAAGTCGTCGGGCTTGTCTGGAAAGGCACTCATTTTACCTGCTATCACATTCAATATGTGCTTAGAAGAATAGGGTTGGTATGCTATTCCACGGGCAAAATGCTCTTTCTCTCCGATTATATAAATTTCAATTTTTTCAGTTGACTTTTGAATCAAATGCACGGCCGTCATAATTCCTGCAAAACCACCACCAATGATTCCAATTGATTGCATAATAAAAAATTTAGATGACAAAATTACTCAAAAGCATCTATCTCTTTATGACTTCCATCACAAAATGGTTGCTTTTGTGATTTACCACAGCGACAAAAAGATGCCGCCGATTCTTTCAAAATTTTCTCTCCTTGTACATCGATCTCCATTTTTTCTGTGATGACACGCAATGGCCCGTTTTTCTTTACTTCAATTTGAACATTTGATTCTTGATTTTCCATTTTGTTTGATTGATAATTTTTTATATTAATACTATTTTTTAGTTCTTCATGACCAATTCCTCCAATATATTCAAAGGTACGGAGCCATTCATAAGCACTATATCGTGAAATTTACGTATATCATAGTTGGCTCCCTGTTTTTTCTTATATTGCTCTCTAAGCTCTATGATTTTATTCATACCTATTTTATAGCCTGTAGCTTGGCCTGGCCAGAGAAAATACCGCTCAATTTCTTTGTAAATATCACCTTCTGCATTGGCAGTATTTTTCATAAAATAATCTATGGCTTGTTCCTTGGTCCATTGTTTATTATGAATACCAACATCTACAACCAAGCGAGCGGCTCTAAATATTTCCATACTGAGGCGACCGAAATCAGAATATGGGTCGGTATAGAAGCCCAATTCTTTATTTAGCTTTTCCGTGTATAAAGCCCAACCTTCAATATAGGCAGTATTGCCACCATGTTTTCTAAAGTTGGGAATACCCGTCAATTCTTGGGCTATGGCGATCTGCATATGATGGCCTGGAATGGCCTCGTGAGCAGTTAAGGCCTCTAACTGATACTTCGGATTATCACCCATGTTGAACAAATTGACATAGTAGCGGCCTGGTCTTTTTCCATCGAGGGTAGGATTTTCGTAGAATGCACCTCCTACTGATTTTTCGCGAAATTTTTCAACTGAGACCCCACATGAAATTTATACAAATCGATAGAGAATTTTCTC
>CAYXKX010000003.1:69899-85001 GCA_964465185.1 uncultured Chitinophagaceae bacterium
TATATTAAAGAGCTCTGGGATCTTCTTGTTAGTTTCTTCAAAATAACGTGTAGCATCAGCTAACAATGCCTTTTTACCTGCGTCATCAGGACTATATTGAAACTGTTTGTCCGTCCGGACGAAATTGAAGAAGTCTTGTAATGAGTCGTTCTTATATTTAACCTGCTTCATTATGACTCGCATTTCATCTTGAATTCGAGCTACTTCCTCTAGGCCCATTTTATAAACCTCGTCTGAAGTCATATTAGTGGTTGTATTTGCCTTCAAGCAATACTGATAATATTCTTTACCTTTTGGCAATGCCCACACCCCATGACTTGATTTGGCTGTTGTGGCATACTCATCCCAAAATTTAGACAAATTCCTATAAGCTGGCAGGACAGATTCTTTAATAGCAAGTTGCGCAGCTTGTCTTAGACTATCTTTCTTTGAATCAGAAACATGAATTTTTGAAAGCTTGGAAGTGAAATCATTGATGAGTTCATTATCATTTGGATTTGAAAATGATTTTATCATTTGATCTATCGACTCTTTGACTATAGGAAATGTAAATGCTGGCGGCGCCACACCAATAGATTGGCTGTATTTCATATTTTCTATCGTTTGTTCAAATGGATATTTGAAATTTTGAAGGCGCAGAATATAGTCATCAATATCCATTAGGCTATCTACCGTATGCACATTCACCAGAAAGGCGGGCATGTCTGTCACCACACCACCCATTTGATTTAATTCATAAGAATATCCCTCCCATTTTTGTGCATCTTCAGCATTTTTAATATATTCTTCATATAATCGAAGGCTTAATAAACTTTGACTATCTAACATTGCTTTGTCAAACTGCAGCAAGGTGTCAAGCACGTCTTTTTTTATTTTCAGCTCTCTCCTTGCATGCTCCAGGCTTTTATCCGTCCACTTTCCGTAGTTATACTTTATGCCAAGTGATGCTGAAAACTCAGGATTGCGTTTGAGCATTTCATCGAATTTTCTATCCAAAAACTCATTAAACTTTTGATTCATTTCAGGATCCGAGCGTTTATAGTTTTGACAACCCCAAATTAATACAATACATATCAAAAATAAATACCTCATGCGCATATTAAAAATTAACTGGTTGAATAATACCTTTGGGGTTTTTAATTATCCTTTTTTTTTCTATTTCCAAATCCTGATCTAATACCAAAATGGTAGTCTATAGATTTATTGCTTTCTGATAGAACAGCAGATAATAGACTATTTGTACCAAAGTATAGCGGTCCAAACTTAATTCCAAGACCTAAATTAAATCCCTGTAGACCGGAGATACTAAGTGGTAAATAGGCTTCGAATAATTTGTATGAAATTCTAGGAGTAAAACAAACAAAATTTGGTGCTTGCAAACTACGTGGATTGTCATTGCTTGTAAGGGAACGCTGCATATGGAAGGTTAGATAAAATGGTTTCCAAATATTCCAGTCAGCAGTTAGATTGAGTGCTGTTGGCAGTCCTATAGTCTGATTGCTGTCCTGTGGCACTTCAGTAGCTATACCTGTATTTTTAATATTGGTTATGATTTCATCTAAATTATTTCCTTGAATCGTTTTTGGATCAAAATTTGCTAATGGATTTATTATGTACCCTCTGCTATTTTTGGCATTCATACTAAAGCCCATGGATCCAATATCGACAATGGATGCTCCAATCTTTACAATATACTCATCGGTTTCCTTATTTTTATATTGATAGCTTCCGCCTATATCAAATCCAATCCCTTTAGGAGCACCAGTTAAATTAGAAAAAATACTTTCCAAGGGATCATTTGATCCAGAATATTCAATGGCTAAATTACCTGAACCATTACTAATTCTAACATTTCCCCCTATATTGGTATCGATAGTCGTTCTAAAATCCGTCACGAATGAATTTACATATCCACCAGGAAAGATGGCTTTAATACTTATACCACCACTTAAATCATGTATTTCAGATTCATACAATTTCATGGCAAAAAGTCCCCCGATTTCTCCCCAGCCAACTAAATTCATACTCATATTATTTATTCTAGGTGTTGTATACGGCAGACTGAGATTATTTAATGTCTGGCCATCTAGCAATGCCCTTCCAGTAGCAATATCCAAATTATTCACAGCGGCTTGAATTCGTCCTCTAGTCACTAAGCCAACCGTCATTCGATCATTAATTGCAAATGCAGCGCTTGGCCCCATAATATCCATATTGAGTCGGGCAGTTAAGCCGTCAGGAGTAATATTGTTTAAAAAATATTCTTTAAAGCTGTCTAATTTATTAATACCTGAAAGACTTAGGCTAACTACATTATTTGCCAAATTAATATCAAAACCAAAAGCATGGACATCAACTTTTTGAGGCATCGAAGATAGATCTGCAGGATTAATTGTAGCTCCAAGGATACCTGCGCGCTTTGATGTTCTTATTCCATTGAAAGAGTATTGAGCACTGCCTTGCAGAGCTATGATTGTAAGGAAAAAAGTAATTCCTATCGTTTTTCTAAACAGCATATTAAGTAAGTTTTGTCAAAAATAAGTAAAAACTGAATACAATAGATTATAAATATGAATCAATTGTTATTAATAAATGATTCATGACTAAGACGGCTTAATTAAAAAATAGCCCAATAAATAAGTAAAAAAGTATATCTTAGTCTTTAAAATTCAGGAATTATGCGCCTAATATTGTTGTTTCTCATTCTAATCTGTTCGCTCTCTAGCTATGCCCAGAGCTATTCCCCAGTAGGAACATGGGTAACTATAGATGATGAAACCGGAAAAGAAAAATCTCATGTCGAGGTTTTTGAAAAAGATGGGAAACTATTTGGAAAAATAGTGCGATTGCTACTTAAACCTCAAAACGCTGTATGTGAAGTATGCGATGGCGATAGAAAGAATAAGTCTCTCGTAGGAATGATTATCATATCTAATATGAAGAAAAAGGGAGACAAATGGGAAGGAGGAAAAATATACAAAGCAGATGCAGGTAAGGAATATAATGGTTTTTTAAAAATGTCCGGGCCTGACAAACTCATTGTAACTGGCAAGGTATTGTTTATTACCAAGTCTCAAACATGGAAAAGATTTAAATAATTTTTAGTCATTTTTTAATGACTAAAATGTTTGCATCTATATCGCTTTATTATACATTACCCATTTTGTTTAATCATCCTATGAGTTATAATTCACAGTTAATACAATTACCATACTGACCATTGAAACATGACTCAAAAACAATATAAAATTAAGATAAAATGATATTTGACCACATAGGCATCGCAGTCAAGAATATTGAAGTGGCAAAAAAAATAATTACAAACGACTACTTATTTTGAAGACACATAGGAAAGTCAAAAAGTGAAAGTTGCTTTTTTTAAGACTGGACAAGACTCCAAAATTGAATTACTGGAAGGTATCAGTGTAGATTCTCCTATTTCTAAATTTATAGAGAAAAAGGGAGAAGGCATACATCATATGGCATTTCTAGTTAAGGACATATACGCAGATATAGAACGAATGAAAAGGGAGGGTTTTGTGCCCCTTCAAGATGCTCCCAAAATTGGAGCAGCCAATAAATTAGTATTTTTTTTTCACCCAAAGTCTACAGGTGGAAGTCTCATTGAACTTTGCCAAACACAAAACTAAAGCTTGAAAACGCTCACTTTTTTTATACAATTAATTCTATTCTGTACAACAATCTTCGCCCAGACTAGAAGTAAAGATTTATTGCCTACAAATCAATTCAAATCAGGAGAGTATTTTAAGTATCGGCTTATTTATAAATTTAGCGAAGCATGGGTCACTGCAGGAAACGTAATATTTGAACTGAGCGAACGTTTGGTGGACAATAAACATCATACAGTTTTAATCGCTAAAGGGAGCACTGCTCCAGCATTTGATATATTTTACAAAGTAAGAGATGAATATGCAACAGTCATGGAGACCAGCACGTGTTTACCAAAATTTTTTCTCCGAAGAGTTAATGAGGGAGGCTTTAAAATCCACAATGATTTCAACTTTTTTCACGAAAACCAGAAAGTAATAGTAGAAATTCAAGACTCTAAAAGTGCGCATATCATTGATACTATGTCTTTTCCTTCAAACACGCAGGATATAATTTCTGCTATACTTTATTGTAGAACCCTAGACTATAATAAATTAGATAGTGGGGAACAGTTTAATTTTCCAATTTTTATAGATAATGAGGTATTCTATGTAGGTATTAAATACCATGGGAAGCAGCTGGTCTCAACTGAAAATGGGGATTATAATTGCTTAGTTTTACAACCCAATTTAATCGGTGGTCAGATTTTTTTCGAAGTGGATAAAATGCGGGTATACTTGACAAATGATGAGCAGAGACTTCCTGTATTTATTGAGTCACCTATCAAGGTTGGTAAAATAGCCGCCGTTCTTGTCAAGTACAAGAATAAATAGTCCAAAAGTAAAAAGCAATGGATAGAAGAATATTAGAAAATTTTCATGTCCTTCTTTGGCTCATAAAGGATTTATGCTGGGCTATGGAGTTCCAATTATTTGGAAGCTTTTTTATTTTGCCCACGATAGCTGCTGCCGTTTGGATTTTAATTATAACGAAGGATCAAAATGAGTTTTGGGTTAATTTGGCAGTATTATTTTGGATTATAGCCAACTCCACTTGGATGCTAGTTGATTTTTTTCAATTTGGCAGTAAATATTATTGCATACCTTCTTTTATTTGTGGTTTCATTTCTTTTGGCATATATTCATATAAATTATGGGAAAATAAGACGAATGCCTAACGAGGAATATCAAAAATGGCTAGAAAAACTAGAGAACTACTGCGCTTATCAGGAGCGCTGTATTTCCGAGGTCAAGACTAAAATGTACAGTCTTAAAATTCCTTCCCTCCACTACCCTTCACTGATTGAATCACTAATCGATAACCAGTTCTTAGATGAAGAGCGCTATGTACGCGCATTTATGCGCTCAAAAGTTACTTTCAAGAAAGATGGCTTAGAAAAAATTCGTTTTGGTTTGATGAAAAAAGGCATAAAAGATTCTATTATTAAACTAGTTTTTGAAGAACTCGATCGTGAAACCTATGAGTCAAACTTGCATAGCCTCCTTGAAAAAAAATGGACTAGCCTCCTTGTCAAAAATGAAAAACAGGAAGCTAAGGCCAAGTTGATACGCTTTCTTTTAGGAAAAGGATATAAATACGATGAATTCAAAGGACTGTTAAAATAAAGAGTTCGAGTTTATTTCCATATTTTTTTTAACTTTGTGGAATAAATGATTTATGCAAAATATTTGGAAATTAGCTACAGTATTGCTTTTTATCACTTGTCTATCCTTAGCCTATTTTATATATAAGGAGAAATTTTCTATGAGAGAAAATGGAACTATCTCCTTAGATGAGATAAATAAAGAAGATTTTGAATATAAAAAGAAGCAAAATCCAATTTTCGCAGAGGATAATAATGATTATTTTTTTCAAAATCCTACTACCATTAATTTCCTTCATGATGAATATGATTTTGATACAATTGCTTTAAACAAAGTTATAACAAAAGATATCAAATTTATTAATACGGGCGAAAAACCATATTTTATTACTGATATAAAGGTTTCATGTGTCTGCACTGTGCCAAGTTATGACAACAAACCCATAGCGGCAGGTGATACTGGTCATGTGACAGTGAAATTTAATAGCAGTGGTAAACATGGATTTATTATGAATAAGCTATCTGTATTCGGAAATACCAATCCTAAAGAGCGTTCAGTATATTTCAAAATATATGTAAAATAGAACCAAGCTTGAGAATACTAGCAATTGATTATGGAAAAAAGCGCTGCGGATTGGCTGTTACGGACCCCTTGCAGCTTATAGCTACACATCTAGAGGCCGTACAAACTTCTGACTTACTAGTGTATTTAAAAAACTATTGTGAAAAGCAAGAAGTTGAAGGCTTTGTATTGGGCAAACCATTAAAGCTGAACAACCAGTTAAATGATGTTGCCAAGGATATCAATCAATTCAAAACTGTCCTACATCAAATTTTTCCAACCAAATATATTGAAGAAATAGATGAGCGTTTTACTTCTAAAATAGCATTTCAATCTATAATAGACAGTGGAGTGGGCAAAGAGAAGAGAAAAAATAAATCAAATATTGATGTGGTATCAGCCGTCATAATTTTACAAAATTACTTAGAATTAAAATCAAATTTTATCAAATGATATTTCCAATATACGCCTTTGGACAACCAGTGCTCAAAAAGAAAGCAGAACCAGTAGAACTCAATGCAGATAAACTTCAGCCAATCATATCAGATATGTTTGAAACAATGTATTACTGCAAGGGTGTGGGTTTAGCTGCACCTCAAATTGGATTATCTATTAGACTTTTCGTTATTGATAGTAGTAAACTAAATGCAGATGACGAGCGCAAAAACAAATCTGAAGAGGGAATCAAAGAGGTATTTATCAATGCCGAAATGATTGAAGAATCGGGAAGTATTATTTCACTGGAAGAGGGCTGTCTCAGTATTCCGAATGTTTATGGGCATGTAGAACGCAAAGAGACAATTAAAATTCGTTACTATAATGCAAGAATGGAACCCATAGAAAAGGAGTTTACTGGCTTTACTGCAAGGGTTATTCAGCATGAATATGACCATATAGAAGGAATATTATTCGTAGAAAAAATAAAACCTCTAAAAAAACAATTGATTAAACGAAAATTAGAAGATATCAAAAAAGGAGTCATAAACTCTCGCTATAAAATGAAATTTGTATAGCAGTATGAAGTTTTTTTCAACTGTATTTATTTTTTTTTTACAGTCTATGTCTTCCATGGCTCAGACAGAGACTGTAGTTCAGACTTCATCCCTTCAGTTTCCATTCAAACTCAGTATAAAAAATCTTGAAGAAACGACTAATCAGGCCATACGCGGTGTAATTTATAAAGATAGCTTATATACCGACGATAATAATGACCAGTTAAAATGTACGGTATGGAAGGACGGGGAAATCAAACTGAGTTCTGTAAAAAATAATGTCTTGAAGCTAGATGTCCCTCTTAAAGTTTGGATTGAGAAAGGCTTAGGTGCCTTTGGAGCCTATGCATATAAGAGTACAGAATTCAGACTTATTATGTCATTTCACCTCGTGTATACTATTTCTACAGATTGGAAATTAAATACTAAAACAATAAAAAATGGCTATGTATGGTCACAGAAGCCGAGTTTGAACTTTATATCTGTTCAAGTACCAATAACACCAATAGTTGAGAAAATACTGGATAAAAAACAAGGGGAATATGCCAATCTAATTGATGAACAAATAGGCAAGAATGTGAATCTCAAAGCACAATTGATCGATGTTTGGAATCTTTTGAAAGAACCCCAAAAAGTATCTGAAGAATACAATACCTGGCTAGCACTTTTACCACAAAGCATCGAGGCATATCCATTTACACAGGATGCTTCAAGTATTATATCTGCATTTAAAGTAAATTTGAAGGTTGTTTCGTCGATTGGACTTGATTCTATGTTAATTACTCCAAATGCCCGAGATATTCCACCTCTAGGATACAATTCTTTCAACCTTGATAGCTTTCAACTAAACACCTTAGTATCTATCCCATATTCAGAGGCGACAAGCATTGCACAAAAAAAATTCTTAAATCAAGAATTTAGTTTTAGTGATAATAAGTACAAGGTTTTAGTAAATGATATTGTAATCTATAGTCAAGATAATAAATTGACAATAGTAACTGACTTATCTGGCTCATTTAATGGCAAAGCATATATTCAAGGCGAAATCTATTATGATGAAGTGAAACGCATTTTAAAAATGCGAAATTTAGAATTTGATATGAAGACAAAAAATATTTTCCATAAAGCTGCAAATTGGTTATTTAATGGAAAAATTGAGAAGAATTTAGAAGCTAATTTTGAAATGCCTATGGATGAATTACTAAACTACTGCCTCAGTTCTACAAATCAAGCGCTTAATCGCACACAAAACGGATTCAAAATGTCTGGAAAGGTATGGCAGTTAACACCTACATCTATTAATTGTAATGAAAAAACAATTCTACTCACTGTATTAGCGAAAGGCAGCCTAGCCGTCGAGAAATAAAAAAAAGGATTGATTACCGAAGTCATCAACCCTTTTCAATTCATATATACCTTATATGATTAGTGTGCGGCTGGAGCAGCAGCTGTATCAGCAGGTGCAGAAGCTACAGCATTTGCAGTATCTAATGCTTGAGTCATTTGCTCTACTGCTTGGTCCATAGAAACTTCTTCTGTTTTTTTCTCTTCATTATTGCATGATACAATAGCAAGGGATAAACCAGTCAAGATAAAGAGGGCTAATTTTTTCATTTTTAAATTGTTTTAAATTCACTGTAAAAATAAGGCTTTATCCCAAGTTATAATCGAATACAATATCCACACAACTATATAGATGTAAAAAAAAATAGACTACCCAAGGGTAGTCTATTTTGTAGAACGTTCTAAATAATTATCTTAATAGACGAATTATTTCTTACTTCGTTGCAGCAACAGCAGTGTCAACAACTGCAGTAACAGTAGAATCAACTGTGGTAACAGTTTCAGTTGTAGTCTCTACAGCTGTTTCTACAGCAGCCTCTTCAGCTGGTTTCTCATTACATGAAGTGATTGCGAATGTTGCAATTGTCAATAAAAGTGCTAATTTTTTCATTTTTTCTAAATTTATTTGTTTTAAAATTCGGTGCAAAGATATAGCTTATTTGGTAACCGCAACCATTATTTTGTTAAAAATATATAATTACTTTTCCTTGAAAATCAGGTTAATATTGACGCCCTTGAAATCAAAGTTTTCACGCAATTTATTCTTTAAGAAACTTTTGTAGTGCTCGGGGACATATTTGGGATGATTGCAAAAAAATGCAAATGTCGGAGTATGGGAGTGAAGCTGGGTAATATATTTAATTTTTATGAAAGTACCTCTATGTGATGGAGGTGGTGTGGATTCTATGACTTTTAGCATTATATCATTTAGCTTACTCGTAGGTATTCGTCTTCGTTGTGCCTGAGATACGGACTCTATAAACTCCAACAATTTGAAAATTCGTTGCTTTTCCGTCACGGAGGTAAATAATATAGGAACATCACTAAACGGCGCTAATTTGGCTCTTAACTTAGCTTCATAGTCTTTCATAGTATTGGTTTCCTTCTCTACCAAGTCCCATTTATTCACAATAATAATTATAGCCTTTCTTCTGCGCTGAACTATTTTAAACAATGACATATCTTGCGCCTCAATTCCTGTTAGCGCATTGATCATCAAAAGAACGACATCTGCCTCTTCGATAGATCTTATAGCTCTTATCACAGAATAAAACTCTAGATTTTCATGTACTTTTGTTTTTCTTCGAATACCAGCTGTATCTATAAAAACGAGATGTTTATCGAATTTCTTGTACTCGGAAAAGATTGAATCTCGAGTAGTGCCAGCAATATCTGTGACAATATTTCTTTCTTCCCCCATCAAGGCATTGACCAGTGAACTTTTCCCGACATTTGGCTGGCCTATAATGGCTATCTTGGGTATGGCCCTGGCTTCAATTTCTTCCTCTGTTAACTCATCTTCTGGTGTTTCTTTAGGTAATTTTTCAACGACGGCATCTAGAATTTCACCAGTACCTGAGCCCGAAATGGATGATAATGGAAACATCTCAGCAAATCCCAAGCCATAGAACTCGGCACTTTCATGCAGACGCTTCGTATTATCGACTTTATTGACAACTAATAAAACATCCTTCTTAGATTTTCTGAGCATATCGGCCACATCATCATCTAAGGAAGTAACGCCAGTCGTGACATCTACTACAAAAAGTATGACCTTGGCTTCTTCTAAAGCTATTTTTACTTGCTCCTTAATCGCCTTCTCAAAAACATCCTGACTGCTACTGACATAGCCTCCTGTGTCTATCAAGTCAAAGACCATTCCATTCCATTCCACTTCCCCGTAAATTCGATCTCTGGTCACCCCACTGATATCATCTACAATGGCTTTCCGCTCTCCGATTAATCTATTAAAAAGTGTAGACTTACCTACATTAGGTCTCCCTACAATTGCTACTGTTTTATTCATTTCTTATCTATCTTCTTAGGATTGAAATATCCAAATTTTTCAAGTATTTTATCTTTGCTGCGCCAGTCTTCCAATACTTTGACAAAAATAAACAAATGTATCTTAGTGCCTGTATAAGATTCTATTTCTGCGCGCGAATCTGCCGATATTTTTTTTATTCTTTCCGCTTGATGCCCTATCAATATGGCCTTTTGTGACTCTCTTTCCACATAGACAATAGCCTCAATAATAGACTCTCCGGAGGCTTTCTCGCTATACTTATCAATGACTACCTCTGTGCTATAAGGTATTTCTTTTTGATAACTAGAAAAAATCTTTTCCCGAATGATTTCAGAGGCAAAAAATCGCATATTTCGGTCAGTCCAATCATTATGGTCATAATATGGTGGATGAACTGGCAAGTATTTTAGTAACAAATCTGTCAAACCAGCTTTCCCGAGTTTTAATTCGACGGAGACACATACAATTTCATCGGGTTTTAAAAAAGACTGATAATGAGAAATGAGTTTTTTAACCTCCTCTGGTGAACACTGATCCACTTTGTTTACAACAAGAAAAGTCTTTTTATTTACCCTTAATACTTCCTTAATCAAAGGGTGATTTGGATCGAGTAAATTATATTTATCTACTACTAAAACGACTATATCAGCTTCTTCCAAGGCTAACTCTATATACGAATTCATATTGAGTTGCAGCTGATAGGCAGGCTCGTCAATGAAACCAGGCGTATCCACAAGTATCATTTGGTGATTTTCACCATGGATGAAGCCTTTAATATTCTGGCGAGTCGTTTGTGACTTACTATTCACTATCGATAGCTTCTCTTCAAGCAAATAATTAATCAATGAGGATTTACCAACATTTGGTAAACCAACGATATTGACAAAACCGGACTTAAAATTTGATATAGTGATGATTTTAATTTTAGGCTGTAAAATTAAACTAAATCACTAGCTGGGTTGAATTTAAATAATTAAATTCAATTTAAAATGCTAGTATAGCTCAAATACCTTGCTTGTATTATTAAACTTTTCGAAACTTATAAAATCTAAAAAAAGAACAAAAGGAATAAAATAAAAATAGTTTCGTTTAATTTTACAAACAATAACCAAAAATATGACTGTCAAACAACAATTTTTAATTCTCTTATCTACTTTAATTATCTTGAATGTATCTGCACAGACTACCCAAGACCCTGCTGAAGTTAAGTTGCCAGAGACTGTTGAATGTCGACACTATACTTAAAAAATCATTACCTCAGGTCGATATTACAGAAAGAGGAACTCTACGAACACCAGAGGAGGAAGAAGCCTATCAAAAATTAAAAAGACGAGTTATCAAGCTCTATCCATATGCGCTCATGGCTAAACAAATATACGAGACCTCCGCTCAAGCTACCAGCAGTATGTCAAATAAGGAAAAGAGAGGTTATTTAAAAGGAAAAGAAAAGGAACTACGAGAGCGATTTGAAAATGAGATTAAAGCACTCTATACCACTGATGGTCCTGTTTTAGTTAAATTAATCCACCGAGAGACGGGTAAAACGACCTATGAACTTCTAAGAGAATCAAAGAGCTGGCTAAACTGTATGTTTTATCAATTCGCAGCCAAAAATCATGGATATTCATTGAAAGACACCCACGACCCTCTAATCGACAAGGATATCGAAAATATGGTTCAGCTTTTAAAATCGGAGGGGCAGTTGCCTGTATACTCAGGAATCTAGTTTCTTTCTCTGAAATTCGGTTATTTTCGTGGTCAAATGATATTGACCTATACACTTTCGGATTTGAACTTTGTAGCTAAAAAACTGATTCTTGAGTTTTCCAGCGATAGAATTTTTTGTTTCGAAGGCAATTTAGGAGCCGGTAAAACCACCCTCATTGAATCCTTGTGCCGCTACCTTGGAAGTACAGATTCACTTTCCAGTCCTACCTTTTCGATTATCAATGAATACAATTCGCCTATGGGTGAATTATATCACATGGACTGGTATCGATTGAAAAATGAAGAAGAAGCTCTTCAGATTGGTATTGAAGATTATCTCTTTAGTGGAAATTATTGTTTTATCGAGTGGTATCAGAATGCGGAGAGCTTGATTCCTCGACCTTATATACTAATACAACTATCTAATGAGGAGGAGACAAAAAGAGTATTAACCGTCAATGTTATCGAATAAATGAATCGATTAGAGCTAACTAAAGACCTCTCTCCTACCCTCTACAGTGAAGAGTTTCAGCAAACCTACCACTCTATTCATGGGGCTATTTCAGAAAGCAATCATGTTTTTATTCAATATGGATTAGCTGAGATAGCGAAAACTAAAAATGATATTTCTATCTTCGAAATGGGCTATGGTACCGGTCTCAATGCGGCCTTGACTTGGCAATATGCCATAAAAAATCAACTTCAATTACAATATTTTTCTATTGAAAAATTTCCTGTAAAAATAAATTTATATGAGAATTATAAGACTCAAGATGATGAATTAAATCTATTGCTAAGCCAATTGAATCAGGCAGAATGGGAGATTTCAAATACTTTTAAAGGATTTCAATTTCAAAAAGTTCAAGGAGATTTAAACAACTTAATCTTAGAAAGAACCTTTAATCTCATCTACTACGATGCCTTTTCTCCTAATGCACAGCCAGAACTATGGACAGAAACTATATTTAAAAAAATGTATGATAGTTTAAACCCAAATGGTATACTTGTAACCTACTGTGCGAAAGGCCAAGTCAAGCGAAATCTCAAAGCTGCAGGTTTCTATGTGGAGTCACCAACAGGACCCGTTGGGAAGAGAGAAATGACAAGAGCAAGGAAACTAATAACGAATAAGTAATAACTAATAAGGAATAGCTAAGAACTAATAGTTAGTTTTGCCGTTAATAAAAAGCAAACTTTATCTTAAGTAAGGTAAAAACACTTATATTATTCATTATTAACTATTACTTATTAGCTAAAAAATGCGTTTATTCCCCAATCAAATCAAAGCCTTAGAAGAAGTATTAGACCTAGTGGGTCAAGGTGCCGTTTTAGATAATGAACTAAAAAAGAAAGTTGACTTTCACAAAAAATGGGGAGCCAAGGATCGTCGCAATTTTTATCAAGCGGCCTATGATATCGTTCGTTACTATGAACTTCTAGAGTACCAAGGAAAACAAGATGATAAAGGTGTCATTGGAACTTATGTGAGCAATATGACAGAGCATGCACTTGACTATGAAACGCTGAAGCAGAATGCAGATCTAGAAGAACACATTCGTCTTTCTTTACCTAAATCATTGTGGGATATTTTTCAAAAAGAAGATCCCAATAGCTCAGATAATTTGAAGGCTATGCAGCAGCCTGGCAATATTTATTTAAGAATCAATACAAGTTTAATCAGTTTAAATAAATTCGCTCAAAAATTGACTGAGCAAGAGATTCCTCATGAAATAATCACAGAAATTAAGATAGACAAGCGAACATTTAAATTGAACTGTATTCGATTAGTTAATCGCACGCAGACGCATCGCCAGTTTTTTCAAGAAAATCAAAGTTATTTTGAAATTCAAGACATCGGATCGCAACTGATAGGCGAGTTTATCGATTTTTCGAAAGCCAATACCATCATAGAAGCCTGCGCTGGCAACGGTGGTAAAACAACACAAATCATCGATAAAACGAGACAAGTCAATCCGCTGCACCTAGCTTGTGACAGTGAACGCAAGAAACTAGAACATCTGCGAATGCGCATCGATAAATGGAAAGACCATAAAGTGGTGACGGATATGGCGAAAGAAAAGGTGTTAGAAAAATATCAGGGTATGGCGGATATTCTCTGTATGGATGTGCCATGCACAGGAAGTGGAACGCTGAAAAGACAACCCGATATTAAATATAGAATCACGCTAGAAAATTTAGATGAAAAAATAGCTTTACAGCGCGAACTTTTTCATCTCTTCGACAAATCTTTAAAACCAGGCGGACAGCTTCTCTACTCTACCTGCAGCTTATTTACTTCAGAAAATGAAAATCAAGTCGATTACTTCAAACAACATGGCTATGAGCTGGAAGATCAAATGCGACTGGAACCAAGGAACTATGAAGGCGATGGTTTCTTTATGGCGAGATTGAGGAAGAAAGTTTAAAGTTGAAAGTAAAAAGTATAAAGTTTGTGACCGCTAAATTCGAATATATTAATGTGTATATTAGTTATGAATCTGCATATTTTTAGATTCCTGAATTACCCTGCCTGTTCGGCAGACAGGGCTTCGCTTTATCAGGAATGACGAAGTTTCCACCAGCAAACGTCATTCCTGCGCAGGCAGGAATCTATTTTAAACACTTGCGATAGGAAATTTTTTTATAAGGAAATTGAGGGAAATTTAGTTTGGAACACCCTACTGTATACTAAACCCTTTTGAAAACTAGTTTTTTCCATAAAATTCTTTTATTAATTCAGGTGATTCATTAGATATTATCTTCTTCACTATCATCATAGCATTAAATCCTAAAAAATAATTAAAAACAAATTGCTGAAGAGGGTTTAATGCGAACAAATACTGTAAACCTATTTTGTATTCAATTATTTTATCAAATACATCGGTTCCACCCAATTTGGATGAAAAAAATTTATTAAACCAAAAGTAAAGTAAGTACATATGGGGAATCTCTTCATAAAGGCAATAAAGAATTGGAATTATAAAAAGAAGAATCAAGATAGTACAGTAAATTATAAAATGATTTATAATCCACCTCTTAAGCGGGGCTATAAAATATAAACAGAGTATGAAAAAAGGGAAAATAAACGTGGCTATTGATTCTAGGGAGACAATACGATATTCAAGAAAATATGAAACGTATTTGAAAAGAAGAGCTGTAAAATTACCTTCTGCAGAGTACCGAAAACCTCGATCGCACTTTCAGTGTTCAGCGTGACGGCCTCGTAGGACTGGCACTGAAAAATGTGATATTTTAGAAA
>CAYXKX010000003.1:85011-86055 GCA_964465185.1 uncultured Chitinophagaceae bacterium
TGGACGGTAAAAAGAAATTGTCATGAACTGATATTTTGAAGATAAAAGGAGTCAATATCAAAAAATGAATGTATAGTAAAAGGTAGAAATACCAGAGTACTAAGAATTGCTGTAATCATAAAGTACCATATAGATGAGAATCTGCTATAAAGACCTTTATCCAAGCCTCTATGTAGAACAATATATGATCCTATATGTACGAATGTCGTATTCAATAAAAAAATAGCCGACATGACTCCAGCTCCCATACCAGATTCGTAGGTTTCTGTAGGAGAAAATATTAATGGATTAAAGGGTACAGCGACAATTATGATGTAATTAATTGCTAATAGAAATCTTAAATTTTTCGTCACTAACATAGATACTATTTAGAATTTATATTGGGGATTATCTCAGGTGATTCATTCGATACTATTTTCTTCACTAGCATCATGGTATTAAATCCAAAAATATAATTACATACAAAAAGCTGATAGGGATTCAAAGCAAACAGCCACATTAAGTCTAGTCTATCAATTATTTCTTTACCACAACTATATCTATTATCTAGATTTGACTCAAAAAATTGAAAAAACCAAAAGAAAATCAAATTAACAATGTGTACATCTAGATACCAACAAATAATTAAAGGGATAATAAATAAACTAACAAAAATGATTAAATAAATTTTGAAATTATTTAGAATCCATCTATGTAGTGGCGTAAGAAAATATAGACCGACAATAAATATTGGAAAAATTACAGAAGCAATCATTTGGAAAGTATATAATTCGCTATTAATCCAAAAATTTAAGAAGCGACCCCCTTGAAGTGCATAATAATTAAAAACCACAAAGTGATATATTGTAAATGGCAATACTACTAGAGTGCTAAGTATCCCAATACTAATAAAATATCTAGGTTTCAAATATTGATTATAAGTACCACTATTCAATCCTTTATTCAAAAAATAATATGCAATACTATGAACAAGAAGGCTATTTATTAGAAATAAAAAACACATTAATATACAATTCTTTTTTTAATATAGCTGCAATAAATAAA
>CAYXKX010000003.1:86065-118366 GCA_964465185.1 uncultured Chitinophagaceae bacterium
AATAAAATTATATAGCATTTCAACCTAATCATTGTATAGAATAATCTAAAATTAAATTTCCCTTACACGTGCATAAACTTAATAATAGAATAGTTACTATAAAATTAAGACGTAAAAAATATTTTAAAACACCAGTATCCATCATAATTTGTAATTATTATACATTTTATCAAGCATTCCCATAAGCACAATGCCTGCAACCGCTGCCGCAGCAGTATCCTCGTTTGATATGAAAGTACTCTGTCATAACTTTGTACGGTCCTTCATAGTAAAAATCTAAGCCTTCTACTATAGTATCCAAAGATTTTGATTCTTTCAAAATATGTTCTTGTATTTGATTAATTTCCAACAAACAAGAACTGCAAAGACAATCATAGTTGGTCTTAGCTAAGTAAATTTTTGTTTCAGAAGAAAGTTGAACAGAACTGCAAGCGCAGTGAGCTATATCATTTACTAGGCAGCTAAAAGCTGATCCGCAGCGCTGACAAGTTTTCTGCACAGCTTTCTTATGCGTACTTCAAATAGGGAAGTCTCAACGAAGCAAAGCGATTCTGCAATAGATAATATCCCCCAAATAGAATACTAGAATAAAGCAAATCGCTTATCAATGTATTTTTAATAAAAGGAATACCCGCAGTATACGCTGATAGAAGACCTGCTATATCTTTAGAATAAAATGGAAGTGAAATCCACGCACCGAAATTAGATATTGTGAAAAATACTAGGGTAGTAGCTAAACTACCGCCTAAGACTTTGGTTTTGTTTATGCTAGTAAAGATTTTAGAACCAAGGAAAGCAATAGCTGCATAAGCTAAATACTGCCATATAAAACCGTCATAGAAAACAGTAAATCCATTATTCATAGATGCATAAATCGTATTATTGAGGACGATATCACTGACTAATGTTGCTACTAAGGTAACTAATATAGCTTTCCATAATTTATCAAAATGAGCGGCACAAAATAGAGCTATAGCTGCCATTGGGGAAAAGTTTGGCATATTTGGAATCAAGCGAGCTAAAGCTATAATAATGATTATTCCTATTAAAGCACCGAATTTCAATTCTATTTTCTTATTCATAAATGATAGCGATTGTATATTTCCGTACAAAAATAGAAGATTCAATTCAAACTAAAAAAAAAAAATAAGATAAGTGATTTTAACCACATAGAACTCATAGCAATGAAGTTAGTTAAATTTTATTCACCTCTTTCTATGTAAAAATTTATTTTCTATGCAATTAAATCTTCAATATTTAGTATTTTAAGGCTAAGGTAGGCGCTTTGCTTTACATAGTAGAGGGCATGATTTATCTTAAATTCTATGTGTCCTATGTGTTTCATTCGTTAATATCCTTTTAATTGCGGTTATTGTACCTTATCCAAAAATAATATTTAACGAACAAAAACCTAAGTCTATATATTTGCAGCGTTGGGAGATAAGGTCTGCATAAGATACTATCTTTAAAAACGGGAATGCGGTGCGAATCCGCAGCAGTGCCAGCTACTGTAAGTTCCATTTGTTTTTCGCCAAGCTAGTCCACTGTTCTCCACTTGAGGATGGGAAGGAAGGAGAAAAGGAATGAGTCAGGAAACCTACCCAATGAAGCAATACATTCCCTCACTGTGCATGGGTGAATACTATTAACCTTATTAACCAAACAAAAATGAAAAAAATGACGTACGCGTTCCGTGCCGCATTGTGCCTATGCATGATGACTTCCATTTCTCTATTCGCTCAGGAAAGAGACTCTAGCTTTTTACTAAAAAGGGTAGAAATCAAATCGCTAAAAAAATCGAATGCAAGAACAGACTATATGCCAGAGATTTTCCCAGCCAACAGTTTACAATCCCAGTTTGGGGACATCTATATCCGAAATACTGGATTTGGACAATCATCTACCATTTCTCTTAGAGGTATGGGGGCTCAAAATGTAACCCTTTTATGGAATGAACTACCTATAAACTCACCATCACAAGGACTCTATGACCTCAATCAAATTCCTAGCTTCTTGACCCAGTCACTCCAATTTGACATTGATAACAATCGATTGACTACAGCAGGTAGTTTTTCCTTATCTCATCCCAATCGAAATGAAAATTACTTGGCGATTTCTAGCACAGCCTATTTATCTAGCTTATATTCTCATAAATTAGAAGCAAATGCAAATATAGGGAAAGGTAATATTTCAATCAATCAGCAGTATATTCATGGAGTCAATAACTTTGAATATCTTAATGCTTTAGGAGAAAGAAAAAGAATGGACAATAATGGTCAAGCGCAATCCAACACGCAAGTTTCTATCGCCTATCCTATTGCTAAGAATTGGGAAATACAATCTGGAATTTGGTATTTGCATACGAATAGAGATAATCCAGGTACGCAAACATTTCCTTCCAAAGCTAATTTGAGAGATAATAACTTAAGAACTTTTGTGGGTGTTAGAAACAATCATCTAACGGTAAAACTTGCATATTATAATGAGACGAGAGACTATTTTCCCAACGATGGATTCTCGGCAACTTCAACATTTGAAACGCAATCATTCAGAGGTTATGTGCACTATCAGACGAAATTTGCTGACAAATTTAAACTTGATTATAAACTCTATCCAAGTAGATTTGTTATGAATTCTACTAACTACAAACAAGAAGAAATCATCCATGAAGCTTCTCAGCAAATCAATCTAGCCTATAGCCCTACAGAGAATTGGACAATAGATGGTGGTATCAAATCTGTCACTCATTCCTATTTCGCCAATTTATTTTTACCTTTTCTATCTGCAACATATAAAGCCAGCGATAAGCTTTCCGTTCAGTTAATAGGTGATATCAATCAGCGAATTCCTAATGCAGATGAGTTGTTCTACAATATAGTAGATCCATTCTTTTCCTATACGGGAAATAGAAATCTAGAGCCAGAAATGAATTATCAATTGAGGAATGTTTGGAGATACGAACACAAAGGCACAACGGATAAAATAAGACTAAATGTGGAACCCTATATGCTAATTAGCAATGACAATATCAAGGATACATTTAGTGCAGATTTCAGTTTCGGACAGCCTATTAATATCAGCAAAGTCAGAAACTATGGTATTCAAACGCATTTGGAATGGTTGCGCTCATTGAAATCCAATCAGTTTTTCAGAACAATCGTTTCATTTAACTATATCGATTCGAAAGACGGCGATGGTAGGTATTTGACTTATGTCCCTAGCTTGAAGAATATATTGATGCTGGAGTATATCAATCCAAAATATGAAATTCAGATGACAAACAATTACACTTCACAGCGCTATATCAATGGAAACAATACTATGCGGTTAAATCCATATTTCTTGACCAATATCAAAGGAACCTATAAGCAGAGTTTAAAGCGCAATCAAATCAATTGGAGCCTTGGAATTGATAATCTATGGAATGAAAATTATCAGGAAATCAATGGATTTAGTATGCCATTGAGAAATTATTACATGAGTGTGACGGCTATCATTAAGTAGTTTATTGCCACGAATTATTAATTATTTAATTCGTGAATACTGACGCAAAGTCAGCACTTGTTCGTGGCTAACTATATCTGATTCCCATTAAAAAAACTCCTGATATCCATCGGTTTTTTACCCTCAGCTTGAATCTCTGAAATCCAGTAATAACCATTATTACAAGTTATTTTCAAAAAACTAGTATTGTCAGTTATAATTTCCCCTGATTTTTCAGTTACAGTTTCCAAACTATAATAGCCATTTTTGACAATGTACTTTTTATCCTCATGCATAAAGAATGGCTTATATACAGGAAATAGACCTCTCACTAGATTATGAATGGATTCGCAAGATGTAAAATCTTTGATCTCCAAAATCTCTTTATCGATTTTAGGTGCAGATTTATCTGTTGGTTTAAACTCCTGCTTAGTGCTTTGATAATTTCCAGCCTCTATGCTTTTAAGAGTTTCATTTAACAAGTCGGCTCCTATATCTTTCAACTTGGAATATAAAGTTCCAAAATCGTCTGAATCCTCTATTTTACATGTCTTTTGGAATAATAAGTCTCCTTTGTCTATTTCCTGATTGATAAAAAATGTCGTTACGCCTGTTTCTTTTTCCCCATTGATAATAGCCCAATTGATAGGCGCTGCACCTCTGTAATTCGGTAATAACGATCCGTGTAAATTAATCGTACCAATTTTCGGTGCTGACCATATCACTTCTGGCATCATACGAAAAGCTACGACCACCGCTATATCTATTTCCAAACTTTTATATAAATCTACAAAGTCCTGAGACTTCATCTTCTCAGGTTGATAAATAGTTAAGTTCTTCTCTAAAGCGTATTTCTTGACATCCGAAATACTTAATTGCTGTCCTCTGCCACTGGGCTTATCAGGCGCAGTAATGACCGCGACTACATTCCAGTCATTTTCAACTATTTTCTTTAGACTCGCCACAGCAAAATCCGGTGTACCAAAAAAAGCGATTCTTAAATTCTTGCTCATATATGCGTAAAAATAAAGTTTATTCTATTAGTTCATATATATTTGTAAATAATGAAATGTACTTTAATTACCATTGGTGATGAATTGCTTATAGGCCAAGTTATAGACACAAATTCTGCTTTTATAGCCCAACGATTAAATGAGGTGGGCATTTCAGTGCATAGGCGCATAGCTATCAGTGATGATTTACAGGAAATTCAAAATTCTATACTAGAAGCTTGGAAAATGTCTCCAATAATTATCACTACTGGTGGTTTAGGTCCTACGAAAGACGATATTACAAAAAAAGCTATTGCAGAACTATATAGTATAGGATTCAAACGTGATGAACAAACCTTTCAGCATGTCAAAGCATTTTTCGAATCTAGAAATGTTCCATTTTTGCCTGTAAATGAAGCCCAAGCCGATGTACCCGAAAATGCAGAAGTATTATTTAATACCCGAGGAACGGCTCCAGGTATGTGGTTTGAAAATGATGGCAAGATTTTAATTTCACTTCCAGGAGTTCCTTATGAGATGGAACATTTGATTCAAACCTATGTCATAGAAAAACTTCAAAAGCAGTTTAAAGTTCCTCCACTCTATTATGCTTATATTCAAACCTCGGGATTAGGAGAGAGTTTTCTAGCGAAGAAAATTGAACATATTGAAAGTCAACTAGGAGAAAATATAAGTTTAGCCTATCTACCCTCTCCTATGGCTGTCAATCTAAGGCTAAGTGGCAATATAGACCAGAAAAAGGATATAGATCAACTTGCTAATCAAATTAGAGAAGTGCTCAAAGATTATGTATACGGAGATAGCAAAATACCTATTGAGGAAATTGTAATTCAAAAATTGAAAGAAAAGAATCAAACCTTAACTCTTGTCGAAAGCTGCACAGGTGGTTATATTTCCAATTTGTTGACCAACATAAGTGGGTCTTCTGAAGTCTATAATGGCGGATGGAATGTATATACAGATGCCTTCAAAAAGAAACAGTTAAATATTAAAGATGAAACTTTAAATACAAGTACAGCTGTTAGTGAAGAATGCGCTAAGGAATTATTATCAAATGCACTTGAGAAAACTCAGGCTGATTTAGGTATCGCTGTAGTAGGTTATCTAGAAAAGTATAATGAGCAAAAACCGCATGCATTCATTGCTTATGGCAATAGTAAAGACATTAAGTTAAAGAGAGTTGACTTATTCTATCCTAGAATCAAATCAAAGGAAGCCATAGCTAGAGTGGCATTGATAAGTTTAAATAAAGAATTTTTAAATAAAAGCCAATGAAAAAACGATTATTATTCGGATTATTGCTATTTATATTAGGACTGTTAGGCGTTGTGAGTTTACTTCTTGTCGACCTTCCTATGGATGCAATACCCAAACAAGTATTAGATAAATTTTCTCCTCAGGCGTTAAAATTATTGATGCTCATCAATCCAATGATTCTACTTTTTATTTCCATATTCCTAGGCATATTCACTTTTAATAAAGTAGGATTAAAATCTCCTATTCTTGGAAAAATGGTTGGTTTAACTGACCAAACGTATAATTTTAAAGAAATACTCATCTATGGAATCGCTCTAGGGACTTTGTCTGGGATATTGATTGTTCTTGTAAGTCATTTTTATAACCTATCTTATCCTGCTGAATTTGCGCTACTAAATAAAGATGTAGATTTACATTTAGTAACCAGACTATTATATGGCGGAGTGACAGAGGAAATACTCACCCGTTTTGGGCTCATGAGTTTATTTGTTTACTTATTTTCTCTTATCTTTAAGTCGAACCCGAATATAAAATATTGGTTAGGGATATTAATTAGCAGTTTATTATTTGCATCAGGTCATTTACCAATAGTATTTAAGGTGGTATCTAATCCAGGTTTCGCTACTATAGTTTATATCCTTATAGGAAATAGTATAGCTGGACTAATATTCGGTTGGCTTTATTGGAAGAAAGGACTAGAAAGTGCTATGATAGGGCATATGGTAGCGCATTTGTGTATGTTATCATTAGGCTCCATTATTCCGAATTAATTCTGTTTTAATCAAAACTTTATACTTAATTTTAATGTAATTAGTTTTTAATAAATGGAAAAATATGTACTCTTTTATTTTTTAGCTTTAATCGCTGAAATACTTGGAACACTAAGTGGATTCGGATCCTCCATTCTCTTCGTTCCTTTAGCATCCTATTTTTTTGATATTAAATATGTATTGGGTATCACTGCGATGTTTCATGTATTTAGCAATCTCTCAAAAATCTATTTTTTTCATGAGCAAATTGATAAAAATATTATTATTAAATTAGGTCTGCCCGCTATAGTTTTTGTTTTAATAGGAGCAATTTTAAGCAAGTATATACCGACTCTTTATTTAGAAATTGCACTTTGTTTTGTATTAACTTTTGTAGCTCTATTTCTCTTAATTTACTCTGAAAAGGGTATAGAGTTAAACGATAGAAATCTTATTACCAGCGGCATTTTTTCTGGTTTTTTTGCTGGAATCATTGGAAGTGGGGGCGCTATAAGGGGCCTAGCCTTGACAAGCCTTCAATTAGATAAATCTATATTAATTTCTACTTCAGCCTTTATTGATTTAGGTGTTGACCTAAGCAGAACGATTGTTTATTTTTTCAATGGATTTATGAATAAGGATTCCTTATTAATTTTACCTGGACTCATTGTCGTCGCTATCATTGGCACTTATTTAGGGAAGAGATTGTTAGTCCATTTAAGTCAGCCAAATTTTAGAAAACTAGTTTTAGTAATCATAATTTGCACCTCTATACTCCAAATCTTGAAGCTGTTATCTTTAGTATAAAAATTAATTAAACACTTCCGACTCCTTTCCATCATAGCTAGCAAACACCATACTTGGAAAGGAATCCCGATGCACTATATTTCCATCTTTATCTATACAAATAGCTCCGGCAAATCCATCAAAAGGTTTGATTTCCTGAAATGTTTTTTCGACAGCCTTGACAAGTGTCATTCCATCGGTCACTCTGGTTACGATTTTTGCTGCCATTGCTCCGCTCACAATGTCTTCGCCCACTCCAGTCAAACTCACCCCACAAAACTCATTCGCATAGTTGCCCGCCACAGTGGCAGAGTCTGAAACGCGTCCTATTAATTCAAACCCTTTGCCGCCTGTAGAGGTAGCAGCGGCTATATTCCCATTTTTGTCCAAAGCTACACAACCGACAGTACCGAGTCCAAGGGACTTTCTTTTAGTTTCAAACTCTTCTCTTCGTTGTTTCGTTTCTGTTGAGAATTTATCAAATCCATTTATTCGAGCGTAATTTGTTGCGCCTTCTCCTCCTAATATTCTATCATCTTCGTTGAGTAATATTTGAGCCACTTGTATTGGATTTTTCACATCTTCAATATTGATGACCCCAGCCATTTTTTTCGTAATCCCATCCATTATGGAAGCACTCATACGTATTTTTCCATCGCTTTGTATCATGGAACCTATACCTGCGTTAAATAATGCATCATCCTCCAAAAGGCCAACTGCATAAGCCACTGTTTCGAGAGCAGTATGTATTTTTAAATATTCATATGAATCTCTTACTATACGAATTAAAGCATCTTGCTTGGCTTTTTTTGTCTCTTGACTTTGTGAAGATTCTGAGAAAAAACCGCCGTGAATAATCAATTTCATTGAAGTTAATTAAGGAACTAAAACAAAACTAGAAGACTTAATTGTCATCTTAAAGGTTTCCAAATCAAAGGTATCAAATTGACTCATGACGTGCGTGACGATATGATTTATTGAAATAGGTTGACCCATTTCTACAGCCGTTAGATTGGTATCTTTCACCTCTTTCCCATCTACCAAAATCACTAGTCCAGAGCCTATGGCTTCCATGTGTGTATTATTATTTGTAATTAATAAACCAGTATCTTCTCCTAATCCTATTCCTAAAACTTTTGGATTGCCTACTACAGCTTGGAACAACCTTCCAATTCGACCGCGTTGCACAAAATGAGTGTCGATAATAACATCATTGATCAAACCTAAGCCACTAGTTATTTTAACTTCTCCTTTCAAGAGAGCTTCATGGCTAGAACCTTGATAAATCATATTGTTAGAAGCTGCCGCTGCACCAGCAGATGTACCCGCATACAGAAAATCTTCATTCTGATATTTGTCTAATAAAATATCATGAAACTTGGTACCTCCGAGTATAGAAGTCAAGCGTAATTGATCCCCACCAGTGAACATGACGATATTAGATACGGTCAATCGCTCCAATATTTCTTCACTATTAGCTACTTCTCTATTTTCAATGTGCATTACATTCACATTCTTACATCCTAGAAATTCGAAAGCTCTCTTATATTCTGGCCCGACTGTTTTTGGTATCTTCGATGCAGTTGTTATAATCTCAATAATGGAAAGCTCTTTAAGGGAGGATTCATCTATGATTCGTCTCAATATACCCTTTTCAAAGAAATTTAAATTTTTTTCCACATTGTCATCAAAATCTATCTCCGTGAAGCTTCCTTTATCCACTGCACCCCCAATTACAACTAATTTTCCTTTTATCATATCTGCAAATTTAGAGCCTCATAATAATTTATTAACAAATACTTTTCCCCATTATGTTTATATATTATTGAATGTTTAAGATAAAATCGAGTTAACTAAATAAGCCAACATATCGATGAATCATAAAAAAAATCCCAATTATTTAAATCTTTTTCTATTTTTAGCGGACTAAAAACTTCCATCTCACCCTAAAATTATAAAAATAACCTTTATGAAGATTCTTAAAATTCAAGCATTGCGCGGTCCTAACATTTGGAGTATCAATAGAAAGAAATTGATTCAAATGCGTTTAGACTTGGAAGATATGGAACTCATGCCTACTAATAAAATAAAAGGATTTCGTGAGCGACTAGAAAACCTAATGCCTTCTCTTATAGAACATAGATGCTCTGAGGGTGTGCGCGGAGGTTTTTTTCAGCGCGTAGATAAAGGAACCTGGATGGGTCATGTGATTGAACATATCGCCTTAGAGATACAGACCTTAGCTGGAATGGATACTGGGTTTGGGCGAACGCGTGTCACTAAAACTCCAGGGATCTATAATGTGGTTTTTAGTTATTTAGAGGAGAATGTAGGGCTCTATGCAGCAGAAGCATCTGTAGCTTTAGCTCAAGCTCTAGTAGATGATAAGCCTTATGATTTGGATGCAGATATTCAAAAAATGAGAGAAATAAGAGAGCGCGTGCGTTTAGGTCCATCTACTGGCAGCATAGTAGATGAGGCAGTAGCTAGAGATATACCTTGGATTCGATTGGGAACAAATTCACTTGTGCAGCTAGGTTATGGGGTGAACCAAATGCGATTTCAAGCAACTATAACGTGTAAAACAAGTTCTATAGCAGTAGATTTAGCATGCGATAAAGAAGCCACAAAGCGTATGCTTGATATGGCATCTATCCCAGTAGCGAAAGGTGATATTTGCCTAGATGAAGAAGGTTTACAAAACACAATTAATAAAATTGGTTACCCTCTAGTAGTGAAGCCATTAGATGGTAATCATGGGCGTGGGATTACCATCAATGTAAAAACATGGGAAGATGCAGTCTTAGGGCTAGAAGTAGCGAAAAAGATAAGTCGCAAGGTTATTGTTGAAAAATTCGTCACAGGATATGATTTCAGAGTCTTAGTAATCGATAACAAACTAGTGGCTGCTGCCAAGCGAGAGCCTGCCCATGTTATAGGCGATGGAATTCATACAATCCAAGAGCTCATTGAGGAAACCAATAAAGACCCACGAAGAGGTTATGGACATGAGAATGTATTAACAGAAATAACTGTCGATAGGGATTCGGAAGATTTACTTACGAAGAAAGGCTATACCCTAGAATCTATCCCTAAAAAGAAGGAAGTGGTCTATCTCAAATCTACTGCAAACCTCAGCACAGGAGGTACTTCAACAGATGTCACAGATATGATGCACCCTGAAAATATATTCCTTTGTGAACGCATCTCTCGCATTATTGGTTTAGACATTTGTGGCATTGATATTATGGCACCTAATCTAACCGATCCTCTCAAAGAAAATGGTGGTTGTATTCTAGAAGTTAATGCGGCGCCTGGCTTTAGAATGCACCTAGCTCCTGCGGAGGGCTTGCCTAGAAACGTAGCTGCCCCGGTGATGGATATGCTCTACCCTCTAGGGAAACCAAGTCGTATACCGATCATTGCTATCACTGGCACCAACGGTAAAACGACTACGACAAGGCTCATAGCTCACATAGTAAAAAATAATGGTTTTAAAGTAGGATTCACCACATCGGACGGAATTTATATTCAAAATCATATGATGGAAAAAGGCGATACAACAGGACCGCTTTCTGCTGAATATATTTTAAAAGACCCTAGTGTCGAGTTCGCAGTTTTGGAAACGGCTCGAGGCGGTATATTGCGCTCAGGGCTTGGCTTTAATAGATGTGATATCGGAATTATAACCAATTTACAAGGGGATCATCTCGGCATCAGTGATATCGATACTATAGAGGACCTGGCAAGAGTGAAATCTGTAGTTGTTCGCAGTGTCAAGAAAGATGGCTGGGCCATCCTCAACGCTGATGATGAAAACTGTATGAAAATAGCTAAAGAAATGGAATGCAACGTAGCCTATTTTTCTATGGACGAAAATTCTCCAGAAGCGAGAAAACTTTCCAAGCAGAATAAAATACTAGCCGTCTATGAAAATGGCTTTATCACAATCAAAAAAGGCGAATGGAAAATACGGATAGAAAAGGCGGCACATGTGCCTTTGACGTTTGGTGGTAAAGCGAAATATATGATAGCCAATGTGCTCGCTGCTTCACTGGCCAGCTATCTTTATGGCTTTAAAACGGATGATATCAGTCTATCTTTGAAGCCCTTCCTACCTGGTGCTGCTCAGACTCCTGGTCGTATGAACATATTTGAATTCAAAAAATTTAAGGTGATGATTGACTTTGCCCATAATCCAACTGGCTATGCAGGAATCGAGGAATTCCTTGCTACTATCGAAGCCAAGAAAAAAATAGGCATTATAGCCGGTGTTGGGGATCGACGTGATGAGGATATTAGAGACTGCGCGGAAATAGCTGGGCGTATGTTTGACCATATTATCATACGACAAGAAAAACACTTAAGAGGTCGCACGGAAGAAAACATCAATGGTTTATTACTAGATGGACTAAAAGCTTCTGGAAGAGAAGTCTCCTATGAAATAATTCCTAAAGAGGTAGAAGCACTCAAACACGCTATGAATATGGCAGAAGAAGGTTATTTCATAACAGCCCTTAGCGATGTCATAACCAATGCCATCGATGTAGTTCAAGAGTATTTAGATAAAGAGAATGAAGAAGGCTAAATCATATAATCGGGACTAAAAAATGAAAACAGATGCATTTTAATCAAGGTGAAAAAACATCTTTTTTTCAAATCCTCATATTATTTTTATCAATATATGTGATAGGTTCTTTGTGTGTGACAACTTTTTGGGAACTGAGGCCAGAAGAAGAAAAGCTTATACATTATATTGATTATATGATTTGTGTGATTTTTTTTATTGATTTTATTCGCAGTTATCGAAATGCAAAAAATAAATTAGATTATATGAAATGGGGTTGGATTGATTTAATATCCTGCATACCCATGATAGATTATCTGAGAGTAGGCAGAATGATGCGAATCATTAAAATTATTCGAATTTTAAGAGCATTCCGATCAATTCGAATTTTATACCAATATATTTTTCGTAAAAAAACGCAAGGTGCATTTTCGTCCGCTGCCATTTTGGCTGTGTTAATGATCATATTTTCATCGATTTCAGTCCTGCATGTGGAGGATCAACCCAACTGCAATATAAAAACAGCAGAAGATGCCTTGTGGTGGTCTTACTGCACGATAACCACCGTAGGCTTCGGAGACAGGTATCCGATAACCACAGAGGGTAGATTTGTAGCTATTCTTCTCATGACTACCGGGGTTGGTTTATTCGGAACTTTTACTGGTTACATTGCCTCCCTTTTCATTAGTGATAATTTAGAGGAGGAAAATTCAGAGGATATAATTATCGATCCAAAAAACGATTAATCGCTTCCGTGCGATTATGCACATGAAGCTTTTTATATATACTTCCACAATGTTTTTTTATGGCATCTATACTCATATTCATTGTGTTTGCGATTTCTTTATAGAGTAATCCAGTTGATAATAAACTAAGGATTTCCGTTTCCTTATCAGAAAGCGGGGAAAGCGCAGTCATATTCTCTTGGGCTTTATGAAAGAAATTCAAAACTTTCTTAGCAATAGGCATGCTCATAGGCGCTCTGCCATTCACAGCCCCACGAATGTTCTCAATGATTAGTTCTGGGTGATCTTGTTTTAGTATATAACCATCTGCACCAGATTTTAACGTATCAAAAAGTTTTTCATCTGAATCGAAATGCATCAACATCAAATAGGTAATACCTGGAAATTGTTTTTTAAGCTTTGAAAGCAAGTTAATACTCTCATAATCTGACAATTCCAAATCTATTAAGACCAAATCCACTCCATCAATGTTGGGCAACTTTGCCAAAGATAATTGGCTTTTATCTAGAAGATGCTCACAGGTTATTTGAGGTTCAGACACAAGTAATTCTTCTAATCTATTAGAAAAACTCTTACTATCCTCTATGAGGGCTATTTTAATGTGCATATGGCGAATTTACCGAAACTATCCTTGCTCAAAATTATATAAATAATAAATAAATACACTTTAATTTTAATTTTTTTTAAGTAATAATTCGATAATCAGCACAAAAGTGCTGCACGTTTATCAAAATTATAGTATATATTTGTTCTAACAAATTTAAAACAGGGTAGTCGAAAACTGATTAGAGTAGACAACTAAACTTAAATTAAAAAAAAATGAAAAAACTATTATTTACAGCAATTTTATTATCCAGTTTGAGTGTTTACAGTCAAACTGCACCTACAGTTACTCCAGCAGGAACTACAAATCCAACTCCTCCACCTACTGTAGTTGTAGATCCTAATAATAATGACAATTCAAATGCGAATGAAGCAGAAGTGACTAAAGTGGCGCCATCAGGTGATATAGTCAATGGTGCTCCTGATACTCATGTTGGAGGGACACCTACAGTGGTAGATCCTGCTGTAGTTGCACCATCAGGAGATGTGGTCAATGGTGCTCCAGCTGCCAATCCAGTTCCACAGGGTAAAAATCCAACTCGACAAGAAAATCCAGTTGATAACACAGGACCAGTTGAGGTAACGCCTGCTACAGTAGAGTAGGGATTAAAGTAAACTGAGCATTATGTTGTGCTTTTTATAATTCAGTTGAAGGTCGTTTTTCTGTTTGAAGAGCGACCTTTTTTTTGAAATACAATCAATTCGAAGTGATTTATAACTATTTGTATAAATTGAATATTATTTTTCTTTGAGAATTGAGTATGACTATATTCACTCACTAAATATCCATACCCGAATACATCTCCCTTAAAATCCTAATGCAAATCCCAAGGATACGTTTTGTCTTATTTGCCATACTGCCTTCTTTCCATCTGGATCGGGATTGTCTACATTTGGGAATCTGTTGTCATCGTCAAAAATGGTGAAAAATCCTAAGTTTATAGTGATGGATTTGTATATCTTAAAAAATAGATCTGTCTGGCAGTTTACGTCTATATTGGTTCTAGAAGTATATAGCCTATCTATAACATAACTAGGTCTTCCCCAACTATTTGTTAGTTGTAATCTTGATCTTAAGGTTATACCTTTAATCATTTCCTTTTCAAATACAGCATCTATCTTTGAACCTAATTCGTAGGTAAACTCTTCTCCTACTGCATGCCCATAGCGATTAGCTAACAAGCTAGGCCTATTTATAATTTCATCATTTATTACAAACTTTAATCTGGAATTCAATGGTGAGATGAAAATTTTTAAAAATGGATAGGGGTAATATTCAAAACCGGGATATAGGTCCAAAATGCCTGGAGAGAGAAAATCAGAAAAAAGATAGGTGCCAGTATTAAAATCATAGGTTTTAGTAAATTGGGAAATGAAAACCGATTCTAATCCAATTGAAAATTTATCATTTTTCAAATGATAAAGGTACTTCGTACTGATTTGTAATAAATCCATCGTCTTAATTATAGGTCTGGAGGTACCTGAAACTGCATCAAAATTTTTAACAAATCCGAGCCTGACATCAAAATTATTGTCCCATTCGTGTTTTTTTAGACGTAGATCTTGTTCTAAGTGACCGACTACCTGAACGGTATAATTGCTTAACCCCCCTGCTGCCCAATCTCCACGCAACACCTCACTGAGCACAATATTAAAATTGCCTTTGTACACCCATGGTGATTTTTTAATTGGCATAGTCTCCAACTTCTTCATTAAAGTTTTAACATAAACCTCACGTTCCTTGATTTCTTTTTTAACTTGTTTGATCTCGTCTTGAATTTCCTTGACATTGACATTTTTTGACTCCTGTGATTTGGAATCAATATGTAAAAAAAATAACGTCATTATTGTCAAAACAAGTCGCATGCCTAGAATGATAATTAACTAATAAATCAAGTTCAAGATAAAAGCAAATATATAAAAGCCTCATTATCTGTCAGAAGAAACTTTGCATAATTGATTAGAATAGATGCTATAGTTATACCTGGCCTTGGGGTTGATTTATATTTCAATTTATTAGTTTGGAGGAAATAGATGCTAGAGAAAAAGCACCCTAAATTGCACGATTGTTCAATTTTCGGATTTCCTTTAAAAACTCAGAGGCGAAAATAAAGTCGTTAAGTTTTTCATTTTCCGTATGTAAGATTTCTTTGTTAGAACCTTCCCAATTTTTTTCCCCTTCATAGAGATAGATAATCTTATCCCCGATACCAATTACTGAATTCATATCATGGGTATTGATGACTGTAGTAATCTGATATTCTCTTGTAATCTCTTGAATCAGCTCATCGATAACCAATGCTGTTTGTGGATCTAATCCAGAATTTGGTTCGTCACAGAACAAATATTTAGGATTGAGTACCATGGCCCTGGCCAGAGCTACGCGTTTCATCATGCCTCCCGAGAGTTCAGAAGGAAATTTATGATTAGCGCTAGGCAAATTGACCCGTTGAAGGCAGAAATTGACCCGTTCACTCTTTTCTGACATGGTCATATTCGTAAACATATCTAAGGGAAAGCGAACATTCTCCTCAACTGTCATAGAATCGAAAAGTGCATTTTTTTGAAAGAGCATGCCCATTTCTTTGCGCAATACAGACTTTTCTTTCTGATTCATAGGAACTATATTGCGGTCATTAAGGAGAATAGAGCCTTCTTCAGGAATGACTAAACCTACGATACAGTTCATGAAAACAGTTTTACCTGATCCACTCTTGCCAATAATCATATTGCATTGTCCAGGATGGAACGAGGTACTAATACCTTTTAAAATTTGTTGTTCGCCAAAACTCTTTCTTATATCTTGTGTGACTATCATACAATTATAAAAATAAAAAGGCTACGACAAAATTGGCTATGACTACAGCTATAGAACTATAGACTACAGCATCAGTGCTCGCTTTGCCTAGTTGTAAAGCACCTCCTTTGACATAAAAACCTTTATAGCAGGCTATAGAAGTAATTAAAAAAGGAAATACATAAGACTTGATAAACATCAATCTTACATATTGAGGCTGGAAATCATCTTGTAAGCCATATTTGTATTCTTCCCAAGTATAGAATCCTCCAAGTTCTCCAGCCAAAGCGCCACCTAATGTGCCGAGAAGACAGGCAACAATTACCAATATTGGAACTATTAATAAGGAACCAAGAATTTTTGGTCCTAATAAAAAAGCTCGCGTATTGACCCCCATTATATCCATAGCATCTATCTGTTCTGTGATACGCATGGTTCCTAATTCTGTAGCTATATTGGAGCCAATTTTCCCTGCCAATAATAATGCGGAAATGGTAGGTGCTAGTTCTAAAAACATACTATCACGCGTCATACTACCCATCCACCACATAGGCACGAACCCGAAAGTAAGCAATTTATTGCTAAACTGAACAGCTGTTACACCTCCAATAAACAAGCCAACTATAGCAATAATCCAAAAAGAACCTACTCCGATATCATACATTTGTCGCATAGTTTCACGCCAGTACATCGAAAGTTTTTCTGGCTTAGCAACGATAGATCCTAACATGCTTATATATTTTCCAAATCCTTCTAAAGCATCTAAAATAAACATGGTAATCGTTTAATGTTGGGGGTAAATTAAATTAATAAATGAGTTATCCAGCCTAAATAAAAAAGGGCAAGTTACTCATATCGCACCGCTACAACCATCTACCCTTGCTGTATTCCTACCCTGGGGGATTTGACAGGAGCTGGTCGTACAAGACTTGCCCGCACAAAAATAAGGAATAATACTATTCCCTACTTGTTAATTTATCTATCGATTTTAATTTTATGGTTTTCAATAACTGAATTGCCACTTATAATTTCTAAAATATATAAGCCTACAGCAAAATTATTGACATCTATGTTGTGGTAGTAATTCTCATTTTTTTCTGTGTAAACTATCTTACCGTAGGCATCCACGAGTCTAAAACCAATTTTGCTCGGTGATTTTACAAACAGATTCTGACTAGATGGATTAGGGTAAATCTCTATGTTCGTATTTTTCGAATTAGATAAAGCACTTGAACCATTTACAGTTATTGTCACTTTGACAGTATTCGTGCATCCTTTACCATCCTTGCCTGTCAAGGTATAGGTTATAGTATTTTCGGGCTTTACTTGAAGTTATTCGAGTTATTTCCACTCTGAATAAATGTAGAGGGAGACCATGCGTACTCATCAGCGCCTGAACCCGTTATGACAACTGTTTCACCTTTGTTTATGGTTTTAGTCTTTGGATTGACGTTAACGACAGGCAATGGGTTCACAATTACATTAAAGGTTTTAGATTCACAAGTATTATCCGATTTTTTAGCATAAAACCTAAACTGACCTGATTCATCAGGTGAAAGAGTAAACGTATTGGGACTATTTTTTGTCAAGGAAGGCGAAGCATCATAAAAGTATTCATCTGCTCCATTAGCTGTAAGCACTATCTTTTCTCCTTTGCATATTTCATTACCCTTGTCTGAGTTTAACTCTAAACTTCCATTGCTTGTCACCTGAACTGTATTGAGCCAAAGACCTCTACCGTAAGTGGCTGCAAAAATCTTAGAATTGGCCGAACAATCAGTGTCATATACTACTTCCATATCCCGAATTGGCGCATTTAGACTCATTCCATCGCTGTAGAGTATCCAGTTGCCCATAGAAGAATCTTTGTAGTAAACACCTGCCTCGGTACCAATATAAAGAGCTTCAGGCGTATTCTTATCTAGGACAATACAATTTATGGCAATATTTGGTAAGTTTCCAGAAATATTCGTCCAATTTTGACCTAGGTCTTTCGTTTTAAAAATTCGATTTCCTTTGGCCACATAAAGAGTATTTACATCATAATAACTAGTTTCTATATCTGTGATTTCACCGCTTACCAAAGGAGAATTCATACCAATGAAACTCCCAGTCGAAAGTATATTAGAAGAATACCTCAATACCCCATCTTTCCATCCACAGAAAACATAGTTATTGTTTACGTTAGAAAACCGCAATGCTGAACCTTCTGCTGTTGAATTATTTGTAATACGCGTGAAAGTTGGATTCCCGCTTCCTGTTGCATTTCGGGAAATCCATACATTTCTATAAATAGCCACTAAAATATTATCAACTCCAGGATGTAAATGGTAAGGGGTGACCCACGGACCTGGTCTTTCATTGATAGAAGAAACTATATTATTCCAACTCAAACCACCGTTGGCAGAGCGATTTAAATCACCATATTGAATACAACCGAACATAACATCAGGGTTGAAATTACTTATTTCACATTGCATACCATCTCCACCCAATTCTGCAGTCCAATTATTTTTATTCGTTCCAGCACTGGTGCCATTATCTTGAGAACCAGTAATAAACTTATTTAACGAGGCTTGACTCACGCCTAGATTATAAAACTGTGAAATAGCAAGACCGCTATTTCTATTGTTTATAACTGGAAATAAAGGATCGTTAGTGCCAGAAGATGGCAATCTTTCATCCGCAGAATAATCAATACCTCCATCACTGCCAATCCATAATTCATTGTTCGATGGATTTCTTCCAATGAAGTGTATGTCTGCATGCACCCAAGGAATGGTAGCACTAAATGACCAGAAACCTTTACATCTAAAAGTCCTACCTCCATCCACTGTTCTGAAAACATTGATTCCGCCCACATATACGACATTGGAATCTATTTGACTGGCATCTATAGCTAAATCATAAAAGCCCTGTCCAGTTGATCCAGAACCATTGGAATTAAAACCAAGTGGGTTAAATGCTGTACCGTTTAACTGTAAGGTAAAATTAAGACCTTTATTGGATGATTTATAAAATCCTTCCATACCGTTAGTTGAAGCATTTACCGTAATTATATATACTATATCCGGTCTAGCTTTTGTCACTGCGATGGCCATTCTTCTCTTGGATACTGTTGTAAAACCGCTAGATACTGCTGTCCAAGTATTGCCGCCATTTATACTTCTATAGAAAGTACCCCCAGCTGCTGCATAAACGAAATTTGTATCTTCAGGATGATATACCACATCTTTAAAATCCGAAGAAATGGAAGTTTTTATCCAATTTTGTCCTTTGTCATAAGACTTGTAGATACCATCACTCGTTGCTGCTACGATGACATTATTATCTAAATAATTTACCAAGAGCCTATTGACTACCTTGTTTCCCATTCCTGTGTTTGAAGGTGTATAGTTGACACCCCCATCCATCGAGACGTAGACCCCAAGACCTGGGGCATCATTGGCATCTCGATCTCCTGTACCAGCCAATATTATTGGAGTAGAATTCGCTTCTGGTATTACAGCTATAGATGATACCCCAAATCTCGGTATATTATCCGTATTGCTCATAATCCAACTTTGTGCCTTATCTTTTGTATACCATAGGCCTCCAGAAGGTGCCCCACAATATAAAATATTGGGATCGGTAGGATGGAAAGCGATTACGTTGACTCTACCGACGCCTCGCTGCATACTGGCCGGTGCAGGATTATTAAATGGTCCTAGCGACGTCCAATTTGGATTGCCCGATCTCGGTTTTAAAGAATTAGCTTTAAAATTAGATAGTTCATTTATTAAAAAGTCCGCAGGTCTGAAACTGCCATCCGCATTGATTTCGCGTTTGGCATTTTCTGCCCAGCGTTCGAATTGCTTGTAACCCGTTCCTCTTATTTTTTCTTTGTCTGAAAAATACAAATTAAAGGCTCTTTGGGTTTGATAGAAGTTGACATCACGACGGTACATCATGTCCATCCAATATGGATTATTAATGGTATCCTGCGTAGTTTGTGAAAATAGATTCGTTGCGTAAAGACCTACAAAGAATACTTTAAATAATTTTTTCATTTTTTTTACTTATGGTTATTTTATTACCTCGATTTTACTAACCTTTTTTATTCCATATTTGTTTTCTAAAGTGAGAAAATAATTGCCGGAAGCCAAAGATTCAATGTTTAATTTTTGATTGATTTCGAAAGTAGTGAATTCTTTTATCATTGAGCCTTCGATAGAGAATATTGTCGCTTTCACTGGTTCTATAGATTCTATATTTAACTCACTCGTAGCAGGATTTGGGTAAATGACAATACTAGCCAATGCATTATTAAGGATACCGCTTGGTGGATTAGGATTTTGCTGTACATAAACTATAGCTATACCTTTATTGGTGCATCCTTCGCTATTTGTAACGACTACACTATATACTATGTCAGAGTCTGGCTTAATTAAAATAGTGCTGGAGAGATTACTGCCTTTTATGTACTTATTAGGTGTCCATTCATAACTTGCTCCGCCGTTGGCTGTAATTTGAAATGAGTCTCCACGTTTGATGGTATTGAGTGCGGGTGCAATTGTAATAACGGGTGTAGGATTCACGTCTATAATCAAGGAATCTCTTCCCTGACAGCCAAAAGAATTATATCCAATAATGAAATATTTGGTCGTTTGAGACGGCCAAACCACAAAAGAATCTAGTTTGGGTTTATTGAAATTATAAATAGGATCTATAATATAGTTTATAGCGCCCATAGCTTTAATTGAAACTTTTTCACCTGGGCATATGGCAGTGCTCCTATTCTTGGTAGTCGTTATCGTTGGCAGTGGTCGAATAGTCAGTTGAACATTTAATGAGTCTTTACAACCAGAAGATTCACCTTTAACTTTTACAATTGTAGAGGTATTGGTTGAAATTCTTACAGCTTTACCAAACTCATTACTAACGATATTGGCAGGAGACCATTTAAACGAATCCGCACCAGAAACGACTAAATTGAATGTAGAGCCAAGACATGCCTCCGTATTGCCAGCTACATTTAGATTTACAGCCACAGTTCCAACGTTAATAGGCTTTGAGGTCATTGTCGAACAAGGACCTGTTATTCCAGTTATCGTATAAATTTGAGATGTTAAAGGAGTTACAATCACAGTACTTCCTATAGTTGTGTTCAGGTAAGTATTCGGCGACCATTTAAATGTATCTGCTCCTGAAGCGGTAAAGGTCACAGTAGCACCACCGCACACAACACTAGGTCCAGTAATTGTAATTACAGGTTTTGGTATCATAGTAAATTGAATAGAATCTCTACTCGCTGCACAATAATTTGTATCGGTCGTTCTCAATGTATATTTGGTCGTAGCTGAAGGTTTGAACCTAAAGTTATTGCTACCAAGATTGATAATACCCGCTGCGGGTGTCCATGCTAATGCAGGAACACTATTATTTTCACTGACAATAGTACTGTCGCCAAGACACATTACTTGGTTGAAAGACTTTGATAAACTAAATACTGGTATAGTTTTAACGTTTATAGGCAAATTGAATTTCACATCACAAAAACCTGTCTTTACCAACCTGAGATTATAAGCACTGCTAGAAGTAATTTTAATTCGCTTACTCGTAGCAGAGATATCTGTAATACCTGTTGAAGGATTCCAATAGGCCGTATCTACGTTTGAAATGCTAATAGTTGTTGAGTCTCCATTACAAAAACTAGTAGATCCAGAGACTACATAACTAGGGCTGCTTTTCATTTTTACATTCACATAGGTCGTATCAAAACAACCACCATTAATATCCCCAATAATCATATAATTTGTATTTACTATTGGATATAAATTGGCGAACGAATCATTAAATTTAGTTAGGTTAGTGCCAGGTGTAAAGTTGTAATTTTGCATACCACCAAGACTTACCAAAACTGTATCACCTGGGCATACCGTCGTGTCATTTGTGGTTTTTAAGGTTAGGCTTCCTTTGGTACCGATATTGATAATATTGTTTTTTACAATGGTACAAAAACCACCGTATGGCTTTGAAGCTTTCAGTGTAATTGAATAATTTCCGGTGGAATTAAATACTACAATTGGGTTTGGTGAATTGCTATTCGTAGCTCCCGCATACGAAAAAGTATTGGGAGTAATAGTCCAGTTATACGTTATAGGTGCACCATTATTAGTGATAAACGATGTGGTATTTGTAATATTAACTGGCAATGTAGCGCACGAAGTAGCTGGAATTGTGAAATTAGGATTAGGCTGTGTCTCTGTAATTCTTAAATCACCTTTCCACAATCCTCTACCGTAGGTGGCTGCATAGATAACGGATCTATCCGAACAAACAGTATCATAGACAATTTCTAAATCTCTAATTTCAGAACCTTTCGCCATACCATCATTATAGAATACCCAGTTAGCCATTAGAGAATCTTTATAAAATACTCCAGCATCTGTACCTACATATAAACCCTCTGGAGAGTTTTTATCTAGTACTAAACTAAACATTGGGATATCTGGTAAATTGCCAGTTATGTTGGTCCATGTACTTCCTTTGTTGCTTGATCTATATACTCTATTTCCAGATGTACAGTATACTACATTTTCATTATTAAAACTAGTCTCTATATCACTTATTCTATTTCCTCCATTTGGATTGGTCATGGTCTGCACAGTTGGTGTGGCAGCTAAAACATTTGCCTGTCTAAATACACCATTCTCCCAACCAAGAAAAACAAGAGAATCATTTACATTTGAAAATCGAATGGCCGATCCCTCATTTGTTTCTCCAGTCGTTACACTAGTAAAGGAAGGGGCACCTGCAGTAACGATATCCTTACTTACGACAGCATTTTTATACAACACTACCATGATATCATTTCTTCTAGGATGTAAATGACACGGTGCTGCCCATGGACCAGGCTGATTAGGAACTGGCATATCAACCCACGTCACACCATTATTGGTCGATCTACGTAAATCACCATATTGAACATTCCCAAATAAGACGGTGGTGTCAAAATTAGAAATTTCACATTGCATTCCATCACCGCCCACACGTGCTATCCAATTAGTAGGTGAACTACCCACTTTGGTTCCATCATCTTGAAATCCAGAGATAAAACGAGTTTTTGATCGCTGTGACACACCCAAATTATAAATTTGTCCAATGGTAAGACCGTTGTTTCTACTTGTGTAGGTTGTGCCGTTATCAGAAGAAAAATCTACCCCTCCATCACTACCTAACCAAATTTCATTATTGATAGGGTTTCTACCAAAATAATGAATATCTGCATGCACATATTCTGTGCCTGCTTCACTTCTCCACGAAGCAGATGGTGTCCAACTTGTACCACCGTTCGCGGATTTAAAAATATTTATTCCTCCTACCAAAACAAAATTAGAGTCAGATGGGCTACCAATTATGCATAAATCATACCAGCCTTGGCCACGCGTGTCCATTCCATTAATATCTCCACCTAAAAGATTAAATGTCGTTCCATTTATTCGCTGGGAAAAATTAGCTCCTTTATTGGAAGATTTATAAAAAGCTTCTAATCTATTTGTGGTAGCACTGGCCAGGATGTATACTATGTTTGGATTGGCTGCAGTCACTCCAATAGCTAATCTATTCTTGGCAGTGGCGTTAAATCCTGAAGTCACTAAACTCCATGTTGTACCAGAATTAGTAGATCGATAAAAATCTCCTGAACGTGTGGCATATATAGTCGTTGTGTCGCCAGGGCAATATTTTATATCTTTAAAACTCGTCACCGAAGATCTCTGTATCCAATTTAAACCATTATTATATGACACATAGATTCCATTGTCTGCTGCTGCGAAAATTGTGCTATTTCTTTCTGGATTTAAAGCGAACATATTTACCTTTTGATTACCAATACCCGTACTAGAATTGGTAAAGCTTAAACCACCATTGGTCGAACGCCATACCCCAATACCATCTGCATCATTGGCATCCCTATCTCCGGTAGCTATTAGAATGACAGAATCTGGAGATCCTGGTATAAAGACAATATCGGAAACTCCTAACGATTGAAAAGTTAAATTATCAGTGCTCGTAGACCAATTTTGTCCTTTATCTGTTGTATACCAAAATCCCCCCTGAGGTGCACCAGCATATATAATGTTTGGGTTGGTTTTATGAAAAGCCACCGTATTTATCCTGCCTACCCCTGCATGAGGGAAGGAACCAGAATAAGTCAAAGTGGCATTAAATGAAGGACCCATACTAGTCCATGCACCTGTGGCAGAGCGAGGAGTCAAATTATTTCGAAAATACTTCTTCATCTCTTGCATGGTTCTATCTGGTGAGGGAAAACTACCATCTTCATTGACCCTTAATTTCCAATGACTATACCACCGCTCAAAAACTTTATACCCGCTTCCTTTCAGTTTTGGCTTATTAGAATAGTATAAATCAAACGCTCGTTTAGTCGTTTTTATGTTTATCATTCTATTTTCCATCATTTCTATCCAATATGGAGTATTGATAGTGTCTTGTATTGTTTGAGCATCAAACGAATGTTGGGAGAAAACAAATGTAAAAAACAATAGGATTTTCTTCATATGGGTTTATTTTAATATTTCAATTTTTGATATTTTTCTTAATCCAGTTTTAGTTTCTAAGAGGACGGTATATAGCCCATTGGCCAAATGTCTAATAGATATTTCTATTTTATTGTTTGTGATATCTTGCTCTAATACTTGGGTCCCAAGTGGATTGAACAAAGTTAAATGCACTTTTTCATTAGATTCAATAGTTAAATATTCATGCGCAGGGTTTGGATAAATTAGAACTTGACCTAAATTATTCAAGCTAATTGAGCTCGATGGATTCGGATCTTGTTTTACATAAATGATTGCTATACCTTTTGTTTTACAGCCATTGGCAGCGGTCACATCTACAGTGTAGACTATATCAGAATCCGGTTTTATCGAAATCTCTGACTCTTGCGAACTTCCTAAGATATAGGTTTTAGGAGACCAATTATAACTAGTTCCTCCTTGCGCCATAATATTTAATTGCTGACCCCTAGCAATCACGGTATCAGAAGGTCTAAGCACAAGAAATGGAGATGGTTTCACATTTATATTAACAGTGTCTTTTCCTTCACAGCCGAATTGATCAAAGCCTCTTATGATATATTGAACACTCACTCTAGGACTTACTTTGAAGGTATTGTTTGCGAGTTTTGTGTAATTATACAATGGAGATATTAAATATTGATTGGCTCCAGATACACTAAAACTGGCAGATTCTCCCTCACAGAAAGGCGATATATTTTTATCTATAATTTTTACTGTAGGTAGAGGTCTCACTTTGATAGGGATCAATAATGAATCACTGCAGTTTCCTGCGCGACCTAATAATCTTAAAGTAACGTTAGAGCTAGTATTTACTCGAACAGAATCACCAAATTCATCAGAAACAAGTTGCGACGGGCTCCACTGAAATGAGTCTGCACCTTTGACAAATAATTCTATTTTACCGCTTCCAATACAACCTTCTGTTCTACCAGTATATTGAAGATTCAATGCAGTAGCGCTTACATTGATTGTTTTTTGTACAGTGTTATTACACTTACCATCAGAACCTACTATAGTATATGTTATACTTGCGGCTGGCTGACATTCAACAGTGTCTTTATTTGCAGCATTAAGATAGGTGGATGGAGACCATGAATAGCTACTTCCCCCTGTGGCAATCAGTTTGAATTTACTGCCACCACAAGCAATGGAAGGCCCAGAGACGCCTATGATTGGTCTATTTAAGACAATTATGTTAATGGAATCTTTACTTTTCGGACAATAATTTGTATCGGTGGTCGTAATATAATATTTACTTGTGACGGTTGGTTTAAATTCATACACATTTATCCCTGCGATAGCGACATCTGTGCTTGGCGACCAAACTCGCTGTGGTATAGAATTATTTTCGGAAACAGATAGGGTACTGCCAATACATAATTCCTGATTTCCAGCCGGTGATAAGCCAAAATTAGCGTAATTCAAAACAGCAATAGGGACAGTAGTTTGTTCATCACAAAAACCTGCCTTCACTAGCCTTATTTGATAATTTCGATTTATATTGGTTTTAACTCTATGCTGAGTAGATAATATGGAATTGATACCTGTCATTGGGGACCAAATAGCAGAATCGACTCCAGAAAAAGAAACAGTTGTTGAATCTCCCTGACAATATTTTAATACTCCTGATTGAGCAATAGTAACTTTGTTTTTTACCGTCAAATTAAAAAAGGTAGTATCAGGACATGCACCATTATTAAAACCTATGATAGTATAATACGTGGAACTATTCGTATTAATATAAGCAAAAGAATCATTAAACTGCTGAACAGCAAAACTAGGGCTAATGGTGTATGATTCCATGCCGCCTAATCGCACAAAAGCGCTATCCCCTAGGCATATAGAAGTATCGGAAGCTGTCTTCAAAATTACCTTGCCAGATTTACCTACAGAAATTATTGAATCTTTTTTCACAGTACAAAATCCACCATAAGGTTTTGAAACTTTGAGCGATATTGTATACTTTGTCGCTTGATTAAAAACCAATCTAGGATTGACAGAGGTGTCAGAAGTACCATTCGTATAAGTATAGCCTGAAGGCGTAATTGTCCATTTATATTTGATCGGTGCACCATTATTAGTTATACTCGAGACAGAACTCGTTATTTGAATCGTATCATTCGAACAAGCAGTTGGTGTTATGTTAAAATCGGGATTGGGCTGGGTTTCTGAGACTCTTAAATCCCCTTTCCATAAACCTCTTCCATAAGTACCTGCAAAAATCACTGAATTGGAAGAACAAATGGTGTCATAGACTATTTCTAAATCACGAACTTCTGTATTGAGAGGAAGTCCAGTGTTATAATAGATCCAATTGGTCATTAGAGAATCTTTGTAATATACTCCCGCATCCGTTCCTACATATAAACCTTCCGGAGAGTTTTTATCTAAAACGATAGAAAATATAGGGATATTAGGTAAATTGGCTGAAATATCCGTCCAAGTAGCCCCTTTATTAGTCGATTTATAAATATCATTTCCACAAGCAGCATAAACCACTTTGTCGTTATTGTAGCTTGTCTCTATATCACGAATTGTGTTGCTAGCAGGTCGAGACATTGAATCGACAGTCATTGGACTAGCTAAAATATTTGCCACTCTGAAATTTCCGTTGGTCCAACCCATAAAAACCAACGAATCATTGATATTGGAAAAGCGAATGGCATTGCCGGTTCCGGTGACTCCTGTGGTGAAATTGGCGAATGTTGGGCTAGCTGCAGAAACGATATTTTTACTAATGATACCTTGCGTATAGAGTATCACCATAATATCATTCAATCTCGGATGCAAATGACAAGGAGCCGCCCACGGACCTGGACCTCCAGGAATAGATCCAGCTAAACCTTGCCAGCTTGCTCCATTATTCTTTGTTCTGCGCAAACTACCGTATTGCACATTACCAAACATAACTGTTGTATCAAAATTACTTATTTCACTATGCATACCATCTCCTCCAAAACTAGCCGTCTGCCAGCTTGCGCTATCAGATCCCCAGCTAGTACCATTGTCTTGAGCTCCTGTTATGAATTTAGTTTTCGATAACTGAGAAACACCAAAATTATAGAATTGAGAAATCGCTAGACCTTTATTGCGTATGGTCCAAGAAGTTCCATTATTAACCGTAGTATAAACTCCTCCATCATTTCCACTGTAGAATTCGTTATTCAGAGGATTTCGAGCTTGATAATGAACATCTGCATGCACAAAAGGCGCACCGCCTCCAAACCAGTGGGAAATCGCCGACCAAGAAGTGCCCCCATTAACTGTCTTAAATTGTATGACGCCACCGACCATAACCATATTTGAATCTTGGTCATTGCCACAGATGGCTAGATCATACCAGCCTTGACCACCAGATGCAGATCCATTGGTATTGCTTCCAAGAATATTAAATGTATCGCCTATTCTTGCAGTAAAACTTAGTCCTTCTAATCCACTAGTGCTTGATTTACTAGCAACTACGTATACTATATTCGGATTAGCAGCAGTAACTCCAATAGCCAATCGGTTCCTTCCTGTTGCTGTAAAACCAGTGCTAATCGAAGCCCAAGTCAATCCAGCATCTGTGGAGCGATAAAAGACTCCATTACTCGTGGCATAGAGTGTCATCGTATCTCCAGGACAGTATTTGATATCTTTAAAATTTCCAGCACTAGATCTCTGAATCCAATTCGCCCCTTGGTTATAAGTCACATAAATACCATTATCAACGGCGGCGAAAATTGTATTTTTATTCAATGGGTTCTGGGCGAACATGCCAACAATTCTATTGCCAATTCCAGTATTGGAAGAAACAAAGGTTACACCTCCATTGATTGATTTCATAACTCCAAGTCCTGGTGCATCGCTGGCATCTCTATCTCCAGTGCCTATGAGAATCACAGAATCAGTAGCTGAATTTTGAATATATGCTATAGCTGAAACACCTAATGTCGGTAGGTCATCTGTGGTAGAAGTCCAATTGGCTCCTTTGTCATAGGTTCTCCAAAATCCGCCTTGTGGTGCACCAGCATACATTATATTTTCATTGGAAGAGTGAAACCCAATAGCATTGATTCTTCCAACGCCCACAAACTGTCCAGCTAGAAATGGATCATTAAAAGGGCCCAAATTTTTCCAAGCTCCTGTTCCAGATCGAGGGGTTAGATTATTTCTCCTAAATTTTCTAACTTCTTGCAGAGTGTGATCAGGTGCAGGAAAACTTCCATCACTATTGACTTTCAATGACCAATGGTGATACCAACGCTCAAATTGCTTGTAGCTTGTACCTTTTACTTTTGCTTTATTGGAGAAATATAAATCATAAGCTCTCTTTGTCTTATTGATATTGATAGTTCTGTCAGACATCATCGATATCCAGTATGGATGATCAATGGTATCTTGAACCGATTGTGCACTAAGGTTAAAGTTAATCCCTAAAAGGATAATAACTATTAGCTTTTTCATTATAAATTGTAGTCTACAAATTTAATAAAAATCTAATTAAATCTTGATTATAAATACAAAAAAAAGTGAAGAGAAATTAAGATAGTTTTATCATAAATTTCTAAAAGTTTAACTCTACAAAGAATAGAATTACATTTTATATGGCAATGGTATCCCTAGTATACTGAGTGATTTTCCTAGTAATTCATTGGTCAATTTTGTCAATTTCATTCTAAACCCTCGAATATCTAAATTGTCCTCTTTTAGTATAGGTAGTTGTGTGTAGAAACGATTGTATATTTTAGCTAGTTGTAAGGTAAATAATGCCAATACGGCAGGATCTAATGCCTACGCGCACCGCATTATATTCGATTAATAGCCAGCTAAATGCAAGATCAATTGCTCTTCTTCTTTGTGTAAATTAAAGTTGATGTCACTTTCAAATTTGCCTTCCCACTTTGCCAAAAGAGCCTTTGTTCTCACATAGGTATATTGAATGAAGGAACCTGTATCTCCATTGAGATCCACTGCTTCCTTAGGGTCGAATACGATATTTTTTGTAGCCGTGACCTTGAGTAGAGCAAATTTTAAAGCCCCGAGTCCCACACTCTCTGCTATTTCATTAATTTCATTTTCGGTTAAGGTCTCTGCCTTGCCACTTTCCAAGGTTTGGGCCTTGGCTTCCTCTACCACTGCTTCTACAATTAGGTCTGCATCTGCTGGCGTGCCTTCCCTCGACTTGAATTTGGAGCCATCTTTTCCTAATACCATACCATAAGAAAGGTGGTAAATGTCTTTGGAGAAATTCTCATTCATAGCCTCCATAATGTATTTCAAGACTTTGAAGTGGTAATTCTGTTCGTCTCCAACCACATATATCATTTTATCCATATGATAATCGTCGAAACGCTGTTTGACCAGCGCCATATCTTGCGTGATATAAAGCGATGTACCATTAGAGCGCTGAAGGAATTTCTTATCCAATCCCTTGTCCGTCAAATCTATAAATATAGCTCCAGTTTCATCTTTTTGGAATACCCCGCTTTGATGACCGATTTCGACGATTTCTTTCCCTTTTTTATATTCACGACTCTCGTAGTAGTCTTTTTCACTATCTATTCCCAATCGAGCATAAGTCTGTCTCACACCACTATAAAACCAATCATTCATTCGATTCCATAAATCGATGGTGGCTTGATCGCCATCTTCCCATTTGAGCAATAAATCATTTGCTTTTTGGAAAATTTCCGTTTTGGCTTCTGCTTCCTCTTTTTTCAATCCTTGTTCAAGATAAGGTTTTGCCTGCAAACTGCACTCCTGACTAAATAGTATATAAAATTTACCAACAAAAAAATCCCCTTTCATATTCTCCGATTCTGGAGTAGTATTATTTCCATACTCCAGATAGCCCACCATACTTTTACAGATCGCTATTCCCCTGTCATTGAAGATATTGACTTTATGAACATCATGACCTACCTCTTTCAATATACCAGCTACAGAATAGCCGAGAAACATATTTCTCAAGTGTCCTATATGGATAGGTTTATTCGTATTCGGCCCACAATATTCCAATACTATCTTTTGAGTATTATCTATTTTCACTTCTAAATCAGAGGAGTCAGTCAATAGAATCTGAAACGCTTGTTTGGACAAATGAAGATTTAAAAATCCTTTGATAACTTCATAATTATCAACCCATTCTGTATTCTTAAGATGTTCTCCCAACTGACCAGCCACACTATCTGGATTGAGTTTAACCAATTTAGCCAAAGGGAAAACCATCAGCGTTAAATGGCCACCGTGATCCTTATTCGTAGACTGGAATACAAAATCAGAGGGTTCTGCATCAGGGAAATCAGCTTTGAAATAACTCGACAAAGACTGTTTTAATAAACTGATGAGTGGTTCCATTGGGTGCTGTTGACGATGTTTTTTGTAAAATTGTAATATGTAAAACGCAGGTTGTACTGAAAGATTATTCCTTTTCGGGAGTTTCTTCTGAAGGCTTTTCGTCCATTTGAGGCTCTGTCATAGGGGCTTCATCTATGGGTTTTGCCTCTAATTGTGGCTCGGGAATAGATGTTGGTTCAGTATTTTCAGCTTCTACTTTGGGCTTATCTTGTTTTTTTGTTTCTGCAGTTTCTTTATCCTTGGGAGCTGATTTTTTAGTCAGTTTATTCAAGGTCTTCTGAATATCCGCGACTTTTTCTTCTTTGGAGGAAATACGATCTTTTAATACCTTAATCTTAGCCTCACGCAATTGAAGTTCTAGTTTGCTATCAACAGAGTTTAGCTTTTTCGTATTAAAGTCTAAATCTCGAACATCCATATTCAGTGATTTTTGTGTTCTCTCGAGCGCCTGAGTCAGTCCATCAATTCTAGAATTATTGACTCCTCCGAGCACTTCTTCCCTTCTGACTTTTATTTTATCGTAGCGCGCTTGGATATCATCAAAAAGTATATTCTTAATATCGCGTTTTATATCTTCTCCTCTCAGTTTGGTTTGTAGCACTTTCAATTCTTCCATTATGGTCTTGAAATGCACGCCATGCTCTTCCAATCGAGCATCTATACTCGCTAAAGTCACAGAAAACTCTTCCCGTATTTTCTCTGAAGCAGCGTCTTTTTCTTTTAGTAATGACTCTTTCAGTTTTTTCAAATGGTCGAATACACCATTGATTTCCTCTTTGAAATAGGCTAATTTTTCTTGACTAATCTCACGCTCTTTCTTATATTCCAAAACCTTTTCCCAAAACTCTTTGGCCTCATCAAAAAGCTCTGAACTAAAGCCTTTGAGCTCTGCAGCTTTAATTTTTATATCTTCTAGTTGAGCATTAAATTGCTCAAACAATTTAGCATTCAATAGCAAATAAGACCATTCATTCTGCAATTGACGAATAGCGCCGCTCTTGCCTTCTATTTTGATATTATCGGGTAACAAAGACTCTTCAGTAAAGCTTCTGTTCTCGATCGTGGTAGTTTCAGGGAATTGAACTTCTTCTCCATGTGAGAATTTCTTGATAAAATCCTCGATTTCATCCTCTTTCATGGTAGCGGTAAGAAAGTATCTTACCTCGATATTCATACTATTGACATTGAGTTCGAGGGCAACTAAAATAGGTTCGTCCTTTTGATTGAGTGCCTTGGTAGCAAATCGGTTCTTAGCCATAATGTAGTGTTTTAGATTTAATAATCCGTCATAAACCGACTACTAAAAATTGCGTTGGATAAAGTGATTAATGTGTTTAACTGTAATAAAATGGAAGGCGAAAATACAAAATTTATTCCAC
>CAYXKX010000004.1:0-44589 GCA_964465185.1 uncultured Chitinophagaceae bacterium
GTATTTATTTTAAATAAAAAAAGGAGCCCTTTTTGGACTCCTTCTTGCTCCCCCTTCAGGATCCCGCACCTGCGGGACGACCCTCTGATTAATCCCGCACGTGCGTCCCGTAAGTACGAGATAACCAACTGAGCTAAACTATCAGTTGGGATATAATTTGGATTAATTAGCTTCTCTATCAATTTTCTTGTTTTCTGCTTTTTGATGAATTTTTCTAATACCATTGCGTCCCCTTTATTTTCTGAAACCTTGAACACTGCCACCAATTCCCAATTACTATATTTCCCCGTGTATTTATCCGTATCGCTCTCATTGTGCTGCAATATGCGTTCCCATGGGTTCTCAGAATATCCTGTGTAATATTTATCTGCAGTCTTTGAATAGATAATATAAACGTAAAACATAAGTTGTATTTATTTTAAATAAAAAAAGGAGCCCTTTTTGGACTCCTTCTTGCTCCCCCTGCTGGACTTGAACCAGCGACCCTCTGATTAACAGTCAGATGCTCTAACCAACTGAGCTAAGGGAGAATTTCCTTTATTCTTCTTTTCTCTTTTTTCCCCTCTGATTAATCCCGCACATGCGGGACTCAACCAACTGAGCTAAGGGAGAATTTCCTTTATTCTTCTTTTCTCTTTTTTCCCCTCTGATTAATCCCGCACATGCGGGACTCAACCAACTGAGAAAAAGGAGAATTACCTTTTTTCAAAAGCGAGTGCAAATATATGAGAATTCGTATATTTGCAAACATTTTTTTTAAACCCAAATAATCACTTATAAATGAGCATACTAGTAGTTGGAACCATGGCATATGATGCTATAAAGACTCCATTTGGACAGACAGATAGGATAATAGGGGGGGCAGCCACCTATATAGCTTATTCTGCTTCCTATTTTCACAAACCTATAAATCTAGTATCTATTGTAGGAGGCGATTTCGATTTTGAAGAAATGGAAATTCTAAAATCAAGAGGGGCAGACGTAAGTGGTGTGGAGATAAAACAAGATGGCAAATCATTTTTCTGGAGCGGAGTCTATCACATGGATATGAATAGTAGAGATACCTTGGTGACAGATTTAAATGTACTATTAGAATTCAACCCTATTCTGCCTGAAGCGTATAAAAGTAGTGAGTACGTTTTGCTAGGAAATATCGATCCTGTACTTCAGATGAAAGTCATTGATCAAATGCCTTCTAAACCTAAGTTGGTCGTATTAGATACCATGAATTTCTGGATGGATGTAGCGATGGATAAGCTCATGGCTGTAATAAAGAAAGTAGATGTTTTGACGATAAACGATAGCGAAGCGAGGCAATTATCCGGCGAATATTCTTTGGTAAAAGCTGCCAAAAAAATTCTAGGTTTCGGCCCTAAATATCTAATTATTAAAAAAGGCGAAAATGGAGCCCTTTTATTTCATGGTGATAATATTTTCTTTGCTCCCGCATTGCCATTAGAAGAAGTCTTTGATCCGACTGGTGCTGGCGATACCTTCGCTGGAGGCTTCATCGGTTATTTAGCCAAAACTGGAGATATTTCCTTTGAGAACATGAAACGCGCAATAATCTATGGCTCCACCATGGCTAGTTTCTGTGTGGAGAAGTTTGGAACTGAAAGGCTCAAAGAGTTGGACATGGAGGAGATTCATGATAGAGTAGAAGAATTTGTGAGTTTATCACAATTTGATGTAAGTATAGAGGAGTAAAGTCCTGCTATAATTGAATAAATAAAAAGTATCTCCCCCTAAAGATTTCTAGGGTGTTTTTTTGTAAACTATTCCATACCCTTTTTTGCCATCGGTATACACCACTCCATCGAGTTTGTTCTTTTTTGGGTTTAGTCGTTCAATTAACTTTGTTATATCATCTTCCATTGTGCTGCTTACAATTCCATAGCTAATCATTGCAGTGAATCCCCCAGACTTTGCTCGGGCTTCCTTTTGAATAGAAAACCCTATATTGTGTGGATTTGCAAAAACGAAAACATCAACATTGTCAATCTTATCTACCAAAGCATAATGAATCATAGTATCGGAAAAATCTGTAAATTGAATAGCGACTGCTCTATTTCCACCCGAGTATAAAACTCCATGAATAGGTGTAGCTTCCTCCCCGCTTTTTCTATAGGCTGCATTGACAATTTTTTTAATCTTCTCATCAACATCCTGCCTAGCTAATCCACCCCAAAAAATTGATTTAATATCTAAATCAGACATTAAGTCGCCTGAACTAAAAACAATTCTATACTTGACTAATGGCCTTGACATGAAAAATACACCTACTCCATTTATAGAAACCACCTTAGCCATAGTACCATCAGACATTTTTGGAGGCTCTATCGTTTGGATATTCGATGCTTCCATATACTTATGCACCGCATAATCACTACCAGTTTTTTTAGCGGTATCTTTTGAACTAAAATTATCCAAACTCCCATTTTGATACTTAATACTTACAATTTCAGCCTTATTCTTTGTATAAATGGGGCCTTCTAAATTTGAAAATTTCCGGTACTCCACTTCGTTCTCGCCAATTTTTAGCACCTTGGCATAAATTTCATTTCCATCTTTCAAATTGATTATATCTTGACCAGATAAAGATACATTCCAAATGATGAAGAGAAATAAGAAGAAGAATCTGTGCATAATACTAAAACCGGTTTAGTTGTAAAAATAAAGAAATTCTACAAATCAACTCAGCTTATCTATCTTTGCTGCTCTGCAAATACGACTATCGCTGCGTTGAAATACACGAAGAGGAAAGTCCGGACAGCACAGAGCGGTCTACTACCTAACGGGTAGGTGCATTGATGTTAAAAATTAGTGCAAAGGATAGTGTCACAGAAAATAACCGTCCTGACATTTATCGTCAGGATAAGGGTGAAAACGCGAGGTAAGAGCTCACGATTTCGTCAGGTGACTGGCGAAAGGGATAAACCCTAGACGCTGAAAGACCAAATATATCTTGTAGGAGGTTGCTCGCCTCACTCCTGTGGGTGAAAACTCATTGGAAATCAAGAAGGGTAGGTCGTTAGATCCCAACGGTGACGTCGGGACTAGATAAATGATAGTCGCCGCGTGTCGTCATTAATGACGAAGCGGGGTTACAGAATCCGGCTTAGGTATTTGCAGATTTTTTTACTTTTATAACCAAGGTTTAGCTTTGTTTTTTTCTAAATTTGCTATCTTTAGACATTCAATCATTATGTGGGAAGAAAAAAATAACTTTTTGTGTAGAACCTTTGAGTTTAAAAATTTCAAAGAAGCCTTCGCTTTTATGACTCATGTAGCCTTTTTGGCTGAGGAGATGAATCATCATCCCAATTGGTCTAATGTATACAACAAAGTCACTATAGAACTCACAACGCATGATGCTGGAAATACTATAACAGAAAAAGATAGAAATTTAGCCAAGGCGATTGATAACATATAATTTGCAATTTATAAATGAAAAGACTAATTATTCTCTTATTGACATGTATCGGAATTCTGGAATCACAAGCTCAGATTTCATACTTTTTATCAAATAAATTTTGGAGGCTGAAGCAGGCTACCATCCATGGTAGAGAGTACCAATTAGCTGGCAATTCAAATGCCCCTACTTTGCAATTCAGTGGTGGAAGTATTCGTGGAAATGGTGGGTGTAATGCTTATCATACAAAATTTACGATCAATGGCAATTCATTGCACATAGATAAAATAATGTCAACTCGAATGTCTTGTAACTCTTTAGAGTTGGAAGAAACAGAGTATTTCAATGCGATGGCACAATCCCATACACTAGAATATGAAGAAGGGTCCAATGAGTTTAGGCTTTTAAATACGAGCAATGATATGCTGGTATTCTATTCACAGTTTGAAAGAACACAAAGCAGCTATTCCCCTCCGCCAAGTCCACGCAGAGAGCGAACAATCCATTATGCAGATGAGGACGAAGTCAGACCAGCGCTTTCTAAAAAGCAAAACCGCAGAAAAGCTGACCTAGAACGTAAGATGAAACGAGGCAAACTAAGTAAAGCTGAGCGCAGAGAGTTAATCAAGCTTCAATCCAAAGCCAAGAAAGGAAAAGTAAGCAAGGGAAAAAAAGGAAAATCTGTGAAAGGAAAGAAAGGGCGAAAAGGAAAAGTTTCTAAAAAGAGCAGAAAAGCTAAAGGTAAAGGTAAAACGTCCAAAAAATCAAATAAAAAGAGACGATAAACTATGAGTGATTCGAGTACGGAGAGTTTAAATTTTATTGAAGAAATCATCGAGAATGATTTAAAAACTGGCAAGTATTCTCAAATTATCACTCGCTTTCCCCCTGAGCCCAATGGGTATCTCCATCTAGGACATGCTAGTAGTATATGTTTAAATTTTGGCCTAACCAAAACTTTTCCGGGCTACACCAATCTCCGATTTGATGATACGAATCCGAGCACAGAAGAAACCGAATATGTAGATAGCATCAAAGAAGATATTAAATGGTTGGGATTTGAATGGAAACACGAACTCTATGCTTCCGATTATTTTGATACGTTGCATGACTATGCTGTCAAACTGATAAAAAATAATCTAGCCTATGTAGATGATAGTACGAGCGAGGAAATAGCCTTAATGAAAGGCAGCCCAACTCAACCAGGCTCAGACAGTCCATATAGAACGAGGAGTGTAGAAGAAAATCTAGATATGTTTTCGAGAATGAAAGCAGGCGAGTTTGCTGATGGGAGTAGAACCCTTCGTGCCAAAATAGATATGAAGCACACCAATATGCTCATGCGCGATCCAATTTTGTATAGAATCAAAAAAGCACATCACCATAGAACAGGGGACAAATGGTGTATCTATCCTATGTATGATTTTGCTCACGGACAAAGCGATAGTATAGAAAATATCTCGCATTCTATCTGCACCATGGAGTTTATTCCGCACAGAGAACTTTATGATTGGCTTATAGAAAAATTAGAAATTTATCCAAGTCATCAATACGAGTTTGCACGTAGAAATGTGAACTATACTATTACTTCAAAACGAAAACTCTTACAACTCGTCACCGAGAAACATGTCGAAAGCTGGGATGACCCGCGTATGCCGACCATTAGCGGACTGCGAAGAAGAGGTTATCCTCCTAGTGCTATTCGCAATTTTTGTGAGCGCATAGGTATAGGGAAAAGAGAAAATTTAGTCGACATAGGTCTTCTAGAATTTTTTGTTCGTGAAGATTTGAATAAATCTGCATCACGCGTGATGGCTGTGTTAGACCCTATTCAACTGACAATATCCAACTATCCTAGTGAACACAATGAACTGCTTCCTATAGAAAATAATCCAGAAGATGAAACAAGCGGTGAACGCCAAGTTCCTTTCTCGAATAAGTTATGGATAGAGCGTGAAGATTTTAAAGAGGAAATGGAGAAGAAATGGTTTCGTCTAGCCCCAGGCGCTATGGTCAGATTAAAAGGTGCCTACATAGTCAAATGCACAGATTTCAAAAAAGATGCACAAGGAAATATTTCAGAAATTATATGTGAATATATTCCTGAATCAAAATCTGGAAGCGATACAAGCGGGATTAATGTGAAAGGAACCATACACTGGGTTTCACAAATTCATGCTGCTACTGCAGAAGTTCGTCTCTACGATAGATTATTCAAAGTAGAAAATCCTGCTGCCGAAGAAGGTGATTTTCTCGATTATATAAATCATGATTCTTTGCAAATAATTTCCAAGGCTTATATAGAACCTTCACTCTTAGATGCAAAACTTGGACAAGCTTTTCAATTTATTCGCAAAGGATATTTTGTCTTGGATAGAAACTCTAATTCTGATAAACTCATCTTTAACCGCACGGTGACGCTCAAGGATAATTGGGCTAAGGTGCAAGGGAAATAATATTTTTATGCCTTACCAATCTTTCGACACTTCCAATCTCACACTCCAAGAAACACACGGTTTCTTGCTAACATCTGTGGCTCCTAGGCCCATCGCACTTGTAAGCACAGTGGATAAAGATGGAAATGTCAATCTCGCTCCTTTCTCTAATTTCAATGCTTTCTCTACCAATCCTCCCGTGCTCGTATTCTCTGCCAGCCGCAGCGGACGAACGGGTGAGACCAAGGATACTTATAAGAATATCAAAGAAACTATGGAATGCTGCATCAGCATAGTTGAGTATGCTATGGTACATCAGATATCCTTCGCCAGCACAGAGTTTCCGAGAGGGGTCAATGAATTTGTCAAAGCAGGTTTGACTCCTATTCCTTCTGATTTAGTGAAAGCGCCTCGCGTAGCTGAGAGCCCCGTTCACTTTGAATGTAAGGTCAGTCAAGTGATTGAACTCGGCGATCAAGGTGGATCAGGGAATCTCTTTCTCTGTGAAGTCAAGAAAATACATGTCGATGATCGCGTGATGAAAGATGGCAAAATAGACCCGCTACTTATACATCAAGCTGGGAGATGTGGACTAGGCTACTATGTCAATAATGACCCTGAGCGCATGTATTCTATAGCACAACCACAGGCCCAGATAGGAATAGGGGTAGATGCACTCTCTGACGAAATCCGAAATAGTAAAGTACTTACCGGAAACAATCTCGGCCAATTGGCTCTCAATCAAACCGTACCAACAAAGGATGAAATTACAGATTTTAAAAAAACCGAATCTTATAAATATTTATTGAGCTTTGAAGGCGAAGAACGCAAGAATCAGTTCCACAAGGCCGCCAGTGAAATGCTGGGTAATAACAATATTCGACTCGCTCTCATCACTCTTTATTCTTATTCATAATGCTAGACAAGCTCAAAACCAAATGGGGTGTCAATAATTTGAACCTTTTCTTAATCCTTTGCACTTTTGCCATAGGAGGTAGCCTCTGCGGATTATTAGGTCGTAAAACTCTAGGATTTATAGGCCTAGAAAAAGGAAATGTCCTTTATTGGCCAGGTTATATTCTAGCCATGACAATGCTATGGCCTTTATGTGTCATAACAGTGAGTGTAGTTACGGGGCAATTTACATTTTTCAAAAATTATTTGAAGAAGATAAAAACTAAACTATTTGGCAATAGCCAATAAAAAGGACATATATCCCTTTATTTAAATTAACTACCTTTACTCCTAAAATTCCTTGGAGTTGAAGGTTCTATTCTCATTTCTTTTTATTCTTCTCTTTACAGCAGACCTATCAGCTATAGATAGCGCCATATTTATACTTTGCGAAACACTTGACCAAGACCCAAATCATCTAAAGGCCATCGAAGTTATTAATTCTAAGCTTCAAAATAAAGGTCTAACTAGTCAAGAAAAAGTTCAACTGAATTCAATCTTGATTAAAAAATTTCTAATGACTCAGAAATTTGACTCTTGTCTTCAGTTAGCGGAGGAACAAGTTTTGATAGCCAAACAAGAAAACAATCCTTACAACGAAGCCAAATTTTACAATCATATTGGAAATACTTATTTTTATTTATCCAATTCTAAGGTAGCTAATCAGTTTTATTTAAAAGGAGAATTTATAGCCAATAAATATCAGTATATAGATTTATTAGAACTCTTCAATCATAATCTAGGTGCGATAAGCTTGGAAAATTTAAAGGCAGATCATATCACTGAAAAATATTTTTTAAAGGCAATAGCTTATAGTAAAATAAACCCTAAAGTGAATCCAGACTTTGCATTAGCGCATTATAGACTTTTGGCAACCTTGTATTGGAGACAAAATAAGATTAATCAAGCAGAACAGATTTATTTAAAACTTATTGCGGAGAGTCAAGCTATAAAAAACACCTACCAAGAGTCTGCTGCCAAAATGTTTTATTCTAAATTGCTCAGAGATCAAAATAAAATGAAACAAGCATTGGAGATGAGCCACTCCGCCTTGGAACTAGCCAAGCCTTTTAAGTCCGTAGATATAATCAGCACTGCATATAATGCACATGCCCAAAACCTCAAAGCAGCGAATATGCCGGATTCTGCATACCACTATTTGCTTATACTTCAAGAATTAGTAAGAAATAATTATCAGGAAGGTCTCAATCAGCAAATCAGTGAATCTGCAGCAAAATTTAAAAATGCAGAAATAGAATTTGAAAAAAATGTAGCCATAGCGAATGCCAAGCGCAAAACACAATTGTATTTATTTATTAGTTTAGGAGTCGTTTTGATGACTATTTTCGGATTTTTATTTTATTCTAATAGAAAAAAAGTGCAATTAGAAAAAGAACAAATAAAAGCCGTTTTACTAGCTGAAGAAAATGAGCGCAGCCGGATAGCACGAGATCTTCACGACGGAATAGGTCAGCTACTCAGTGCAGCCAAATTAAATCTTCATGCTTTAGAAAATGTTAAATTGGTAAACAAAGAAATTGTTTTAGAAAAAGCAATCGGTTTGGTAGATGAATCCGCCAAGGAAGTTCGAAGCGTATCTCATAATTTAATGCCGAATGCTTTGATAAAATCTGGACTGGTTTCTGCCATAAAGAATTTTATCAATCAATTAGAAACTGAACAGCTGAAAATAAACATCGAAACGAGTGGCTTGAATAAAAAAATAAATTCTGAAATAGAATTAGTCGTATATCGAATTATTCAGGAGTGTATAAATAATGTAATTAAGCATTCTAAAGCGAACCATTTATTCATTAATCTTTCTATAAATAAAAATCTTCTAAATATCATGATTGAAGACAATGGTTATGGATTCGATGTAGATGAAATTCTTAGAAAAGACGGAATCGGAATCAAAAACATGCAAGCAAGAGTGGCATTCTTGAAAGGGACTATGGAAATAGACAGCAAATTAAACAAGGGCACTTTATTTTCATTTCATGTACCTTTAAATATAGAAAAATCATGACAACTAAAATTCGCATTGGTATTCTAGACGATCATCAAATTGTGATTGATGGGTTGAAACTACTACTTCAGAATCATCCTGAATTTGAAGTCGTCATGGACTGTAATATAAGCACTCGAATCATCGAAGAAATAGAAAAAACAAAGATTGATGTGTTGCTCACAGATGTTATGATGCCAGACATGAATGGCTATGAAGTCGCGTTAGCTATTCGCAAGAATTACCCCGAAGTAAAAATCATCGTTCTTACTATGAGCTCCAGTGGCGAAATCATTCAAAAAATGATAGAGGAAGCGAAAATTGATGGCTACTTATTAAAAACCTGCACACAGCACCAATTGTTTAAAGCGATAGAGATAGCTAATAAAGGAGGGCAGTACTTTGAAGACAATATCTGGGATGAATTAGAAAGTTTCCATGAAATACAAAAGCAAAAAGAAGCTATTCACTTTACCCCTAGAGAAATAGAAATTATAAGTTATCTAGCGCAAGGAAAGTCAAACAAACAAATCGCAAAAGAGCTTATCATAAGTGAACATACGATCGATACACATCGAAAAAATATTTACCGAAAATCGGGAACACATACTGTGGTTGGATTACTGGAGTTTGCTAGAAACAATCATTTTCTAGAATAAAAAAGGCTCGTGAAATTCACGAGCCAAGTATTGAATAATAACATTCCTATTTATTACTTCATCGAAACACCTTTAAAACTTCCAACAGTGATGGTATTAGAAGCACTTGATACAGCATTTTTTGCAGTAGTTTTAAATGTACCACAAACCGTTTTATCCGAATTCATAGTAATAGTAAAACTATCTGACTGAAATGATCGAAGATCTGCAGTTCCAAAGGAGTAGTATCCATCCACTTCACCTCTTGCGGCGGTTTGTTTGATAGGATATGTTTTAGTTCCGACCACAGTGTCCAGAATGTAGAATGCAAATTGCTCTCTACCGCCTTTATATACACCCATTCGCATTCTAGCACCATTAAATGGATACCAACCGTAGTTTGCAGAGTCTGCGACGAAATCTGTTCCATCTATTTTACATGTAAAGCCGTTGGTGGTCGCACTGCATCCTAGATTAGAAAGTGTTGGAGTAGTCGTACTAGCATCCTTCGAACATGAAGAAAAAAGAATAACTAAAGAGATTGATGATAAAATTAGTTTTTTCATTTGATTAAAATTTGAATTATTTTTTTGCTAATCCAGTAAACGTACCAGAAATGTTTGTAATCGTTCCCCCAGATACAGTTAAATTAAAGTTCCCATCTATTTTATTACTCGCGCTTGCTGTAATACTCAAGTTTTGGGAAGTAGTTGTTGTATATGTAGTACTACCTTTTAAAAAAGTAAAAGCAAAATTTGCAGGGTCTAAGACTTTTGTTCCTACGCTGATATTATCTTGAGTAGCCCAATTAATTTCAAAAAAGTTTGCCATACCTCCTTTATATGCTCTGATTCCTGTACCCCATGTACCGGTAGTCCAATAGGCCGAGTCTGCTGTGTTAGTAGATCCGCCATTTTCTGTCCAAGTGAATGAGCTTGCTGTTGGAGTGGGAGTGGGAGTAGTCGTTGTTGCTGTTTTTGAGCATGAAGCAAGGAATAAAGTAATTGTGATTATTATTAAAATTAATTTTTTCATGACTGTTGATTTTTAGCTCTTTGATTTTTAATAAATATGTTTACATTTTTGTTCCTACAAATGTTCCTGAAATTTGAGATGATGTATTATTCCACGTTCCAGTGATGGCAAATGTGCTAGCATTTATTTGACCGTTAAAAGTCGCTTCAATGTCTGTAGCGCCAAATGTAATTTTTCCATTGGCATCACAAGTTCCTGCTCCACTGAAAGGATCAGCAGATGAAGTAACTCCTTGAGCAGCTATAACTCCTTTGGAGTCAATCGTGCATGTCCATGTGCCAGCATCTCCGCCAGCATATGTACCTGAGTAGTTTCCTGCAAATTTTGTCGTGTCTATGGTTGTAGCGGCATCTTTACTGCATGAAGTTATAAGACAAAGTCCTAAAACCATGGTGGTTAATAAAATCGTAATTTTTTTCATTTTTGGTTGAATTTAAATTGTTTAAAAAAATGCCTATTTAGTTACTTATTTGGTGATTGATTAGTACAATAATTAATACTTGGCTGCTAATTTTCCATTGGAAATAGTGACTATAGTCTTGTCATTATCATTGACTAATTTACCACTAAAAGTCGCTTCAACCGTTGCTCCATCATTTTTTGTAATTACTATACTAAATTCGTTTCCTGGAGCAGCTGCCCATCCTTTTGAACCCTGAGAAAAACTTACAGTATTTAAGGCAGAAGAAGCTAGTGTCTTAAAATCGACCGTTCCAGATTGAGTTAATGGAAGCAAGAACATCATTATATCTGCACCTGTACCAGAAACTGTGCCGCCGCTTATGTTTCCATAACTAGAATTTTTTAATGCCGTACTGACTAAATCATTTGAAGTGAAGCTTCCTGAAGCAGCTCCTGAGTAATCAAAACTGATTTTGGACTTTCCTGCTGCTAATCCTGATGCACTAGGAGCTGAAGTAGCGGCAGCATCTTTGCTGCATGAAGTTATCATTGCGATGGAGAACACGATTGTTGTTAGTAAAATTGTAATTTTTTTCATTTTGGTTAAATTTAAATTGTTAAAAAAAGTTTATTTAGTTTCTAGTTTGGTGATTTTGTCTTTTTCTACAATAAGCATATACTGACCATCATCATAACTAATAGCAGTAGAGCCTTTTCTCGCGTCATAGATAGTATATTTTCCATTGGACAAATCAATAACGACTTTATCTCCGTTGTCATTAGCATAGAATGCCATACCATTCGTTACTTCAGTCAAATCTCCTTTTTTCGTTCGCACAGACCAGTTCTTTTTTCCATCACTTATGACATGACTGCTGACACCTTTCGTACAAACTAAAATTGCATTTTCGCCAAGTTTAAAAATTTGCTCCGTAAATTTTATATCGTCTTCTTTCACACTCACTTCATACTTTTCAGCACCATCATTCGGATTGAGATTATATAACTCTTTTCCGCTAGCCACCATCAGTTGACCATTATGTACGAAGGCATTGGTCACTCCTTTGGCGAATCGCTCACTTCTCCAAACTAACTCTCCATTGGTAGCGTCCAAGGCTTCTACACCAAAAGGTCCAAACTCCTTATAGAATTTTACTTTTTCATAAGTCGACATAGCAAATCCACCGGCTCCGAAACCACCTCCATAGCTTTGCTTATTTTCTACTATACCTTGAACCTGAGCCCAGCCACCGATCTGAATGACTATTCTATTTCCTACTTTATATAAATTTGGGGCTATGGTCAGCTTCTTTAATTCCTTACTCTTCCAGATAAGTTTACCTGTATTCAAATCATACTTACTGACATATTGCTGTTTTTTGCTTTGCATATCGAATACATATACATCATTACCATCAATGAGAGGCTCAGCTACTGCTCCATACACAGCTTTTCTGACAAATTTTCTGCCTGCATAACCTGCTCCAATTCCACCACTAATCTCCCTCATCACTTCTTCACTATGCGTCACTGACCAAACCAATGAGCCATTATTTAAATCATAAGCCTGCAATCCTTGCATAGTCAAAAGCACTTTAGTGCCTATCATTTTCATACTAGCCAATATCTTTCCAGTGGCGATCTCTCTTTCAATAGATCCTTTGATATCCGTCTGCCAGAGAACTTCCCCATTTTTTACATTCAGTTTATAGATTTGACTTTTAAATCCTCCCAAATTGGCTGCCAATTTTCCAATACCTCCTAGTATACTTTTCCCTGCTGCAGCTGGATTATAGTTTAGCGCTACAATGGTATTGTCTGATTTATTATAAATATACTTCGCTAATGCTCCTTTAAATCCCTGGGTCTCCCATACTTCTTCTCCTGATCTAGCTTTTATCATTGTAAAGGCTTTTTTGTTGGCTACTGCAAACATGCCTAATTCTGCCACATAGGCAATCGAACTCTCCGTTACATCTTCATACTTGTCTGTATTCCATAGCATATTGCCGTTTTCTAAGTCAATGACAGCCATCTGGTCTTTTCCGCCTTTTCTATCGAATAGGAATATACATTTGGCATCCCACATTGGAATACGCTCGTCTACTTTTTTTAATAACCCATTGGTCAGCGTCTTGAAATCCTTTGACCATTTGATTTTTCCTGTTTTTGTATCTACAAGCGAAATCATTTTTTCGCTAGTACACATCATTTGTTCAGTGCTTTCATCAAACTCATTGACTTCTCCTTTGTGTTCCAGTTCAGTTTCCCAAATACTTTTCATGTCCGCCTGACCATAAGATAATGAGGCTAGAATCAGCATGACTGTAACTAATGTAAATTTTTTCATGTTAATAATTTTTTAGGTTGATAATATTATAATTGTATGGTATGTCTAAATTTTACGCGCTTGTCATTTGGCAGCTCAAGATTAAACTTCAATTTTCTTAAAAGATCTTTCAGTTCATTCTGCATTTTAATGTCTGTTAATTCATCACTTTCGCAGAAGATTGTTTGCACGGTGCATTTCGGTCCCACGACTGTTATATCCATGATGTAGGAACCAGATAGATTTCGCTTGGTTATCTCTTTTTTCAAATCCCCAATGTCCAAACTCTCATCTATTGCATCTTTCATCTTATCCACGAGTTCTTCATTACTAAGTTCAGATGATTTCTTAAAATAGGACTTCAATACCATATAATCCCATAGGTATAAGTGCTTTTCATAGTAAACATAAGCTGCATTAGTATTTGGCACTAATGTGATTGGACAAAAAAGAGTCGATGTTTTAAAAAGTTTATATCTCGCCTTAAATTCAGAGAAATCTTCTGTGCTACTAGGGTCTTGAACTCTCACTTGTTTTAAAAATCCTATACTTCCCCCTACAAATAAACTAGTCACTTTGCCATTTGCTCCCATCTTGCAAAAGTTTCCTCTGATTCCAAAGTTTTTATCTATTTGACCTGTCATTAGTTTTATCTTATGAAAGGTATAGTTAGAGAATGAAGTGCTATTCTCTTGTCCACCTTGCTGACATTGAATGTAAATGTCCTTCTCATCTGCACTATATTGCATGTTTGTAACCACATCTATTTCATCATCGCTAAAGGCAATGGGACTTGACAGATCATTGGCGTTATAGATAACCAACAGTTTTTTCGCTCGATAGGCATTCTTTAGTTCTGATTTTCTTCTCTTGACAGAAGCTACTGTCTTCATAGCGTCCTTGTCTGCGTCCCAACTCATAACTATATATTTACCACTTGGACTCATCGCAGCGTATTCATTATCTTCCTGTGCCACTTCCTTCACAAGCTCGCCTGATGGCAATTTATACCACTTGAATCCGGACTTATCGCTGACAAATGCGATGTCATTACTTATGCTTATGGAATAGGCATTTTTTACTGTGAGCAGTTCATTTCCCGTGGCTACATCTATAATCGACATTTTATCCGTCTGCTGCCAAGCCTTGGTGTATTGGGACCACATGACATTTCGAACGACGGCGGTTGTACTTAAATATCCTTGGATGGCTATATATTTCCCATCTGTGCTAAACTTGGCTACACCACCATTCATATTTCCATTAGCCTTTGTAGATTTCCAAAGGAGCTTGGGCTGATTCTTTTGAGATACATCATAGAGATAAGCTCTATTGGCGTTCCCGCATAGAAAAAGTTTATTGCCATCCGGACTCAAAACGATATCAGAAACTACACTGGTAATGCCTTCGAGTTCCATATCTATTAGTCCTTCGGAAATTTTATTTTGACCAAAGTTTATGAGAGGTAAACTGTAAATTATAAAAACAATAATAGCTCTTGTCATTTCTATTTAAAATCTAATGCAAAAATAGTATTTGAAAAAAGTGAATGCTATCCCGTGAATCCGGTATTTTTACAAACCTGTTCTGGGTAAAGTCTCAACTAGGAACGATAGTTGAGAAAATATGCAGTTAAACCTCCTCCCAAATCAAATAAGCATCATCCAATAATTGTTCTATTCTGGAGTTTGAATCAAAATAAAACTTCATCGTTCTACTTTGCTCGGAGAACATAGGTTCGTCATTGATAGAAATTCCAATGTCGTTCAAGGTATTCAAAAAGTCAAAAATGATATCTTCATCCTCATCCTTGAGAAGCTCCTGCGAATTTTTGAAAATGATTCTAAACTTTTTGTCTTTCAACCAACTAAGGTCTGTCATAGAGTCGAAGAGCGCATCGAGATTGTTGCCAAAGTCCCCACCGAAAAGAAGTTCCTTATTGAGCTTAATATATAGCTTATTTAATGTTGGAAATTGTGTCCCGTCCAGCTCCACATGAAGAGAAGAAGACGAGGCAGTGGGCAAATTCTTTTCGTCAGAATAAATGAAAAAAAGGACATCTGGATTCATTGATACTAGGTATTAATTTATTTTATTTTTTTAAAAGATCGATAGTGATCATTGGTAAAATACACATCTTGTTCATTGGATGTTACTAGTCGCTCTGTGCCTCTATTCTGTCCTTCTAATTTGGGGTGAACATCCCACTCTCTATATTGATATTTTTTACCCGAAGAATTTGATTTTGGCAATAACCCCTCTCTATTTTGAAATGTTCTACCTCCTAAATAGCCATCAGGCGCTTCGTCGTGTTCTAGAATATACTCTAAGGTCTCTAAAGCATAGGCTGGAACACCATTTTGATCTACATCGCCCATTTTAGTTTCTGGCGAAGTAGCAGATATGGATTGCCTTGCATCTTTGGATTCCTCTATTCTTCTATCTTCTATTTGGATAGATTTGGTATGGGAGACATAACTCAATCCCCATCCCAATATAAATGAGACTATTATGGAGCCCCAAAATTTCCAGCTTGCTATATGCATTGTATCTTTACTTTAACAAAAATAAGCAGTCTAGTGTTTTTATCCCAAATTTTTCTTTCATTTTTTCCCAATTGGCTGAAATTTTCTAGTAAACACTAGTTTTTCGTCTGAACTCAATTTAGAATTTAGGCTATATCTCTCATGGTCAAAGTCATTTAACTCTGAAATTCTATTAATCTTGTTATCCACCACAAAGCGCGCCATGAGTCCTCTCGCTTTCTTCGAAAAGAAGGATATATTTTTCAATTCACCCTTATCTAATTCTAAAAAATCAAAATTCATCACAGGTTTTGCTAAGGTTTTTTGATTGATAACTTTAAAATATTCCTGCGATGCTAGATTAAGTAAATGCGATGAATTCTTCAAATCTTCATTGATACTTTGTGTTACCTTCTCTGACCAGAAGGCATAGAGGCTTTTACATTTTCCTATTGTGACTTTAGAGCCCATTTCTAAGCGATAAGGCTCCATAAGATCAAAGGGTTTTAGCACGCCATAGAGTCCTGATAGTATTCGCAGGTTTTCCTGAGTATAAGCAAATTTTTTCTTGTCTAGACTATAGGCATCAAAGCCTAGATAAACCTCCCCATCGAACGTAAAAATTGCTTGACGCGTACTTTTTACATTTTCTTTAGAACCAAGGGATTGGTATCGCTCAAAATTCAAGGCAGCTAATTTCTCACTCAACGAAAACGTTTCCGCAATTTTTTTCGGCTTCATCTTTTTCAGCATGTCCAACACTGGCTTTTTATCCGTGTCAAATTGCGGTTGACTCGCTAAGGAGCAATCAACTGGCTTAGTTAATTCTAAGGATTTTGCAGGGGATAATATTAATAACATACTTCAGTTGTAAGTTTGGAGTGGTGAGTGATCATCTTTTTCAAAAGGACTGATTGCATATAATCACTGACTACTTCTATACAGCTACATCAAACTCTCTCAATGCTTGATTGAGCGAAGTCTTTTTATCCGTAGATTCTGTGCGCTTTCCTATGATTAGGGCACAAGGTACGTGGTAAGTTCCCGCATTAAATTGCTTTGGCAAAGTGCCGGGTATGACTACACTGCGAGCTGGAACTACGCCTTTGTATTCTATAGGTTCTTTACCAGATACATCGATTATTTTTGTAGAAGCAGTTAGAACTACATTCGCTCCGAGTACGGCTTCTTCTTCTACTCTCACCCCTTCTACCACTATACATCTACTGCCTATGAAAGCACCATCTTCGATGATAACAGGGGCTGCTTGCGGTGGCTCTAATACACCACCAATGCCCACTCCTCCACTGAGGTGAACATGCTTGCCTATCTGTGCACAACTACCTACTGTGGCCCATGTATCGACCATAGTGCCTTCATCAACATAAGCGCCAATATTGACATAAGAAGGCATCAACACGACACCTCTTTGAATAAAGCTACCATAGCGTGCTATCGCATGCGGAACAACCCGTACGCCACGCTCAGCATAATTCTTCTTCAGTGGTATTTTATCGTAGAACTCCATCGGGCCCACTTCAAAAGTTTCCATATCACGACTTGGGAAATAAAGAAGGATGGCTTTCTTGACCCAGTCATTGACTTGCCATATTCCATTGACTTTCTCGGCTACACGAAGCTGTCCAGTGTCAATTTTTTCTATGACATCAAAGATGACTTGCTTATTTTCTGACAACATAGTCCTATCTTCCCAGATAGCTTCGATTCTTTCTTTTAATACTTGCATATGGTAAAAATACTAGGTAATTTTTAATTCTTGTTTGAAATTTATAATATTTCTTTTAAAAATTTATTCACATTGTCGGCTTGAACATAGACCGCCAAATGCCCAGAAAGCAATACCTTCTTTTCTCCTTGTATATTCCATATGGGGAAGACGATATCTAACATTCCATGTAGACGATACAATTCAGTTGAAAGTTCATAGGTTCTCTCCCAATGAGTCATTTGCTCAAAGGCCCAGCGCGTATAACTATTTTCTCGCATGGAATACAGCTTAGACAAATCTGGCCCATTAGAATTAAAAAACTGCGTAAATCTGGAGATATAGCTCACAATCTGACCATCATTAAGCAGGGAATAAGGAAAATATTTATACAGCTTTATATAGGTATTGATTCGAATCCATAAAGGCTTCTCCTTATGAGACCGCACGGTACTAACTAATAGTAACTTTTTGGGATTTTTGATTCGCGCTATTTCCTGTGCTATAATCCCTCCAAATGAAAGCCCTAAAAGGATAAATTCTTCCTTGTCATCTATACTCTCAGCCATACGCTTCGCATAGTCTTGAATGGTTTCATCCTGATAGGGAAGTATCCATGGGATAAACTCGAATTCATATCCATCAGGAAATTCCAAATGTTTAAATACCAATTCATTCGCTCCAAGCCCAGATAAGGCATATATCTTCATGGATCAGATTACTAAAGATTGTAGTGCTAAAAACTTAAAACCGATAGGTCAAGCCAAATTTAAATGCCCCCAACGTCTTACTCTCATTTCGCAAATAATGATCTGTATTAAGTCTTCCTCCAGAGATTTCTGTATTGATAGCAAAATGTCTGTTCAAGGAATAATGCATTCCTATTTGCATCCCAAAGCCTGCATTCGCGCTATCAGGCTCAATTTTCTTGATACTATTGGTCACTAACCAGTAGTTATAATAGGCACCAGCATATAAGTCCCAGCGCTCATCATATATTTTAAACAAGTGATTGAAATGATAATTCAACTTCGCGTGTCCACCAAAGATTCTATACTGGTCAAATGTCTCCTTTGAGTAGCGATAATTAAAGTCTAAGCCCAAAGAAATATCTCGAAATAAACCATACTCAAAACCTAGATGAAATGGGAGTCCATAATTAGTAATACCAACGCCTAGAGTTGTTTGAAAAGTTTTTTTCACGCTGTACTGTGCGCTTAATGACAAAGCCATTATAGAAAAAACCAAAATAATAATTCTCCTCATAAACTGAAAATGATGGGTAAAGTTAAGGGAATAGATTGAAAATGGTATAAAAAAATGAAAACAGACTATTGTTTACTCTAACACACAAAAGATATAATTAGGAAATACTTAGATTCTGAATAATAGCAGAGAGCTTGCTTATCCGTTGATTATGTCCTAACAATAGTATTAGAGGGGATTGCAATAATTTTATGGTAGTGAATAGTATATGAAAAGTCCTAACAAAATAGGCCTAAAATAAAGATAAAGAATACGATATTTCTTATATAACTATAAACAAAAAAACCTGCCAAAAATTTTTCAGCAGGTTTTTCTATAAAACAATTCGTGAATGCTGACGATAAATCAGCACAAGTTTGTGGCTTTTAAGACGCAAACTGCTTCCGAATAATATTCAGCGCACCACCCTCTTTAAACCACTCGATTTGCTGAGCATTGTAGGTATGGTTAGCGAGGATAGTAGATTCTGAACCGTCTTTGTGTTTGAAGACTAGCGTCAAAGGCTTGCCTGGAGCAAATGAAGTCAAATCTGAAATCGTGATTCTATCATCTTCTTGGATTTTATCATAATCTGATTTATCCGCAAATGTCAACCCAAGCATTCCTTGTTTTTTCAAATTGGTTTCGTGGATTCGAGCAAACGATTTTACCAAAACTACCTTGACACCTAAATGTCTCGGCTCCATAGCTGCGTGCTCTCTGGAAGAACCCTCACCATAGTTTTCATCACCGACTACGATAGAACCGATATTGGCTGCTTTATATTCTCTTTGCACTTTGGGAACTTCGTTGTACTCTCCTGTCAATTGATTTTTGACTTTATTGGCAGTTTCATTATAGAAATTGATAGCTCCTATGAGCATATTATTGGAGATATTATCCAAATGTCCTCTGAACTTCAACCAAGGACCCGCCATAGAGATATGGTCAGTCGTACACTTACCTTTCGCTTTGATCAAAAGGAACATATCCGAATAATTCGTGCCATCCCATTTCGCAAATGGAGACAATAACTGCAATCTGCTAGACGTCGGCTCAACAGCTACATCCACTTTAGAACCATCTTCTGCTGGTTTTTGGTAGCCTGCATCTTTGACATCAAATCCATTTGGAGGCAATTCAAATCCTGTAGGCTCATCTAGTTTTACTTGTTCCCCTTTGTCGTTCGTCAGTGTATCGGTCAAAGGATTGAAACTCAAATCCCCTGCTATAGCCATAGCCGTCACTAATTCTGGACTACCGACAAATGCCATTGTATTTGGGTTTCCATCCGCTCGTTTAGCGAAATTTCTATTAAAGGAGTGCACAATCGTATTACGCTCTTGCTTTTCTGCACCTACGCGATCCCACATACCGATACAAGGCCCGCACGCGTTGGCAAATACGGTAGCTCCAATTTCACTGTAAAGATCTAAAAATCCATCTCTCTCTATGGTATATCTCACCTGCTCTGAACCTGGGGTTATTGTAAATTCAGAATTCAGTTTGAGTCCTTTTTCTTTCATTTGCTTCACGATACTGATACTGCGTGAAATATCTTCGTAACTCGAGTTCGTGCATGAGCCAATAAGTCCCACTTCTATTTTCATAGGCCAGCCATTAGCCGCGGCTACTTCTTTCATTTTGGAAATAGGTGTCGCTAAATCTGGTGTTAAAGGACCATTCAAATGTGGCTCTAGCTCACTCAAGTTGATTTCTATGACTTCGTCAAAATATTTCTTAGGATCAGCATACACCTCGGCATCTCCTGTCAAGTGTTCTTTAATTTGATTGGCAGCATCGGCCACGGCTGCTCTACCAGTAGAACGCAAATAGCGCTCCATACTTTCATCATAACCAAAAGTAGAAGTAGTCGCTCCAATTTCAGCGCCCATATTACATATAGTGCCTTTACCCGTGCAGCTCAATGAGATAGCTCCTTCGCCAAAATATTCTACAATAGCGTTTGTACCTCCCTTGACAGTCAATATTCCCGCCACTTTCAAAATCACATCTTTGGCACTCGCCCAGCCACTGAGTTTGCCTGTTAATTTCACGCCAATCAATTTAGGCATCAAAAGCTCCCAAGGCAATCCTGCCATGACATCACAAGCATCCGCTCCACCGACTCCGATAGCTACCATACCCAATCCGCCTGCATTCACAGTGTGTGAATCAGTTCCTATCATCATACCTCCGGGGAAAGCATAATTCTCAAGCACTACTTGGTGTATAATACCAGCACCCGGTTTCCAAAATCCTATCCCGTATTTATTCGATACAGAAGCTAAAAAGTCATAAACCTCTTTACTTTCTTTATTCGCAAATTCTAAATCATCTTTGGCATTATTCTTAGCCATAATCAGGTGATCACAATGCACCGTGCTAGGCACTGCTGCTCTAGGTCTGCCTGCCTGCATAAACTGCAAAAGAGCCATTTGAGCCGTAGCATCTTGCATAGCAACTCTATCTGGTGCAAAATCAACATAAGCACCTAATCGTTTATAATCTTCGACTTTCTGATCTGCATGCAAATGCGCAAACAGTATTTTTTCAGAAAGGGTGAGTGGTCTCTGGAGAACTTCTCTTGCTTTAGCAATTCTAGAAGGGAAATTTGCATATACCTTCTGAATCATTTCTAGATCAAATGCCATTATTTTTTTGATTTGTGGTTAAAAATAAGATTCGCAAATATAACAATAGTTTGGTTTTATATGTTCTGAGTTTAGGTAAAATTAAGAAAGTATTGGTGGTAATTTCCAATTCCTTACCTTTGGTATCACTTAACCTGAATATATGCGCCCATACAGTTTGCTCATTCTTTTTCTATTGAATTCCATATTCCTAGATGCTCAAACCTATTCGTTTAAACCACCCCAGAATAGAGTATTAGTTATCAGTGGCGGAGGTGCGCGTGGCGCTTGGGGCGTGGGTGTATGCAAAGCGTTGTTGGAAAAGCACCATGGCTACAAGGCAGTCTATGGCACTAGCACTGGCAGCCTCATGGCACCGATGATTTTGCTTCAAAACATTGAAAAATTAGAATTCAACTATACCAATGTCACTCAAAAAAGCATATTTAGTTTGAATCCATTCAAGGTGACCAAAGAACCTGTTCTTATAAATGGAGCGCAAGCCATCGATAGCTTGACAAATACCAAACTATTCACCATGAAGACAGATATAAAGCCGCTCAATGCCATTTGGAGACTATTCACTGGCAAGCCATCTTTAGGCGAGTCATACAATTTGAAAAAACTCATCCAAAGTCAATTCTCTAGGGAAGAATATAATCGGCTGCAATCTATATGCAAAACCTATGATTTTGAAATAGGAGTGGGGGTGACAAATATGGAGGAAGCTAAATTTGAAATGATAAAAAATACAGGTAGAGATTATGACGAATTTATAAATTATATGTGGGCTTCGGCGAATCAACCCGTATTTATGACTTATTACTACGACGAAAAGCGGAAAAGACATTTCGCCGATGGTGGACTAATAGAAGTTCTACCCATTCGACAAGCCATCGATTATGCAGTTAAACATAAAGTAGATACTATTGATGTCGTATTGAATAGTTCTATCAACAATATTGAACCCAAGGATTTCTCCATAAGAAAAAACTACATTTCTGGTGGACTCATGCGCATCTTGAGCACCTATGGACAATCCACTTTGTCATCCAACATAGAGCTTGGCATGCTCAAAGCAACGATGGAATCGATAGTTCGCGATGATTACTCAGAAGGACTAGACAGAGATATCGTGATCAATATCTATTCCATGAATAGAAAATTATCCCAGCTTTACAAAGATGAGTTGGGGTTTGATAAGGATTTGATGAAATTCCTTTTGGCCTATGGATATCATTCCACCCACAGAATACTGGAACCCCCAGCGCTAGCTTTGACTCAGCCGATCACAAATCTAAATGCGTCACCTAGTCCGTCGTCTAGAGGCAAGTTGAAGTTTACGCTGAATGAATAATTTTATCTAAAGTGTGATTAAAATCACATTTATGAAAATAACTAGAAACTTCGATAGTTTGATTTATGTTTCACTTGTATAACCAATTAACTAAAATCAATAAACATGAAAAAATTTACTTTAATAGCTTCTTGCATTTCGATGCTAATTTTCACAAATTCCTGCAGTAAAGACGAGAACAATAGTGCTAGCGTGAGCGGGGATCCTTCGCCAATGGCTGCAACAGGAGTGACATACTCCTCTAGCTCGTCTACAATCTCAGGGGTTAGTAATCTTCAAGCAGTAGTGACCACGAATGCGAACGGCATTTCTAGTTACAATGCATCAGGTACAGTCACTAATGCCTTAATTAAAAATATGATAGCTGGCTATCCGGGAATCAGCGTTAGTGGAAATACGGTGACCGCTACTGATTTCAAAATTCAACAAACCAAGAATGGTATCAAATGCATTACTGGCGGTGGAGAAGGAGTTATCGTCAATTACAACTCTAATGTAGGAGACACCTATTCTGTAGGCTCTACAGGAAAAACGAGAAAAGTAGTCCAGAAGAGCACAGCAGATGATTATTCATACGGATTCTTAATGATTAAAACGATTCAAGTGGAGGCAGACGCAAATACCTTTGCGAATACCGGTGGTGTTAAAAATATTACCTATATTGCCAATCACAAATTTGGACTAGTAGGCGTGAAAGTTAGCTTTGACGATGGCACATCCGCAAAATTTCCAGTATATTGCAGCACAACTAATTAATAAATGCCATTACGATTTTATTGGAAGTGGGTAGGTGTATTAATTACATTCTTCGCTATTATCCTTAATGTAATCTTCTTTTGGACGGATCTTAGATGGACGATACCCGTTTTTGCCATCTCGTCCTACTTCATGGAGCATAAAATGTTTACCTCATTTCCTACCAATGTGACAGATGAAATCATATTGCTGCTCTACCTTTTGGGGTTAGGGTTGATTGTCTTTTCAAAGGAAAAAAATGAAACTGTAGAAATCGAGAATCTGAAGTATAAATCATTGTCTAAGGCCGTTTTTTACAACACTCTATTTCTAATAGTTTCTGTCCTGTTTGTTTATGGTGGAAGTTACATTGGCATTCTAGTTCTCAACCTCTTCTCCATTTTTATAATTTACCTAGTTATTTTTTATTTGGGTAAACGCAAAATGAAAAAATTGAGATACCAAGGATAGATTATAGATAATAAAACCACATATGGTACTAGTGAATGAAATCTCCTTGCTATATGGTAGGTATTGGGATAATATTCGCAGTGCTGACCGTGGTTGGCAGCGCCTGTATAATTTGTACTAAATTTAAACTATTCTAGGAGAACTACTCCTATTTCTTCAAAGCCATGAGGAGCTTATACGATTCAGTGGCGACTATTTTATCCTTACGCAGAGCCTCTGTAGACTCTCTGCGTAAGGATAAATTTTGTGAGACTATACAAAGCCCTCCACTTCAAACTACTTTCCTAGATAAGTAGAGAGCTTCACCGTTTCACCGCACATTTTTTCGGTTACTTTAAAAACTTCTTTCCCTTCTACTTTTATGGACTTACCTACTTTACATGAAAATGAAGTTTTTCCGCCATTGGCATTCAAGGTAGTAGTCCCTGTGCCAGTATGCACGCTGAGCTTATTTCCTGTGTCATTGAGAAGAGTAATGTTTCCATCACCAGCAAAACTAGAAGTAATTGATAGAAATAAAAATGCGACTATACTTAAGACTGATTTTTTCATACGTTTAATTTTTATAAATGAATAGATAGACAAATGTAGTTAAAACCCAATTTAAAAATTAAATTATTAATCCTCAATATCGTTTGAGGCTGCGACGAATGATCCTGAATAAAGTGAGATAATGAACTCAACTAAATTTAAAATATACTAGTATATCTACTCCTCCTTATTCTTCATCGCCATTAGCAATGTATAGGCTCCTTTCGTGACGATTTTTTGAGAGAGGATTTCGCTAGGGTTGAGGATTTCGGTTCGTCCATTTTCAGAATTTCCTTTCTGAATTGGGATCATTTTATATTGTCCATTTTTCACGAAGAGGAACACATAAGCTTGACCTTCAAAATCTACGATAGCTTGGTCCGGAAGGCTTGTCGCTTGATTGTTGGATAGTTCTATTTGAGCGATTAGATTCATGTTTTGGTAGATCGTCTTGTGCATATTGATAAAACTACATACCACTTCTGCGCTTCCATCTTGTGCCACTTGAGGATTGATACTGCGCACTTCACAGGAATACTGCATCGTCGTATCTGAGTTGGAGTAGGCTTTGAGTCGCATCCCTTTGTGAATAAACTGCAAATCTTTTTCATAGATTTTGAGTTTGAGATAGGGATTGGTCTGATTGATAATATCGACGATACTCTCCGAAGGCATGATATATTTTCCCATATTGGCATTGACATTGGAGACCAATCCTGAAGCCGTAGATCGAATCACCACGGTTCTAGTGATCGAATTTTCAGATAAGTTCTGCGGATTGATTCCAAGCAATTTTAGCTTTTCGGAAAGCGATTTGAGTAGTATTTGATTCGTTCTATACTCATTCTCTGCTATCTGATAGACCTTGTCGCTGTTGGCTTTGGCTTGGTTGAGATCTTTCTGACGATCGTAGTCTAATTGTGCGAGTTTGAGTTTGGATTTGGTCATCAAATAATCCTGCTGCAAGTCTATAAATCGAGGGTCTTCGAGTATGGCTATGGTCTGACCTTTGGAAATAGATTGCCCCTGTATCACTTGAATGGATTTGATAATTCCACCATAGGGAGAAGTGACGGTGAGCATATTATCGGGAGGAAAAAATGTTCGCCCATAAACACGGAGTGTACTGGATAGTTTTGAATTGGAGATAGCGCCCAACTGTATTTCCGCATTCTTTTCTTGGATTGCATCTAGGCTTATCACATTGGCATCCGAGGGTGCTTGGGTAGCTTCAGATTCTTTATTCGTCTTGTTGTTACAGCCCACACTGAAGGCTAAAAAAAGAAGCGCGATTTGAAATTTATAATGATTCATTTTGATTTATTTTTCTACAGTAAAAAATTGAAGGTTGATATAATTTTGATACATCATAGCGAGTGCATCGATATAACTAAATTTGGTCTGAATCGACTGCTGTGCTAACATAGACCATTCGAGATAATTGATCTCCCCAGCGAGCAATTGCTTATTCCCCAAACTTAAAATTGTATACGCATTGTTCAACTCTGTTTGTTCGTATTTCGTGACGATTTCTTTATACAATGTAAACTGATCGTAGATATGTTTGTAGTGAATTTCCATATCATTTTGTTTGACCTCGAGTTCATTTTCTGCTAATTTTTGATTCAATTTAGACGAGCGAATTTGGGCATTGATTCCCTGTGTGAAAATAGGTACTTGAAGTCCAAAAGTCAAAGCGTTAAATCGTTTGCCACTGTTGTATTCGATATTATCTGCCCCGAAACCCTGAATCGTAGTCGACGAAAGTCCGAGCACAAAATCAGGTGTTTTTTGAGCCTTCCAACTTTTGGATTGGAGTTCTGAATTTTTTATGAGTTCTTTCTGATAGTTCAACATCGGATGGGTGAGTTTCGCCAAACTTGGATTCACTTCTAATCGCTCAAAATCTCGCATGGCAGGAATATAAGCCGTTTCTGAATTGAGTAAATAATTGAAAAAAGTCTGTGAAAATTCGGTCTCAAGAATGATTTTATCCAGTTCCATCTTGATTAAATTTCTATGCTGAACAGCGGAAGTTTTTTCTAGCAAATTTGCATCGCCTTTAGCGAATTTGAGTTCCGTTTTTTGAACGAATGCATTGAGCAAACTATCCATTTGCCGCCAGAGCTGTTCCTTCTTTTTGAGGAGAACGAATTGAGCATAGATTTTCGCCACTTCTTTTTTCAAATTCAAAGCCGTGATTTCTTTGTCGAGAATTGCTAGGTTGTAATCCGATAGTTTGACTTGTTTCACACTCGACATCGAGCTAGGAAAAGGAATTGCTTGGCTGATTGAAATTTTATTATCAAAAAAATTGGAGTTGAATCGACCATAATCCAGCTGAACTTGCGTCTTTGGAATGTTCGATCCAGATTTGATTAATTCTTGTTTTAATTTTGCTTGGAGCGAAGCATTCCGCATGAGTTTGTTTTTGATTATTGCGGTATCCATAGCAGCGGATAGCGGAATAGGGTTTTGAGCTACACTTGAATTTTGTACAAGCAAAAATCCAAGACAAACGACGGCTATTTTCTTCATATTTTTCGATTCAAACATCACATAAATTATGGGTAAAATAAATAAGGTAAGAAATGTAGCGACGACCAAACCTCCAATGACTACTGTCGCCAAGGGACGCTGAACTTCCGCTCCTGATCCGTTGCTAAATGCCATCGGAAAGAATCCCAAGGAAGCGACTAATGCCGTCATCAACACAGGTCGCAGTCTCACTTTGGCTCCATTGTATACGATTTTATAAATATCTGTTTCTCCTTCGAGCTTCAGGCGATTGAATTCTGAAATCAAGACGATTCCATTTAAAACGGCCACGCCAAATAGCGCGATAAAACCAATACCCGCACTTATACTAAAGGGCATTCCGCGAAGTGCGAGAAACCATATTCCACCGATAGCAGAAAGTGGAATAGCCGAATAAATCATCAAGGCCAAACGCACTTGTCCAAAGGCAAAATAGAGCATAACAAATATCATTAACAAAGAAATCGGAACGACGATCATCAATCTTTGAGTCGCTTTTTCCAAATTTTCGAAAGCGCCTCCATAGTGTATATAATATCCCGAAGGAAATTTGATTGACTTATCTATGCTCGATTTTAATTCAGCTACGACGGACTGCACATCTCGATTGCGAACATTAAACCCAACGACAATTCTTCGCTTCGCATCTTCTCGCTGGATTTGATTTGGTCCATTGACGATTTTGACTTCGGCGAGTTGGCGCAGCTGCACTTGATTTCCGCTCGGTGTAGGGATCATCAGATTTTCTATATTTTCGATATCGCGCTTGTCTTCCGAAAGTTTCACGACCAAATCAAATCGCTTCTCATCTTCAAAAACCATCCCCGCGCTTCGTCCTGCCATGGCTGTATTGACGATTTGATTGACTTCGCTGATTGTGAGATTGAGATAGGCGAGCTGTTGTCGATCATAGTGTATGACCACTTGCGGCATACCCGAAATGGGCTCGACATAGATACTCTCTACCCCTTCGATAGGTGCGGATAGTTTGCCCAAATGAGCTGCATAATGGGCGAGCGTGTCTAGATTTTCGCCGAATAATTTCAAAACGACATCTTGTCGAGCACCTGTCATAAGTTCATTAAATCGCATCTGAACTGGATATTGAAATCCATAAGACAGCCCAGGAATCTCTTTCAGTTTAGCACTCATTTTCTCCGCCAACTCATCAAAAGTCTCAGCAGAAGTCCATTCCTTTTTATCTTTAAGAATAACCATCATATCACTGGCCTCCATCGGCATAGGATCTGTGGGCACTTCACCGCTTCCTATTTTAGTCACTACTTTTTCTACTTCTGGAAAATTTTTCTTCAGCGCATGCGCCGCTTTCTGCGTGTATTCTATGGTGGTATTGAGATTGCTTCCTGTTAAGACTCGTGTATCTACTGCGAAATCTCCTTCTTCTAAAGTAGGAATAAATTCACCTCCAAGTTGCATCATCAATACGACCGATACGACAAAAATCACCATCGTTCCAATGATAATTTTTCGTGAATGATTCATCGCTTTGTGGAGATTTTTTAGATAAAAATTATCTAATTTCAATATCCATCTTTCTGAAAAATCAAAAGAATTCATTTTTGTCTTGAGAAGCCAAGCACTCATCATGGGAACATAAGTCAATGACAACAAAAATGCACCGAGTAAGGCAAAACTCACGGTCTGGGCCATAGGCTTAAACATCTTACCTTCGATTCCTTCTAGTGAAAATATCGGTAGATAAACCATCAATATAATCAACTGGCCAAAAATGGCGGATTTCATCATTCGATCGCCTGTCTTGACGACGGTTTCATTGACATAATCCTGACCAGAATGCGCTTTATTGATACTATGCGAAAGTTTATGAACGACAGCTTCCACGATTATAACTGCACCATCAACTATCAGTCCAAAATCCAAAGCCCCTAGGCTCATTAAATTTCCACTGACGCCAAACAAGTTCATCATAATAATCGCAAACAATAGGGATAGCGGTATCACTGATGCGACCAAAAGTCCTGCTCTAAAGTTTCCGAGAAATATAACCAATACAAAAAGTACAATCAAGGCCCCTTCGATCAAATTATTTCGAACGGTATGAATTGCATTATTGACCATTTTCGTTCGATCGAGAAAAGGCTCTATCACGACCCCTTCTGGCAGTGTTTTTTGAATGAGCTCTACTTTTTGTTTGATTTGATCTATGACTTCACTGCTATTGGCTCCTTTGAGCATCATCACAATCGCACCCGAAACTTCACCCTCATCATTATAACACATCGCACCATAACGAGTCGCACTGCCTATTTTGACTTCGGCTATATCACGAATCATGATTTGAGAACCATCCTTTCGGGAGATCGCTATGTTTTCAATATCTTGGGTATTCTTGACGAGTCCTTCACTTCGGACAAAAACTACATTTGGGCCTTTTTCGATATAGCCTCCGCCGGTATTCTGATTGTTCTTTTCTAGCGCGGAAAACACATCGTCGATTGATATGTCTAAGGCCTGAAGTTTTTCAGGAATGATACTGATTTGATATTGTTTCAGTTTTCCGCCAAAGCTGCTCACTTCTGCCACGCCTTTGACACCGAGCAGTTGACGACGAACAATCCAATCCTGAATCGTTCGCAATTCTGTGATATCATATTTATGTTCGTAGCCTTTTTTGGGTCTAATAACATATTGATAAATTTCACCTAACCCCGTCGAAATAGGTCCTAGCTCAGGGACGCCGATATATGCTGGAATGACATTTTTTGCATTGGTCAGTCGCTCTGATACTTGCTGTCGCGCCCAATACACATCGACATTATCCTCAAAAACTATGGTCACCAACGACAATCCAAATCGAGAAAAACTTCGAATTTCTTTTAATCCCTGAATATTGGTACAGCTCTGCTCTACAGGAAAAGTCACTAATCGTTCGATATCCAAAGCGCCATAGGAAGGCGCTTGGGTTATGACTTGCACTTGGTTATTGGTGATATCAGGAACGGCGTCTATGGGAAGCCATGTTGTCTCATAGATTCCATAAAGCGCCATCGCCAGCACCATCAGGGCGACGATCAACTTGTTCTTTACAGAAAAATCAATTATTTTGTGTAGCATAATGATAATATCTTGAAATTAATCTTCGTCTCCTTCGTTTACATTCAGTTGAGGAGAAAAATCGGTTCTTATTTCTGAATGTCGTATTTCGCCACCACTTGTTCCAGTCTCTTTTGCGAGAAAGAGAACGACGAATGAAATGACTAAAACTAAAATAGAAATTGAATTAAAAAAAGATTCTTTTTTCCAACCTATCCATAAGCCGATAAGAGACATCAAGCCTAGAAAATAATTGGTCAATGCGAATCTCTCCGCCAGTTCTTCATGATTTTTGATTAGGTCTTCGCTGACTCCTTGTATTTTTTCTACGATCTCTTCAGCACCTTCACCTGTGTACATAGCTAGAAAAGCGGTAACAGACCCAAAAATAAAAACAAGCAACGCAGTCTTTTTTATTGTATTATTTTTTAAGATGATTCCTCCAAGAAGAATCATAGCTCCGAGAAGAGGGGTAATGATAGGTAAGTGATTGACTACTAAATGATAATGTGCATTATTCATAACGATGAATTTAACTATTAAAAAATAAAGAGTGAGGTATCAATAAAGATTGATACAAATTATAATGGCTAGATTATCTCGGCGGTTGCCAGATAGCATCGAGATACTGAAATACGTATCGATATTTGTAAATATAGCTCAGTGGAGTGTAGAACTTTTTTTGCATCTCTTGCCCATATACTGCGATGACATTTGCAGGCATTTCGAGAATGAGAACATAAATATAATTACAGGATTTGAAAGGCAAACTGTTATGATGACTTTCTGCGTGAGCCTCGTCCCCATAGTGAAGGCAAATAAAGGCTGTAAAGGACATTTGATGGTTCTCTTTTTTATGCTCTAAATAGTGAGAATATAGTTGCGGCAACTTTCCTAATTCCAACAAAGGTGTTGAAACAAAAACATAAATAAATAAAATGAAACTTATTAGAAACTTCATCTAAAGACAAAGTTAGGCTTTTTTTAGAATTCATACCCAATATTCGAAATATCTTTGAGGAAATTTGACAAATGAAAATCAAAGTCCTCTCTATCGGCAAATCCAACCCTGATTTTATAAAAGAAGGCATTGCCTTTTTTCACCATAAAATCAAACATTTTTGCGATTTTGAATGGCAGGAATTGGTGCCGAAAAAAAAGAGTGAACTGCCAGACCTTTCTAAGAAAATAGATGCAGAACTTTTACTTCAGCATTTAGAAGATTCAGATTTTGTCATTTTATTGGACGAGCGAGGCAAGACATTCAAGTCCAGCTATGACTTTTCAGAATTTATCAATAAAAAACAATTGAGCGGTGTCAAGCGATTAGTTTTTGTCATAGGTGGTTCTTTCGGTTTTGATGAATCCATCTATCAGCGCGCCAATGAAAAAATTTCCCTTGCCCCTATGACCTTCTCTCATCAAATGATTCGCTTGATATTCCTAGAACAACTATATAGAGGCTTTGCTATTTTGCATCATTTGCCTTATCATCATGAGTAGTTGATGTGATAATGTGAAGATATGACGATGAGATGATTTAAAAAGGCTTTGCGTCCTTTGCGACTTTGCGGTGAAATTATTTATTCTTTATTCGTGAATGCTGACGAATAATCAGCACAGGTTCATAGTAAATACCTAAATTTGTATCTCCAATATGCGAACCACCAGTCACGAAATAGCTAAAATTTTAGAACTTCCATTATTGGCGTCTGATTCAATGCAAACTCTTGACCGCATAGAGATTGATAGTCGAAATATTGCATTTCCCGAGACAACCTTGTTTGTTGCCTTGGATGGAGCTAAATCAAATGGAATTGATTTTATACCTGATTTGATAGAAAGAGGTGTTGAACATTTTATCGTAGATGAAAAATATCGAGATAAATGTGTTTTATTAAATGCTAATTTCTACTTTGTCCCTGACCCTTTAACCGCTTGGCAATCTATAGTTGCATTTAAGAGGAAGGAATACTCTTTTCCGATTATCGGCATTACCGGCTCTAACGGAAAAACGATTGTCAAAGAATGGTTATTTCAACTATTATCTTCCCACTATTCGATATGTAAAAATCCCAAGAGTTATAATTCGCAAATTGGTGTTCCTTTATCCGTTTGGGGATTAGATGAAAAAAATGATTTAGCCATATTCGAAGCAGGCATTTCTAGGCCTAACGAAATGGAAAAGCTAGAGCAAATGATCGCTCCTACTATTGGTATATTGACCAATATAGGCGATGCACATCAAGCTAATTTTCAAAACTTGGAAGAAAAAGTTGTCGAGAAGTTAAAGCTGTTTATCCATTCAAAATTTTTGATCGTTCACAGAGAGTTAGTAAAAAATTATACAGATTCGTTTTCTTATCTTAAAAAAATAAATCCAGATTTAAGACTTATTCAATGGTCTGAAAAAGAAGGAGCGGATGCACATATTCTGTTGGATTTAAATAATAAAAAACTTCGAATAAAATTTCAGGACAAAGAATATCAAATTACTTTAATTCAAACAGAGACCTCTTATGTAGAAAATCTGATTCACTGTGCACTAACTATTCTCATTTTAGGATATGATTTAGAAATTTACTCCTCCAAACTTTCTAGTCTTTCAGGTTTAGAAATGAGATTGGAATTGATTGAAGGTATACAAGAAATGACTATCATCAATGACACCTATAATGCGGATTTAGATTCGCTGATGATAGCAGTACAATATTTGTTTGCACAAACACCACAAACTAAAAAATCGATCATCTTCTCGGAGATACAACAAAGTGGTGAAGCTTCGCAGCAAAGGATTTTCGAAATACTTAAAGACAAAGAGATATCGCAACTCGTATTGATAGGTCAAACATTTATCGATCATAACGACTTGTTTAAAAAACTTAGAACAGAAAAAATTTCATTCTATACATCAACAGAAGAATTTTTAAACTATCAAGACACGTCGCAATTTAAGGGACAAACTTTGCTCATCAAAGGAGCGAGGAGATTTCAATTAGAAAAGATTGTTCAGCTCTATAGAAAAAAAACGCATACTACTTATTTAAAAGTGCATCTCAATGCACTGAAAAATAATTTACGTGTGTTTACTAAATTGCTGAAACCAGAAACAAAAATCATGCTCATGCTCAAAGCTTCTGGTTATGGGCTGGGCAGTATAGAATTAGCCAAGCAATTGGAAGGTGAACGAGTGGATTATTATGCAGTTGCCTATACAGATGAAGGAATTGAACTAAGAAACTGTGGTATTCAAAAACCTATTTTGGTTCTCAATCCGGAAATAGAAGCTTTACCTAAATTATTGGAACATCATTTAGAGCCTGAGATTTACAGTTTAGGGATATTGAAAAAGTTGATAACGGAATTAAATGCACTCAACAACCCTTCGATATCTATTCATCTGAAACTGGAAACAGGAATGCACCGATTAGGTATTGCCAAAGAAGAAATGAATGAAGTCATAGCCTTACTTAAAGAGAATTCTCATATTCAAGTTAAGTACTTGATGACGCATCTTGCAGCAAGTGATGAGTCGATTTTAGATGCTTTTACAGAAGAACAAATTTCTAAATTTTCTTCACTAGCTGATCATATAGAAAAGGAAATCGGTTATAAAATTAAACGTCACGTCCTCAATACAGGAGGCATCATTAAACATAGTGCCCATCAGATGGATATGGTACGTCTGGGGATAGGTTTGTTTGGATTTGATAGTACAGGAGTGGTGCAGACTCGATTGCAAAATACGATTTCTCTTCTCTCTCGAATCGCTCAGATAAAAACAGTGTCAAATGGCGAAACAGTGGGTTATTCTAGAAAAGGCCAGACATTGCGAGACACTAGAATAGGGATTATCAATCTAGGTTATGCTGATGGTTATTTTAGAAATTTTGGAAATGGAGCAGCACAGGTTTATGTCAAAGGGCAGTATGCCCCTACCATTGGCAATGTTTGTATGGATATGATCATGATAGACATTACAGACTGCAAAAATATAGAAGAAGGCGATGAAGTAGAACTCATAGGCGCCCATATCTCCGCGGCTGACCTAGCTGCCAAAGCGAATACTATTTCTTATGAAATTTTGACCTCTATTTCGAATCGAGTGCAGAGGGTTTATTGGGAGGATTGATTTAATCTAAACGGTCTCCCACACTTTCGTTCCTTCACTACAATTCTTACAGATATCGATTTCTTTTCGAGATTTAAGAATCGAAGTTCTGAAATTTAAGTATGCATCACTATGCCAAATAGTATCCAAATCTTGTTCGAGTAGATTTCCCATTTTATATTTGGCATCTTTGTCGAAACAACAGGGAATCAGATTCCCATCCCAAGTGGAGACCGCCGAGTGCCAGAGCTTCCAGCATTGGTTTTTCAGTTCGTTTTTAATGACCCATTTACCCTGGGCCGTCTTTTTATACCTAGAATACTTATCTATACTCGGAATTAAATCGCTCCCATTTTCGAAGTCGTAGATCTGCGCTGTTTTTAAAACGACCTTGTCCACACCTAATTCCTCTGCTAATTGATGCACCTCTGCTATCTGATGCTCGTTTGGTTTCACTACTAGCATTTGAAATACAATTTCAGGATTCGATTTTTTTAATTGCTTTCTAGCAGCCACCAAATTTTTTGTTCCTTCAATTACTTTTGAAAGTGTTCCATCTTTGCGATACTGTTCATAAACTTCTTGCGTGCTACCATCTATAGAAATTAATATTCGATCCAAGCCACTTAGGATAGTTTCTTCGCACTTTGTTGGAGTTAAATAATGTGCATTGGTGCTGGTGATGGTATAGAGTTTATGCTTCTTCGCTAAGCGAATCATCTCAGTAAAATCTTTATGAATAAACGGCTCTCCCTGGAAATAAAGATAGAGAAAAATCAAGTCCTTATTGACCTTTTGTAGTATGGTTTCATAATCTTGTAATACTGCATTTCCAGTCTCTCGAGTAAAACTCTTCAGTCCACTGGGACACTCAGGGCAGGAGAGGTTGCACTTCGTAGTAGGCTCGAAACTGAGTGTAAATGGTCGATGAAGAACTATAGGATTTTTGGCAACTAATGATAGGTAATAAGACAAATAGCAAAGAAAAAAATTTCCCAACTTTCGAATAGTTAGTATTCTCCAGAAGCGCTTTAACTCATGTACTGAAACCAAAATATTATATGTAAATAACATTGGATTTTTGAATCCAATAAATTTTATTTGCTTCGGTTTCCACTTGTATAGTTTCCCCTATTTCGTCCAAGACCTGAACTATTTCTCCTTCGCGAAGAGATTTAGATTCGCCCTTCAGATTCATATTTTCAAATCCAGTAGACTCAATTGATATGACGGCATTGCCTGTTTGGCTTCTGAAATACTGTTGCATAAAATTAAGCCCAACCAAAATAAAAGTAAGTAACAACAAATAATTTCTTAGGAAGCCGAATTTAAAATCTCCTTTGAAGAATCTATATACGCTATAGAAAAGTAATATGAATGCAAAGAAAATAATCAACAACTTCAAGGTAAGACTTGAAAAGTAAAAGCAGATCTTCCTCATTAGGTCATTGGTAAAAAGAATTTTGTTTTCTGTATCTAAACCTAACTTAGCTCTGACTACTTTAATATTAAACTTAACATCCTCTTGGTTATAATTTTCTCTCAGAGACTTTTCATAATTAGCTATTGCGAAAGAATAATTTTTATTCTTAAAATGGGCATTCCCCAGCAAAAAATAGGCTTGTTCTTTGTTGCATTTATCCGATTTCAATTCTTGATCCCACAATAAAATAGAATTTGCATAGTCGCCACTCTCATATGCTTTCAAAGCTTTTGAAGCAAACTGAGCCTGCACCATATTAGAGCCAAAAAACCAAGCTATTAAAATGTAATACCGCATACTTAAACTATTTGTCTATCAATATCATTGAGAATAACTAGACTATTTTCGTAAATTTCCTGCATAGCTTGTGAGCCATAAGAAGTATACAAGCCCATTTCACTATTGTCAATCAGATTGATCATTTTGGTGATAAGTTCATAGCTCACATCTTTTTCTCGTAGCTTTTCAGCTATATTGCTCCTTGTTAAATCCGAGGTCTCAAGTCTAAATTTATGACTTAAATAATTCCAGTATGTCCTTGTTAGCTCCTGATAAAATGCTTCTTTATTATTTTCTTTGAGATAAACCTCTGCTTGTTTCATCTGTTGAATGACTCTTTCAGAAATTTTCTTTCCAGATATAAACCTGTCTTCGGCTCTCACGTATTTTGGCAATAAACCTATACCAAAGGCTATCGCAAGCGGCAACAAACCCAATCCATAGAAAATGCCATTCGATAAATTCGATGAAGATGTATATACTTTGGACTCCTTAATTTTTTGTTTGGCATAATTGAACGCGCCATATTTTTTTCCTTTCTCCTTATCTTTGGTAGGTTTACCTACAATGGTAAGGCTTGTGGACGGTGCAGTAAGGGTTACATATTTTTTCTGTTCTAAATCAAAATACGAAAATTCAATATTAGGCGTAGTATAGCTTCCGGGTGCATGGGGAATCGCCACATAATTCCAAGTCTTAGTTCCATTAAAGCTTGGCTGGACATTGTAGTTTTCTTTTAGAATAGGATCATACACCTCAATATCCTCATCCCATATATTTTTCGGTGGCTCTATTAATGGCATATTACCTGAACCAGTAAGTTCCACCTTGTAATTTAGTGCTTCATCCGTTTTCAACGCTTTTTTATCAGCATATGCGTTAAATGAGAACTTACCTACACCTCCTGTGAAAGAAGCGGGTGCATTCTCAGGTAAGGGCATAACGGTGATTTTCTCTGTACCAGATGAAAAAGAATAGGGAATCTCTTTAAATTCGACACCCATAGTATTCACTGACATCCCCATGGACATCAGGATGGCCTCCATCAGATCGCGTGGCTGGCGGTTATTACTTTGCCTTTGTCGCATTATCGGAACTAGGGCGATTGTTTTCATTTTTAAGGGTGTAATTTCTAACGTGCCTGCTTTCGTGGGAAAGAGTAAAATTTTCTTTATCTCCACGGTGACAAATTCTCTTCCATTGATAACTTCGCGTTTCATTTCCAGCTTTTCTGGCAGTGGTATGTCTTGGGTCCAAAAACCATTAAAGTTTGGTACTTTCTCCGCTTCAAATCCTTTACTATTTAGCGAAGTATAGATTTTTATACTGGCGCTTACTGGTTCCCCGACGTACACTTTACTTTTATTTACATGAATACGTGCGAATATATCCTTTGACAAATTGATATCCTTTTCATCTCTAAATACTTCGCTTTGGCTCTGCTGCTGTGGTTGTCGACCCGCAGGAGGTCCAGCGAAAGGGTCGTATGGATCATTAAACGCTGCAAAAGGGTCGTATGGATCTGGTTGTCTTTGTTGTGGAGGCGGTTTTGGCAATGTTCCTGGCTTCACTATCTCAATTTCTATTGCCTGTGATTCTATTAGACTCCCATCTGCTAGTTGAAAGGTCTGTTTTGGCACAAATTGCTTGCCTAGTTTTTTACAAACAAGATAAATTACATATGAATTAGTTTGCGAACTTGACATATTTCCATTAATGTAGCTAGTATTCATACTTCTAGACACCTGAGGTCCCCCTATCAGTTCAAAGGGATTAAAACCTTTTCTCACTAAACCTCTTTCATTATAATTGGAAAGGGAGTAGGTCACCATTAATGGTTCACCTAACTCGACTTTTTTACTACTAATTTGTATTTCCATACCCCTTTGAGAATAAAGTTGGGGTTCACATGCGAGAATACAAAAAAGGACTAAAATGGAAATCTTCATTATTGGCTCAATTGGTAATATTAAGCACAACAAAAATCATCTATTTTCTTACATCAGACCAATTTTTTAAAGATTATTAGAGGATTTTTTCATTTATTTGTGACAAATAAATTCTTTTGAATAAAATAGAGATACGCATAGAGCTCACCCAACTTAGTTTTGACGAATTGAATTCCGAAGACAAAAGGCTCGCTCAAGCAAGCAAAGAGGCATTAAATCTGTCGCACGCTCCATATTCCAAATTTAAGGTAGGCTGTGCTATTCATTTGGAAAATCAGATAATAGTATTAGGTGCAAATCAAGAAAATGCTTCCTACCCTATGTGTTTATGTGCCGAAGGCTCTACCTTGGCTGCTGTAGCCACCCAGCATCCAAATATTAAAATTGATAAAGTGGCTATTCATGTTCCACTAGATACACCTGCTTCCCCTTGTGGATTCTGTCGTCAGTCATTCAAGGAGTATGAGACAAGAATGAATAAAAAATTTGATTATTTGCTCGTAGGGAACTCTGAGGTATATTCCTTCCACGGAATTGACACTTTGCTACCTCTAGCATTTAGTTCAGAGGATCTAATTGATTGATACAAAATATAATTTTAGTATAATTTATTGATTTAATGTTGATTTAAAATAGAATAGCTTACTTTTGCGCTTTATTTTAAATTACAACAATGAAAAAAGGAATCGTAAAATTCTTTAATTCAACCAAAGGATTTGGGTTTATTAAAGATGTTGAAACCAACGAAGAGTATTTTGTTCACGTTTCTGGTCTTGTTCACGAGATTCAGGAGAAAGATGAAGTAACTTTTGAAGTTCAACAAGGAAAAAAAGGACTTAACGCTGTCAATGTAAAAAGAGTAGCCTAGTCCCCCCATCACAAAATTTTAATAGTATACTGAGTTATATATAAAGTTTTTTGAATGAACCAGCCCTCGGGCTGGTTTTTTTGTGTCTATAAAGGCTTATATAATAACGGTCTGCTCGGCACTGCATCCATTCTGATATTGACTATTTGATTCTGGAGGAGGTATAGACCATCTTTCACTGAATCTGGCACGTAGATGAGTTCCGTGATAGATCGATGCGTTTGAGGATGGTTAGGGTAATTCCAAAAAATATGATGGCAGGCGAGTTTTCCCTCATCCTTTTCCCTATCTACACTGGGGGTGTCAATCATAAGGTGGTCAAATCCATAATCTACAATAAGCTGCATAGCTTCCGTGGTTATATATGGAGGATTGGTCTCTGTATATTGCCTTGCTTTTTTTTCCTCATCATTGGGCAAAGTGCGAATAACTATGCCTCTAGCAATACCCTGATGAGATACCATGGACTCAATATGCTTTGCGTCTATTATCTTATCTCCATTCTCTAAAAGAGTAGGGTAAACAGAAATCACTTCTGCCAGATAGAAATAATCATTAATACATTCATTGACAAAGTAATCTTCTTTAGCTATGTGACCGAGGCACTCTGTGTGGGTTCCATTCCCATGCGGATTGCATTGAAAATTCATAAAGTTAACAGAGCCCCCTAATTTTGTCGAACCAACAAAGCCTTCCATTTTTACTGGCGAGATTCGAAAAGGTGGTGCATACCACGCATTGACTTGTCCGAATCCACTGTGCATACCGATAGAAATATCAAACGGTGAGGATAGGTCAAACTTTAAATTGTCTATCTGAAAGATCATTATATACTGATTTAGTATTATGTGAACAAAATATTATAACCAAATGTATTTACAATAAATTATTCATTGTTAATTATTAATTAACATTATATTTGCTTAACTAAATCTAATAATTATGTTAAAAAAATTACTTTCTTTTTTAGCGACGGTCTCCATTTCTATGGTGGCTCTAGCTCAAGATGTAACAGTATCTGGTAACGTCAGTGATGCAAATGGAAATGCAATTTCAGGAGCACTCGTCATGGAAAAAGGGACGACCAATGCTGTAAAAACTAAATCTGATGGAACTTATTCTATCACAATTCCTGCCAATAGATTGCCCGCTACAGTGATGGTGAGATCTGTAGGATATGGGTCAACAGAGACGGCTGTAGATGGCACTGAAAGTGCTGTCAATTTTAGTCCTTCTATTGGATCTAACACTAAACAACTCAATGAAGTGGTCGTATCTGCTTCGAAAAAATCAGAAAAAATCCTGAATGCACCTGCTTCGGTATCCATTTTATCTGAGGCGAGAATTCAGCAAAATACAGCGCTATCTGTAATAGATAATGTGCGGAGAATAGCTGCTGTAGATGCTATGCCTACAGGTCTGGTATCAAACAACATGGTTATAAGAGGCTTCAATAATATCTTCTCAGGAGCCACTCTTTACATGGTAGACAATAGAATAGCAAGTGTGCCATCATTAAGAGTGAATGCATTCCAATTGGTTCCAACTGCGAATACAGACATCCGTTCCATGGAGTTGGTAAGAGGTCCGGCTTCAGCGTTATATGGTCCATTCGCTGCGAATGGTGTTATGGCTGTATACACAAAGTCTCCACTTGATATGGAGAACAGAATGGAGGTTACTCTTGGTCTAACGTCTGGTGTCAGAGCTGGAGATGATGATAATGCAGCTTTTGGTTTCAAAGCAAACAATAACTTAGAAAATCTTGGAATATTTAATCCTGAAATTAGAATCGCTGGAAAATTATCTAAGACACTCGGCATAAAAGTTTCAGGGAACTATATGTCTGGTTCTGATTTTGCTTTCTTTGACGCAAGGGAGCCAAATGGCAAAAATGTGCGATTTGGCAATCAAGCAGCAGGTACTCCATGGGCATCTGATGGATCAGCTCCTATCACATTTAATAGAGATTTTAGAATAAGAAAACTCGCAGGAGATGCTAGAATAGACTGGAGACCAGCTGTCAATACTGAATTTAACTTCTCTACAGGTTATGCTAATAATACGAATGTGGAATTGACTGGACTTGGTGGTGCTCAAGCTGTTGGTTGGACTTCAAACTATTTCCAAGCTCAATTTAAGAAAGATAGGTTCTATGCCCAGTATTTCATTAATATGACTAATTCTGGCAATACGTTTTTAATTCCTCAAAATGCGAATCAAACAACATTTACTTATTTGAAAGAAACTTCTGAATTGCATTCTGCTCAAATTCAGCATTCCAGTCAGTTAGCTAATAAAAAATTAAATTTAGTTTACGGTGCGGATCTATTCATGACCAGACCTTCAGGGAACGTATATGGTAGATTCGATGGCATAGCTGATATAAATCAATATGGTGGATATTTGCAGGGGGACTATAAATTCAATAAGCAATGGTCATTCACTGGAGCATTTCGTGTGGACTACCAAGACGCTATTAATGAGACGATGTTCTCTCCACGAGCAGCTTTAGTATACAAGCCAAAAGACAATCATACTTTAAGATTAACATACAACAGAGCCTTCTCGGCTCCTACTGCACTTAACTTTTTCCTTGATGTCAATAACGGATTACTACCTACAGGACAGAATGTAAGAGCATTTGGTAATGCTAGTGGAATCCGATATGATATGGGAACATTTAATGGAGCTAGTTCTCCATTGATAACTTTAGCTAATGGAGCTAACATGCCTTACAATCAGTTCATAGCTGGTAATGTCGCGAGATCAAGCGCTATGGCTGCTCTAACATCTTCTTTAACAGGTAAATTGCCAGCTGCTGCTATCCCTTCTACAGTTAGTTTGCTCTTTAATGGAATCAATCCTGATGTTCAACTGAAAGATCTAGTAAATAATACTGTAATGGATGTCAATGGTATTTCAAATAAAGAATCAGTTAAGAGTACTGTAACCCAAACTTTTGAAGCTGGTTATAAAGGTTTCGTAATGGATAAGTTATCTGTTGGTATAGATTTATACTACACTCGAATTGAAAACTTTTCTTCGCCCTTGACTATGTCTACCTTTAATACACAGTTTAACCCGGCATATTTTGCTAATCCTGCTGTACAAGCTCAAATGGTTTCCAATGTACTACTAACTCCAATGCCAGCATCAAGCAGAGCCCAACTACTAGCCTTATTGACAGGTAAAACAAATCCTACGAATGCTGAATTAGTAACAGGATATGCTACATTAATAGGACAATTAGGAACTGTGGCAGGTGGTGTAATAGCGCCGGACAATACAAATACACAAAGAGATATCATACTTACCTATTTAAATTTAGGAACAGTGGATGTGGCTGGTGCAGATTTGAACTTTAGCTATATGGCTTCTAAGTTATTGAACATCGAAGGAGCCTTCTCTTTTGTCAATAAGGATAGAATTCCTCTTCTAGGTGCCGCGGGTGGTTTCGTGAGCTTAAATGCCCCTCAATATAAATCTGCTCTAAGTCTAGACTATAAAATGCCATTCGACAATAACCTTTCTGCACGAGTAGGATGGAGATGGATGGATAAGTTTGATGCAAACTCGGCCGTATATATAGGAAGAGTCAATGCAATGAATATGGTAGATCTAGGTTTATCCTATAGATTGAAGTCTTCTCAGAATACGGTATTCTCCTTGACGGTGAATAACGTGTTTGACCACAGACATCAGTTCTTTCCTTTAACTTCCGCTATCGGAAGAGTCGCTTTATTTAAAGTTCTTCATACGTTTGGTGTGAAGTAATTTTATACTAGTTTATTACCTAAAACAAAAAACCCGCTTCATTGAAGCGGGTTTTTTTATGCCAACACATGAGTGAAAAAAGTCTTCCACCTTGAGCAAATTACCTCATCGGAATAATAAGTATCATAGGACGATTTTAATCTTTCGGACAACCCTTCTAGTCTATTGCTTTGATTGTAAATTTCTTGAATTTGTTTCACCCAATTTTGAACAGAATTTTCTATCAACAAGGATTCTTGCTCACTCTCGATGCCTTCTGCACCAATAGAAGTAGAAATCATAGGCATGCCGAATTTCATTCCCTCCACTATTTTTATTCGAATTCCAGCACCTGATAATAGCGGAACAATCATCATTCTATGACTTGCTAATAACTCTTCCGTACTTTCATAATTTGATATAATGTTTACATTTGTCAAATCACATTTATAGTTTCCCTTACCTGCGATAGTCAGTGGTATATGACTTATGGAGGGATAAACCTCTTTCAAAAACCAATCAAGACCTTCCCTATTTGGTTGCCAATCAAGACTGCCAATAAACAATAACCCCTTCTTGTTTGAGGAATAAATCTGTCTAATTAATCCGTCTATCGAAATTGGAATGCTAGCAATGGTTTGTGCAGAGTAGCGTTTTCTATAGGCAGTACACTCCTCTGTAGATAGTGTAACGATAGCCGATAGAAAAGATAAAGACTCGCCTTCATACTTAAATAAAGATGCTGATATACTGGAATAAAATAGCCTCTTCAATACATTGGCACTGGATTGTAAATTTTCCCATATCCTATATTCCAAATTATGCGCGCGATAAATTTTTCTAATTTCGTTATTTCTAAGGTACTGCGTAGTGGCTAGTCCTTGATATATAAGACAATCCAATTTATGGCTAGCCACCAGTTCATTGATTGAATGATCTATTTCTTTAGAATAAAATCTCGCTATTTGAAGCGGATATGGGCTAAACAAGGCGCTTATTAACAAACTAGATATACTATTGGTGTTTATTTCCTCAGATTGGAACCCATCCCAATACTTCTCACTTTCATAGTTGAGAGTATCTACCCTGTGCTTTTTAGTATTTAGACAAAATAGGAAGACTTCATGACCTAGCTCTTTCAATACGCGTATATCATTCATGATTACAATGCTCTCCCCATCCGTTGATGGAAAGGGCACTTTTTTACATAAAACCAGGATTTTCAAGAGTTAATAAGATGTAATGGCAAATATACTAAAGTTAAAAATACCCTAGGAAAGAATCATTCTGTATTGATTCTCAATATTTGAGGGAGTAAGTATAAAAATTCAGTCACTTTATAAAAAATTCTAATTATCTTTGCAGTCCAATTTTTTAAGAAAAAGTCATGAGTAATATAATAGCAGAGATTAAGGAAATATTAATCCCAAAAAAGGAAAATCCAGAATTCAATATAGGTGATAACATCAACGTTCACTATAAAATCATTGAAGGAAATAAGGAAAGAATCCAGATATATAGAGGCGATGTCATCTATAAATGTGGTACTGGTCTCACTCAGACATTTTGCGTTAGAAAATTAAGCAATGGTGTAGGCGTAGAGCGTGTATTTCCATTAAACTCTCCTATGATTGAAAAAATTGAGCTCAATAAATCAGGTAGTGTTAGAAGATCAAAAATATACTACATCAGAGAACTGAAAGGTAAGGCAATGAGAATTAAAGAGAAAAGATCCATATAGTTATAGAATAAATTCTAATTTATTTTTATTAAAAAAGCTCATTCTTTCGAATGAGCTTTTTTGTTTCTAGTAGATAAAAATTGAAAATTTTAGCCCTTTAAAATCTCAGTTATCTTTGAGATGGTGACCATTTCAGACTTATTGACCCCTGCATAAGAATCTGCAATCGCCATAGCCGAGTCCATGATTCTTTTATTGAGTGCCATAGTAAAAAAACTAGGATGAGCAGATTTAAATTCATCGAACTCTTCTAGAATTTCAAAACTATTAATTTCATCATGCTCCTCCACCAAATAATCAAATACAATTTCTATTTGATGGGTAGCTTCTTCGCCATACTCGTCCGACGAATG
>CAYXKX010000004.1:44599-49312 GCA_964465185.1 uncultured Chitinophagaceae bacterium
TCTAGCTGCTTCACCTCATTCGCATGAATCTTTCTATCTCCAAAAGCTACTGCGAAAAATAATTTCCCGATTTGCTGATAAGCTCTTGTTTTAATGTCTGTGATGTCTTCTTGGTTCATATTTCTAATTTATAGATAATTCCATTAAATCACTCATTACATCGCCTTCAACTCCGCAACTAATTTAGTCAGCACATCTTTCGCATCACCAAATAGCATAGATGTTTTAGGATTGTAAAAGAGGTGGTTATCGATACCAGCATAACCTGCATTCATCGAGCGCTTGTTGACAATGATATGTTTCGCCTGCTCCACATCTAATATAGGCATACCAAATATAGGCGAACTAGGGTCTGTTTTAGCGGCTGGATTGACTACGTCATTCGCACCTACGACGATGACCACATCTGTATTCGGAAATTCTGGGTTGATATCATCCATTTCCACTAATTTTTCATAGGCTACATTAGATTCTGCCAAAAGCACATTCATGTGACCTGGCATACGACCTGCCACGGGGTGAATAGCATATTTCACTTCTACGCCGTTCGCTTCCAACGTTTTTTCCAATTCGTGAATGATATGCTGTGCCTGAGCTACTGCGAGGCCATAACCTGGGACTATCGTCACCTTATTAGCATAGTTGCATAATACAGCGGCATCATAAATAGAAATATCCTTGATGCTGCCATCAATATCTTGCGCTGCACCACCTGCTGCACCACCCCCAAATGCTCCAAAAATAACATTTGACAATGGTCGATTCATCGCTTTACACATAGCTAAAGTCAAAATAGTTCCTGCCGAACCCACAAGGATACCCCCTGTTAGCATGACTTGATTTCCATATAGAAAACCTCCAAACGCCGCAGCTAATCCCGTAAATGAATTTAATAACGAAATCACTACTGGCATATCTGCCCCTCCAATTGGAAATACAAATAACAACCCATAAACTATAGCCAAAACAAATAAGGCATAGACCATAATCATCGGCTGACCCGTATAAACAACCCAAGCAGAAAATACTATAACCAAAACCATTACAATAGAATTGATGATATTGTAGAATGGAAGTCGAATCGGTTTATTCATGGTGCCATTCAATTTCAAAAAGGCAACAATCGAGCCAGAAAACGAAATTGAACCAATAATCATTCCGGCAATAATAGTCGCTAGATTTAAGGGAATACCCGCATTGTGCTCATATTCCATCAAACCTATGATAGCGGCACAGGCACCTCCCATTCCATTGAATAAACATACTAGTTCAGGCATCTTAGTCATTTCAACTTTTTTAGCCGTAATCCATCCCGCTATAGTACCTACAAGAATAGCTGCCATGATCAGAGAAACATTGAAGGAGGTGCGATAGGTTTCTCCGTGTGGATTGGTGTACCATATAATTGTTGCTAGGATCGAGACCACCATACCAAAGGCAGCAAGTAGATTTCCTTTTCGTGCTGAGTCCGGATGGCTAAGCATTTTCAAGCCTATAACAAAAGTGACGGAACCTATAAGGTAGGATAATATTAAAAGTGATTGACTATTCATTTTATATATACGTTATTCGTGGTGTATTTTTTTAATTCTTAGGAGTTGGTGAATCTAACACTAATTATTTGCCAGTTTTGAACTAAGCGTCTTGTTTTTTCTTTTTCTTTTTTCCAAACATTTCGAGCATTCTATCCGTCACTACAAATCCACCAACGACATTCAGTGTACCTAAAACGACGGCAATAAAGCCAAGCACTAAAGCCACTATATTATCTGGGGACGTACTTAGCATGACTATAATTGATCCAATAATGACAACTCCATGTATGGCATTGGCGCCAGACATAAGAGGTGTATGTAAAACGGCCGGCACTTTTTCTATTAATTCTACCCCTACAAAGGCAGAGAGAATAACTATATAAATCATCTCGATATGCTGTGCTAAAAAATCTAATATTTCCATTTCTTAATTTTGAATTTTAAATGCTAAATTTTGAATATTTTTTGATAAACCTAGGCTTGAGTTTGAACTAGACTTGGGTGAACGACCTTACCATTATGCACCATAAGTGAACCTTTGGTTATTTCTTCGTCGAGTTCCCATTTGAATCCATCTTTTGTAGTCAAATGTGAAATAAAATCCAATACATTTTTTGCGAATAAATCAGAAGCATTTAATGGAAGCATCGAAGGGATATTCGGTTCGCCGACGATCGTTACACCATTTTTGACAATAATCTTTCCATATTCGCTGCATGCGCAGTTGCCACCTTGCTCTACCGCCATATCTACGATTACAGCACCGTTCTTCATTTTGGTTACCTGCTCTTCAGAAATTAATATTGGTGCTTTTCTTCCAGGTATTAAAGCGGTCGTAATCACCAAATCCGCTTCAGAAAAATGCTTGGTCAATACTTCTTGTTGTTTTTTCAAGAAATCATCCGATACACCTTTTACATAACCGCCTTCTAATTTGACAGAATCATCTTTTGGCATTTCAATAAATTTTCCACCGAGTGATTCTACTTGCTCTTTTGTCTCTGGACGAATATCGGATACTTCGACAATCGCTCCAAGTCTCTTCGCAGTAGCTATGGCTTGCAAACCTGCAACACCTGCTCCCATGATGACGACCTTCGATGGTTTGATAGTGCCGGCAGCAGTCATCAACAAAGGAAATATTTTTCCTAAATGATAAGCACCTATGATGACTGATTTATATCCAGCTAAATTTGCCTGTGAACTCAATACGTCCATTTTCTGGGCACGTGAGATTCTTGGGATAGCATCGACGGAAAATGCACTACAACCTTTTGCTGCTAAGGCTGCTATAATCTCTGGCTGCGTCTGCGCGTACATGAGGGAAATACATGTAACTTTCTTATCAAGACCTTCTACTTCTTCCTTAGTAAAGGGATTTACTTTCAATATGATATCACAACTGGAACTAATGGTTTTTTTGTCTGCCATGGTAGCACCCACATCGGTATAGCTTTGATTGTTATAGAATGATGTTTCTCCAGCACCGTTTTCTACAAAACATTCATAACCCTTTGCGGTGAGCAATTTGCAAACTTCTGGAGTTAAAGCTACACGCTTCTCATATTCCTTCGTCTCTCTAAATACGCCTATCTTCATTATTTCTAAAATTTTTAAAAACATGCCGAAAGTAAACAATTAAATTTTAATTACTAGCAAAAATTAGCTATTAAATAAATCAAATCAGTTATTTTTAGCTGGGACTCACATATAGTCCACTTCTATATTTATTATCATTTTTAATGCCAATTGGGTTAAATTTGTGCCAACTACAATCATTAAAAGATGAAAATCAATAGTCTAATAAATTCGAGTGCAGTTATCTTTTTCATATTTTGTTTACTTACTTCAAACTTATTGGCTCAGACAGGCACTGAAAAGACCTACGCAGGAATAGAGGTAGGATCTAAAGGAGTCAAGCTCTGCGTTCTAAATAACAGAATAGTCGCAACAGAGTTATCCAAGAAAGTAATTTATGACACAACCATAAATACGGATTTCATCAAATTTTCCAAAGCGACGAATGATGCTTCATCAGCTGCAGTTCTAAGTCTGTATAGAATAGCCAATCAAAACTTCAATGTAAACTCCAAGGATATCTTTCTCGCTATTAGCAGCGGGGTAAAACAAACTGCGGAAAGAGAAAAAAAAGAAGAAAACATTGCTCTTTTTGCTAATAATTTGAGGGAGCTTCTTAGAGATCCAGCTAGAGAGATAGAAGTGGTGACCGTATATCAGGAATCCATTTTTACCCACAAAAGTATGATTCCTCAGGAAGAAAACATGACCACTATTATTATTGATATAGGAAGTGGAAATACAAAAGGAGGTTATTTTATTTCCTCGAACGTGTTTAATGTCTTTAATATACCATGGGGCACTAAATCTACGACTAATGCAGCAGAGAAAGTCTGCGACACTCCATGCTCGATTGAAGAATTTAGCACCTTATTAACTAAAAAACTCAATCAAATCAGTGAGAAGGACTTACCAATGGCAGTCGATAAATGTGGAATTACAAACTACGATTTTAAAATTTTATTTTCTGGAGGCATAGCATGGGCTACAGCTACCCTCGCCAAACCAGATTTGATTAAGGAAAAAATAATAGACTTGAGTTTTATCGAAACAGAAAAATTTCACAATCAATTGGTCAAGAATTTTGAAAAACTAACTGGTGGAGAATTCAGTCAACTCTACATTGATGAAAAGTATCGAGTTCAGAAAGTATTTAACCAAACTAGTTTGATTGGCGGTAGTGGACTCCTTCTTAAGGTTATGAAAAAGTTTGAACGCGTGAATGGCACTAAAAAATATGGTTTTATCAAGAATAATAAAGCCGGTTGGCTTCCAGCCTTTATCATTGATAAGATAGAAGTCAGAATGGGAAAAGCGCCTACCTTAATTCCGCGTTAATCTCAGCCAAGGATTTATTTCCGGGGCACAAGACGGTTTGAGGGATTTGATTTAGAGGTGTTTTACTTGTCTGAATTAGTTCGTGCGTATCTACGCTATCGGGATTGATATAAACTAAGCCCGTCAAAAATTCATTATTCTGCTTGGCATTCAGCATGGCGTTCATAGCCGAACTTCTATCCGTAGGATCCCAATCTTTGGTCAGCTTATTCAACTGAATCAAACTCCCATCATGCATAGCGATTTGCTTAGTTTCTCCTTC
>CAYXKX010000004.1:49322-112061 GCA_964465185.1 uncultured Chitinophagaceae bacterium
AACCACATTGATCAAAGCAAATCCTGGGTGAGCCATGGCTGCTTTAATAAGAGGAACCAGCTGTGCCTTGTCTCCTGAAAAGCTCTGAGCTACAAATCCTGCACCGAGTTCTATTCCTAAGCTCACTAAATCTATTCCTTCAAATAAATTGACATTCCCCGATTTATTTTTCGAGCCACAGTCAGCTGTAGCAGAGTCTTGCCCTTTAGTTAAACCATAGCAACCGTTATTCATCACGAGATAGACCATATTCAGATTTCGGCGTATCACATGCACAAACTGACCCATACCGATACTAGCGGTATCTCCGTCACCCGACACACCGAAGTAAATCAAATCACGATTCGCCATATTAGCACCTGTGGCTACAGACGGCATACGACCGTGCACTGAATTAAAGCCATGAGAATTGCTCAAAAAATATGCGGGTGTCTTGCTCGAGCATCCTATTCCAGACATTTTAGCTACCTTGTGTGGTTCGATATTCGCTTCAAAGCAAGCTCGAATAATAGCTCCACTGATGCTATCATGCCCACAACCTGCACAGAGTGTCGATAGCGATCCTTCATAATAGTCTAAAGTATAGCCTAGTTTGTTTTTTGGCAATTCTGGGTGGCGAAATTTGGGTTTGATATAGGTCATGGGTTCTTGAAATTTATTATTATAGTGTTATATAAATTTATTGAATACTAATTTTTTCAATTTTAATTAACTGAGAGTTATTATGATTTATTTCAACAAAATAAATCCCTTTGGATAAGAAACTCAAATCTATATATTCTTCAGAATTAAAGATTAATTTCTCTAAAATAACTTTACCATTTATATCAATAAATCTAATTAATAGGTTATTGGAAATATTATTAGATATATAAAACTGTTTTAAATTAGAAAAATAAGAAAAATATAAATCCTCATTTGTGTAATTATAGGTACCACTTAAGTTTGGATTTAAAACAATATAAGTTAAGACAATGCTATCACATCCAAAAGATGTCACAATTGTATCAATAAAATTTCCCGAAACAGTGTAGGCATTTTTTCCTACCTTAACTGTATCTCCTTTATTTATAGTTTTTATCAAAACAACTTTCACATCCTTGCACTTTTTTACAACCTTAAGATCTGTAATAATTATAGAATCGCATAGATTAGACCCGAGGAAGGTATCGTAATAAATTCCAGATTTAATATAAGTGCTTTTTCCAACTGTATATGTCGAGCCATAAGTGATTGTTGGGAATTTTTTAACTATGATATCTGAACAAACAGAAATAGTATATTTATATATTTCTTTACATTGACCTATATAGAAAGTATCATAAAATAACCCAGCATTTTTATAATATTTAGCTCCTAACTTAATTGAATCACCTGATTTTAATCCTACAATTTTTGACTTTATTGTATCCCTACAGAAACTGAAGTTTAATTGAAATATAGAATCACAGCTTCCTTTAACAGATATAGTATCAAAGTAATTCCCTGCTATATAATATTTTTTTTGATTCCAAACAATAGTATCCCCAAGTTTTTTTTCTAAATTAATTGCTTTGTATACTATGCATTTAGATAATGTGAAATTTAAAATGCTATCACATCCTGCTCTGTTAACAATATTCTCAGTATATGTTCCCGGTATATAAAATACTTTATTGTTTAGCCGAAACGTATCTCCATTTTTTAGACTTATATTAGCAGTTCCCGATGATTGACAGTTTAGTTTAAATTTAAAAATTCCTCCATCTTTAGAAGTGCCAGCTCCAAGTGAAAGTGATCCGAATAGTTCATCATTCAATCTAAATAATCCTGACTGAGGACTAGATGGATTATTAAAATGGTGTAATACTTTATAATTAGTGCCATCAGTATGAATGCTAAATAAAGTACCTCCAATAGATCCAGGAGAAAACATTCCTCCACTATATGTCATTCCATAAAACTTATTTCCATATGCAATTAATTCAGTCAATGGATCAGTACCATGATTACTGTCAATATCGAAATTAAAAAGTATCTGATAATTTTGACCATTTTTGTCAATTTTAAACAGTGTACCACCAGATTTTGGTCCCTCACTTCTAGTCATACCATAAAGAACGTTTTTATAGAGAAGCAATTTTCCTTCTGGATATCTACCATCTAGATAATAAAAAGTTTTTAAAGTATCAAAACTTGTTCCATCTGTTTTAATTCGATAAATTGACCCCCCCATATCAATATTTCCAGCTGTTCGAGTCATACCGTATAGATATCCGCTATCCAAAATCACCCCTCCAAAAGGCGTTCTACCTGTTGAGTTTTGAAAATCAAATAGTTTTTGATATCCTGACCCATCAGGTTTTATCTTGATTAAAGTTCCCATATAATGAACTCCACCTTCTGATAAAGTAATATAAAAAAATGTCCCATCATAAGCAATATAACCCATCGAGTTTGATCCACATTTATTTGCGAAATCATCAAATGTGTAAACTACAGAAACTGCTTTGGCATATTTATTATATTTATTTAAAGTATTCATTTTAGATACATAATAATAGAAGCTGTCTTTTATGATCATGGTAGCTCTTCTTGCGCATCCAATTGAAGTTACTTTTTGAAACTGAGTGCCATCAGATTTAAACTTAACTAATGAATTGTCAGTTGTAGTATATAGCCAGTCATTATCTTGAAATACATCATTGGTTGGCCAACCTCCAATTATATTATCAATATTAGTATTAAATTCTTTTATTAATGAATATTGAGCATTCAAACTAAAATTAAAAAGTAATAAAATTAAAATTCTCAAAATCATGTAATAATATGGTCGATAATAAATATTTTGTATCCAAAAAAATATTTAACCCGAAACTTGCGTCTTGAAACTAGCAGCTATCTGATTAAATATAAAATCCGCTGTAATCGGCATACCATCAAAATTCAATACAGAATGCAATTTGGAAGCCTCGGTGCCGAGTTCTATCATCATCAGGCTCTTGAGCTGTGCATCGCGGTTTTGTTCGATAACGAAGATTTGTTTGTGAGATGTGACGAAGTCTTCAAACGCCACATCAAATGGAAATCCTCTTAGCCTTAGCGCATCCACATGAACTCCATTCTCCGCTAATTTATCCATTGCCTCTTCTGCGGAATAGGTAGAAGTGCCGAAGAAGATGATTCCGACATCTGATTTCTTTTTTGAAGGATAAACGATAGAAGATGGCACTAAAGTCTTAGCTGTATCCCATTTTTTTAGCAATCGATCCATACCTTTTCGATATTCATCTGAACTCTCAGTATACGCAGCATATTCTGTATGGGAGCTACCTCGTGTGAAGAAAGAACCCTTCTCAGGGTGTGTGCCCGGAAGCGTTCTATATGGAATACCATCACCATCTTTATCTAAGTAGCGTCCCCACTTTTCTACGCTGTCTAAATCTTCTGCGGATAAAACTTTTCCTCTTTTGTATTGACGAAGATCATTCCACTCATAAGGTTCAGAGATATGGTCATTCATCCCTAAATCGAGGTCTGTGAGCATGATGACTGGCGTTTGCAACTGCTCCGCCAAATCAAACGCATCTGCTGTCATATCAAAACACTCCTTAGGATTTGATGGGAATAAAAGTACATGTTTTGTATCTCCATGGGAGGCATAAGCCGCGAGGAGTAAATCAGATTGCTGTGTGCGCGTAGGCATACCCGTACTAGGACCTGTGCGCTGCACATCGATGAGTACGGCTGGTATCTCAGCAAAATACGCAAGACCTAAAAATTCGTTCATTAGTGAAAGACCAGGACCACTCGTAGAGGTAAATGAGCGTGCACCATTCCACATACCACCGAGTACCATACCCATTGCGGCCAATTCATCTTCTGCTTGAATGATGGCATAATTTTTTCTCCCCGTTTCTTTATCTAATCTAAACTGCTTACAGTAATCTGCAAATCCATCAATAACAGAAGTAGAAGGTGTGATTGGATACCAAGCGGCGAATGTTGCACCAGCATAAACTGCTCCAAGGCCACAGGCAGCGTTACCCTCAGCAAGAATTTTATTTTTCAATAAATCTCTGCGTTCCACTTTCATATTGAGTGGATTTGGATAATGCTCTTTGATGTAATTGATGCCCAGATTCAGCGCATTCACATTGAGTGGAATTAACTTTTCCTTGCCTTTAAATTGCTCGGCAAATAAATCTTCAAATACACCAAATTCAATTTTTAATAATTCGCAAATAGCTCCGACATAAATAATGTTTTTGAACAACTGTCTTTGTCGGGGATCAGAGTAATTACTATTACTAATCTCCATCAAAGGAATTTCAATATAATTAATATCATCTCTCAGAAATTCCTTGGCTAATTTTTTCGTGCTATCGTAGAGAAAATAGCCGCCAGATTTCACACTAGCCGCATCCTGTGCGAAACTCTGTGGATTCACAGCTACCATGAGGTCTATACCTTCTCGTCTTCCAAGATAACCTTTTTCACTCACGCGCACTTCATACCATGTAGGAAGACCCTGAATATTGGATGGAAAAATATTCTTCGGAGTCACAGGTACTCCCATTCTGAAAATAGCCTTGGTGAATAAATAGTTGGCTGAGGCCGAACCCGTTCCATTCACATTGGCGAAGCGCACTACGAAATCGTTTATGTTCATTGTTTATTTTTATTCAAAATTTGATTCAAAATTTCTTGAGGAGTGGAAAATATTTAAAATATCAACTTGTTGATCTCCAAGAACCTTATACATAATTCTATACTGCTTATACAAAAGCTCACGAAATAAAGGGTTCTGTTTCTCTCTAATCACTTTCCCTATATTGACATTGTTATTTAATATTTCCGTTTTACTGATTATATTAAAGACCGTTAATTCTGCATAATATTCGCTTTCTTTCGAGATAAACTCAAAAATATTTTTCAAATCTAGTTTAGCATCGTCCGTCCAGTTTATTTGAACCATTCTATAACTTCTTTTTTCAAAGTCTCATGACTTGTTACTTGTCTAGCTTCCGATTGCTTATTGGATCGATCCAATTTATCCAATATTAAAATTCTCTCTATTAGATCTTCTACTTCAATTTCTTTACACTCTATTTCTAAAATCTCAAGATTTTCTTTTACCTTACTTATCTCAATCATAATATTTAATTTAATAATTCATTTATTAACTATACAGTACAAGCAGTATGCGCCTTGGTCGTATTATACAAAAATTTCTGCATATCCCATGCCGAAGTCGGACATCTTTCAGCGCATAGTCCACAGTGCAGACATACATTTTCATCCTTGACCATCACGCGCTTGGTTTTCAATTCTGCCGATACGTATAAATCCTGAGTCAAATTGTTTGCAGGCATGGTCAATTTTTGTCTCATTACTTTTTCATCCACTTCAGTTTCTGTAAAGGTGATACACATAGTAGGACAAATATCGACACAAGCATCGCATTCAATGCACTTGTCCTCCATAAATACAGTTTGTACATCACAGTTCAGGCAGCGCTGTGCCTCTTTGTAACCTGTGAGTTTATCAAAACCCAGCTCTACCTCCAGTTTTCTATCAGACAAGGCCTTTTTCTTTTCGGCTAGCGGAACTATAAACCTCAAATCTGTCGTCACAGGACTATCGTAGGCCCATTCGTGAATTCCCATTTTCATGCTATGTAGATTGACCATAGGATCCAATCTCTCCGTAAGCGGTTTTCCCTGACAAGCTAAATCAATAGATATAGCTCCTTGGTGCCCCTGGGCGACAGCGGTGATGACATTCTTCGGTCCGAAGGCCGCATCTCCTCCGAAAAACACTCTAGAGTGTGTAGATGCATAAGTCATTTCATCCACCTTAGGCATACCCCATTCGTCAAACTCAAGACCTAAGTCGCGCTCAATCCATGGAAATGAATTCTCCTGACCTATCGCTATCAATACATCGTCTGCTTCGATAAATAACGGCGGCTCACCAGTAGAAACTAATTTGCGTTTCCCTTTATCATCATAGGTAGCATGAACTTTATCGAACATCATACCAGCTAACTTATTATCTTTTATAACAAACTCCAATGGAACATGATTATCCAAAATTGGAATATCTTCGTGAATAGCATCTTCTTTTTCCCAAGGGGAGGCTTTCATTTCACTAAATGGCGAACGAACACAAACTTTAACCTCCTCTCCTCCTAGTCTTCGTGCTGTACGACAGCAGTCCATAGCCGTATTCCCTCCGCCGAGGACGATGACTTTCTTTCCTATTTTGGATGTGTGATCAAAGGCTACAGAGGCTAGCCAATTGATACCAATATGAATGTTGGCAGCACCTTCTTCTCTTCCTGGCACAGTTAAATCTCTTCCTTTTGGGGCACCAGAACCTATGAAAACTGCATCATAATCTTTATTTAAAACTTCTTTCAAGGAAGAAACATACTGATTGAAATGCGTATGAATACCTAAATCAAGAATATAATTAACTTCATCATTTAGAACTTCTTCTGGTAATCTGAATGAAGGGATTTGCGAACGCATAAATCCTCCACCCAATTTCTGTTCATCGTATAAATGTATTTCATATCCAATTGGAGCAAGGTCTCTAGCCACAGTCAAAGAAGCAGGGCCAGCTCCTATGAGAGCTACTTTTTTGCCATTGGGTTTGAAAGGACCCTGTGGCATCATCGCTTTCACATCATCTTTATCTTTATTATCCGCCGCTACGCGTTTCAATCTACAAATAGCTACTGGCTCCTCTTCGATTCTACCTCTTCTGCATGCTGGCTCACAGGGCCTATCGCAGGTACGACCCAATACTCCTGGAAAAACATTCGAGTCCCAATTGACCATGTAAGCTTCGGTGTATTTTTCTTGGGCTATGAGCCTTATGTATTCTGGGACGGGCGTATGCGCAGGACAAGCGTATTGGCAGTCCACTACTTTATGAAAATACTCGGGATCTTTAATATCAGTTGGCTTCAAGAGAGTCAGATTTATGTGTAGCGAATATAAGGGAATATTCTAAATTACCTAAAAAAAATTAGTTCAAAATTTATAAACCCAAATTAATCATTAGAAATGATTAATCGCAAAACTGATTGTAATTCAATCAAGTGAAAAATTGATTGAAACAATCAGTATGCGGGGTTAACCCCAACTAATACGCTATCCTTGTACTTTGTACAAGTCTATCGCATAATTTGGGATAAACAATAAAAATCCTCTATTTAAACAGCAAGCATGTAATGAAAAAAAGTAAGCTACTTTCTCAAATGTATCTGCTCTCTGACCGATTCATCTTCATTTGCAACATTTACGGTATAGAGACCTGCTGGCAAATGGCCAAGTTCAAGAACACAAAAATTATCTACAACATTCATCCGCATGACTACGAGACCTAAATTATTCGTTACCATAACGCTAGCTCGACTACCATAACCTGAAATTTTTAGCAAATTATCTGTTGGATTGGGATGAATTTTTAGATCAATTTTATCTATACATCTGTTTACAATGGTTTTGGAATACTCAAACTGTCCATCGAAATCCTGTTGCTTCAAACGATAATAGGATGTGCCATAGATTGCGGCTCTATCTTCATAAGAATAAGTATTCAACTCACGACTAGTGCCCATACCCGATACTTCACCAATAGATTCAAATTTCTTTCCATCTTTAGATCGCTCTATGATAAATTTTTCATTGTTCTCTTCAGAAGCGGTCGACCAATTTAGCCTTGCTATTCCTTGATCACATTTTGCATTAAACTCTACCAGTCTCACAGGAAGTGGATTTAAATTTGCCTTCATATAAACAGTATAGTCCTCTGCTTGACCATAGGTGGAGACATCACATGCTGTCGAAGGAGAACTACTAAATTTAGATACAACACGGAGTCGCAAAGGAGTATTTAAAACTAGACCAGATGCAATAGTCGGCGTAGTAAAGTTTAATGTATTCGCCCCATTCATATTAGCAGAAATAGTTCCGATAAGTTCTCCTGCAGCCAAATTGTTATCGTTATTATAGTCAATATAGGCTCTTACGGCTTCATTGTTCGCTGTCCCCGTTGTCACTTGCATTGCGTAGGCAGTATTCGGCAAAAGAATAGCAAATTGGGAGCATGAATAATCATTATATTGACCATCATTGTAGGATGTTGGATTACTAATCGTACTCAAGCTAACATTAGAAATTCCTATTCCAAATCCATTTCCACTATTGCTATTTGCAGTGACCGTACAACCTGTATTGGCAGTCAAACCCGCACTGCTGAACAAAATGACATTATTTTTTGTAATGGAATCCGTACCATTAATTTTTAATTTAACGGTATATAAACCCGGCACAGCATAGGTATGCGTTGGATTTCGAGTTGTGTAATCTGTAATACCATCATTGTTGACATCCCACGCCCACAAACCATTTGGCTTCAAACTACCATCAGTAAAATTTACTGTCAAACTCCCTGTGCAGCTTCGACTGGAGCTATAAGAAAAATCCACAACACGAGAAGTCACAAATATATCACTTGTAAAAAGACCTCTACCATGGGTGGCCACTACAAGCATCTTATCAGCAGCTCTATATTCCAGCATATCACATCTCGTATGAGCCAAGCCCGAACTACTTACCCCCCATACAGGTGCACCAGCCGCCCCTGTAGCAAAATTATCTGTGCTCCATACGCCCACTTCAGTTGCTGCTACAACCTGATTGCGATTACTTGGATTGTATAATGCCCATCGAATTGGCATATCCGGTAAGTTCCCTTCTTTATTTCTCCAAGTGACGCCGCCATTCGCTGTTTCCCATACAGAAGTTACCCCGTAATTTGAAAAAGTAATAAGAATTGTATCATCGCTCGCACCTACATCAATTGATGAAACCCATCCTGCGTTCGTTGTAAAAGTATCTATTCTAGTCAAAGTAGGAGTAGCTGTACTTGCATTCGCATATTTATAAACTCTACCATTCGCGATTCCCAGAAAAACTACATCATTATAAGGGCTTACTTTCAACGCTGATATTTTAGCACCACCCACACTAATGGTAAAATTTAAATTAGATACTGCTCCTGTAATATTAGAAACTCGTTTGATTTGATCATTATTTCTTGCACTATACAAAATGTTTCGTGTATCATCATAGTCTGATGGATTGATAAAATGCCCAAACCCATCTTCATTCACAATATTCGGAAAACTGGCTCCACCATTTAATGATCGATAGATGACATTAAAAGTATAAGCCGTCATCTGAAAAGTCGGATCGTCTTGATCTATATGACAAAAAGCGCCATCGCCGCCTGTGACTTCCGTCGTAGATCCAATTTGAGGACTAGTGAATTTATGACTACCATTATCTTGAGCTCCTGCCAGAAAATAATGGCTATTGACCGAATTGCGAGCGGCACAGGCATAATATTGGGTGACATTATAGCCGGTATTTTTATCTGCAAAGCTTGGGGTAGCCCCTGAGTTTCCAGCATTGGTAGATAGGGTGATTCCTCCATCATGGCTAAAAAGGACTTCATTCGAATTTCCAGGTCTATAGGCCATACCATGCTGGTCTGCATGCACATAAGGTTTAGAAAACCCACCATACCAGTGAGAAATACCTGTCCAAGTAGTTCCACTATCCGTCGATCGATGAATATCTATACCGCCGACTAAAACTAACCAAGGATTCGTTGGGTGCACTGCCAAGATTAAATCATACCATGCTTGACTGCGTGTGAAATGATTGCCCGATCCATCAACCATTAGCGGGATGGCACAGCTCGTCCATGTCGTGCCGCCATTAATCGATTTTTTTATAAAATCGACATCCGTGTTGCCGTTGCTTACTCTAGCCACTGCGTATATAACATTGGAATCGGAGGGTGCGCATGCAAGTTCTATCCTTGTAGAAGAATTTAAGGTTCCGATATTAGAACTAATATCTGTCCATGTTCCCGAATTGCCATTATTGGCATTGGTTGATTTAAAAACTCTCCCCTGAGAAAATATCCCAAAAGAAGCATAAAGGTCTCCATTGGCAGCAATCTCTATGTCAGAGGCAAAATCATATAATGTCCCTACACCAGTATACACGGCCTGCACTCTGGACCAAGTGGCACCGCCATCCATGGACCGCATGATTCCCCCAGTATTGATATAATAACCACGAGTAGCGGCAAAAACATGCCCATTATTTTTTATCACTATTTTATTGACATACTGGAAGTGACTCCCACTATTATAGGCTCCAGGAGCTGTGCTTGCTAGTAGTGTCCATGTAGTCCCGCCATTAGAAGATTTCCAAATACCTCCTCCGCGCTGAGCACCTCCATTGAAAAAGCCTTCACCAGTACCTACATATACTTCTTGTGTATTATTAGGATTAAAAGCAATGCTTGAAATGGCAATATTATCCCAAAATCCATCTACATGCACCCAGGTAGGTGATGCTACCGTAATATCATTCGTGTACCATAGTCCTCCGCCCACACCAGCAGCCCAAACTTTCTTGTTTGTTCCGTCATTTGGGTCAAAGACAATGGCGCGTGTGCGGCCTCCTACATTATTGGGGCCTCGTTCCTGCCAAGTCACTCCCGAGATAGCCGCTTTGTGTCTAGGTCTGCTTAGCATTTCATCTACCTGCTGATTAGCTAATATTTTCCGCTCATAGGGTACATGCCCAAGTGCCGGATCCATCGTCATCATATAATCTTGTTCAAAAGCTAAATCTGGTCTATCTGCTTTTGGCATTTGTTGAATCTTCGCTACTTGATTGGGAGACCTATTAAAAGGGTGCTTGGCCAACAATTTAGCCCAGGAAGTTCTTTTCTTTAATTGTGTCTTCATGTTCTTTCCCTGCGCGCAATGATGAACAGGCAGACCCAGACATATTGCCAAATAAACAAGACTCATTCGCCAAAGAGAACTAATCATATAGATACACTTTTTGATAAAAATTGCTCAAAAATAATTTAAATCAACTAGATACTTTATAGTTTTGTCCCAACTAAAATTTAAATCCATGGAAAAAATTAAAGATTTTGTATTAAACAATGTTATTTTCAGAAATGTTTCTGCTGTAATACTTGGTCTATTTATTGGTGGGCAATTAAATAAGGTCATACTTGAACTTGGAATGAAAATACTCCCACTTCCAGATGGAGTTGACTTAAATAAAATAGAAACTATAGCTGCCAATATTGACAAATATACCTTTGCTCATTTTGTCAATGTTTTTTTAGCCCACGGACTTGGCACGCTTCTGGCAGCCTTCATTTGTGTGAAACTTGCAAAATCTCAGCATTTTAATCTTGCTATGGTCGTTGGTGTCCTATTTTTAATTGGTGGAATCATGGCTGTTAGCATGATACCTGCGCCTATGACTTTTAATATCATCGACTTAGTTGGTGCATATATTCCCATGGCTTGGCTAGGATACTTTTTAGCAAATAAAAAGCCCTCGACCAATTAGTCAAGGGCTCTTATTTTACATTAATGATCCATTAATGTAGCGCCATAGTGGGGGGATATTATTTTTCTACTTTAAGTTTGATACTTCCTCTGTATTTACCATCTTGAATGAGGCTTACAAAATATATACCATTAACCCAAGTTTCTGTTTCGATATCTAACTTTTCTATACCCAACTTCAAATCTCTTTGATAAATAATTCTACCATTTAAGTCCTTTATTTGAATGGATCTATCTTTGACATTCGATTTGGAGAAACTAAGTTGAACCATTTCTTTGGCTGGATTCGGCGCTAGCATGAAGTAGCTAAACTGTGATATATTTGAAATACCTGAGTGTTCTTTTTCACAACTATCTGGCAGATAAACACAAACGTCTTGGTAGCAAATTTTATTTCCTACAGTAAGATAAATTCTGAAACAAACTATGCTATCTTTAGCTCCCGTATCGATGAATGGAAAACTCACGGTACCAACTCCAGAAGGCAATACAGGTGGACTTATAGTTCCTATAGTTCCTGTACTCACGGGCGGAATACTCACTGATGCAGGACCTCCTAAGGTATTATTCACAGTTAATTCTATAGTATAGACTTTAGTTGATCCATTATACTTACAATGGGCGCAAAGTCCTACTACTGCTAATCTACAGGAATCTTTACATTGAACATAATCTCTCTTCAATGAGTCTCTACATGTCAATTTAGTAATTGGATCATAGAAGGTGAAGTAGAACGTTGAGAAGCCAGTAGTTGGTGGTAAGTCAGTATAATTGACACATATTGTCTGCCAGCCATTATTCACAGTGACAGGATTAGGAGAGAAGCTACCGCTAGCGGTGGAAAGGGTCATGGTAGAACCACTGCTTCCACCCCAATATATATTCATACAAATAGCATAAACAGGATTCCCTGATCCGTCAAAGCCTTTACAATCGAAACTTTTCCAACGTATGGTGTCTTTACAATCCCCTCCACATGGAGGTAGTTTGATACAAGCACTCGCGATACAATCGGTGTTCATATTCCATACGACCACATTAAAACAAACTTGTGTATCGATAGAAGGTAAATCCGTAAAGGTAAAATTAACTGTATTAGCACCTAAAGCAAGTGTGACAGGAGTCAAGCCAGATATGGATCCTTGAGGCGAAGAAATGGAGACATTCGCTCCAGCGGCCAAGTTATTTATGATGGTCATCGAAACTGTGTATGTTTGATTTCCTGCTTTATCTAGTGGCCCACAGTCTATGGTGGTTCGCACTATTTTTATACAACTATCGCATTTAATAAAATTAATATCTATTTTTTCTGACGTGTCTTTGCAGCCTGAAGAAGTTGTTAAGACTAATCTATAAGTTCCTGATTGGTATAGAGGTATATGTAATGTATCGAATGTAGATCCCGGTATAGGTAGGTTATTAAATAACCATTGATAGCCTGCATATCCCTTAGGTCCATGCCAAACAAGCATAGTGACGGTATCACATATATCATAACAACCCGTCATTAAACCACAGAAATCAGGAAGTGGATTGACAACTTTTACTGCAGAATTTCTACACCCATTTGAATCTACTACAGTAAACGAATAGTTTCCTGCAATAGAGGTATACAAAGAATCGTTCGTAGATCCAGTATTCCAGAAATAAGATAAAATATTCGTAGAAGTACTTGTTCCTATGAGCAAATTAGGTACACCAGCGCAAAGACTGCTGCCCGCTATTATATTAACATTAGGCTTAGGTACTACGGTGAAATTAAACGTATCATACCCAATGCAGGTGTCAGGACTTGTGACTTGAATGATGAGTACATGTGGTCCAAGAGCAGGGAAAAATATTTGATAGTTTGATTGATTATACCACGGAGTCACCGCGCCATCCAAGCTCCAATTTAAAGTATAAGGCGTACCAGGATAGTTTACTGAGAACGTCGGATTTTCACCTTGACAAACAATAACTGGACCTGAAATGTTGGGTTTTGGTTGTGGCTTGACCAATACATTAACAGCATTCGAACGCACGAAACAACTTTTATTGTCTGTAACATCTACATAATACTGACCTGTATAAATAGCGGTAATACTCGGCGTGGCTTGTGTCGTCGACCACAAATAACTATAAGCAGGATAGCCACCACCTGGTACTGCATTTATGACAACCGATCCTCCCTCGCAAAACTGGGTAGGACCTGCTGGCACAGCGGTAGCAGTTAATGTATTTGGCAGAACAACCACGGTATCTTTAAATGTATCGATACAGCCAAAGTTGTTCGCTATATATAAATTGACATAATAGATTCCTGGTGCACTATAGGTGCGAATAGGTGAACTAATCGTGGTGCTCGACCCATCACCAAATGTCCATTGTATGCTATTATAAACCCCGGTAGATGTATTTGTAAACATCATTGGTGTATTGACACAAATAGAATCTACAACAGTAAAGCTAGCATTAGGTAAGGCAGGTATCGTCACTACTAAAGTTTTTATACAATTACCATTCGCTATAAGAGTAAATGTATAGGTACCTGGGGCTAAATTAATAGTTGGATTGGCCAAGGTAGAAAAAGTTGGACCTCCATTGACACTCCATGCATACGAAGGAGGAGGGAAGCCGGAGAGTATCTTCGTCGTATTAATCAAACTGACCATGACAGAATCTTTGCCTGGTATGCAACTCAGCGAAGAATAAAAATCTGCAATGTATTTTATGGTATCGACTTTCATAGCGCAGACCTTACAGGAATCTGTATTCCATATATTAGGAAATTTCACACAATATCTTACACGATAAAATCCAGGTTCTGGGAATGTGTGCGATGCATTTGTTCCAGAAACTATATTCGGACTACCATATGGATCATCGAAATCAAATGTAGGAGATGAACCCGCAGGAGTTGAAGTGCCAACAAAACTATCTTTATTACAACCTTGTTTAATTATAGTTAAAGAAACTGAGTATGTTGGATTAATTCTACATGTATCGCATACCGTATCAATTGGAATTATGTTACTTGTATCCATACAGCCATGCGTATTTGTCGCTACCACATAATAACTTCCTATCACGTTAGATGAATATGATGAACCTGGAACTAAAAATGTAGATGGAGCTCTGTACCATGCATAGGTAGTAAGAATAGCTGGAGATGCGACAAACATATTAACCGTACCCACTGGTCCACAGAATAAATTTGGATCTGGAGTAGAGATATTGACATTTGGTTTCGGATTTACTACTATAGTAGCTGTATTGGTGGCAGTAGCTGGACATGAACCTGTATAATTTGCTGTCAGAGTAACTACATAGGTTCCTGGGCTATTATAAACATAGTTTACTGGAGAACCTGAGCCTGTTCCCCCATTTCCAAAATTCCATGTAAATGTGGCCCCTGGAGTCGAACTAGACATGGTCACAGTAGATCCCTGACATACAGGAGAAGGAACTGATATAGCTGGGATAGGTGGCGCTGAAAGATTTACAGAATAGTTTGTTGAAATTGTCGTTCCGCAAACTGTACGCACTAAAGTGATTGAAGCTGGACCTGTATAATTATTCCATTGCACAGTGATGGTATTCGTATGATTTCCCGCTGTCACACTGCCCGCAATACTAGGACTAATCGTCCAATTAAAATCTGTACCAGGAGAAGAGGTAGAGTAGGCTCCTGCTACAAGCGTATTGGCACATGGATTGAGAGGACCCGTTATCACTGATGGAGTCAAAGGCAGCATTGAGTTGACATTGTATTGAATGGTGTCGGATCTACATCCTGTCTTAGGGTCTAACTGTGATAATATAATCTGATATGGAGGAGTTGGGCCCCACAATACAGAGATAAATGGCCCTGCCGCTGAGGCTGGGGTACCTCCTATAACTGTCCAGCTCAAAGAGAGATTGCTCGATGTAGCAAGACCTAAATACTGATATGGTGTATTAGGACAAACTAGTTTAGCGCCTGTTATAGAATCCGGTCGCGGAGGAATTGGATTTACCTTTAAAACAAAACTTTGTGGTGAGTTACAATAATTTCCACTGAGATCGGTAGCTGTAATAGTAAAAATTCCTGGACCCCAAACCCAAACAGGATTAAAATTCACATTGGCTGGTTGTGTACTAGAGAATACCGTAGCGCCACCAGAAGCTACAATCGTCCACTGAATATTGCCTGAAGGTGAATTCGTATAGCTACCTGTCAGAACGGACTGATCGCAAATTTCCGTAGGATAATTTAAAAATAATTTAGGACGTACATTGATGGTGAAATTTGCACTACCTCCACATGTCAAACTTGGTTTAGCTCCTGGAGTATTATGAAAATAGGTTGCAGTGATCACCCCAGAAGTAAAGGTTGCACTATAAAAGCAAAGCTTAATATCATGCATATTAGTAGGATTACCTATCAAAGTAATTCCTGCTGGGACAGTCCAAATGATACTATCTACTGGGATAGTACAATCCAAATGATAGGTTTCGCAATCAAACTGACAGACTAAATTTTTGCCTGTGATGGTAGCACTCGGCGTGATGATAGGAACAACAACTGTAGTAGGCGAAGGACAGGTTCCAGTGCATCCAAGGGTCTGAAGGGTTAAATAGCCCGGGCCTGTGGTTCCCCATTGAACGGTTACCGTTGGATTGGTATTGCTCCCTATTATTGTGCCATTGACGGCCGTCCATAAATAATTAGGACAAACCACTGAGGTGGTATAAGTCACTTGAGTACCTGGGCATACTGTGCTGACGCATTGAATATCTGGACCTGGGTCACTACTAACTAGGACCGTTATAAAGGCAGTATCTTTACAATGACATTCGTTCTCTACAATGAGCATAACGTTATAGGTACCTGAGCCTGAATAGGAATGCGAAGAATTACCACTTGTATTTCCTGGCAAGGTAGTCATACCTCCATCGCCCCATACCCAAGTAAATGAAAAGAAAGGGCTACCACCACCTATTGTTGAAGTATTAATAAACTGAATGGTTTGATTTAAACATGCATTGACTATACCGCCGCTGGCCGCTGGCATAGCAGTGAAGGAGGCATTGGGCTTGGCAACAATTTTCACACAAAGAGAATTCGTTCCAATACATCCTTGCGCATTGGTTTCGGTGACAGTAACTGACCCTGTTCCAACACCAGTCCAGTATACTTGAATAGAGTTGGTCACACTTGGTATTACGATGGCACTTCCCGTTATAGTCCAAACATAGGTACTTCCCGCATGATTAATCGTAGAGTAGGTCACCCATGTGGAGTCACATACACTCAAGCATTCATCCCCTTTCCTATTGATTGCTGTGCCCACGCTACCAGTATCTGGTTGTCCGCATTTCGCATCAATACTAGGCAGTATGAAAGGTTTAGGACCAGCATAAATTATCACGTTATATGTCCTCGTGCATACGACTATATTCAAAGCATCTCTTACCACTAAGGTCACTTGCCCTGCCCCTGGCGTTCCCCAGGTTACATTGACATTCATACCTGACCCAGAAACAACCCCACCAAATGCATTCCATTGGTAGGTATAGCCCGGACCGGCTGTCGCAGTAGAATATGGAACTATCTCATTCTCACAAACTGTGGTATCGCCAGAAATAGGACAAATCTGAGCATTAACAGCTGAATTGCCTATAAACAACATGCCTAGTAAAAAAACTAGATTCTTTAATCTAAAAAAATGTTGCTTTGTCATATTATTCAATTTTTAAGGTTAGAAATTAACTTAATTTTATATAAACAAGTATCAACTACTGTGCCAAAGTTCGACTTTATTATTATTATCCTTGATTTTCAATAATTATACCACAAATCGTTTAGTTTCGTTTTTATGATAAATTAAGATATGATAGACATTAAGCCTATAAAACCAATAGAAATAGAAAGATTGAGCGAACTTTCGAAATCTACATTTATTGCATCTCATGGACATAGCGCAGAAGAAAAAGACATAAATATTTACATTCGTTATGCATATTCTGTTAAAAAACTAGAAAAGGAACTATCTGATCCACATACTTTCTTCCATTTCCTATACTATAAAAATGAATTAGCGGGCTATTCAAAACTAAGTATAAGCACTACTTATCCAAAAATTGACACCAATCCCCTTGCTAAGCTAGATAGAATTTATATTGATGAAAAGTTTCTTGCTTTTAAATTAGGCCAACCGCTCTTTGATTTTAATGTAGAACTGGCAAGGCAATACACTCAAAAAGGAATATGGCTATATACTTGGATTGAAAATCTGCGTGCTATCAAATTCTACAAAAAAAATGGGTTTGAAATAATCGATGAAAAAGATTTTAAGATTTCCAATCGACATTCTAATCCAAACTATATAATGTATAAAAGTTTATAAGCTCATGAAGCGAATACTAATTCTACTCCTCGCTTGCATTATCACATGCATGGCAGCTTATGTTTATTTCCAAAAAGAACCTATCCGTCACATTCAATACATCCTATCAAAACCAAAAATTCTTTTTATTCAGCCTTTAGGAGATTTCAATCAATCATTAGCCAGAGAAAATTTAAAATCACTCAAAAAGAATTTTCCTTCTACTCGACTATTGCCTACTATACCACTATTTCGATCGGCATATTTTAAACCTCGTGATCGATATCGAGCAGATAGTATTTTGAAATTGACAAGATATAAATATGGCCTAGATACGTTGATGATACTTATGACCAATCGAGATATCAGTGTAACCAAAAATAGAATCAAAGACTGGGGAATTATGGGTTTGGCTTACAGCCCTGGTAATGTCTGTGTTGTATCTACCTATCGCTTGGACAAATCAAAACTCGCAGAACAACTCTACAAAGTCTCTATTCACGAACTGGGGCATACGCAAGGACTTTCTCATTGTCCTCTTAAATCCTGCTATATGCGGGATGCGTCAGGCGGCAATCCGCTGGATGAAGAACTTGGTTTCTGTCCTAGTTGTAAAAAAGTGATGGAGAATAAGGGGTGGAGAATGTGAGTTTTAAACAATTATCATAATAAGCTAAACAGATTATCATGTATTCAGAACAATTAAATAGAAACCTAGCATTTGGATTCATATTTCTGGCGATACTATTTTATAGCTTTGTATTTAAGACATATCATGGTACTGGTGATGATGGAGATAGCATATCTCATTATCTATATGCCAGGTGGTCCTGGGAAATGAAATATATATGGTTAAATCATTGGGGGAAACCAATTTTTACTTTCCTTTCATCACCTTTTGCTCAGTTTGGATTTAAAGGCATTCAATTTTTTAATACGAGTTTGGGGATTTTTACAGCCTATTTAACTCACCTCGTGGCCAGAAAGCTAGAATTCAAATACTCAGCATTTGTTATTCCATTAATAATTCTTATGCCAGAATATATGAAAACTAGCTATTCAGGATTGACTGAAATTCTTTTTGCTTTTCTTTTTATTCTCTCGGTATATCTTTTTCTTAATGAGAAATATATGGTGTCATATACTATTATTTCTTTACTTCCATTTTGCAGACCTGATGGCAATGCAGTTATTGCTATGGTTGGACTACTTAGTTTATTGCACCCTGTCTATAGACGGTATATTTTATATCTGATTACTGGCCATTTAATATTAACTATCATTGGTATTTTCTTTTTAAATGAAAATTGGATGTGGCTCATTACAAAAAATCCCAACACATATCATGAGTTTGATTCTGCAAATGGCGGTTGGCTAAGTTATATTAAAGGGCTTCGCTCTTTTATGTCAATGCCAATATACATTCTCTTTTGTTTGGGGATAGTATGCGCAGGGCATCAATTTTTGCAATTTAAGAATAAACTTAAACTGATTTTTATAATTTACTTTATAGGACTTTCAATATTTACAATGCATACTATACTATATAAATTTTCTTTATTTAGGAGCATCGGTTTATTGAGGTATCTGGTGCCTATTGCTCCTATCTTAGGTCTATTCTGTCTAAATGGATTTGAGTTTCTAATTGTTAGATTTAGTAAGTTTAAAATTCAACCTCTAATTACTAGTGGGCTTATTAGTCTAATTATAATATTTTATGCGTTCTCTTCTTTAAAATATAGCGCACACTTCCCAAGCATTTTCGATTTAAACAACACACAAAAATTATCAATAGAAGTTTCAAAATATATAAATGTAAAATTTCCGGATCATACTTTAAAGTACTATTCTTATCCTTACTTTTCGGTTATCGAAGATGTAAATCCAAACAATTGGAATCAACATAGGTATTTAAATAATGAACGAGTCAATGAAGATATTCCAAAAGGAAGTATTCTCATATGGGATGATTGGTATTGCGTTCAAGACTATGATGTAACTCCCAAAAAGTTAGCTCAAATTCCTAACCTAAAGCTCGTTAAGAAGTTTGAAACGTTTGATAATAATAAAATAAGATCTTTTATTGTTTACTTCAAGGAGTAATAACAAGTAAACCAAAGGCTCAACAACTACTGTTTGGTCAATTTATTTGATGTAAATTATTGTAAACCCCCTTCTTTTCCATCAACTGAGTATGATTTCCATCTTCTACTATTGAGTCATTTTCAACATATAAGCTTCTATTGCTATCAATAATCGTTAACAGTCCTTGAGCAATAAACCCACATTACGCATTAAAAAATTAGTATTCGAACAAGAAATTGTATTTCAATAATCTTTAATTCTTGAAACAATTTCTAATTCGGGTCATGATGACTCCTATAGTCGTATCAGACTCGCAGGAGGTTAAACCCAACTAAATCATATAGTTCGCAACATAGTTGCTTCTAATGATTAATTTGGGATAAAGATTGGGGTTCAAATATTCTATAATCAGATAGAATACATATGAATAATAAGTGTCTTACTGATCGATTCTTACTTGAACAGCATTTAATCCTTTCTTTCCTTGTTGAACTTCAAATTCTACAGCATCATTTTCTTTTATCTCATCTACTAACCCTGATATATGCACAAAAAATTCTTCGCCAGACTCTGTGTCCTTTATAAATCCAAATCCTTTAGCTTCATTATAAAACTTTACTGTTCCTTTTTTCATTTTTAAAATTTAATTTAGCAAAGATACAATTATTACAATTTATCAGCTCACATGATTCAATTTCCAATATTCTCCTTGCTTTTCCATAAGCTCTTGATGACTTCCATCCTCGGAAATACTTCCATTTTGAATATACAAGATTCGGTCGCTCTCTACTATGGTGGAAAGGCGATGCGCTATGACTATAGATGTTCTTCCCTTCAATACTTTTTTGACAGCGAGTTGTAAACGCTGCTCAGTAATGGTATCTATGGCCGACGTCGCTTCGTCGAGTATCAGAATTTTAGGAGTATAGGCAAAAACTCTAGCTATGGAGATGATTTGCTTTTCTCCTAAAGAAAGATTAATACCATCTGGCTGAATTTCTTCTTCGAGACGTGCTATCATTTCTTCGCATCCCATCTCTTTCAAAATGTTCTCTATTTCTTTTCGAGGCATATCTTTCTTTCCGTAGCAAATATTCGCATAGATAGTGCCTGAAAACACATGCGGTTGTTGCAAAACCACTCCGACTTGTTCACGAAAACTTTTCATTGTTCGGTCTTGAACCGAAATTCCATCAATCAAAATATCTCCTTTTTGTGGTTGATAAAAACGTGCGATGATAGAAGCTATGGTAGACTTGCCTTCTCCTGTAGGACCCACCAATGCTAATTGCTGACCAGATGGAATTTTGAGGTGGAAGTCGGTTAATATTTCTTTCTCATCATTATAGCCAAAATGAATATTTCTCAATTCTATCTCACCTTTAATGGCTTTGAAATCTGGCAAATGGGTTTCATCTTTTATCTCTAATGGTTCATCCAATGCCGTAAAAATTCGCTCGCCTGCACTCATACTATTTTGTGCTATAGAATAATAATTAGACATATCTGAAATTGGTTCGAATATTTGTAAAGCATAGATAAAAAAAGAAGATAGTATCCCAATCGTCATTAACGGAATTTGCTCCAATATTTGATTTGCACCATATCCTAAGACACCCGCAGCAGCCATATTCCCCACCACAATAATCACAGGGAAATAGGCCGCATTGAAAAAGGCTGATTTATAAGCTGCCTTCCTATAATCTATGGCTTTTGCAGTAAATATGCTCAATGCCTTATCCTCATTCGCAAGTGATTTATTTAGTTCCACTCCATGAATATGTTCGTTGATGAGACCTATCATTTCCGAATTTATTTTTCTACTTCTTCGAGAGTAAAATAAAATCTTCTCTCGAATTTTAGAACTGGTTATGACCATCAAAGGAATGGATACGAGCACTATGAAAGCCATAATAATATTCGTGTAAAACATAATGCCGAAGCAAAAGAAAATAGAAACAGTCGCCCAAGCCATACCTATCAATCCCCATGAAATCACTTCCGATATTCTATCTGTATCCGATGAAATTCTACTCAAAAGCCATCCAGAAGAATTTTTATCGAAATAGGAAAATGGCAAGGCTTGATACTTTTCAAACAATTGTCTCCGCATATGAAATATAATTCTCTCCGCTATAGCACCTGCAGAATAAACAAAAATCATAACCGAACTTATTAAAACTAAAATGATACTGATCAATATCCACAAATACTTTTGAAAGCAGGGCGTAGACACAAGCGTCCATAAACTTTCTTTGTTTACTTCAGACTGATTTCCCAAACAATCGTGAATAAACATGGAGAATAATTTAGGAAAACTAGAGTCTATAGTTCCCACTACACCGGCAAAGGAGAGCATGAGTATAAAATACTTTTTCTCAAACTTCCACACATAGCCAAACATTCTTTTCAGAAAGGGCAGTATGGATTTATTCTTGTCAAATTCTAATTCTTCCATAATTAATTATTAGTATTACTTTCCTTCAGTAAAATATTATCAATATTATTTCTCTCAATTTTATCCAATGTCACTAGATAGGCATCCGTATTGCAAAGTTCATCAGGACGACCATAAGACTGAATTCTTCCTTTATCATCTATAACCAATACTTTATCCACTCTCGAGAGGGTCGATATTCGATGTGTAATGATAAATAATGTCTTACCTTGATGGTAGTGAAATACATTGTCCAAAACTTTTTTCTCTGTTTCCTTATCAAGTGCAGATGTGATATCATCCAGTATGAGAATATCATTATCCTTAATCAACGTTCTGGCAAGAGACAATCTTTGCTTTTGGCCACCAGACAAACTCACTCCCTTTTCACCTATTTCAGTTTCCAATCCTTTCGGGAGAACCGTTTCATAATTTTCAAAACCCGCCATACTTAGTTTCTGAATTTTATCATCCAAGCTCGATGACTCATTGGCATAGGCCAAGTTATTCTTCACATCCATTGAAAATAAAACAGACTGCTGCATCACATAACCTATTCTGTGTCTTAAATCCGTCAATTTATACTCCTTAATGGAGATTCCACCAATCATTATATCTCCACTATTTGGTTCATAGAGTCTTAGCAATAGTTTCATTAATGTAGATTTGCCACTAGCCGAACTTCCCATGATAGCGACTTTTTCACCTTGCTTCACTTCGAAGTTTATTTTATCTAAAACTAAATTTCCATCTTCTTTGTATCGAAAACTAACATCATTAAATTTTATATTTCCTTCCAATTTCTTCACTTCGCGACCAGAAGTAGTTTCCCTAGGAATAGTCAATATATCTTCTATTCTATCTATAGCTACGAAGGCCATACTCATCTGCGATAAGATTCTACCCGCCTGTTTGAGCGGAAATCCCAACATAGTATTATAAGCATAAGCAGCAATTAGACTTCCTAAACTTAATTTTCCTTGTAGCACGAAAACACCTCCAACAATAATGAAAATAGTTGTCTGCATGTAAAGAAGCGCATCATTAAAAGGCCAAAAAAATGTATGTAATTTGACATGTCTCATCCCTATTTTAAACTTATTGACATTCTGTGAATTAAATTTTTCTATTTCAGAAGTCATTTGATTATATGCTTTGACCGTGCGAATTCCATTCAAATTTTCCTGGGCTATATTGGTTAATTTATCCGCTTCGTCCTCGTGCGCTTGCCAGACCTTTCCTTCATAATTAAAAAAGAGATAGGTCGAAAAAAATATGAATGGACAAAGACCCAGACACCATAGAGCATATTCGGTATTAATCTGAAAAAGCATATAGGCTGTAAAACTAAACAACATGGTAAGTCTTATCAATTCAATCGTATGATTAGAAATGAAATTTTTAATTGTATCCATATCGCCTGTGGATCGTTGAATCAGTTCCCCTTTATTTAATATATTGAAAGATGCCATAGGTATCTTCTGTATATGTTCAAAGATTCGTGTACGAAAATTTTGAATAGATAATTCTGCTGATCGATAACTTATCGCACGTGATGAGAGTATAAATATACTACGAATAGCTGCCAAGAATAAATAGAAACCACACAATAATCCAACTTTGAAATAGTCCGAATGGCTATTGAAATTCTTTAACCACTGCCCTATTTGCAAAGTGAAAAAATCTCTTGTCACCAAATTTTTCTTTAATACATCATCTATTAATACTTGAATTATCTTAGGCTCTATCGTTCGTATAAACACACTGACCATCATCAATACAAGGGCATATAGAAAATACAGTTTTCTTTTTTCTATGATTTGGTATAATAAGTTTAATCGTTTCATTCTTTTTTTTATTTGCCACTAAGACGCCAAGGCACAAAGTGATTTTAATAATTTTATTTTCAGCTGCTTTTTGTTTATCGAGTTTGTTTTACAGTATATACAAAAAAAAACCGCTGCACAATGGCAGCGGTCTTATATATAATCTATCTTATACAATACTATCCACGCTGCCTATAGAGAATATCCCCATCGTATCTCACGATAGGTGTACAAGAATATGTAGTGTATAAATTGTTCATTTTAATTTTTAAATTTCGGCAAAGATAAAAGAAAATTTAAAATGCAATTAAAATTTTTAATTCAAATGATTAATTAATAAATCTTGACACTTATTTAAAATAAGAATTAAATTTGTTTGTAATAAAAAACAATATAATCATCATGGCTCAAATCACTCTAGGCGGAAACGCCATAAACACCATTGGCAATTTACCTTCACCAGGAGAATCTGCTTCCAATTTTTCATTAACCACAGTAGATATGACTGCTGCTAATCTGGAGACCTACGCTGGAAAACGAAAAATTCTCAATATTTTCCCTAGTGTGGACACGGGCGTATGTGCTACCTCTGTTCGCACTTTTAATGTGCAAGCAGCTTCTTTAGAAAATGCAGTAGTGCTCTGTATCTCTAAAGATTTACCCTTTGCGCAGAAGAGGTTCTGCGGTGCGGAAGGTATCAGCAATGTCATTATGCTATCTGATTTTATCGATGGTAGTTTTGGAAAAAGCTATGGGATAGAAATTATAGATGGCAAATTTACTGGATTGCATGCGCGGGCTATTGTTGTTCTAGATGAGAATAATAAAGTATTGCATAGTGAGCTGGTTCCAGAAATAGCTCAAGAGCCAAATTATGAGGCAGCTATAGCAGTTCTATAATAGTTGCTAAGGACTTAATCCCAGTTCCAGCAACAAGTCAGTCAATCTTAAAATGTAAAAAAGAAGCCCCGATATCTCTATCGGGGCTTCTTAATAAAACAAGAAAATTTACTTTATTCTTTAATGAAGCTAGTATTAAATGATTTTACATCATTGGCTAGGTTTATAAAATATAGCCCAGATTTTAAATTTAAGTTATTCAACATAATAGTATTCTCGCCATTTAAAATTCTCCCTTGAGTTACAACTTGTCCAATTGTATTCAATATTTGATATTGATAAATATCGTCAGACTGTATTACCATTATATCCTTAGTAGGATTTGGGTATATCTGAATAAAATTTTTCGATAACCCAGTTTGAATAGAAGATGAAACCGTGTATGGAGTTTCTGAGGATTTTTTACTACATAATGCAAGATTTGGATTAGAAACTGCTACGGAATAGTTTCCACTAGCTAAAGCAGTATATGTTTTTGCCGTTGCTCCTGTGATTGGAGTTACTCCAATGAACCACTGATAAGATACATTGTCTAGATTGCATGTAAATACATTTCCTGAAAGAGTAACTGTCGGAACGGCAGGAACTGTAAATGCTGTTATAGAAACAGTATCTGTCTTGCGTGGACAAGTAAAATTATCTTGATATGTAGCTGAAATAGAACCTGAAACTTTTTGTTTTATAGATGCTGTGTTAGCTCCCGTTGACCATATATAAGAAGTCCCTGTAGGGCAAGTCAAAGTAACTGAATCCCCTTCACAAAAAGATTTATTTCCTGTGACTGTCATAGGAGTAATAGTCGTAGCGCAGAATCCATTTCCTGTTACATCATATTTAAACATTTCTGCATTAGGATCATTAGTATAAACCACAACTGTAGAGTTATATGCTATCGCATCAGCTGCATTCATTTTAATCTGTAGTGTATAATTGCTATTAGCTCCTACTGAAAACGGTGTAGTTACACCTACTAGAGTAAATGCTGATGCACCATTCAATTTGATACTATCTACTTTCAATGCCACAGTTCCTTTATTTTCAATCAAAAATGATTTAGTGACACTGGTCGTTTTATCTATAGTTCCGAAATTAGTATTATCCGCAGCTGTAGGCGTTACATCTTTGTTAGGAATTTGAATAGCGTTTCCAGATACTTGTGTTTTTAAAAATGAAATAGTGGTATCCATAGTTCTATAAAGTGTTATTTGTCCCTCTTCTACCAATTCTCCCCCTAGTGACTTATGAATTTGGTCGACCATTAAGTATACCCCTGGCCCTAAGATATCTTGTGCGTCTATGATTCCTGATGCTTCTTCATCTTGCGTCAAAAAGTTTGCTGATCCTGTTATAAATCGAGTTGAATCATGCATACCAATCATTTGAAGACTATCAGTAATATTAGTATATTGCCATATTTTAGCGATATATGCATTATTTCCTGGGTCTTCTTGTATAAATGATCTTCCTCTATTGTCAATACACATATTATCCATCATCCTTGGTCCTTCCATACCGTCTAAAACGGCAGTTATTCTTCCACCTAAACTAGGATTTTTTATATCATCAAATCTCAATCGATACATTCTACTCGGGGTTGTATTGGGTGTAGTAAAACCGTTCGTAGTGACGAAATAAAAATCATTTGGCACATTAGGATCCCATGCACCATCTTCTGGTCTTAAGAATCTTGTTACGCCTCTATTCGTGCTCATCGTATCCAATGAAAGACCTGAAATAGCACTTACATCGCCCAGAGGCTCTAAAGAAAATCTGGTATTAGGTGAAATAAATGAACCACTTACTTCATTAGGTAACCCTGATACTTTTACTCCATATTTCAATCCATTTTGCAAGCCTGCTTTTTCGATTTCAGTTCCTGTATTCTTTTTAGCACCAATATAAACATAAACCTGTCCTGGTGTCGCGTCATCTGTACCAATAACAATAGTAGAGTCTCCCGAATAAGGACTAGCCAAAGCATTCTCCCATGAATATTTACCCAAATATGGCAGTTGATAAGAAGTTCCTGCATTAGGCCCGGTAAGGATATGCGCAAATACTCTACCCTCTGGCCCAACCTCCTCACCACTTAAGAAAACTCTCTCTTGTGAACCCAACCCTGTTGCCGCATTATAAAATGCAGATTTAGGGGCTAAATCAGCGGAACAAAATCTTCCAATTGCTGTAGGCGCAGGGCTTGCTGAATCATACTGAACAAAAGTCGTCCCATTCCATAGATTCAATTTTCTAATCAAATCACTTCCTGAAACTACTGATAAATCCGATTTATTGATAATCCATTTAGAAATAAACGCACCAATATTTCCATGCTTTCTCACTATCCCTACTGTACTTCCCAATTCATGCGCCACTAACATAGTAAACGTGCCATCATTATTATCGAATGCGCCTGCACCATCTGGTATACCTACCATTCTATACCCATTCATAGCAGAATCTCCTACTGAAATTATTGAAGTAAAATTTGCATTGGGAGTGGTAGGCAGCAAATACGGTGCTTGACTAGAGTTCAAACCCGTTTTACCTTGCAATAAATTCATCTTTACTGGAGTGAAATTTTGCAATTTATTTACTCCTGCTAATTTATATTCTATCACATGACATGTATTTCCAGAAGCGGTTACCGTTCCATTATTCGGTGTAGAATTTGCCCCAAAGTCATTGTCATTTCCTATAAAGATAGTGCTATCATTAACTATCGCAAGTCCTTCTGCTTTATCCAACGCTGCAGGCCAGGCATTTGCTAGTAAATCCATAACGAATGTTTTGGTCACAGGCTTGATATTATTAGCCGCTAATCCTCCATAACCTACTAATCCTTCTAGAGTAACAGCTCCATATAGACCTGAATTCACTTCAGTAGCTTGAGCAATATTGATTTGATACATTCTTTTAATATCTGAGGTACCACGAGCGGCAGCCTCTAAAACTAAAAACACAGTATCATTCACAGCAGCCAAATCACCAATTTTCCAATCACGAAGTCTGATAGCATTACCCCCACTACCTATGATACTGTCGTTGACATATACGAGCATTCGTTGAGCATTCGTAGTAGGATCTATTTCTAAAATTCTATGAATTCTAGTTGCTTCTCCAACTGTTTGTGTCGGGAATAAAATTGGAGATTGAATAATCGCGTAAATTTTTCCATTAGGTGTGATGGTGATTCCTTCAAATCCTCGATTGTTTTTTCTATATCCAAATACTGTATCAATAGCGATATCTACCGATTGAGCTCCTCCTTTATTGGCATATGGAGTATATCGAGCGATAACTTTTCCATTTGGATTTAGTTTCCAAACAGTAGGCCCACCTTCTTCACATAACCAAAAGTTTCCTTCTTTGTCTACTACGATACCCTCTGCATCTATACCAAACGTATCTTTTGGTGTTTGTTTAGTTACAAAATTTGCACAATCTGAAACCGTATCCGTAGATGCTATTTCTAAAGCCGTACTTCCTAATCCTGTTGGATTCATAATACCTGTGACATTTGTATTATTTGGTCTTTTGATTGTGATTGCCCTCAAAATCTGAACAGAATCACCTTTGATTCTAATTCTATATATTTTTGGAGCAAAGTTAGGAAATGCGTAAATCTTATCATAGGTAGGTGCACAAGGAGCACCTACAGCACCTGAATTCGTTGTAGAACCAGCATCTACGTTGACTCCTCGATCACCCACAGTCCAGAATTCTTTTCCGTCCGTTCCTTCTATAGGATACAATCCTGAAAATCCACCTTCTCTGAAACTGATTCCTTGGAAAGTGCCAATAGGTGCAGAAGATTTGTTTGAATAATCTATCCCTTTGGTAATTTGAGCACTTAACTCATCAATTGAGCAAAGAAATAGAATAGCAGCCAAATAGTAATGTAATCTTTTTATCATAAACTTAAATTTTAGACCACAAAACTATATCAATGCTTTCGACTGAATATTATCAAGCAGTTATCTAATTGCTAAGAAATTATTAAATACAATATGAACAGAAAGATTTTGCTTATACCATTAATTCATAATTAGGCTAATAATCTATTTTAAATTTATATTACTTTTGGCAGTATGAATATTAAAATAAAGTTAATAATTATTGTTAGTTTGATCGCATATAATACATACTCTCAAACCTATATAGTCAAAATCAAAACAACGGAGGGCAATATAAAAGTCATGCTCTATGATTCTACTCCATTGCATCGCGATAATTTTATCAAACTTTGCAATGAAAAGTTCTATGATAGTTTGCTTTTTCATAGAGTAATCAAAGGATTTGTAGCACAAGGTGGTGATCCAGTTTCCAAAAATTGTTCTGATACGTTAATACTTGGAGACGGAGATTTGGGCTATACCATTCCTGCAGAATTCGTCACTTCCTACTATCACAAACGCGGAGCATTTGCCCAGGCGCGCGATGACAGACCCGATATGGCTTCCTCTGCTTGTCAGTTTTATATTGTACAAGGAAAAATCGCCAATGATTCTATTCTAACCAAGGCATACAAAAGAAATAATTATAAACAACCCACTGACCACGAAAAAATTTATCGAACTATTGGAGGTATTCCTCACCTTGACATGCGATACACAGTCTATGGCGAAGTAATTTCAGGAATGGATGTTGTAGATAAAATCTGCTCTCTACCTACTAATGGAAAAGATAGACCATTGAAGAATGTAAGAATAATTTCTACTGAAGTAAAAAAGAAAAGATAATGAACCTGAGTTACATTTTCACTCTCGCTTTCTCCGCATCAGCTGCACTGAGCTTTCTCGCTGCCAATGCTTTCCCCTCCTTAAATCGATAGGAGGCTGAAATATTAAAGATTCGCGTATCCAAATAACTCAACCAACTCGCATCAGAATTATTTAATCCTTTAATTTCACCTCCAGGTTGAAAAGTATAAAGCACATCGTTAATCGATGCTTTAATCGTTAATCGATCGTTATACATTTTTTTAGCTATGGCGATATTAACCATACCAGCTGGAATTAATACAAACTGACCTGACGGAGCAGTTGTTTGATAAGAACCAGATATTTCTGCGGACCATTTATCTGGCAACTGAAATTGATTCGTAGGAGCTATTTGCCAATATGTGCCAGAATTATCTAGATTCACATTGTATAAATTAGCTCGAAACTGACTATAAACAAGTTCTGTATGAAATTGAAGTGTCCACCATTTTGTAATGGGAAATCCTCCATCGATTGACATTCCCAAAACTTTCTGTTGGCCTATATTTCCTGGACGGCTATTAAAAATATTCGCGCCTGTTTCGATTGTCTCTGTAATCATATCTTCCACTGAAGAATAAAAAATAGCTGTATTGATAATGCCTTTATAGCTATGTGAAATCTCTAGATTATGAGAGAAGGATGGATTCAAAAAAGGATTCCCTGAATACAAAGTAAATCTATCTAGCGGATAGGTGAATGGATTCATCGATTGATAATCTGGGCGATCTATTCGGCGGCCATAGGAAAAGCCTAGGGTATGATTTTTAGCAGAATCTAAGGAATAACTCAGATAAAAAGAAGAGAACCAGCTCAAATAATTTCTAGTAAAACTAGTATCATTATTGATGGAATTTCCTTTCTGTATTCCTTCTATACTCGTATTTTCCACTCTCAATCCAGTTTGTAGTGACCAATTATTCTTTTCAATATTAAAGTTTAAATAGCCAGCATGAATGTTTTCTTTATAATTAAAATCATTGGAGAATAATTCATTCTTAGTTCTTATACTATTGACTTCATCAAAAAAGTTAGCAATATTCTCCGTTTGGACAGAACTCGCTTTCGCCCCCGCTTCGAGTTTTATAGAACTATTGATTGGATGCAGATAGTCTACCTTTGCTGAATAAATATTGATATTCGCAGGCAAATCACTCACTAAATTACTTTGACTAATAAAACTAAAATCAGGTCTTCTAAATACACTAAACAAATTTTGATCGTGACGAGAATTGTATCGCAAATAATCCGTATTTATAGAAAATTCTTTACCTGTAGAATCTAGTTTTAACTGATAATTAATATTGAAACTAAGATTCTTAAATCTTCTATCCGATGGATTCTCCGCACTAGCTAATTGAGTAATATCTCTTTGATCGTTATAGATTTTAGATTTGTTAGAAATCAGGTGAATATCCTTATTTAAAAAACCATTAACCGAAAATCCAAAAGTAGATTTCTTTGACAAATAATAGTCAGCACCTAATTTTAGATTGCCGCCGCCTTTTTCAATTTTCAAAAAACTATTTTGATTAAATGCTGAACTCAATCCTCCAAATCCATTATAGTAATTTCTTTTAATTGTAAGATCTTGATAAAAATTCGTTTCGGAATAAGAAGCCAAAGAATAAAAATTCCATTGATTGATTCTATAATTTAAATTCAAACTATTATTGGTTCTAGCATAGAATCCCTGTCCATAACTTAGGCTCAAAGAACCGCTATACCCTTTAGCTGTATTCTTTTTTTGTTTAATATTGATAATACCCGCATTGCCTGCAGCATCATATTTTGCGGGTGGTGTAGTTATGATTTCTATGGCAGAAATGGAACTAGCTGGAAGTGATTTTAGGTAATTAGCTATATCTGCTGCACTCATATAAGTCGGTTTTTCATCAATAAAAATAAGTACACCTTGCTTACCTCGCAAGGTAATATTATCATTTGCTCCAATACTAATTCCTGGCGATTTTCCCAAAACATCGAATGCTGTCAATCCCGCATTGGAAAGAATGGCATTAGGATTTACCACTAAGCGATCTATCTTTTTCTGGACAAAACTGTTTCCACTTACAATTTGAACTGTTGCCAAAGATTTATTTATTCTTTTCTTAAGAGTAATCTCATTTATAGTTACATTCTTATTTACTGAAATATTTTCTATATATTTTCCTTCCCGATCTTTCGCTTCTATAAATATGTAATAGGTATTCGATCCAATTTGATCTAGAAAATAATTTCCATTAGAATCTATTAATGCGGTTTTGTACAATGAACTATCTCTCTGAGAATAAATACTGACTATTCCATCCTGTATAACTGTTTTGTCATCAGAAAGCACTTTCCCCTGAATTGAAAATGAGGATTGAGCAAAAATAAAACTACTATATCCAAGTGATATAATGCAAGTCAAAATGGTTTTCATCATTCTGTCAATATTTAAAATAAAGCTTGTGGTAGGCTCTCGGGGAGATGCCGTAATTTTTTTTAAAGGATTTACTAAATGTAAATAAATCTGAGAAACCTGCATCTAAGGCTATTTCAGAAATATTTTTCTTATCACTTTGTATTTCTTCCTCTGCGTACTTTAATCGTCTCTGAAGAAGATACTGATATGGGCTGATTTCCATAACTTTTTTAAACATTCTGAAAAAATGGTACTCAGAGATACAACATTTTCGTGCGAGGCTTTCCATATCTAAGTCATTCTTGAAGCCTTCATCGATATGCTGCTTAGCTGATTCAATTTTTTTATACAAGTCATTCTTTGTAGAAATTTTTACTGCATCTATATTTTGAAGTTTCTGATAAATGGGTAAATGGTCCTCGACTAACTTTTCAGCAAGCGTATAGTATAGGTCTTTTGAAATATGAATTTGTTCTCGACTAAACTCATGAAATTTTTTATCCAACTCAATCAAATAATTACCTAAAACTGTTTGATGCGCATCGTATTTATTGTCTAAAAAGTTCGCTGAGTTAAAAAACATCTCCAACTCTGCACTTGAAAATTGTTGGTCATTATGATGAAGAAATGACAAAACTTCGGAAATTATATTAAAGTCAAGGTCAATGCAAATTCCCTTGGTCGGTTTTTTAATCTCTACAAAACCTTTGAAATGATGATTAGCTAGAATATATTCTTTAGACTGAACACGATATGGATTTTCATTTATTTTGTATGTTTCTTCGCCAGCTACTACATATTTGATGCTAAATCTGCCAAGCGACAAAATAGCCTCCGTCTCCAGTCTATCAAAATAGGAGATATCAATAAGATTAGCTCCATCTCTGTGAAGAATGTGACATTCGTTTAAATTAATTTGATTTAGCAAACACATTAAAACAAAGATAGATTCATAACAGTCATACATTTTGTCAAATTCTGCGAAAAGAATTGAATCAGAGTTAAAATAAGCTAAGCAATCTTAAAACCACTTCCCTATTTTTGTAAGAATTAAGTTTTACGCGTTTGATGACTATAGAAGAATTTATAAGGCAAGCAATTTTAGAAGACACGCAAGACCCCAGTGGGGTTATTCCCCGAGGGGATCATAGTGCCTTGAGTTGCCTAGATCCAAAAGAAGAAAAGAGAGCCAAATTGATTATAAAAGACTCCGGAGTCATCGCTGGACTGGATATTGCTAAAAAAATATTTTACGAAGTGGATAAAAATCTAGAAGTAAATATTTTACTACAAGATGGTGATGAGGTAAAGTATGGCGATATAGGACTGGAAGTAAAGGGAAGTGCCACATCCATTTTACTAGCGGAAAGATTAGTTCTCAATACGATGCAGCGCATGAGTGGCATTGCTACTAAGACACGTCAGTTTGTCAATCTAATAGCCCATACAAAATGTAAGGTACTCGATACCCGCAAGACTACACCTAACTTTCGCTACTTCGAAAAACTAGCTGTCAAAATAGGAGGGGGCGTGAATCATCGCTTTGGACTTTATGATATGATCATGCTAAAAGATAATCACGTGGATTATTGCGGTGGTATTGCCCCTGCGATTGAACGAGCGAAAGCATATAATCAAAAACTAGGAATTCAACTGCCCATCGAAGTCGAAACACGAAGCCTAGAAGAAGTAAAACAGGTTTTGGATGCGGGAGGTGGTTATCGCATCATGCTCGATAATTTTTCTATTGAGAAATGTAAAGAAGCGGTAGAATTTGTGGGAGGCAAAATACCTTTAGAAGCTAGCGGAGGCATCACACTAGAAACTATCGTTGGTTATGCAGAGACTGGCGTGGATTTTTTATCCGTAGGTAGCTTGACCTATTCGTATAAAAGTTTAGATATAAGTTTGAAGGCCTATTAAAATGTTTAATTTTGAAATTTAAATTCTTAATACCTAAATAATACAAAAACTAAATTCGTGCATTCGTGACAACACCTAAGAAAAAAATACTTTTTATAGTCAACAATCTATCAGGAACGGTATCACAATACAATATTCCTAAGTGTATAGATATGTTTCTCGATACAGATATCTACGATGCGAATATGCTTTTCATAGATGCGCAGATGACGGAGGAACTATACGATACCAAACTTGGTGAAAATTGGGACATGATTGTATCTGTAGGTGGAGATGGCACTTTATTAGAACTAGGTCAGCGATTGATTGATAGAAATATACCTATAGCGATGGTGCCTGTAGGCAGTGGGAATGGGATAGCCACACATGTTGGCTATACGCCACGGGACATTCGTGCAGCCTTTGATGCCATCAATGCTGCCAAAACCAAAGCAATAGATGTAGCACAAATCAATAATCAATTTTTCTTTAGCAATTTTGGTATGGGGCTGGATGCTAAAGTGGCTAAAGATTTTAAAATAAAGAAAAAACGTTCCCTCTTTGTCTATGCTTTTCTAACTATTCGAAGAGTCTTCAAACTCAAAGCAAAAATCATCAAATATAAATTAGGTGAAAAAGAATACGAGGTTTCCACATATCTATTTAATATCTTCAATTCAAATCTTTACGGATACAATATAGGACTGCTGCCATGGGCCAGCGCCTTCGATGGCGAACTCGATGTCGTCTATCTCAAAAGTGTGGCCTTCTGGAGACTTCCATGGGCGAGCTTTTGTATTTTAATCAAAAAACCACAATGGAGTTCTGCTTTAGAATTTTTTACTACCAAGGAAATCACCATCATCAACTTTAAGAATAAGAAAATGGGCTACCAAGTCGATGGCGACCCGAAGAAATCTAAGCGTGAAGATTTGACGATTAAAGTTTTGCCGAGTAAGTTGAGATTGGTGGTGCCGGGTTAATACACCTTCTCCTTAAAATACTTTACGATCTTCTGCTTAAGAAAAGCCTCTTGTTCTTTGATAAACATGGAGGATAGGGGCTGCAAGTCTTTGAAGTGTGGCCATCCATCGGCATCGGTATATTCGTATTCGTAGTATTCGCCGAGTAGAAGTGTGCACATACCTATATGCATGATATCCTGTTTTTCCTCTTTTTCGAATTCTCGTATCGTACCGAATTCATTGAGTCCTATTAGGAAGAGGCAAACCTGGATATCAGGTTTGTTCTCGAAATGCTTTTCTACATACTGACGAACCTCTGCCCAGTCTTTCATCAACTGGATATCGGCATCGGATTTATTTTCGTATAATAAAGGCATAAATAGTTATTAGTTGCAAGTATATAGTTGCAAGCTAATGGCAAAGTTAATATAATTTTTTGATAAGAGTCTTCTTGCGACTAGAATCTAATCTTGTCTAACTCTCTTAGAGCGTGAGCGAGTCACTTTTGGTGCTTCTTCTACTGGCTTATTCAAATCTTCTAATTCTCTTTCTTTAGAGTAAACGAAGATACGACCGCAGTTTTCACACACCAATACTTTCTTTCTTTGCTTGATTTCTAGCTGACGCTGAGGTGGAATCTTAGCATAACATCCCCCACAAGAATCTCTATCTATAGTCACAATTGCTAGACCATTTCTGTAAGTTTTTCTGATTCTATTGTAGCCGGATAAAAGTCTTTCATCGACCAATGCCTTTGCTGCTTCACTTTGCTTGATAAGGTTGTCTAACTCTGTATCTGTTTCAGTTTCTATAACTTTCAGTTCTTGCTGTTTGATTGTCAAATCTTCATGCTTACCCGCTATCAACTTTTCTACCTCCTCCATTCTCACAGTAAATGAATTTTTCTTCTCTGTGAAGTCCTTTAATTTCTTTTCACAAAGTTCTATTTCTAACTTCGCCAATTCTATTTCTTTACTAATAGACTCAAACTCCCTGTTATTTTTCACAGAGTTTTGTTGCTTTTCTAGCTTTTGGATCAAAAGCTTGGTCTCTTCTTTGATTCTTTGTCTATCTGATATTCCTTCTTCTACTTCAGCTAATTCAGCATCTAGATTCGCTTTTCGAGTGACATATCCTGCCATTTCATCCTCCATATCCTGCACTTCCATTGGAAGTTCTCCTTTGATAAAATTAATCTTATCTATCTGTGAATCAATTCTTTGAAGAGCATAAAGAGCCTCTAACTTGTCTTCAACACTTGCTTCATTCTTCTTACTAGCAGTCGCTTTTGCACACATATTTTATAAATAATTTACCGGGTTTGTATTGACCTTAGAAATTTGGGACTGCAAAGATAGGGCATTTTTTTCCAAATAGTTAAAAATTAGTTCTTTAGTAAACTGCTCTGATTCATAATGGCCTAGGTCTACATAACTTAGTTGTTCCTCGGCATCAAACCACTCATGATACTTGAAGTCAGCACTGAGATAGACATCTGCTCCTGCATTGGCGGCATCGAAGCGCAGAAAGCTTCCCGAACCCCCGCAGAGCGCTATGCGACGCACATTCCTAGACAAGTCTGTATATTTTAAGGTTTTAAGCTGGAATTTATCTTTTGCTAAAGTTAAAAAATCTTTCAAGGAAATTTCCTCCCTTAATTCCCCAATCATACCAGAACCAACCTGTAAATGGCTGTTTTCCACGGCATAAATATCGTAAGCCACGTCTTCATATGGATGTGCCTTCAAGAGCGCTTGAATCACCCTAGATTCAAGATAAGATGGGAAAACGGTCTCAAATCGGCTTTCCTCAACTTTTTCTAATCTGTTTGGACTTCCTATCACAGGATTTGACTGTTCATTTCCCTGAAAACTTCCCATACCGTCAACAGAAAAGCTACAATGACTGTAGTTTCCTATATGTCCCGCTCCAGCATCGAATATAGCTGAACTCACATTTTCCAAGTTGTCTTTAGGAACATAGCAAACCAGTTTGCGCAGTAAGTTTTTTTTGGGGCTCAAAATTTTACAATTCTTCAAGCCCAATCTCTCTGCCATCATTTGATTGACGCCTGTTTGAATATTATCCAGATTCGTATGAATCGCATAAATAGCTATATCGTTTTTAATAGCTTTAATGATGGTTCGTTCTACATAATTTCTCCCAGTCAATTTTTTCAAGCCAGAAAAAATGATAGGATGATGCGCTATGATCAATTGACAATTTTCACGAATCGCTTCTTCTATGACCTCTTCCGTACAATCGAGTGAAATCAGCGCGCGCGTTATTTGCATTTGCGCATCACCAGTTAGCAAGCCAGAATTATCGTAAGATTCCTGATATGCAGGTGGCGCCCAGTTTTCGAGAACAGTAATAATTTCTTTTAACAGCATAGATTCTACTTAAACAATTGACTCATTCGTTTGTAAAATCCTTTTTTTAAAGGCTTGTCGGGATTTAAAACATTTGATAATAGCACCATAACGGTATTTTTATTTGGGATGACATAAATATGCTGTTCGAGCAGGCCCCTCGCATATGCCCCATCATTATAGGAACTCACTACCCAATAGCGCTTATTATCTAGCACCATCAGGTTAGTAGTCGGCCTAAGCACTTGATTTTCCAATGTATATAGGTGTGCCTTCATGCTATCGGTAAAGAAAATAGCTTTGCTATCCTTCCACCATTGGTTCTTATATCCTTCATACTTCACTATCGTATCCAAATCGAATATGTTTTCGACCCATTCCTTGCTCACTAGTTGTTTGCCGTTCCAGTCTCCTTTATTTAAAAACAATCTACCAAATTTCGCATAATCCCTCGCTGTCAAATTCATGCAACAAAAAGCGCGAAGCGTTTTATGTTTTTCATCATCATAAATCCAGGTAGCATCATGCTCCATTTGGAGGGGATTATAGATTTTTTCTCGAAAATAATCTTGCAATTTTTGTTTAGTCGCGCGCTCGACGATCATACCTAACAACTGGGTATTAATACTCTTGTATTCAAATTTTTGATTAGGTTCTTTTTCTATAGAAAGCCTCAATGCTTTTCCGTTAAGGTTTTTCCCAAAACCAAGACGTAACACGTCGCTCATAGGATTGAAATAATTTTCTGAACTCTTGATCCCACTGCGCATATCCAATACATGTTGTATAGTGATATTTGAGAATCGACTATCCCGCTTCAATAATTCTGGCAAATAATTGGTGATAGGTTCATTCAGACTTTTTATCTTGCCTTCCTCAAGAGCCATCGCTACCATAGTGCTCACAAAAGATTTAGCTACCGAAAATGAAGGCATGATGGTGGAATCTGTAATTCTATTGTTGTAGAACTCATATATAATCGTATCGTTTCGTATCACCAAGAATGCATAGCGATTTGAACCTAGCAGCATACTATCCAGTTCTGCTTTGATAGAGGGTTGAATAGCGCCTTGCTGAAATTTAAACGGCTGATGAGCATGTGAGAAGCGAACTGCTGGAAAATCGGTCAATTTTTCCAAAGGATATTTTTTATACTTCATCGCTTTGAAGAAATAGCAGGAGGAAAGACTTCCAATAGAAAAAAATAATAATATAATCTTAATGTATTTCATTTATCGTTTTAATATTTTATAAATCTAGACCCCGTTAATAACTATTAGTTGATTTAGTGGTTAGCATTTTCAAAATCTACAGGATTGTGTTTATGCTTGAAGAGAAAGAAAAAGAGGATAGCTAAAACTAATGGATAGATACCAAAAGTAAACCAAATATTAGACCATTGCTTGACACCTCCTATCGTGAAGAATTTATCAATAGCCCAACCGCTAACTAAACTTCCCAGAACTGCACCAATTCCATTTGTCATAAGCATAAAAAGTCCTTGCGCTGATGACCTGATTTTTTGATCTGTATTTCTTTCAATAAATAAGGAACCCGAAACATTGAAAAAATCAAAAGCCAAACCATAAACAACACAAGAAAGGAATATAAACATAAAACCTCCTCCTGGATTGCCGATAGAGAATAACCAAAATCTCAAAACCCAAGCCAACATGCTAAAAATGATCACTTTTTTAATTCCAAATTTTCTCAAAAAGAAAGGAATGGTTATTAGAAAAATGGATTCAAAAATTTGAGATAAGGAAACGACAAACAAAGAATTTTTAACTACAAAACTATCCTTGTATTTATCTACTGCTCCGAAATCCATAAGAAAGCTATCCGCATACATATTAGACAACTGTAAAGAGCAACCTATAAGGAAAGAAAAGATAAAAAAGATTGCCATTTTATAGTCCTTAAACAAATTAAAAGCACTTAATCCTAATTTTTGAGCAAAGCTAGAATTAGAATCGGATATTCTATCTGGGGGGCATTTAGGAAGGGAAAAAGAATATATGCCCAGCGCTAAAGCAGAAATGGCAGCAATGTAAAATTGATTTGCATTCGCATTACTATTAGTCAAATTGGTTAACCACATAGCGATAAAGAAACCTATCGTACCCCAAGTTCTAATTTTAGGAAAATTAGACAAGACATCAAAATTAGCATTTCGCAATCCACTATAAGAAATAGAATAAGAAAGAGCTATGGTCGGCATATAAAATATCATAGCAAGAAAAACAGTATAGAATAAGCTATCAGGAGTATCCGCTTTAGGAACAAACAATAATACAATCCCATATAGTATATGAAGGATTCCGTACAATTTTTCAGCATTAATCCATCTATCCGCTATTATACCCATTAAAGTAGGCATGAATATGGAGGCAAAACCCATGGTCGAAAAAATAGCTCCAAACTGTGCCCCAGTCCAACCCTTGGTATTCATACAATAAGTACCTATTGAAAGTAACCAGGCTCCCCAAACAAAAAACTGCAAAAAATTCATTACAGTCAAACGCAACTTTATAGACATACTTATAAATTTAATGGGCTAATATAATAGTTTTGATACGGGAAGATTGAATTTAGAATGGCAGAATTCAGGAGGAAGGCCTAATCAGCAGATACGAAATGCTTTCAGAATAATTCTGGGTTCTGTATTCTGTATTCTGATAAATTTCTCATCTCCTATTCAACTCCTCTTGAATCTTAGCTGCTAGTTCGTAATCTTCTTTTACAATTGCATCCTTCAGCATAGATTTCAAGCGGGAGGTTTCTATCTGCGGCAGGTCTTGATTTTTTGTAGGGCTCACCTCCTGCCCCAACTTATCTGTGTAGTTTTGTTGAATGTCTTCAAATACTTCCTCATTGGCGAGTATTGGTTTCTCCATTTTTAAGGCCAAACAAATAGCATCCGATGGACGGCAATCTATATACTTTATATGGCCGAAATTGTCTTCTAAAACAGCATGAGCATAATAAACACCATCTTCATATTTGTAAATTAAAATGTGTTTCAAGCCTATTTCAAAATCATTCAAAATCATCTGAATGAAATGGTGAGTCAAAGGACGGGTCGTAATAATTTTTTCGGAAGAAATAGCCATAGCCTGTGCCTCAGCACCTCCCACAATGATCTGCAACTTTCTTGAACCTCCTATTTCTTTCAACACCACATTGTAGCCATTTCGCGTTGAAAAGCTTGTGGAGATAGATTGAATTTCTAGTGGGACCATTTTGTAGCTAATAATTAATTAGTTATTAGTTAATTTAGGTGGAGGATAATCCCGCACGTGCGGGAAACCGATGACCTAATTTATTTAGCGTGGAGGATAACGGATTCGAACCGATGACCTCTTGCATGCCATGCAAGCGCTCTACCAACTGAGCTAATCCCCCTTTATTATTTACTTTCGTTCACTTTCTAGCATTCCAAGACCATTCGAACCCCTGTCTGCCGAAAGGCAGGGATGACCTCTTGCATGCCATGCAAGCGCTCTACCAATACTGACGATAAATGTCAGTACTAATCCCCCAAAGGAGGACAAATATAATAAATAATAATAAAAATCAATACTACATGTGGAGGATAATCTTGTCTCATTTGAATTAATGGGACGGGAAACCCCTGTCAACCATGTAAGCGTTTAAAGAACACTTACGAAACCAAACCTGCGTTCGGCACAGATAAATGTCGGGACTAATACCCCAATTATAAATAAATACAATTAATAATATGTGGCGGATTCTATTTAGATTTTTACTTTCCAACAAACAAAAAAGGCCATCCACCAATGGTGGACGACCTTTCACGATTTTCATAATTCTAATTTTGTTTACTTGATTATTTGGAGTCTTTTAGTATCTATGACTTTATTATCGACTATTAATGAATACATATATGTTCCATTAGCTAAGCCATCAAGTGAAAGTCTTATAGAGCCACTTCCCACTTTTTGCTCTAGGTTATGAGATTCAAGATCTTTGCCTTCTTGGCTAAATAACACTATTTGAGCTTTTGAGTTTGTATTAACCAAGAAATAGTTTACCAATGCATCTTTATCTGTAGGATTAGGTATAGATTGATAGAGTTTATTCTCCTCTGTTACTCTAGTTAATCCAGCACAACCATTTTCACATATTTGAGAAATTGATTTTTCAAGTAAGACAAACTTTTCTTCCATCACGGATAGACGTGTTTTCAATTCTCTATTTTCTTTGATTATTTCTTTTTGACTTTCGACAAGTATTGGTATGAATGCATTATACTCTACACCATATCTACCATTTTCATCCCTTACTATTGCCTCTGGCAATACTTTCTCGACTTCTTGAGCCAAAAATCCATAGTGGCGACCATTATCAACTCCAGATTCTTTAATAAATTCATTTGACCATAAATAGGATTTGCCTTCTAAAGCTTCTATTAGTTTATTTGGATTTTCTATGGATTTAATTTCCGATTTCAATGTCTTATCTGAAGTAGCTATGAAGCCTGTTGCAGCAACAACTCCACTTACTCTTACTCTTAGCGTTCCAGTTGCAGCAGTTCCTGTGCTTCTCCATGTTGATGTGCTATATGCAAAAGGTCCTGTAGAACCTATTCCTACCCATGTGCCATTATCAAATATTTGTCCACAACCATAAGTATTAGCCCCTGTTAATCTTGGCACCATGTTAAGAACACCACAAGTATTATTAGTATTTCCACCTCCCGCTGGTACATTTGCCCAAGTGCCATCACCTCTTAAAAATGTATTTGTAGCTCCCGCTGATAAGCTCCTTAATACTCCTGTTGTAGGATCAGCCATTACTAAATTATCTCCTATATTACTCATTGGAAGGTCTGTAATTCTCACTTGACCTTCAACATGGAGATTATGACTAGGTGTTAGAGTACCCAATCCAACGTTCCCTTCTGATGTAATAAAAATTCTCTCAATATTATTTGTATAAAAAGATAGTGGAACACTATCTGTATTTGTTCCAATTGAAAACTTTCTTAAAGCAGATCTATTGCCCGCATTACTTTGCGCGTTGATTAAAGCATATCCAGAGTTGTTCTGATTTAGATAATAATCATTTCTACCAAGATATGTGAAATTATCCCCATGCACCATCATAGCTATAAAGTTGTCTTCCCATCTACCATTTGCATTACCTGAGTTAGAAACAGTTAACTCAGATCTTGAGGTTCTTCTATCATTATTAAAAAATCCTAGATGTTCTACAGTAGAGTCGGTTCTGCCCACACTTTTAAACAAATAGCCTTGATTTGCTTGATTGCCTAGCCCCGAAGTTCCATTACCTACCGTTAGCAAGCTAGATGGGTTTTGGGGTTGAGTTCCAACGCCAACAAATCCAGATGTTGGCATTATGGTCATTCTTTCTATTGGTCCAGTTGGATTGCCGGCATTGACTCCACCAGTTGCAATTACCAATCTATGATTTGTAGTCGTTCCTAAAAAATTTTGGTTGGCTGCAACTCCGGGATTCACTGCATTATTGTTACCTATAAGACTCCAATTATTGCCGCCTCCTAGCGATGCTGCATTTCGCCAAAATAAATTCCCGCTAACATCTTGAACAATAATTCTATTAGGAGTATCTGAATTGATTAATCCTTGAAATCGAACAGAAGATGTAGTATGTAGCTGAGCGCTAGGCGCATTCGTGCCAATTCCGACATTAATAGGAGTAGTTCCTAGTGTAGAATTAACGGGATAAACTGAATTGTTTCCGGAATTCCCTACCCATCCCTGTGCTGTTAAACTTGCATTCGCACCTAATGCGAATACTAAAAATAATTTTTTCATAATTGTAAATTTTAATAGTTAAATAATAACGCAAAGATGCAGAATTGCCATAGCTAATTTCGCGCTCATACTTTGAGCGTAGTTATATTAATTGTAAGCGTAAGGAATTAATTTGTAAGCGCAGTCACACTTTTCTATATTACTTGCTTTAATCGCTCAGCAAAGTCATGTCGCCTTCTATACGCTAAGGGTAAGATTTCCCCATTACTGAGAATAATCTGACTCCCCTCTAGTTTGTCTACAGACTTCACTTGATGGAGATTGACCATATAGGAGCGATGAATACGGAAAAAGTTTTTGTCTTGAAACATGTCTTCGTATTCGCTCAAAGGTTTAGAACTTAGAATATTTCCATGAACTGTATGAAACAATGTATAGGTATTGTCTGCTTCAAAATATAGAATGTCTTTGATTTCTATGATTTGACTCCCTCTCTGTGAGTTAATCACCAGTTTTGTGATTTCTTTCATTTGGTCAAGAGGCTGAATGGTTGTTGCGCCTTTTAATTTACTGGCTATGCGCTCTGAAGCTTTGAGCACCGCATTTTGCAATTCATCTATTTTCACAGGTTTCATCAAATAATCTAAAGCTGAAAAGCGAATAGCATCAATTGCATAATGATTAAAGGCAGTCACAAATATGACTTCGAAAAATACTGGTTGTAATCTTCGCAGCAAATCAAAACCTGTATAAGGAGGCATATCTATATCCAAGAATACTAAATCTGGTTTGTGAAGCAATATGCCTTCATAAGCTGTATCAACTGAATCAAAGACTCCAAGTATTTCTACTTGAGGGCAGTAGGTCGATATCATGTTGACATTGAGCTGCAGCGCACGCTCTTCATCATCGACGATAATGGCTTTGATTTTTTGAGGATTCATGGGTTAAAGATATAAGTTAATTTATTCGCGATGAGTCAATTTTTTTTTGGAGCACTAGGTTCCTCTAAGGATGGCACTAAGTTACACAAAGTATAAACTTTCTGCCAACTTTATTATAATTCCTTTCATTGTGATACTTCGTGCTTAAACTTTGAGTAACTTTGTGCTCCATAATCGATAATCTATATCGGCACCACCAACTCAGACACTGTTCCATTCTCAGAAAACTGAATGTCTAGTTTTCCTTTTCTGCCATCTACTTCATAAACCGTCAAACGCTCTCGAATGATATCCAAGGCAGCTGAAGTATGCACTTTTGAGCTCTCATCTCGCTTGACCACTCCATTGCCATTGTCCTTTATCTTTATATTCAACCAATTCTCAACTTCTGTTATAACAACAACTTCTATCTTACCTCTTCGCTCTTTCAGATTAGATACCCCATGTTTTATGGCATTTTCCAATAATGGCTGAACCAACATAGAAGGTAGCTCAATATCGTCCTGATCTTCCACTTCGACTATGAATTCAACATCGAAGTTATGCGCATAGCGAATCTGCTCTATTTCTGCATAATCTTTTAGAAACTGGATTTCTTTTTCTAAACTTAATTTATCAACTCTCGCCAAATCTAACATTTTTCTTATCAGAGAACTGAATTTGGCGATAAAGTCCATAGCCTCTCGTTCATTATGGGTGGAGATAAAATGCTGTACCGTATTGAGCGAATTGAAAATAAAATGAGGATTCATTTGACCTTTTAAAGCTTCTAATCTATGCTGAGCCATCTGTTTCAATAGAGTTTGTACCTCCAGATTTTGCTTTTGTTCTCTTCGTATATAGCTGATATAGACTAAAAATCCTCCTGATACTGCTAACAGCGTTATTAGAGAAATAAACCACCATGTTTTATAATAAGGTGGGGAAATAGTAAAGCTATATGTCCAAACTTTACTTTTTCGCAACTTTGGGTAGTGCTTATCAAAAGCATATACTTTTAACCTATAATCTCCTGGTGCTAGTCCTCGATAAATGATTGACGGATCATCTAATACAATAGCTACTTGATCTATGGGGGATAATTGATAAGCAAATTGCATTTCTTTATTTCGCTGATAATAAAAAGCGGAAAAATAAAATTGAAATGTGTTTTGATTATGATTCCATTTCTTATTTTTTAACTCTAAGCTGGAATCATTGACTAACAAGCTCTCTAGTTTTAACGGTATTATGAATGACTCTATTGTATCCTTCACGGATAGTGTAAACAATCCTTCCATTGTTCCAACATAAACCTTATCCCCTACTTCTAATGCACAATTGACCTCTTCCGAAGGTAATCCATCAGATGTATTATATGATTTAATATTGTAAAAAAGTTTTTTATCTTTAATACTATAATCCACAATATTAAGTCCCTTATTTGTACAGACATAGAGTCGTTTACCATCAGCACTAGTGAAGGTTTTATTGATATGATTATCTAAAATCCCTTTCGATTTGTCAATTATATAATAATTCCTATTTGAATTAATAATAAGACCTATAGGAGATGAAAGAATTAAATTTTGCGATTTATCTTCGTTAATATGATTTATAATTTCAATATTTTTAAACGGTAGTTTTACTTTTTGATAAGGTAAATTGTCATCTTTCCATATCAATAAACCATCAATTGTTGAAACAACTAGTTCTCCATTTTTTCTATAGTGAACATTTATCGCCCGCTTACTGTATAACAGTTTCGATTTAATACATTCTTTGTTGTATGTAGTCTTTAAAACACCAGCAGGTCCAATACAAAAATAACTTTCATGGTCATTTTTCACACTTATATTTTTGAAAGAAAAGTTTGATCGTTCATAAAAAAATGGCACACTACTTCTGTTACTCAATGTCAGTAATCCTCTATCTGTTGCTTTATAAATTACATTATTTATTTCTAAGAAATCAAGCACGCGCCCTTCAATTTTTGATTCTTCGCTAATAAAATGTTTAGAGTCATTTGTTAGTTTTAAATGACCAAGATTTTTCGAACCCAAATATATAATTTCATCAATTTTTTTAATACTATAAATAGGAGAATTAATACTTAAAAAGTTGTCCTCTATAACAGAAGCAATTGACAATTTAAAAACACCATTGTCACTACTAATCCACAAATTATTTTGACTATCTTCAAATATTGCACGTATAGCTGATTTGATTTGAATTCTATGATTAAATTTATATAGAAATACTTCGCTGGGAGTTGAAAGAATAAGTCCATTTTTGTTTGAAATAATAATTAGTCCATTAAAGGAATTTAAATGATAGCGATACTTCATCTGCCCCGATTTCAGATCAAAAACATAGAAAGTATCCTGAAGCGAGGTAAATCCGATAGATGTTCTGTCGAAAAAATTTATTGAGTTAATTGAGATATCCATCTGACGAATGTCGATTCTGCTATTTGTCCTTTTAAATAAATCAATACCTAAACTTTTATGTCCACATAAGAAAGCAGAGTCCGTTTTAAAAATTTCTAATTTATTTGTATTGACAAAATAATAATGAAAAAAACCGCAATCCTTTGTTTGGCGCAAAGTTGTCAACACAAATGTTGTATCCGTTAAATTAAAGAAACTGAAGGATTCTCTAATTAATTGATTTAAAACTGAATCATTTAACTTAATAATCTTCCCTTTATAATAATAACAAGCTTTCCCCCCAAAACAGTTAAACCATATACGACCTATGCCATCTTTAAAAAAACCTACGATTTCATTGGTTGTAAGTCCATCATCTACTGTGTAGGTTTTCATTGTTTTACCATCATAGCGCACGGCTCCTTTTGGGGTCGCTATCCAGATATAACCATCATTGTCTTGTATAATACCTGAGGTATAATTACTCGGCAGTCCGTCTTTTTTTGTCAGATGCTCTAAAATAACCTGTGCATTAAGAAGTTGAAGCGAAATGCTAAATATAAAAAAGACAAAAAGTCTTATCATAGAATTGTAACTAGAGGTTTTGAGTTAGGAGACTATCTTCACTACAAATTTAATATAAATAAATAGGAGGTGTTGAAAAGTTGGCTTAATATTTATGAATTCTTCTGTGTATTCTCTGCCTTCCTCCTTCGGCGGACAAGTCTCTGAGAAATTACTACCCCACCTCCACAGCCAAGATACTTATATCATCCTTCAAATCCTCTGCCACATTGATGCCTTTAACTTTCTCGCGAAAATAATCCGTGATTTCATGGGCAGATTTGCCTAAGCAGTCATGATGGAGAATATAGTCCAGCTCATGATTGGAGAGAAATGGTTCGTGGTCTATGTTCAGATTTTGAAGTCCATCGGTATAGAGAAGGAGTTGTTTTTTGGCTTCTATATGTACTTTGCCTAGCTCAATAAAAGGCAGCTCCTTGAACATACCTAAAATAGTGGTTCCCGTTTCTAGCCATTGAGTGGACTCCGCATCATAGATGGGAATAGCTACGTGACCAGAATTGATATAGACAAGACGTTTGTCTTCGGTGTTATAAACTCCGAGAAATAAGGTGATAAATTTTTCGCCTTCGGTCAATTCATACATCTTTGCATTAATGATTGCTATAGTTTCTTCTAATTTCAAATCACGCATCAAGGTAGAGCGAATAAAGCCAATAAAATGGGCCATGATAATAGCTGCATTAATGCCTTTGCCTGAGATATCTCCGATACAAAATCCTATTTTGTGATCATTGATGGGAATGACATCGTAAAAGTCGCCTCCTACTTTATAGTTAGGAATATATAGCCCTGAAGCACAAAACAATTTATTGCAATAAAGATTTTTAGGCACCAGCATCTGTTGCATTTTTGCAGCCAACTCTAAATCTTGACGCATATAACGTCGGTCGTTTTTCGTCCGATAAGATGTCATTAAATAGAGATGCCTAATCACTACATTGATAATCGGCAATATTTCAGATATATCTGTTTCCGAATGATAATAGAAAACTAAGATCTCATTTTCTTCATAGGAGATGACATATTTTTTAGACTGAAAACTGTATTGGTAATCCATTTCCAACCATACGGTTTCTGTCTTTCGCTCATCTAACCAAGCGAGTTTATAGTTTAATATATTGCAAGATTGAAAGAGATGAACTAAGAAATTTTCACATTGAATCAGAGAAGCATTGCCTGCTAGTAAGGAGACGACCTCCTTTTCTGGGTTATAATTTTCTGTATTCATCATCAGCCGATTCATATTACGAAAGTAAGAAAATTTAAATTGCAATAGAGATTTCTCTCCCACAATATTTAAAGAGACTAACAAAACAAATCTGTGCTCGAGCCACTAGGAATCTTTAAACGCAAAGAACGCCAAGTTTCTCGCAAAGTAATCAAAGTACGTTTTACTTTTAAGGCACAAAGAAAAAAGGTTTCTGTGTATTCCGTGCTTTCTGTGAGAAAATAATTCAAGCAGCAATCCTAAAAACAGCTATAAAATGGAATACACTAGCCGCTAACACAAAAATATGCCACAGCGTATGCATGTATTCGCGCTTTTTGTTTACATAAAAAATAACCCCACCTAGATAAGTAATCCCACCTAATAAAATATATGTAAATACATGATGAGGCATATTATCTAATATAGGTTTAATGATAAACAAGACCATACAGCCTAGAAAAACATAAAGCACGATCGAAAAGGTTTTAAATCTTCCCATAAAGAAAAATTTCATCACGATTCCTGCTATCAATATAGACCATAGAATAATAAGAAAAATAGTCCCTAGCGGATTGGCTATATAAGCATTGACCACAGGAGTATATGTGCCTCCTATTAGCAAATATATAGCCATATGATCTAGGGTTCTAAACTTGGTTTTGAGTTCTCTATCCTTAGTATAATGATAAAGAGACGAAGTTGAAAAAACCGCAATAAGTCCAATGGAATAGATGACCAATCCCGAAATACTAACATGTTCCGGTTTTATAGCTGCTTTATATACCAAGTAAGGACAAGCTATTAAATAAAATAGCAAACCTATAAAATGCAGACCGTAGTTGAATTTTTCTTCTGTCTCAGTGTAATCTCTATAAGTACCCAATATCTAGTTGCTAGTTGTAAGTGATAAATTTTACTTGGATTATTTTTGATTAAATGAGCGATAATGCCATTTCTCTACAACCACTCCCTTCTTTATTTTCAAAATTCCTGGATTAGAGCGTATCATCGTTTTCAAAGGCGTGCCATCGGCTCTGACCATATCCATATGTTCTCCCGCTTTTTTATCAAATTCTGGTGTGGACGTGCCCACCATACAATATACATTTACTCCTTTCTTGCGCATTTCTTTTGCAAATGGAATAATTTTTTCATCGAACGCTTTCATGTCCGTTTTATTGACATCATAGCAGACTACCCAGTATGATTCTGACTCTTCATTGAGTATGCTATAGGTCACATCATTGTGCTCCAAATCTTCAAATCTCAAATTATTAATTGGGGCAGGTTCGCCTTCGTCTATGACGGTTTCTTTTCTATCGACAAACGACCAAGTTGTATCCGTCGGAAGATTATTCATGCCAAACTCTTTCTGTTCGCCCGATGCATTATTTTTGTAGATAAATATGAAGTCTGCCTTTCTAGGTCTAATTTCTTTCATTTTTTCATTGATATCATTACCTACAGCATAGTGTCTGAAGTCAACCACCGGCTCGCCCCAATAGGTACTAAACAAGCAGAAAAAGATAGATAAACCAAGTACAACGTAAGTCAATAAACAAGCTTTTTTACCCTCTAACCAATTGGTCAATTTATGTGAAAAGGCCACTACATAAAGCGTCATTATGGTTAAAAAAATGTCCTTATAAAATGTCTCCCATGGCTTCAATTTCATAAAATCGCCGAAGCAACCGCAGTCTGTCACCTTCATTTTCGTTTTTTCAAATGCACATGTAGCACAGGCACTACCCATTTTACAATAGAGGAAATACATGAGCACCAATAAAGTCATTAAAGTCAAACCTTGCCATCTTTTCTTATGATTCTGCACAAAGGCCACCAAAAATAAAATAGAAAGCAAGACTGCAGGGACTAGAATCGCTTGCTTCGTCAAACAATAACCAGAGAGGAAGGAATAGCCCGTCAGATATAAGAAAAATATATTGATGAATAAGAGCCCTATAGCTGCCAAACGCATTCTACAGCCAATGATAATCGCAAAGCCTAATACAATTTCAGCTACAATCATAATAATGGCAATAGGCACACTGAACTGACCCATCTGCTCCCATAAAGCTGGCATACCATCCCGAGCGAAACTCTCAAAATAATCATGCATTTTATAAGATGTGCCTAGTGGGTCTATAGCCTTGACAAAACCTGAAAAAATAAAGAGTAAACCCAAGAAGTATTGACAGAAATTCAAGAGAAATCCATCACTCGTGTTTTTATGTTTTCTGTAATATGAAATCACTGTGGATAGGATTGCAATTATAATAAACAGCTTCTGAATCGTCATATTGAATAATTTATAATTGCAAACTTATTAAATAAATCAATTACCCTTGGTTTAAAAAAAATAAATTTAAATTTTAAATTAGGACACTATATTTGTTTTAATCAATATTTTAAACTAAACCAGCGACTACGTGAAATGGCCCTATCAAATTTTAATATCGCTTCTCTTAGCTCCTTGTGCTGCATCAGCATCAAATAGTGTAGAAGAAAATATAGACCGTGCAGTACAGCCAATAGTAGAAGCGCTGAGTTGCGTGATTTTCTACAAGCCATTCGCTAGTTTTGGGTTTGATATCAAAATTGTAGTTTTATGGTTAATCATTGGCGCCATATTTTTTACCGTATACTTTCGATTCATCAATATTCGATTATTCAAACATGCTATAGATATCACAAGGGGGCTATATGATAAAAAAGGCGCTAAAGGTGAAGTCTCTCATTTTCAAGCCTTGGTAACGGCTCTTTCTGGCACAGTTGGCTTAGGAAATATCTCCGGAGTGGCAGTAGCCATAAGTTTGGGTGGGGCAGGAGCTACGTTCTGGATGATTATGGCCGGTCTTCTCGGGATGACCTCTAAGTTTGTGGAATGCACGCTCGGTGTAAAATATCGTCATATAGATTCTAAAGGTGAAGTCTCTGGAGGGCCTATGTATTATTTATCACTTGGTTTAGCTAAACACAATAAAGCCAAGTTAGGAAAAATTTTAGCTATTTTATTTGCCATCTTGTGTGTAGGCGGGTCTATAGGAGGTGGTAATATGTTTCAATCAAATCAATGTTATGCGCAGATAGCAAATGTCTTCCCTCAGTTTGCTAATAATGGCTTTGCCTTCGGTGTTTTATTGGCCATTTTCGTAGGGGTAGTCATTATAGGTGGCATCAAAAAAATCGCCAATGTCACAGATAAATTAGTTCCTCTCATGGTCGCTATCTACCTGATTTTCGGACTCATTATCATAGGAAAAAATATTTTTCAACTAGATGAAGCTATTCTTAAAATACTAACAGGTGCGTTTAACATAAAAGCAATTTTTGGGGGTGCGGCAGGAGCTATAGCTGTAGGATTTCAGCGAGCAGCTTTTTCCAATGAAGCAGGAGTTGGATCTGCTGCTATTGCACACTCAGCCGTAAAAACTGATGAGCCATTAACTGAAGGTATTGTGAGTTTATTGGAGCCATTCGTTGATACAGTTGTTATCTGTACTATGACTGCCTTGATTATTATTTTCACTGGTTTTGATACAGCGGATTCTTCTTTGACGGGTTCTCAACTGACCTCAGCTGCTTTTTCCTCAGTGCTACCTTGGTTCAAATACGTTTTGACCATTTCCATTCTATTTTTTGCATATTCTACCATGATTTCATGGTCCTATTATGGATTGAAAGCCTGGACATTTTTGTTTGGCGAAACAAAAAAAATGAAATTGACTTACAACCTTATATATTTGTCTTTCGTAGTGGTAGGAAGTAGTGCGAGTCTAGCCAATGTAATGGAGTTTTCAGACATGATGATTCTCGCCATGGCTTTCCCAAATATTTTGGGGCTTTACATTCTAGCACCAGAGATTAAAAAAGATTTGAATAATTATTTATCCAACCTAAAACAAGCCAACTAAATGAAGCGATTATTTTCAAGAGTCAAACCTATCGGAGAACTGATAGAACAAGCCAAATCAGAAGGTCACGACACTCTTAAAAGAACCTTGACAGCACCATCATTGGTTATGCTCGGCATAGGTGCCATAATTGGAGCAGGCTTATTTGTCAATACCGCCAGAGCTGCAGCTGAGCACGCGGGACCTTCCGTTTCTTTAGCCTTTATTCTGGCAGCTATAGGTTGTGCCTTTGCAGGTCTTTGTTATGCAGAATTATCTAGTTCTATTCCTATTGCTGGTAGTGCTTATACATATACTTACGCTACCATGGGTGAATTATTAGCTTGGATTATTGGCTGGGATTTGGTTTTAGAATATGCGGTAGGCGCTGCCACTGTAGGTATTGCATGGAGTGAATATTTTAATAATTTTCTCGTACATGTCATGTGTATGAATCCCATACCTTACGAGTGGTGCCATTCACCCATGGAGAGCATCAATATTTTAAAGTATATCCCTGGTATGGATATTAGTCAGTTAGAAAATGTCTTAACCAAAGAGATGGTAGTGAATTTACAAGGAAATGGTTCTTTGATTTTACCAAAAGACATAGCTACGGGTTTAACACCAGCAATAAGTCAGCACATGGTCACTCATCATGGCATAATGAATATTCCTGCTTTCTTGATTGTAAGTTTACTTTCTCTTGTTTTAATAAAGGGAACCGAAGAATCGGCATTTATCAATGGTATAATTGTCATAGCGAAAGTAGCAATCGTAATTTTAATCATTGGCATAGGATGGGGCTTTATGAATCCAGCGAATCATACACCTTATATTCCAGAAGTAACCACTTATATCAATACCCATGGAGCTAAGAGTGATTTTGGAGGATTTTGGGGCATAGTGAGTGCAGCTGGTGTCGTATTTTTTGCCTTTATCGGTTTTGATGCGGTATCTACCGCAGCTCAGGAAGCCAAAAATCCTGAGAAGACGATGCCTATTGGTATTTTAGGTTCATTACTTATTTGTACTGTTCTATATGTTCTATTCTCCCATGTGCTGACTGGCGTAGCTACGACAGATGACTTCCGCACGAATGGGAAAGAGGCATCTATAGCCTTTGCCATTCAAAAATATATGACGGGTTTTGGTTGGTTAGCCAAAGCTGTCACCGTTGCTATTCTCGCTGGATTTAGTTCGGTCATTTTGGTCATGCTCATGGGTCAGTCCAGAGTTTTCTACTCTATGGGAAAAGATGGTTTATTACCAAAACTTTTCTCGGATGTGCATCCTAAATTTAAAACACCATATAAAGCCAATTTAATTCTTTTAGTATTCGTTGGGGGTATTGCAGCTTTAGTGCCAATAGATATCGTGGGGGAAATGACCAGTATCGGCACCTTATTCGCATTTATATTAGTCTGCATAGGGGTCATTGTACTTCGTAAAACCAATCCCGATTTACCACGTGGATTTAAAACACCGCTCATGCCATTCGTACCTATTATGGGAATAGTTTCCTGCGGATTGATGATGGCAGGCTTGGATTGGACTAACTGGTTAAGACTAGCTATTTGGCTAGCTATTGGTATGGTTATTTACTACCTGTATGGAAGAAAAAATAGCAAGATCGGCAAGGGAGAATAAAGCTAAAATAGTATGTACTCTCCAGAGCTTTTAGAGCTAGACCATTTATTTAAAATCAAAGAAATCGATGGCTATCCTAGTCAAATAGGTCATTTAGTTTCATTATTGAATTATGCGCGGATTACAACCTTTGACGCCGTCAAGGGGTTATCTGTTTCTGATTTAGATTTTCTGCTCGATGAGAAGGCTAATTCTATTGGTATGCTGCTCTTACATATAGCGTCGGTTGAATTTGAGTTTCACAAAATTATAGTAGAAAAAAGAGAGTTAACGGAAATTGAACTTGATTGTTGGAGACCTGCAGTGGAGTTGGGCGATCTTGGAAGAGAGAAAATAAAAGGCAATCCACTTGAATTTTATATAGAACATCTAGCAGAGGTGAGAAAGAAAACCCTAGAAGATTTTTTGAAGCTAGAAGATACTTGGCTATATGAAGAATCTGATTTTTGGGATAATAAAAAAGCGAATAACTATTTCAAATGGTTTCACGTTGTTGAGGAAGAAATCCATCATAGAGGACAAATCAGATTTATACGTAAGCGAATAAAATAATACATACTAAAACGCAAATAGTTACGTTATACTATCAAATTAAGTTAGTGCAATAATTTAGTTTTTGTTTTAGGTTTTTAGAAAGAGGAGGTTCTGCTTGAAAAGGCAGAACCTCTTTTTTTTAACCTAAAGTGAAAAAACAAGTCTAAATTTGTATTATGACTAGAAATCTAATTTTGGTTTTGTCCTTAGTCTCGAATCTAAACCTTTTCTGCCAAGGTACTGCGGGTATATTCGACGACAGAAAATTCTTTTTCACCTACATGAATGGCAGTATTTCTAAGCAAGAAATTTTGCCCATTCTGCAATTCTATCCAAGTCTCAACTATATCACCTACATCGATGTAAATGGAAACTTCAAACTTGTTGTGGACCATAAAAAATATACGATTTTCCCAATCCCGCCCGATAAGTTAAAAGTAACCAACTATCTCATGGCCTATGTTCAAGGATTGCAGCTTGGAGTATTCAATGGAAAAACCTCGAAGAAGGTGGAAACTTTTACAAAAGGAGATTTTAAATTAGGCGATAGTGTGCTGGCTTATATTGACAACTATGATAGGTTAAAGGTTTATGTCTATGACACCATCTACGATTTGATGGATTTTTCGGATACGAGTCGGTTTCAAGTAAGTGATAATATAGTGTCATTTCATACAAGAGATTATAAATTTAAGGTCTTTTACCACCATGCCATTTACGACCTAGAAAATATTACTCCCAATAACTACAAGTTAGGAAGAAATATAATAGGCTATCACGACAACATTGACAATTTTATGGTCTTTGACCGCGGAGAAAAAATTCAACTTGAATCTTATCATATAGACCGCTACGAAGTTTCCAATGATTTTCTAACCTATCAAAATAATGTAGATGAGTGGAGTCTCTACCATAATGGCAAGACACATACACTTCTTTCCACTGCTCCCAAAACTAGGTTACAAAAAAGAAATATGCTGGCTTATACAGATAATGCAGGAAACTTTTATCTATTCACGAATGGCAAAGCTTGGCAATTGGAAAATTATACTCCCGCGAAATACGACCTCTGGGATGACCTACTCGTATATGAAGACATGTATCGAGTTTTATGGGGAGTCTATAAAGGAGTCAAAGTGCAGATATCTAAAGGGGTTGTCCAAGGAGAATGGCATATGCAAAACCAATGCGTCGTCTATTGGGATTTAACACCCAATACGATGACCGTTTGGAATAAAGGCAATCTCTACCAGTATAGCGAAGTGGAGGATAGGAGGTAAATTTATCCCTACTAAAGGTGAAGCTTTAGAAATACTCCGATATTGATATTCTGCAAATCATACTCCCGAAGATGCGCACCTTCCGTGTATATAGGTAGTAAATACCCCGCAGAAATTCCTGCGCTGATCGGCTTAGCTAGTTGATAAGAGGCCAATAGTCGAGGTGCCACAGTGAGCATACTCACTTTGACCTCATTATTCTCAGCATTATTTATGACATAGTACACCGTTTTAGCTCTAAAATTCCCATAGCCTAATCTAAGTTCAGGGATGATGGAGAATTTATCTTCAGAATAGAGTTTATAACCCACATAGGTCCCAAAATTCATAAATACTGTACTAGATACATCTACGACTTTTCCTTGAATGAGATAATAGGGATTTTCCTTTTGGGAGATATCCAACATTCTGGTGAAGTAGCCTCCCACATATAATCTATTCGCAACTCTATAATCAAGACCCAGCGTGCCATTTAGCCCCAGTCGTTTGAAATTTAAACTACTGGTCACCCGCATAATCTGACTTTCCATAAGGAATCCGAAACGATCCGTCTTCTGCGCCGACAGATGCATGGATAAAAATAAGATACTTATTAAAATTACTTTGTTCATACTTAATTTCTTTTTTAGAAAAACATACGTTATTATTCCTTTGTTATCTTAATACTTCCTCGAACACCTTCATCACTATTTTCAAATACGAGCATGTAATTGCCCGCGGCATAGGATTCGAGTTCCAGCTCTAACTCTCGAGCGCGCGCTACTTTTTTCGCATATACGCGCTTGCCGCTCATATCCAATAGCGACACTTCTATTTCTTTGTATAGTTTATCCAATGTCACATAAAGTCTATTTTTAAACGGATTCGGATAAACCAGAATCTTTATATTCTGAGCAGAAACTATAGATAGCGCCGTAAGCTTATTGACACATCCTGAAGATCCTTTGCAGCCTTCGATACCCTCTACATCTACAGCATATTCTCCTTCTGTATTGGTCTTTAAGCTGCGCGAAGTAGCATTGTGAATAGGACTTCTTCGACCATCAGGCAAGCATACATACCACTGAAACGATGTGCAGCTCGTGCAGTTGGATACAAATACCCCCTCTTTAAAGGTAACGCTCAAGTCCATACCTTTGAGGACAAGGGTTATTTCATGCACCGTGTCGGTATATTTTTGCCAAACGGTATCTCTATAGGTGCCATTCTGTGTGTATTTCTTGCCTCTCCAGTCATAGAAATTCTGACACTCCACGATGGAAGACTTGAGCACGAGTGGTTTATTGATGATGACATTATAGACTCGAATACTATCAGACACTAATCCGCGCAGGGTATCGCGCACGATTTGATTGGTTGTATAAATTTTGCCATTAAGACTGAAATAATCTATCCCTCTTACAATCGTATCCTTGGCAGGAAGGCTAGACATCGGCTTGATAAATAAATTGAGCGTGATGATGCTATCACATCCGATGACCGATAACTGACTATCGATATATACGCCGGCGGTATTTCGCTGTTGTCCTTTAAAGAAAAAAGTCTGATCTAGGCTCACATACATAGTCAGCGCTGTTTTTACCGGCGAGCAAGGCGGAGCTAGGGTGAACCAACCCATCTTATCCACTTTATTCACCTGGATCCAGTTATTAGTGACATCGCGTTGAGCAGCTTTGGTCTGTATCCACGTGAGTCCTTGATTCGGACTATACCATATTTGCATACTCCCTTCATCGACGCCATTCAGCTCTTGATCGAAATAATTAAACGCCAAACTCGCATTTAAACCGCTATTTACCGTAGGATTGATTTTGTAATAGCGCAACGCACTATTCTCTCCATTCACCTGCCACGATTTGTGTCCGCGGAGGATCTGGGTGGAGCCCATAGCGATCGCACTGGTCATTTCTACTCCTAAATTAGCGGGATGGAGATTACTATTTGCACCCAACAAACGCGTGGTCTTGATCTCGCCTCCACTTCCATAGATCCGACTCATGGTAGTCTCAAACTGCAGCTCACCCGTGCTTCCTAGATCTATATCTCCGCTTATGAGCTCTATACCTCCAGAGACCAGAGACAGAACTCTGCTCACGGAAATAGATTTGCGCAGCTGAATATTATCGACTAGTTTGTGGACCTGCATATACCCCGCCATGGTAGATCGCGATCCCTCTATGGATTGCGATGCCGTGGGCAGATTCCCCTTAAAAATCAGATTACTTTCTGGGAGGCGCAGTTCTCCTTGATTCGATAGCTTAGCATTATCGAGGGTGAGGATGGCCCCATGGGTTGATGATATGTTAGCCCCCCCTTGGATGTGGAGCACCCCAGCATTTTGAGCTAGCATGGAGGGCAGACTATGCCATACTAGCAGGGCTGTCAAGCCCACTTTATGCATTATATTATTTATACTCATTTCTATCTTCGTTTAGGTCTATGGTGTAAAATTACTAACAATCCACCAGGCAGTGCCATCGCTCTGGAAAACATTTCCATATCTCGCACCACTACTGACAGTAGTATACCCAGTGGATCCATCGACTCCCTCTACCGTCTTCGTGCTACTGCCACCGGTGCATACATGAGTGACTGAATAAGAGCTCGTATTAATTTTCTTAATCGTAATTCTTCTCCCATAGCAGCTAGCTGGATCAGGGAGAGTCACAGTAGTAGCAGCCGTCGAATTCACCAATATGGTACTTTCCGTATGACGAAGTGTATAAGCGGTACTCGTAATTGCACGGATACTATCTGCTATATTTCCTGCCACCTGGAGGGTAGAGCTCGGCTTACCTGTATTCACACCTACATTGCCATTCTGCTGTACCACGAAGGCCGTTTTGCGTGCAGAACTACTTGTGCCATTACCCACGGTGAAAATACGATTGGTATCGCCTGCAAAGGCAGTGGCATTGACCGCAGTCATGGTGTCATTAAATGTTCCAACTGCTAATTCCCCATAACTTTGCGCCTTGGTGCTTTCTCCTATTGCGGTTGAATAAGTTCCACTGGCTCTGGTTGATTGGCCCATTGCGGTTGAAGCATATCCACTGGCAGCAGTAAATCGTCCCATTGCGGTTGATAAATTTCCGCTGGCAGTATTAGATTCTCCAATTGCAGTGGAGTAAGATCCACTAGCAGTAGAGAGTTCTCCAATAGAAGTGGAATAAGATCCACTAGCAATGTTAGATCGACCCATGGCAGTAGAATAAGCACCACTGGCAGTGGTAGATCGACCCATGGCTGTGGAATAATTCCCACTGGCAGTAGTTGCAGATCCTATGGCAGTAGAAGAACCTCCTACTGCCGCAGTGCCATCTCCCATGGCTGTAGAATAATCTCCACTGGCAGTAGAAAAGCGACCCATGGCTGTGGAATTGGTCCCACTAGCAGTATTAGCATATCCCATTGCAATAGAATAAGGACTATTTGCCAGCGTAGCATAACCCATTGCAATAGACGACAGACCGCTAGCAGTATTAGAATTTCCCATAGCAATAGACCAATTTCCCTTTGCTTTTGTATTATCCCCGCTGGCAAAACTATAAATACCCATACTATCTTTATCCCAGTTTTTCGTACTCACACTGCCAGCCCTAAATGCAGACTTGCTTGATACAAACATCATTTTTCCGTCAAAGCCCCCGCCATCATAGTTGACGCTATCGGTATTGACCAAAAAGTTTTTGCCATAGTTGGTAGCATCGCTATAAATAATGTGGTTAGTATCGGCCGTGGATTTTTTGAAAAAGCCTGCGCTGCCTGCTGCCCATCTCGCGACGCCATTGACATCAGAGGTGAGCACTTTGCCAGCGCCCTGCTGTCCATCCACATATTTAAAGCCGCCCTTGACATGCAAGGTAGTGTCTGCTATGCGGGTATTGATGCCCGTGTAGCCATTCTGCTGCACCACGAAGGCCGTTTTGCGTGCAGAACTACTTGTGCCATTACCCACGGTGAAAATACGATTGGTATCGCCTGCAAAGGCAGTGGCATTGACAGCAGCTAAGTTGTCATTAAATGTTCCTACCGCTAATTCCCCATAACTTTGAGCCTTGCTTTCATATCCCATTGCGGTAGAGTTTTGAGCTGAAGCAGTTGTATAATTTCCCATAGCGGTTGAAGTATATCCACTGGCAGTAGTATACTGCCCCATAGCTGTGGAATGTTGTCCGCTTGCAGTAGTTTTATAACCCATGGAGGTCGAATAATCTGCAGATGAACTTGTTTGATAACCCATGGCAGTGGCACCTAGTCCGTTAGCAATTGCATAGCGCCCCATAGCAGTAGAATAATCCCCATTGGCATATGATTCCATACCCATTGCTGTTGATTGGTTGCCAGTAGCTCGCGTAGATTCTCCCATGGCAGTAGATGAATTATTTGAAGCTAGTGTTCCACGTCCTAGGGCAGTAGAAACATTGCCAGAGGCTGAAGATAGATAACCAGTAGCTAAAGAAGCATTTCCATTTGCACTAGTACCATACCCCATTGCGGTGGAATATTGCCCGCTTGCAGATGTTTGAGCCCCCATAGCAGTCGCTATAACACCAGAAGCAGATGTTTGAACTCCCATAGCCGTCGATTGACTCCCAGAAGCAGATGTATGAACTCCCATAGCCGTCGATTGACTATTGGTTGCTTTTGTAAAGAATCCTATTGCAGTAGACTGAGTGCCAGATGCAACTGTCCCCTCTCCCATAGCCGTAGAAACGCCCCCTGAAGCCAAAGTACCGAATCCTAATGCTATAGAATACCAATTCGTTGCCTTCGTATTCTGACCAAAAGCAAAACTGGATACTCCGATACTATCCTTATCCCAACTTTTATCATTTACAGACCCCGCTCTAAAGGCAGATTTACTCGCGATAAACATCATCTTAGCATCCGTACCAGAGCCGTCATAATTGATAGAATCGGTATTGACCAAAAAGTTTTTGCCATAGTTGGTAGCATCGCTATAAATAATGTGGTTAGTATCGGCCGTGGATTTTTTGAAAAAGCCTGCGCTGCCTAGCACACTATTCACGGTTCTTTTCCTGATCAATCCTGACGCATTGATGGTCACAATGGAGTCAGAGGCCGCTCCTGTACCTACGTTTGATATGGTAGCGGTTCCATCTATTATAGAACTACCTGCTACGTGCAAAGTTGCGGAGGGAGATTTCGTACCGATACCGACCTGACGCAAAGAGAAATCTCCGAAGATGAGGGCCGAATCCACCGCATTGGCGATATAAAGCTTATTGGACCCTGTCTCGTTATATCCAGCTTGGTAGCCCAAGAATACATTGCCAGAACCCGAAACATTAAGATTTCCTGCGCTATAACCAAGTGCCGTATTATTATTACCCGTGGTTATACTCATAAGTGAGATACCTCCATTTGCTGTATTCTTTGAGCCTGTGGTATTAAAATGCAAGGCTCGTTGTCCAATAGCAGTATTTTCATTACCAGTGGTCGTATAGAATAATGCATCATATCCAACGGCTGTATTTGCAATTCCTGTTGTGTTTTTTGTAAGCGCTGCATAACCTAGAGCAGTATTGTCATTACCCGTTGTATTCTCAGCCATAGAATAAGTTCCTACGGAACTATTCTGACCTCCCGTCGTGTTCTTATATAGTGATTGATATCCACTAGAGACATTGTTAACTCCTGTCGTGTTGGAGTAGAGAGAGGACATTCCATTCGCTGTGTTTTCTGATCCTGACGTGTTGGAATAGAGAGAATGAAGTCCATTGGCTGTATTCGAATTTCCCGTCGTATTGGAGAATAGAGAAGACGTTCCATTCGCCGTGTTATTGCTTCCTGTCGTATTAGATGCTAGAGAATTCACTCCATTGGCTGTGTTAGCGCTTCCTCCCGTGTTGTTGAAGAGAGAACCATACCCTGTAGAGGTATTATTTACTCCTGTCGTATTAGAATAAAGTGCTTCATAACCATTCGCTGTATTATTTGCACCCGATGTGTTTGCAAATAGTGTTCTAAATCCTGTTGCCGTATTTTGAGATCCAGTCGTATTGACTCTGAGTGCGGATTCTCCAATCGCCGTATTAAAAATTCCTGACGTGTTGGTAAGTAAAGCCCCCCATCCAAGAGCTGTATTAGAAGGCGTGTTTCCATTACCTCTACCTATGGTGAGACTATTAACTAGAACATCCGTCGCAGAAGAGGTCACTCCTGCTATAGTCGCCCAGGTATCTTTGGAATTATCCATACCGCCAATATTTAAACTGCTCTTTCTCATAACTCCAGCACTATTAATGGTTACTATGGAATCTGTCAAAGCACCTGCACCTAAATTAGTCGCAGTCAAGCTTGTCAAGGTAGTATTTCCGGTCACATTAAGCATGCCTCCTACTGTGTCATTACCTGTCACTTTGGATGATCCTGCCACATGAAAATTAGTTGTAGGGGAAGTCGTGCCTATTCCTAGTTTAGTAGTTGAAAAATCTCCATAAATAAGTGGTGGATTTGAGCTGCTATTCGCTATATATAATTTATTAGAGCCTGTTTCATTGTAACCAGCTCTGTAACCTAAAAATACATTACCGCTACCACTGGAGTTATTATTTCCAGACTCAAAACCAATAGCAGTATTGTTGTTCCCATTCGCATTAACTAAAGAACTAAAGCCTAACGCTGTATTGCTGCTTCCGGTTGTTCCAAATCGCAATGAATTAGTTCCATAAGCTGAGTTATTATTCCCACTGTTATTCGTAACCATAGATGCATAACCGAAAGCAGCATTATTTTCTCCTGAACCAATCACATCAAGCGCTCCTAAGCCAAAAGCTGAGTTATAACTACCCGAAGTAAGTACTCTTAATGCACCAGTTCCAAATCCTGAATTATGACTACCTGAAGTTACATTCATCAAGGCTAAATTACCAACTGCCGTGTTATTTATTCCTGAAGTGTTCGATGATAATGCATTATTACCTAGAGCAGTATTTTCTAGTTTGCCTCCTGCACCTCGTCCTAATTTTAAACCATTTACTATCACATCGG
>CAYXKX010000005.1:0-18431 GCA_964465185.1 uncultured Chitinophagaceae bacterium
GAAGTCAATCGTATGAGTTGCCAGTCTTTTGTATTCTTTTCAAATAGTTTGGAATATCTATTCTTCATATTAGGGTAACTCGTCCACATCCACACTATGATAGAATCTTTAGATAAAAAGGACTTTTGAAAGGATTCTTGATTATTCGTTCCCCACAATGTTTTTCTGTCGAACAACCTGGTTATACTTCTTTTTAAAACACGAAAAAATACAAGAGGAAATGGATAGTCAAGCCAAATAATAGTTTGTACATTTCTCCATTTGATAGGCTGTGTTCTATTGTAATTGCCATCTATTAGCCAACGCTCACCTTCTGTAGCCATGCGAACATTTTCCATAAGTTCTTCATCACTCGCAAATTTCCAATCATCCTTCCAATAGAGAGAATCCATTTCTATATAAGGTAATTTTAGTTTGCTCGCTAACTCCTTACTAAACGTAGATTTCCCGCTGCCAGAAGTACCAATGACGTTAATACGGTTAAGTTTAGAAGCATCAAACTTCATATCTTCATAAATGTTTTTAAATCTGATAGACTAGAATCTTTCATTCCCATACTTTCATAAAAAGCCTTCTGTTCATTTGTGTTATCTGTTAACAATATGATTTGTCGAACATCTAGATATTTATCTAATATTTGATTCATTAGTTGACGTCCTATTCCTTGGCGTTTATATGCTTTAAGAACTAATATGTCTTGAATATAAATAATGGTTTCTCCATCTCCAATAGTTCTAATCAAGCCAATCAATATATCTCCATCCCAAGCAGATATAACATCTAAAGAATTTTCTATTCCACGCATGAGTTTTGGCATATCCCTAGTATAGCTCGTCCAGCCAGCGTCTGAATACAAGTGTTTTAATTTTTCAGATGAAAATATTTTAGTGAAATTATATTCAAAATTCAAAATTTATAATTTAAAATTACATTCTACTTTTCCACTCATTCAATTTCATCAAAGCCTCCATTGGGGTCAAGGCATTGACATCCATTTTTTCTAATTCATCGCGCAGGACAATCAATCGTGGGTCAGTTTGGTCGAAGATGCTCAACTGATAAGTCGATTTATCTGCTATTTGTTTCATTTTCTTTTTCATGCTTTCTTCGGCGAACGATTTCTGTTCGAGTTCATGCATGATGTTTTCCGCACGCTTTACTATATCATGTGGCATACCAGCTAATTTGGCTACGTGGATACCGAAGCTGTGTTCGCTTCCTCCTTCGACCAATTTTCGAAGAAAGATAATATGTCCATCGACTTCTTTCGTCTTGATGTGAAAGTTTTTGATGCGCTCGTGTTTTACTGCCAATTCATTCAGCTCGTGATAGTGGGTAGCGAAAAGAGTCTTGGGTTTTTCTTTGGAGAAATAAAGATACTCAGCTAAACTCCAGGCGATGGATATGCCGTCATAGGTGCTCGTTCCTCGACCTATTTCGTCGAGTAATATTAAACTTCGCTCTGAAAAATTATTGACAATGCTCGCCGTTTCATTCATCTCTACCATAAAGGTCGATTCGCCCATACTCAGGTTGTCATTGGCTCCTACACGAGTGAATAATTTATCTACATAGCCTATATCTGCAGACTTAGCAGGAACGAAACTTCCCATCTGCGCCATGAGGACAATCAATGCCGACTGTCGGAGCAGGGCAGACTTTCCACTCATGTTGGGTCCTGTGAGCATGATGAGTTGTTGTTCTGAATTGTTGAGATAAATATCATTGGGAATATAGAATTCTCCTACAGGAAGTTGTTTTTCTATTACAGGATGTCTTCCTTCTTTGATATCAATGATCAACGAATCATTGACTGAAGGTTTTTTATAATCATTCTGTAAAGCTACTAGAGCAAAGGAAAGCAGACAGTCTATTTCAGCTATCGTCTGCGCATTGCGCTGAATAGGTTCTATGTATTCTAGGGCTTCCTGCATCAATTCTGCCCACAAGACTTCTTGTATTTGATTTAATTTTTCTTCTGCACCCAGTATTTTTGATTCGTATTCTTTGAGTTCGGGCGTGATATAACGCTCTGCATTGGTCAAGGTTTGCTTTCGAATCCAATTCTCTGGAACTTTATCTTTATGCGTATTTGTTACCTCTAGATAGTAGCCAAATACATTGTTAAATCCAATTTTTAAACTCGATATTTGCGTAGCTTGTTGTTCACGTGTCTGTATATCGATAAGGTATTGTTTACCGTCGGTGACGAGAGATAAATATTCATCGAGTTCGCTGTGAAAGCCACGTTTGAATGCAATTCCTTTAGTTAATAACGCTGGGGGCTCTTCCAAGAGCTTTTGCTCTATGATTTCTACTAAACTATGACATGGCTGAAGAAAGTCGATGTATTTCTTATAATCTATCGAATCTGTCGTTTGAATCAAAGCGATGAGACCTTTTATTTTTATAAGAGAGCGTTTTATTTGCACCATATCTCTCGGTTGCGCTTTGAGCATGGACACCTTGGAAATCAATCGCTCTAAATCACCAATTTGATAAATGATATTTTTCATTTCATCACGGAATCCATCCTTCTTCGTTAAATATTCAACAAGGGACAATCGTCTATCAATTTTTTCTATTGATACTAGTGGGTGCAATATCCATCGCTGCAGCATACGTGAACCCATGCTGCTCTGGGTTTGATTCAGTATATCAAAGAGAGAAACTGCCTGTGCATGCTGACCCTGGACCAATTCTAAATTTCGTATTGAAAAATTGTCTAACCATACGACCTCGGCTGGTTTTAGTACTGTGATTTTTTGAATGTGTTCTAGTTTATGCTGCTCATTGCTATGTAAATAATGCAGAATAGTGGATGCCGCTATGGTACCTTCATCGTAGTTCTCTATTCCAAATCCTTTTAATGAATTCGTTTTAAATTTTTTAAGCAGTGTCTCTTTAGAATAGTCGTCTCCATAGACCCAGTCTTCCATTCCATAGGTATAGAATTGTTGACTGATGCGTTTGAGATAAATAGATTTATTCTGCTTAGGGATGAGAATTTCCGAAGGTCGGTAAGAATGTAATAATTTATCGATATAGGATTCTTCCCCTGACCCAAGATAAAATTCTCCTGTGCTGATGTCAATAAAGGCAATTCCAATTTTTTTATGTCCAATAAATAGTGAAGCGAGATAGTTATTTTTCTTGGAATCGAGAATAGAATCTTGGCTAGCCATTCCTGGAGTAATGATTTCCGTCACGCCTCTTTTGACTATGGTCTTAGTCATTTTAGGGTCTTCCAATTGTTCACAAATAGCCACGCGATAACCTGCTTTCACTAGCTTTGGCAAATAGTTGTCCAATGCATGATAGGGGATACCTGCGAGTGGTATTTCACCGTGAGGTCCAACTCCTCTTTTCGTCAAGGTGATACCTAAACAAGAAGCGGCCTTAACCGCATCTTCACCAAAGGTTTCGTAGAAATCGCCCACTCGAAATAGTAAAATCGCATCAGGATATTTCGCCTTGATTTGATTGAATTGTTTCATTAAAGGGGTTTCCTGACTCATGTTCAAAATTGCTATAAATAACGAAAATACTTAGATTTGGCCTCTATGATGAGCTTTGTTTTTAACACAGAATCATACTTGTGGAAAAGTCAATTAAGTGCAGAGGTTTTGTCATTGAAGAGCCTAAGAAAAGACTTAACATTGAAATTAATTTTTTTAATATACTATTGCTTTAGATTAGCTAAAATTGATTAACTATGGCAAATGGTATCATGCGCTTTGAAGCGCAATTGGAAATAATAGAAATTTTATTAAAGGAGTCCAAAGCTCAGGAAAATAGGGTGTCTTGGTTGTTTGATAACAATCTGAGAACTCATTTCTTCATGCTGCAAGGCCTTGCCAGATTGTATGCACAGGCGCATAATAAAAAACTTTTCACTAAGATAAAAGACAAATCTAAAGAAATAGAAGACGCTTTTGGTTGGTTGGATTTTTATAATTCATATGCCTATAGTTTTACTCGCACGAGAAGCATTTCTGCGGAGGTTAAGACCTTTTTCAAAGATAAATTGGAGCAAAGTGCAGATAACTGTCATAAATTGCTAAAAAAAGAAGGATGGTATAATGGTGATCGAATAAAAAAAATCAGAAAACAACTGAAAGAAGCAGATTGGAAGGATGAAAATGTAGAAGTCGAACTTTTCGTTAGTATATATAGAAAAGAGGCAACAGAAATCCTACAATTTTTGCGTGATCACGAATTTCATTTCGCAGATATGGAGCATGATGTACATGAGTTGAGACGGAAACTAAGATGGTTAAGTATTTATCCACAAGCACTTCAAGGAGCCGTGAAATTAGTACCAAATGCCAAGGATAAAACAACCTTGGAAAAATACCATACTGAAGATATTGTAAACTCTCCTTATAATCAATTCAAGGCTTCGAGAAAATTAGCTACTCATCTCAAACTTGGCAAACCTCAATTCCTCGCTTTGAGTTGGTTGATCGCTGAACTAGGAGAGCTGAAAGACAAAGGTCAGCGAATAGAAATTTTGACCTATGCGTTGATGAAAGTAGAAGGACTAACCAAAGAAAAGGCTACTGTAAAGACATATACTTTACTAGCGAAAACCTATCCTAAAGAAGAAATTCTGCTAAATAAGGCGTCTTCCTTATCTCAAGAATTCGTTAGTTTAGCGGTACTTGACAACCTAGTGATTGATTGAATTTCAATAAAGAAGTCTTACTAGAATCATTGACTTATCCTATGCCTTTTGGCAAGTATAAGAATGTAAAGGTTTGTGATTTACCTATTTTCTACCTCGAATGGTTTCTCAATAAAGATGGCTTCCCAAAGGGAAAGCTGGGCGATATGATGACACTGATTTATCAAATCAAATTGAATGGATTGGAGGAGATTATTGAGAAATTGAAATCAGGCATTAAAGATTAAATACTCTTCTTAAAAACCCTTCCAATTTTGACTGAAGTGTATTATCTATTTTATCTTTAGGATTTATGTAACCATATTCGTCTAATAGAGAATATGCTAGTTCATATTCAGAACTTGCTACTTGGAGTTTTACTCCTCCTATTGCGTTTGTGATTAAAGGGTCTGCATTCACCGTGAGTTCATCTTTTAAAAAACAAGTGATTCCTTCATTATCTAAAAAAGATTTTACAATATTGGCTTGATAACTAGACCAAAATGTTTTTACAGTGACAAAATCTTGAAATTCATTCATAATACAAATTTACTTAAAGTTTTTTTATATTGAACTTGATGTGTTTTTTGTGAATCCCTATGTTAGGTCTGGACGAAAGGTCAAAATAAAAAAAGACTGCACCATGGCAGTCTTTTTTGTTTGTGGGCGCTGAGGAATTCCCTGCCTGACTGCGTCAAGCAGACAGGGAACCCCATTAAACAAAAAAAAGTCACCTCAAATGAGATGACTTTTAGCAATTTGGGTGGGCGCTGAGGGATGCCGACGATAAATGTCGGCATGCTGTACTCCCGATAATTATCGGGACGTCAGCATTCGAATTCAAGACTGATTGCAATATTTTGCAATAAAAATTAGGAGTCGTTCTCTAGATAAATTTTTTAATTTTTTCTCTAAAACAACCGCTTCTGCTCTTGTCGTTTTGGTTATAAATCCAACAAGAATCCAAGGAATATATTTGGATGTAAAGTTCTCTAAGCCATTATTGTACCTTTCAAGTCTTGCTTTTACATCATTGGTTTGACCAATATAATATTTGTCGTGATTTTCTGAATAAAGGATATAAACGTAATACATATATAAAAAATGCCGACCTTAAAAAGTCGGCATTCTGGGTGGGCGCTGAGGGATTCGAACCCCCGACCCCCTCGGTGTAAACGAGATGCTCTGAACCAGCTGAGCTAAGCACCCTTTGAAATCATTCGTCTTCACGAACAAAGGCAATTGCCTTTTTCAAAAGCGAGTGCAAATATATCGACTTTTTTTTGAGGTGCAAGTTTTTTTTACTTACTGTCTAAAATCACAGGTGTAGAGCCCTTTCCCATGATAATAACCTTGGTGTTCTGAGAGTTGGCTAACTCCTTATATGCTTTAATTTGCTCATATTGTAGTTGCCTATCGGTGAGCGATTGGTTAATAATATTCTGATAATCTGATATACCTTGAGCTTCAACTCTTTTTCTCTCGGCTTCTTGTCTTTCCTTTTGAAGTACAAATTGCATTTTCTGAGCTTCTTGTTCGGCTTGTATTTTTTCTTCAATTGTTTTCTTTACTCGCTCTGGTAGGGCTATATTTCGGATGAGTAGTTGTTCCAAAATCAACCCCCTATTTTTAAAATCAGCCTCAATAGTTTTAAAAATTCGATTTTGAAACTCATCGCGTTTGCTAGAGTATAAGGCTATGGCTTCATAATATACAGCATTATCGCGAATCTTCGTCCGCGTGATCGGTCTAACTAATACCTCTCGATATTCAATACCTATATTTTGCAGTAGTTTAGGAGCACTGGAGGCGTTCACTCTATACAAAACTGTCAAGTCTATGACTACTTCAAGTCCATCGGCTGTAAGAACTTTTATAGCATCGTCCCCTTGTTTGGCTCCTTCATCATGAACGCCGCTCATGGTATAATTTTGTGTTTTTATATCGAGTTCCGTGATATTATATAGTGGATTTACTATATGAAGTCCACTGCTTAAAGTTTCTGGATATACCTTGCCAAACATGGTTTTAACTCCTACTTTTCCAGTGCCAATCTGGACAAAAATAGAAATTAAAAGTCCTATAATAACGATGGCGATTCCTGTAAACTTTGCCTTTTGAAATAAGGCTTTTAGCTTTTCGTCAGGCGATTTGATCTCAGCTACAGTGGATAATACCATTAAAACTACCCCTAAAATAATTAAAAACATAGAATTGTCAATTTATAAACGGAAAACAACAAAGGTTTGAAATAAGTTCATCGCTGGACTTAAATCAACTCCCTCACTTCTATTTTATCGCCTATAGAGAAGGTAGGACATTGTTTACCTATCTCTAGAGCAGCTTCAAAACTTTCTGCTTGAATGACATACAATCCTCCAAAAGCGATTTCTGGATATGGAATAGGTTTTGTGACAATTTCACCATCGATGAGTTCTAATAAACAACCTTCCCCATTAAGCCCATATCCATTGATAAATATTCCTTTTGCAGCGAGATCTTTTGCCCATTTTATATGCAATTGGATAATGTCCTTTAGTTCATTGTCTGGTCGTGAAGTGCGAATATCTTCGCGAATGATAAGTATGTATTTATTCATTTTCATTTATATATTGTTTTTGGTATATCAGTTCATAAATCTTCTCAAAATCCCAGCTGTAGAGGTGTTTGCCGAAACTAACCGTTTCGCCTTCATAGTCAAAAATTATACTATCATCGCGATGAGAGTGCTGAATGATTTTATCATTGGCTCCAAAACCAAAGTAATCAATTGATTTCCCCTTGAGGGGATGTTCTAATGTAGGTTCAGCTTGATATTTATAGCGAAGGTTTTGTATTCGTGGTATTTCAAAAATTTGATGTGAAATATTTTGCAAATCTTTTTTTTCGAGTATAATTGTACCTTCCCCAATAGCAAGAGTTTCGTACGATACTATTTGTTTTAAAAACGCATAAGAAACATAAAAATAGGCTCCTGATATTACTAGTAGAATTAATGAACCAATGATATTTTGAAAGCTTAGATTTGGCAGTACAACTGTCCAAAAGAAAAAGGCAGTTATTGCAAAGTACAAGATAAATAAAGCGAGAAAAACTAATTTTCTTTTTTTGTAAGTATTCTCCTTGAGGTGCAGTACTGTTAATTTTCCCGTTTTTTCAATTTTCATAGTAGTTTTAGTTAAGTCAAAGCAGTGCTAAAAACTCATCAAACAAATACCCACTATCGTGCGGACCTGGTGAACTCTCAGGATGGTATTGAACGGAAAACGCCTTCTTATCTTTGATGCGAATGCCTTCGATAGTTTCATCGTTGAGATTGATATGGGTCACTTCCACATTGGATAGTGATTTTAAAGAATCTCCATCTACTCCGAATCCATGGTTTTGAGAAGTGATTTCGCTCGTATTGTTGATTATGTTTTTCACAGGATGATTCAATCCTCTATGTCCATAATGTAGTTTATAGGTTTTAGCGCCTGCTGCGAGAGCCAATATTTGCTGACCTAGACAAATGCCGAAGACAGGTATATTTTTTTCAAGTATCTCTTTGGTAGTAGTCACGGCATAGTCCATAGAAGCAGGATCACCTGGACCATTGGATAGAAATATTCCTTGAGGATTCCATGCTAATACTTCACTGAGAGGCGTCTTGGCAGGGAAGACTTTGAGGAAACAATCGCGCTGAACGAAATTGTTTAGGATATTAGTCTTAATCCCGTAATCATAAACCGCTATTCTATATTTTCCTTGTGGGTTGCTAAGTTCATAAGTTTCCGAGGTGCAAACTTTGCTAGAGAGCTCTTGCCCCTGCATTTTTGGTGCTGCGGCTAATTGTTTTTTGAGTTCTTCTACATTATCGGTCTCGGAGGAAATAATCGCATTCATCGCTCCTTGTTTACGGATAATCTGAACCAATTTTCTAGTATCTACATCCTTGATCGCAGGTACATTATGTGCCGTGAAATAATCGTGCAGCGACATAGTAGATTTGTATCTCGATGGTTTATCTGCAAACTCACGGCAGATCATTCCGAAGATGGAAGTCTTTTTATTTTCTTCATCGGCCGCCAATGTACCATAGTTGCCAATATGATTCGACGTCATGACGAGCATTTGTCCGTAATAACTAGGATCTGTAAAAAGCTCCTGATAGCCTGTCATCCCTGTATTGAAACAGAGTTCGCCTACACGAGTTGTGTGAGCGCCTACTGATACTCCTTCAAATACATCGCCGTTTTCTAAAACTAAAATTCCTTTACTCAATTTAATTAGTTTGTTTAGTTAATACAGTTTAATTCGCCCATCATCCAATCATCATATCGTCAAATCATCACATTAATTACATCTTCTCAAACACCACAGCTGTAGCACCACCGCCGCCATTGCAGATACCTGCTACTCCGTATTTTCCATTTTTATTTTTCAAAACAGAAAGCAGTGTACAAGCTATTCTAGCACCTGAACCACCAATAGGATGTCCAAGGGCTACTGCACCTCCATATACATTGACCTTGCTGGCATCGAGTTTTAGTTCTTGTAAATTAGCTAAAGCTACTACGGAGAACGCTTCATTGATTTCATAAAAATCTATCTGATCCGCAGATAATCCTGCTCTTTTGATAGCCGCTGGAATAGCTACCGAAGGTGCTGTGGTAAACCAATCCGGGTCTTGTTCGCTATCGGCATATCCTACAACTTTCGCTATAGGTTTCAAACCTAGACTATCCATTTTCGCTTTGCTCATTAAGATCATCACGGCTGCACCGTCATTAATTTTAGAAGCGTTGACAGCAGTGACCGTTCCATTTTTATCAAAAGCAGGTTTGACTGTCGCTACTTTATCCCATTTTACATTTTTATATTCATCGTCCTCTGTGACCATCTTTGGGTCGCCACCTCTCTGTGGTATAGCTACGGGTATCAATTCATCAGCAAAAGCATTTTCAGCATAAGCTGCCTGGGCTCGCTTGTACGATTCTGTCGCATAAGCATCCTGCTGCTCTCTTGTGATTTCATATTTCGCAGCGCAAAGCTCTGCTATATTGCCCATCATTCCTTTTTTGAAAGGATCTTGTAATCCGTCTCTTACGATCGCATCGACGATTTCCCCATTTCCATAGCGGTATCCACCTCTAGCATTTGGAATATAATAAGGAGAGTTTGTCATAGATTCAAATCCACCGACAAGAACTACATCGTGATGACCCAACTGAATAGATTGCGCACCTAAAGCGATAGACTTCAAACCAGAAGCACACACTTTATTGATTGTAGTACAGGCTGTCTGATAACTAAATCCTGCTCCTAAAGCAGCCTGACGAGCCGGTGCTTGGCCATTATTTGCCTGAAGTACATTTCCTAAGATGGCTTCTTGGATTTCTTCTGCCTTGATACCAGACTTTTCCAATACACCTTTGATCACATCTACTCCTAATTCTACACCTGTTTTAGCAGCCAAAGAACCACTAAAAGCACCTATCGGCGTACGTCCATAGGCTACTACATATACTTCATTCATATAAAATGGTTTATTAATTTTTTTGTGGAGCAAAGATAGCTAGATGGGCTCAAGTACTTGGAGCAATTATTAAGATTGTGGATAAGTTTTATTCCCTTATTTTTCAATCAAATAAACGCCATTTTTTGGCAATGTGGATTTTTATATTTGCTCACTGTTATCAAAATGAACTACTTTAGTCTTAGATTTTTTACACCACTTATTTTTTGCGAGTTTTAGATATGCAGCGCACGATTGCACACATGGATTTAGACACCTTTTTCGTCTCGGTAGAGCGAAAAAACCAGCCGCAGCTGATAGGGAAGCCTGTGCTGGTAGGTGGCACAAGTGACCGCGGCGTGGTGGCATCCTGTAGCTACGAAGCGCGCAGCTATGGCATTCACTCGGGCATGTCTATGAAGCTCGCTCGCCAGCTCTGTCCAGAAGCCATGATAGTGCGTGGAGATCACGAGCAGTACAGTTATTATTCCAATATCATCACGGATATCATCCGCGAGCGCGTACCGCTCTATGAGAAGACTTCGATCGATGAATTTTATATAGACCTCACGGGAATGGATCGCTTTTTTGGTTGCTTCAAATATGCGACCGAACTCCGCTCTACCATTATGAAAGAAACGGCTCTCCCCATATCCCTAGCTATGTCGAGCAATAAGACGGTAGCCAAGATAGGCACGGGGCAGGCCAAACCCAATGGTCAGCTGGAGATAGCTGTGGGCAATGAAAAAGATTTTTTAGCGCCGTTATCCATTCGCAAAATACCCATGGTAGGGGAGAAGACCTATAGCCTGCTCCGCAATATGGGTATAGAAAAAATCAAGACGATTCAGGAAATGCCGCAGGAACTGATGCAACGAGTTTTGGGTGAAAATGGCGCTGCGATATGGCGAAAAGCGAATGGCATAGACCATTCACCGCTGGTGCCCTACAGTGAAAATAAATCTATATCGACCGAGACGACCTTTGATAAAGACACCATAGACGTGCACTATCTCCAGCAGGTACTTATCAATATGACGGAGAGCCTCGCTTACCAACTGCGAACCAAGAAAAAACTGACCGCCTGCGTCACCATAAAAATTCGCTATTCGGACTTTAATACTTATACTATGCAGTGCAAGATTCCCTACACGGCGATGGATCACGTGCTCATAGACAAGGTCAAGGCTTTGTTTCATAAATTATTTCAAAAGCGACTCTTGATACGATTGATTGGTATTCGATTTAGCCACTTGGTGCAGGGTTCGTATCAGTTCGACCTCTTCGATGATATGACGGAAAAAGTCATGCTCTACAGTGCTATGGACAAGCTCCGCGACCGCTTCGGTGAAAACATTATCCAACGCGCCGCCATCGTAGGAATGAAAAAACGAGAATTTTTAAATCCGTTTAAGGGGTGAGAAATAGTTTTTAGTTTCAAGTTAAAAGTAGCAAGTTGCCGAAGAAATAACTAAGTTTGTTTTTGAACACAATTTATGTGCTACACCATCAAACAAACCGCCAACGAACGCCTCCTTGAAGGTAGGTTCCGCGCCCGAGTCAAATATCCACCTCAGCTGGAGCAGATAGAAAAATCTTCTGGATTTGCTTTTCCATTAGTACCTGTGATTACGAATAAAGAAACGGATAGTATTCAGTTGTTTCACTGGGGGTTGATTCCTCACTGGGCAAAGGATATGGAGATTCGAAAAAGTACGTTGAATGCTCGTATAGAAACGATAGAAGAAAAACCGAGTTTTCGATCTTATGTAAAAAATCGCTGTTTAGTTTTAATCGACGGTTTCTACGAATACCAATGGCAAGACCCCAAAGGGAAGGTCAAAAAACCATTTCTCATGACTATGTCCGATGGAGAACCTTTTGCCTTAGGTGGTTTATTTAGTGTCTGGACAGATAAAGTGACTGGTGAACTCCTGCTGACATTTACCATACTCACCACCGAGGCGAATGAGCAGATGGCTATCATACACAATACGAAGAAGAGAATGCCGATGATATTGACAAAGGAGAATGAAAGGGAATGGCTGGAAGGAAAACTAGAGAAAGTGAGGTTTGATGAAAAATTGATAACTACAGAAATTTAAAATCTTTGTGACACATTGTGCCCATCTCTGTGGAACTTCGTGCTCCCAAAAAATGCAAATTAGTTTCACAAAGTAGTACTAAGCTATAGCACAAAGTTTCACCAAGTTTATAATATTAAATTCAAATCTAAAAGTTTTCCCGATTGATAGTCTCCAATCGTTTCATTTCTTTTACTTCGATATAGATAAAGTCAAACTCCATGACGACCTTACCACGCAAGCTATAGCAGCCCTGTCCTCTGAAGGGGAAGGCAGCCGCAGAGGGCGGGAAATGAACGGTATCAATCCATTCGCCTTCGCGGTCTATAAAGGTGCCGAAATACATTTTATTTCCCTGTGCTGTTCGCGTACTTTTTATGGCAGCTAAATATCCTATGATGGTAATCTCTTGATTTAGTTTTTCTTTAAAATTTTTAGCGACTAGATTTTCATCGGGTATATTTTTTATCAACCGAAAAGGCGAGCAGAGTGGAAAGCCTAATAATTCTATTTCATCGAACGCATCATCGAGCCAACTGTGTTCGAGTTTGGGGAATTTATAATCGATAATTTCTTTTTTGAATAACTCCTGATGTTGAATTTCTTGTTTCGGATTGATTTCTAAATGAGCCTGCCAGAGCAATTCTTTTTTATTGATACCACTAAAACTGAAAGCACCAATCCGAATGAGAAGTACGATTTGTTCCAGAGAAATTTTTACTCGATCTATAAAGTCCGTCAAGTTTTCAAAATAGCCCCGACTTCGCTCTGTCAATATAGCTCTAACTGTATTCGCTTCTAGATTTTGTATCATTTGAAAACCGAGATAAATTTCATTGCCATCTATTGTCGTCATGACGTGACTTCGGTTGATACATGGTGCTTTAATGATGCCGCCGTGCATTCGAGCTTCATGCACATAGATTTCTGTTCGATAATAGCCTCCTCCATTATTGAGTGTGGCTACCATATATTCCAGAGGATAATAGGCTTTGAGGTAAAGGGCTTGAAAGCTCTCTACTGCATAGCTGGCAGAGTGTGCCTTGGAAAAAGCATAGTTAGCAAAACTCTCTATCTGGTACCAAATATCTTGTATAGTTTTTTGAGAATAGCCTTTTTCATTGCAGTTTTGAAAGAAATTTTCCTTGACTTTGTGAAATTCATTTCGCTGTTTAAATTTCCAACTCATACCTCGGCGCAGATAATCAGCATCAGCTAAACTCAAGCCAGCAAAGTAATGCGCCACTTTGATGACATCCTCTTGATAGACCATGACGCCATAGGTCTCTTCCAATATTTCATAGAGATGTGGGATGGCTTTTTGTGCTTTCTCTCTTTTTATTGGATCGCGATAGCGCTGAATATATTCATTCATCATACCACTTTTACTCACTCCAGGACGTATGATAGAACTCGCCGCTACGAGTCTCAAATAATCATCTGCTTGTAGTTTTGTGAGAAGCATTCGCATTGCCGGGGACTCAATATAAAAGCAACCGATGCATTTTCCTTCTTTCAATAATTCTTTGACACGCTGGTCTTCTTTAAATTTAGCTACTTGATGAATATCAATATCAATGGCGCGATTCGTGGCTAACATTTCCACTGTCTCTTTAATTTTAGCTAAACCACGCTGACTGAGAATGTCGAATTTTGCCAACCCAATATCCTCAGCTTCTATCATACTAAAATGAGTGGTCGGATAACCTTTGGGAGGCATGAAGGTGGCGGTATAACTATGAATGGGTTCTTCAGATATAATGATGCCACTGGCATGAATACTGAGGTGGCTAGGAAATCCTGCTATAAGCTGACTATATTGGAGTACCAGCTGACTCATGGAATCGAGACTTTGTATATCCTTTTCGCGTTGCAGTTTGTCGATTTCGTGTGCTGGCAAACCAAACACTTTTCCTAATTCACGTATGACGGCGTCTTTCTGAAAGGTATTATAACTACCTAGTAAGGCAGTATTTTCGTACCCGAATCGATTGAAAATGTATTCTGTAATATCATCGCGATCTGTCCATGAAAAGTCGATATCAAAATCTGGGGGATTGTTTCGATAGGGATTGATAAAACGCTCGAAGTACAAATCGAGTTCGATGGGATCTACATCCGTGATACGAAGTAAATAAGCGACAATACTATTCGCCCCACTGCCTCTGCCAACATAGAAGTAATCTTTCGACCGAGCATAGGTTACTATATCCCAGTTGATAAGAAAATAGGAAGCAAATTTCATGGATTGAATGACTGACAATTCCTTCTCTATACGCTGCATAATTTCATCATTTACGACAGGATAGCGATAGGGAAGACCTTCTACACATAATCGACGAAGCATTTGATTATCTTCATCGAAGCTAGTAGTATAGAATTGTTTGTTTTTAAAGCTCATTTTCCCCATTTCAATTTTTACTTTAGATTGGGCTAAGAGATTCTTAGTATTTTCTACGATAATGGGATAGGTTTGAAAAATTTCTTCCAGTTTCGATTTCGGTAAAATCATTTCTTCTAAGTTGCCTTGTTCATGCTGTTCTAGACGACTTAATAAAATATTTTTGTCTATAGCCCTTAATAAACGATGGGCATTAAAGTCCCGTTTTTGTATAAAACTGATGGGCTGTAAAATGACACATTTACTTAAATCCAAATCTTTGTATAAAAAAGGAAGCAATGATGCTTCTTTTGCCGAAACGCCTATAAATTCATGGTCTTTGAGTTTATGTCTGCTATACTTACTTAAAGGATAAATTATATTGACATGCTCAAAATTGGGAGCTTGTTTTGGGAAAGACTGACCTTTATGGGAGTATTCGGAGAGGTATTGGTTGAGTTCTCGATAGCCCATATTATTTTTAGCTATACCCACATAACACTGTTCTATGTCATTTCGAAAATCAATACCTATGCTGAGTTGAATACCAATTTCCTCTGCCAATCGAAGAGAATCTATGGTAGCGGAGGTATTATTAATATCGGTTAAAGCAATAGCCCCATAACCTTGTTGTTTTGCAACCTCAATTAGTTGACTCGGCGACAGAGTGCCATATCCAAGACTAAAATAGGTGTGGGTGCAGAGGAGCATGCAACAAATCTACATACTATTCGAAATAAAATTGTTTATGAATTAAGATTCGCTTAGCTGCTGGTTTTGCAAAAAAAAAAATCCCCTCACGTTCGTGAAGGGATTCTATAAATATAAAAATTACTTATAAGATTATCCTTCTAAGCTCTTTAAATAGTTTTGGGTATAAGCAGCTTTGAGTCGCTGGTTTCTAGAAGCAACTGATTTTTTTGTAAAATGTTGTCTAGCTCGTAATTTTTTAACAGTTCCTGTTTGGTCGAACTTTTTCTTGTACTTTTTAAGCAACTTGTCTATTGAGTCTGCTTCTCTTGAATCGATGATTAACATATATAATTACCTCCTTTTTTTATGAGCCTGCAAATATATGAAGTTTTTAGTTATTAGTTTTAAGTTTTTAAGTGAACGGTTTTTTGTCAGAATCTTTCATATAACATATAGCTTCATATCTAGCTAAAAGTCAATTATTAAATTTTCAAATTGACTAATTTTCACATTATTTAAGTAACTCTCTTGCTATAACCAATTTCTGAATCTCAGAGGTTCCTTCTCCGATGGTACAAAGCTTGATATCACGGTAGTATTTTTCCACTGGAAATTCTTTGATATAGCCATAGCCTCCGAATATTTGAACTGCTTCATTGGCTACTTTACAGCCTATTTCACTAGCGTATAACTTAGCGATAGCTGATTCCTTAGTGATTTTGAGGCCTCGAGCCTTCATATCTGCACATTGATAAATGAGTAATTCTGCGGCTTCTATTTGCGTTGCCATATCGGCTAATTTAAAAGCAATGGCTTGATTTTGGGAAATAGGTTTTCCGAACTGCTCTCTTTCTTTACTGTATTTTATCGAAGCTTCGAAAGCTCCTTTAGCGATACCTAATGCTAAGGAAGCAATAGATATTCTGCCGCCATCTAGTATTTTCATTGCCTGAATAAATCCATCGCCCACATTTCCTAATACAGCATCTTTCGATACCACACAGTTGTCAAATATAACCTCACCCGTTTCCGAAGCACGCATACCGAGTTTATCTTCTTTTTTGCCTGCTTTCAACCCTGGATTTCCGCGCTCTACGATAAAGGCAGTCATACCATGACTATCCAATAAATCGCCAGTTCTAGCTATCACGACCATGACATCGCCTGTGAGTCCGTGGGTGATGAAAATTTTTGTACCATTGATGATCCAATTGTCGCCATCTTGCTTAGCAGTGCAAAGCATTCTCATCGCATCTGAGCCTGTATTCGGTTCAGTTAAACCCCAAGCGCCAATAAACTCAACGCTCGCGAGCTTTGGACTATATTTTCTTCGCTGCTCCTCATTTCCAAACTGAAACAAGTGCATAGTACAAAGTGAATTATGTGCTGCATAGGAAAGTCCTATCGAACCACATACTTTGGATAATTCCTCAATAGCGACGATATATTCGTCATAACCCATACCAGCACCACCATATTCTTCTGGCACCAATATACCCATGAATCCTAATTCACCTAATTTAGCGAAAATATGTCTCGGGAATTCTTGTGACTCGTCCCACTTCATAACATTAGGAAGGATTTCTTTCTTAGCAAATTCCGCGATCGTAGACCTTACTAAATTTTGATTTTCTGATTGACTAAAATTCATGACTATTATTTATTTACAATTTACAATGATACGTTTTCTTTTTCATTTTCACTTTTTTGGGCTCTTGCCACTACCAACACGCTGATTTCAAATAAAATAAAAAGGGGTATAGCAACCATAATTTGGCTAAACATATCAGGAGATGGAGTAATAGCAGCTGCAGCAACTAAAATCGCTACATATAAATGCTTTCTATAGGTATGCATAAAGTCGGTAGTCAAAACTCCCATTTTGGATAAAAAGTATGCAATTATAGGTAGTTCAAACATGATACCTGTCCAAAGCACCGTGTCTGAGAGGTTTTCAAAATAGTTCGAAATATTTGGCATGTTGACTATATCGTTGCTCACAGTATAACCTGTAAGAAAGATGAGTGTAATAGGGAAAATAATAAAATACCCAAAAGCAGAACCTAAGAGGAAAAGTAGAAACCCAAATCCTAATAATACTTGAGCATAGTTTCGCTCACTCTTATGTAATGCAGGCAGTATGAAAAGCCATACTTCCCAGAGAAAATAGGGCACAGAAGCCATCACACCTAGCATAAAAGCTGTTTTTATATGAAGAAAGAATTGTCCAGCTATTTCGGTATTAATGAGCTTAACAGGAATTTCTGTGACACAAAAATCTTTGGCTATTTTACATAGAACTTTGTAAGACCAAAAATTGACATCCAATGGCCCAAAAATAACATCTTCAAATATGAATTTACTGAAGATAAAAATTAGTATAGTTACGACAAGGAGAAAGGCAACTGAGCGCACAATATGCCAACGCAGTTCTTCAATGTGCTCAAAGAAATTCATCTCTTTCATCTCCTAGTATTTGGATATTATAATTTAACAACAAGCTTTTTCTAAATTATCCAGTCCTTTCTTAAAGTCAGCACCTAGGAAAAATTTCATAATTAAATACTTATATCCTCTAAAAATATTATTGATTATACCCGTTTTATCATCACCAACATCGATTGACCATGTGACTTGAGTGCCATTAGCCACTGGGTGAAAAAGAAAATAACCTTTTGCAGGAGCTTGCTCTTCGTAATTGAGTAAGGTTTCTATTTTGTCATTTGGCGTAGAATTCGTAATTGTATATTTGCCAAAGCCTACTCGACTATTGCCTTTCCAGCTATACCAAGCATCCTTACCTTGACTTACTTCACTATAACTGAGGGACATTTTAGGATCATATTCTATCCATGGACTCCATTTCTCCCATTTCTTCAAATCATTTACCATTGAAAACACCTTTTCCTGATCGGATGAAATAGTTTTAGTTACTGACACGGATTTCTCATTGGGTAGTATGAGACCTATGACAATAAAACCAACAATAAATAGTCCAAATAAAGAGACGAAGGACTTTAAAATAGAACCCATATGTTATACTTTTTGAGCAAATGTACAATTGTTTTATTAAATTATGGTTTACATTTAAGAACAAGACATTCTGTTTGG
>CAYXKX010000005.1:18541-60158 GCA_964465185.1 uncultured Chitinophagaceae bacterium
ATTAAACCATTTGTATATAATATTTATCCTAAAATGGAGTTTTAAAATAAAATTTTGTAGAAAAATCATATATTTGTCCAAAAGATATCACTTAAATAAATGTCAATATGTTAAGAATTATTTTGTGTGTGCTGTTTTTCTTTGGTGCCGCTGTGCCATCATATTCTCAAAAGGGAAAAACCAGCCAGGCCAATGCGCCAAAATTAGACCAAAAAAAGTTGGCCAAAGCCAATGCTTTGATAGGTCAGGCAATGAAAGAGAAAGATAAAGGTAAGCAGAATGAAATGCTCAATACAGCATTAGAACTTTATCGCGAGATGAAAATGCAAAAAGAAGGAAATTTAGCTATTGGAGATGCATTCTATAATAAAGGAGAGTTAAAAGCTGCGGATCGATACTATGCCAAAGGTGGAAAAGAAAACAAATCAGAAACGAAAGAAAAGGTTGGGAAAGCCTACTTAGAAGAAGCATTTAAGGAGACCGATCCAAAACTTCAGAAAAAAGCGTTTGATAATGCATTTAAGGCATTATCAAAAGCGCATACCCCTGCAGAGGCAAATCGAATGATAGGAAATGAGTTTTTTGATATGGGTATGGATTACTATCCTCAAGCGCTCGATTATTATCAAAGAGCAGGATATAATGAAGGGATTTTCCTTATTGCTGATTTATATGCCGCGAAGCCAGAGAATGTAGAACAAGCTGCTGCCACCTATATCATCACTAATCAAAGAGAAGGCTTCAAAAAAGCTGGAGATTTATATTATAACAAGGGAGATTTGGTAAAAGCCATGGAGTATTATGCGACAGGAGGCGTTATTGAAGGATATCAAAAATTTGCCAATGAGCTTAAAAAAGCAGACAAAGTCAAAGAGTATAGCACTGTAGTTGAAATTATTACCGATACTTTGAGAAAGAGAAATGATATGGATGGCATAAGTGAATATGCCGTGCAAGCTGAGAGAGACAACAATTATGTTTTAGCCTCGAGCTTATACAGTAAGCTAGGAAATACCAAACTTGAAAAACAATACGCTGCATACAATCACATGATGGGGTTGGAAGTTATTGCGGCCAAGGAGATATTTAAGGTTAATGGAAATGAGGACATCGCTGAAGATATCGATAAGAATATAAAAGCGTTGACTGATATGCAGCAAAGTCTTTTTGTCTTGAGAGAGTTAGAGAAAAATTTACCTAAAGTGGCGTCTAAAATAAATCCGAACACCGGTGCACTAGAATACGATAAAAACGATTTAAAATTGAGAACCCAACATTATGGTAATCCTTCTATACAAAAATCAATTTCTGATGTCGTATATGGAGTAAGTGCAAATTATACTAAATTAAAAGGGAATGCGAAATTACTTGGACTGGTAAGAGAAGCGATGTTGAAGTTCAAGCCGGTAAAAAATATTTTAGACAATTATGATTTTACAAAGAAAATCATACCGATTAATATTACCCCAGCAGCGGTAACCTTCTAAGCAGTTCAAAACAGCATTGGTGGATATTTGGGATTTTCTAGCTAGAAATACTTCCAACACCAAACAGCGATATAAAAAATGGCTCGATCTTTCGTCGAGTCATTTTTCATTTAAAGAACTAGACGATAAAGATGTTAAGCTAGTCAAACGAATCATTAGAAGTGCTCGTGAAATTTATCAGGAATCAGGCAGAGACTTAATTTTTTTATCCAGCGATTATTTTTTTTTTACTGAAGCAGGAGAATGGACGCCCCTTTTTTTTACTCATGTGCAGCTTGAATGGCGAGCCAAAGAAAAGGAGTTGCATTGGCAGCAATTAAATTCTACCTTTTTTATCAATCCAGTATTGTCCTCCCACCAGTTGGAATTATCCAGTCAGGAACTAAGTCATTGGGTGGATAGTCAACTTCTCTTCGAACCTTCAAAGATTAAAGTTTTTCAAAAAGCGCTCTACTTTGATTTAAATCACAAGGCATATATACAAAAAGATTTGGTTCAAATACAATCCCTAAAGATGACAAGTCAGGCTTTACAGGATCTGTTTAACCAGAAAATCAGAATGCCAAGTTTAAAGCCAATCCCAGATTTTCTCTCACTCACGCATGGTTTACCTATGGATTATAGTCAGGCTGAAGCTATAGACTTGGCCCAGAGAGTTTCTTGCTATATTGCAGGACCTCCTGGTACCGGTAAAAGTCAAACTATCGTGAATTTGGTCATGCAGGAGGTTCTTTCTGGTAAGCGAGTGGCTGTTCTATCCCAAAAGAAAGTAGCTCTGGATGTGCTATTGAATAGAATGAACAAATTGGGACTAGATGGTTTCATTCTTAACTTAGTATATGATTCAAGTTTAATAGATTTTTATTATAGCATTGAAACCACTTTAGAGAGCTATCTTTCCGAGTATAAATTTAAAAATGATACAGATTTAAATATTTCCTTTTTCAAACATTGTATACGCACCATAGAAGATTATTTTATCGCTAAGAACTATATAAAGACGAAAGAAAAGAAAAAACCAAGCAAAGTCGATTTTGAGATACATAGCCTCTCTCACAGACTTCTAAACGTCTACTATCCTAATTTGAGTCTAATGAAGGAGATTCCGGAAGACTTAATCAAGGAAATTTCAATAGTTAAGGAATTGCTCGGGAAATTAAAACTGCCTCATCAACTAGATTTTGAATTCATCGTTTCTTTAGAGCAACCACTTCACCTTTTATCCCAATATGATGCCAAAACACTGAAGAAAGTTTTTAAACGAAAGAAAATCCCTCTAGCTCTGGGGCAAATCGAAAAGAAAATAAAAAATCACGTTGTACTTAAGCCTCTTGAAAATAGTCTAACAAAAGTCAACGCGGAAAAACTGGAATATTATCTAAAATATCTTAAGGAAGATAAACTATGGAATAAACTATATAATCCACGAGCTAAGGAAGTAGCTAAAGAAATTATTAACGCAAATAAACACTGGACAGAGCTCAAACTTTGGGATAAAATAGAGCAAATTACAGGAGCTTTAGCCTATCTACAGTGGGAATCGGAATATAGGAGACTTATAGTAGAAGAAAACAAATCGAAACAGGAAACCATAGGTAGAGGAGAGATAGAGGGGTTGAAGTATATAATAAATAAGCTACATTCCAATATACCATCCTGGTCATTCATCGCCAACCATTGGATAAATGAAAATAATTTTCAAAGTGAAGATTGGAGAATGCTCATTCAGCAAATAAAGTTGATGATTCGAAGAAATTCTCATTTAGCTGGTTGGAGGATAAATCGATTTTTAGAATTGGAAATGGAGACTGATTGGTCTCTAGATAAAATTAGCTGGGAAAGGCTTTGTAGTCGAGACTTTAAGAGTTTTGAAGAATGGAATATGTATAAAAATGTCCATAGGCCTTCGTTAGATGCATTTCCTGTACTAAAAAATTATACAGCCAGAGAGCTTGTTCAAATGGCTAAATTCGTTCGTTCAAATTATATTGACTTCACAAATTATCAGTTAGAATCCGCATTGAATTTATATCATTCGTTAAAATTGGATTTTCTCTCTTCCTTGTTAAAATCAAGAAAGCAAGAAGGGAAAGAAATGCGAGACATATGGAAGGCATCTATTCAATTTGTACAAAAAAAATGGTCGAAAAAACGAACCAAACCTTCTCTTTTTCAAGCTTTATCCAGATTAGATTTTAACTTTTTACTCTGGTTAAAGCCCATTACCATAGGAAGTCTTGATAAATTTTCTCAGTACATTCCTTTGACCTCCGAACTTTATGATGTGATCATATTGGATGAGGCGAGTCAAATTGAATTATTAGATAGTATTCCCGCTTTACTGAGAACCAAAAAGGTAATTGTTGTTGGAGACAGCCAACAGCTTACACCTAGCAGATTTTTTAAGTATCAAAATTTCAATATTGAGGAACCACATGAAAGTATATTTGAACTAGCAGAAGAAAAGTTACCTGCTATTCAGCTAAATTATCAATATAGAGCGAAACATCGCGAATTGATACAGTATTCAAATCTTAATTTCTATGACAATAAGTTAGTGACAACAAACGATTCATCTGCTCAGGCCATCAAAAGAGTATATCTCCCTGATGGATGTTATCATAATCGAAAAAATTTTGTAGAGGCTGATCAAATAATCAAGGAACTGAAAACACAACTGATGGGAGAAAAAAATTCAAAGTCTATAGGGATTATAACTTTTTCTATCCAACAAAAAGAGGCCATTCTTTCCAAGCTCGAAGCTGAATTGATGGTGAATAAAAGTCTCCAGGAGTCCTTGAATAATTTGGATCGAAGTTCAGAGCCCTTTTTTATCAAGAGCATTGAACAGGTGCAAGGTGACGAGCGAGATATAATTCTAATTAGCACCGGTTATGGAAAGAATGAACAGGGTAAAATATATCAGTTTTTTGGACCCATTCTAACCCATAAGGGAGAGAATAGATTAAACGTACTCATGTCAAGAGCGCGCGAAAAAATCGTTTTCATCACGTCTCTCCTACATACCGACATTCAGATTAGTTCTTCTTCTAGTCAAGGTCTTCGGATGTTTAAACAATTACTTATTTACATAGAAAATCCTATAGTTACAGTGACGTCAAGAAATCAAAGGGAGAAGAACTATTGGGAATACCTGATCAATCCCTTTAGGAAATAGACATTTTTCTTTGCAGGTACTTACCTAGAAGGTCAAACTCGATATTGACTTTTGAGCCTATTTGCCATAAATGAGCATTGGTATGCTGCCAAGTATAAGGTATGATTGAAACCATCAGTTTGTTTTCGTGCAAACTATAACAGGTGAGGCTTATTCCATCAATAGCTATAGAACCTTTCTCGATGACCAAGGGCAAAAATTCAGGAGGATAGATAAAACAAACCTCAAAGCTTCCATTTGTTTCTTCAATGGACTCACATACACCTGTCGTGTCTATATGCCCTTGCACGATATGGCCATCCAAACGATCTCCCAGTCTCAAACACAACTCCAGATTGACCTGATCACCTACCTTCCAGTTTCCTATTGTTGTTTTTTTTATGGTCTCGCGGATTGCAGTCACACGGTAAAATCCGTCTTGAATAGCATCTACAGTTAGGCATATCCCATTATGTGCCACACTCTGGTCTATGTTAATCTCATTAATTTGTGAGGACAAAATCCAAACCTGCAAGTTATCTTTTAGGGATTCTATTTTTTCAATTTTACCTAAATCCTTGATTATGCCTGTAAACATTCCTTTTGTATAATATGGACAAATGTACATTAATATTTTTATTCTGCCATTTTCACCCAGATGGAAAAAAGTTCAATTGGAAATTCTGCATGAAGACAAGGCTGACAGCTATACCATGAATTACATATATAATTTATAGAAAAAATTTAATCCTATAATAGATTGTGGACATGATTTATTCACAAAGCCATGTTCAATGGATTGCAAATTCTTCCTTATGTTTGGCGCTATGCTACTTACATTTGCAATATGCGATTAAATCAATATATAGCTCATTCTGGTATCTGTAGCCGAAGAGAAGCAGATAAACTCATCAAGGATGGGCTTGTAACCGTCAATGATAAACCTGTAGAAAACATAGCTAGACCTATGGAAGAAGGTGACAAGGTAAAACTCAATGGTAAATTGATTCGACCTGAGAAAAAAATTTATATTCTGCTCAATAAGCCTAAAGATTTCATCACGACTACGGATGATGAAAAAGAACGAAAAACTGTTCTGGATCTTGTAAAGCCTGCCCTTAAGAATCCGGCATATAAGGAGTTGAGAATCTATCCTGTAGGTCGACTAGATAGAAATACATCAGGACTTCTTTTACTTACTAATGATGGAGAACTCACGCAAGAATTGACTCATCCTAAATACAATGTAGAGAAAATCTATATAGCTACTCTTGACAAAAAGCTCAGTGCCAAGGACGAAGAGATAATCAATGCTGGAATAGAATTGGAAGACGGGTTGATGAAGGTGGATGAATTGGCATTCCCGGATCCAATGAATCGCTTTAAAGTGGGCATAAAAATTCATAGTGGCAAGAATAGAATTGTGCGACGAATTTTTGAAAAGCTAGAATACGAAGTCAAACAACTAGATAGAATTGTATATGCTGGGCTGACAAAAAAAGACTTAGCTCGAGGTAAATGGCGTATGCTCAAGCCACATGAGATATCTATGCTGCAAAATAGAGGTAAGAAAACACCACATATAGCCTTTCAAGAAAATCAAAGGGACTCTAAGAAAAAAATTAGAAGATAGAATGAAGATTTTGATGGTCTGTTTAGGAAATATATGTCGTTCTCCTCTGGCAGAGGGAATCCTCAAACATAAGTTAGAACAGAAAAATCTAAATGCGACTGTTGAAAGCGCAGGTACTGGGGGTTATCATATCGGGGCTTTACCTGATATTCGTTCCATAGAAATTGCAAATAAATATGGTATAGATTTGACGGATCAACGTGCACGAAAGGTGAGGAGTATTGATTTTGAGGAGTTTGATTTAATCTTTGCTATGGACACTTATAATTTTCAAGATTTACGAAAAATGGCCCGTGAAGAGGAATTAGGTAAAATTAAACTTATACTCAATGAGTCCCATCCAAATAAAAATATAAGTGTGCCAGATCCCTATTATGGAGGAAATGATGGATTTGAAAATGTATATCACCTATTAGACCAAGCGTGCGAAAGAATTATTGAAAATTATGTTATAAAATAAAATAGAATTTATGAAGAAGTATTTGTTTTTTTTATTCATTTTAGGCGTATTATTAAATGTTAGTAATACCAAAAGATTAGGATATAGGTTCAATGGCAGCTATATCTGGCAGTTCACTATGACAGAAAATGAACTCATGCTCATCAAACAGAAGGATGCAGATGAACCATATAGCGCCAGTATAAAATTTAAAGGCAATTATAGTTTTACAGATAATCGAAATGCAAAATGCGGAAATGATATTTTTTATACAAAAAAAGGGAGATATTACTTTTCAAAATCCAAGCTTATTCTGAACTATACAGGAGGAAAATTTACGGACAATGTAGGGGGAAACACTAGACAGGTATACGTTCTTGGCAAAGTCTATTATACTATTACTAAAATGAATGCAGATACAATATTTTTGACCAAGGTCAAAGGAGATAGTGAGAAAAAAGTGAGTTTAACAGAAAATATAAAATAGAATATACTAGTCTAGTATTATAATGAGACTGAGAAATGACTATAAATTACTATTTACAAAAAAACTTCAATTAATAAAACAACTATGGACTTGATTAAACAGCGAATTCAGGAAAGTATTGCCACCAAGCAAGCAGCAATGGAAGACTTAATTCTATTAGCTAAAGTACAGGAAATTGCTGAACTTGGCATTCATGCCTTGAGACATGGAGGTAAGATTATGTTTTGTGGTAATGGAGGCAGCGCGGTGGATAGTATGCATTTGGCGGCTGAGTTATCTGGAAGATATTATATAGACAGACCTCCATTAAATGCCGAATCGCTTAGTGCAGATAATGCATTTATAACTGCAGTAGCCAATGATTATGGATATGAGTTTGTTTTCTCAAGATTATTAAAGGCTAAAGGTAAAAAGGGGGATGTTCTAATTGGAATGTCCACTTCTGGGAATTCAAAAAACGTAGTTGAAGCATTTAAAGTAGCTCGCGAACTGGGAGTAACATCTGTGGGTTGGACAGGTTCTATGCCTTGCCTTATGGACAATTGTGATGTGCTACTAAAGATACCTAGTGCAGATACCCCTCGCATTCAGGAAACTCAAATGCTCATAGGGCATATCATTTGTGAAATGATAGAAAAGCACTTCATAGAAAAACCTCTATGATATCCAAAGCAGTCATTCTTGCTGGAGGCAAAGGCACTCGATTAGCTTCTGTTGTGCAGGACAAACCAAAACCGATGGCCGATATTGCAGGCTTACCTTTTCTTCATTATATGATTTTAGATTTAAAGAAAAAAGGGTTTTCTGAGGTAGTTTTATTGGTGGGTCATAAGCGAGAGGTCATCATGAATTATTTTCAATCTTCTTATCATGGGATTGCTATTAGCTATGAAATTGAGTCTGAACCACGGGGCACAGGAGGCCTGATATACGAGTTAGCTAGAAAGTGGAACGAGGATATATTGCTTCTCAATGGCGATACTTACTTTGATGTGGATCTTGCATCGATGACAGCCGCATCTAAATCTGGGGATATTACACTAGCTGTGCGAAAGATTGAAAATTCAGATAGATATGGAGCCCTCACTATCTCAGGCGATCGAATTATAGATTTTCAAGAAAAATCATGGATAGATTCGGGCTTTATAAACGGGGGTATATATTATTTACCTCAAGGGTGTTTCAATGCCTATGACTTGCCATTCAGTTTTTCCCTAGAGAAAGATTTTTTTGAAGCCAATAAAGCTTCTCTGAATCTAAAACCATTCTATAGCAACGGCTACTTTATTGATATAGGCATTCCCGAGGATTATGCAATAGCTCAATCCACTATTCCAAGGCAATTTATCCCTCAAATAGATAAGACATGGACGCTCTTCTTGGATAGAGATGGGGTTATCAATGAACATAGACCGGAAGACTATGTGAAGAACGAATCAGAATTTGTATGGATAGAAGGCAGCAAAGAGGCCATTCGAGATTTATCAAAAATTTTTGGACGAATAGTTGTGGTGACCAATCAGCAAGGAATCGGAAAGGGTTTGATGACAGAATATGATCTGGAAAAAATCCATTGGAACATGCAAAATGAAGCAGAATGGATCGGAGGTAAAATAGACAGGGTTTATTACTGCCCGCACTTGGCAAGTGTAAACTCGAAATGCAGAAAACCGGAGACGGGCATGGCAGAGCAAGCTAAGACTGATTTTCCAGAAATAGATTTCACTAAGTCTTTTATGGTAGGCGATTCAAGTTCAGATATAGAGTTTGGCAACAGATTGCGGATGATAACCGTAAAAATTGGGAAAGAAGGTGGAAATGGCGGAGAAGTGCTGAAAATGAAGTCATTAGCAGATTTCCCTAAACTCATTATGAGGTAGTTTTGAATTATTCGTTTACAGTAAACTGTTTACTGTAAATAAGTATGAATGAAGGTTTTTCCTTTGAAATTTAGGACTACATAATAATCTCATTATGAAAAAATAAATTTAGACTTTTTAAAAAAATCTATATATTTGCAATTAAAATTAACCAAACGAATGAAAAATTTCTCTTATTTAATTGTTTTATTATTCTCAATAACGTTGGCAAGCTGCGGTGATATGAATGAGTTCACTCCAAAAGTGGAAAATCCTGATGCGGATTGGAAGTTAACCTTCACCAACTCGTTTATGGATTATTTTACTACAAGAACTGAAAAACCAGTTGCATTTACATATAGTATTGATGAAACAAATAGAAAAATTGCAATTTTCCATAGAGTCCATAATGATGCAAGAGCAATTCTTCGTCCCAATGTTACGATTACTGATAATGGAACAGTAATTGACATTGTGTATTTAGAATCATCTCCAGCTTTGATTTCAGGTGCATTTGTTGAAGGTTCGTCTGAATTTATTCATAATTTCAATTATTCTCAAAAAGGAAGAGGTGCAGGAGCTAGAATCATGGTGAGAGTTAGATATGAATATCCAAAGCCTCAGTTAGGTTCTAATGCTCAAGATTTACCAAGATATATCACTTTCTAATAAGTATAAAATTCTTCTATATCAAGGCTATCCATTCGGGTAGCCTTTTTTTTGCTCTAGTTTGAGTGAAGTCTGTATATTAGCCTGTCTTAAAATTTATAAAATGTCAGAAGATTTAATCATTATAGTATTTGGTGCGATATTTAGTGTCGTCATGATTGGGATTGCTTTTATCATCAATGGTAAAGCACAACCTAAACAACTTTGGATGTTGTTTTTCACAGAAATGTGGGAACGTTTTTCTTTTTATGGGATGCGAGCCTTGCTTATACTGTACATGACCAATGTTTTGAAAATGGCAGATGAAACGGCCAATTTTCAATATGCAGCTTATAATGCTTTAGTGTATACAACCCCTCTTTTAGGTGGATGGTTAGCAGATCGATATCTGGGCTATCGCAAAAGTATCATTTTAGGGGGTATTTTAATGGCGATTGGTCATTTAGTTTTAGCCTTACCACAAGATTTCACTTTCTTTTTAGGACTGGGTTTCCTTATATCAGGAAATGGGTTTTTTAAACCAAACATTTCTTCCTTACTAGGTAGATTCTACGCAGAAAATGATCCTAGAAAAGATACAGGTTATTCAATTTTCTACATGGGTGTAAATATTGGTGCTTTTTTGGGAAGTATGATCTGCGGATATCTTGGTCAAAAAGTGAATTGGCACTATGGATTTGGTTTGGCGGGTATTTTTATGATCCTTGGGCTTGCTGTGTTCACTTACTTTAAGCACACGTTGGAAAATAAGGGGGATTCTCCAGAACCAGAGTTAATAGCCAAGGTGACCAAAGGACTTAGTATAGAGCGCTGGTATTATGTTGGAGCATTTTTGTTAGTTCCTTTGTGTATGTTTTTGGTCAAAGTTCCTTCTATCACTACATGGATACTATTTCCATTAGGCATCGTTTCTTTTTTCTATCTACTTTATTTAAGTCAAAATTTTGATAATGAGTCCAAACAAAAAATGTGGTCAGCCGTCGTCTTGATAACATCCTCCTTTTTCTTTTGGGGATTTTATGAGCAAGCTGGGGGTTCATTAAATCTGATGGCTGAGCGAAATGTTGATTTTAAATGGGGCGATACTACCTTATCTTCTGCCATGATGAATAATTCGGTGAATCCATTTTATATCATATTTTTAACGCCACTATTGGGTATGTTTTGGACCTATGCCGATAGAAATTTTAAGTTCATGAATATTCCAATCAAATTTGGATTAGCCTTTGTCCTCGTGTCTTTAGGTTATTATGTATTCTTTATGGGAGGTGTTACTGGGATGAGCAACAGTACTGGTATGATGCCTTTATATTACTTTTTAATGGCTTACTTCTTCATCACTTTAGGAGAACTTTTTATTTCCCCAATAGGTTTATCCATGATTACCAAGCTTAGCCCTATGAATATGGTCGGCTTTATGATGGGCATTTGGTTTCTTGCCTCTGCACTTGGACATAAATTGGCTGGCTGGATTGGCGCTCAAATGGCAATACCAAAGGTCAATGCGCAAGGCCAAGCATTTACCGCTATTGAATCCTTGCCAATTTATATGAATGGATGCAAAAAAATTGCGTTGGCTTCGCTTGTCATAGGTATTTCGCTTTTAGTTATTTCTAAGTTTATAAATAAGTGGATGCACGGGGTGAAATAGTTATTCTTCTTTGATATTTAGTTTTTAACTTCGCACCCTTATTTTTATTGAAATGAATTTCAAATTCTTACAGTTTTACGTTTTTAATCGCGTTTGGATTTCTTTAGGTCTTATTGCATCAGGAATTACCTGGGGAATAATGGATAGCTTTACTTTTGCTTGGATATTAATCACAGTGGGTGTTGTTTTATTTTTAGCACATTTTCTTTTAGGCCCTATTCGATTATTGCAGAAATCTGTCGAGGGGGGAGATTTTGACCTAGCTATGAAAGTGATAGATTCTGTGAAGTATCCCAAACTCTTAATAAAGCCCGTACGTTCCATGTATTATATGATTCAGAGCAATATGGCTATGTCTCAAAAAGATTTTACCAAAGCAGAAGAGTTTATAAAAAAATCAACTGCATTGGGTATGCCTATGAAGGATATGGATTCTATGGCTATATTCCAGCACGGAGCTATTTCCTTTCAGAAGGGAGATTATAAAACGGCATTGCCTAAATTGCGAGAAGCTGTTTCCAAGGGTATGCCAGACGCGGACAGCATGGCGAGTGCCCAACTAATGCTTTGTTCTATTTTTATCCAGCGAAAAGATAATAAAACCGCTAAAGCTCATTTCAAAAAAGCCAAAGACGCTAAACCTAAACAAGCCGAGATTGTCAGTCAAATCAAGGATATGGAAAAGTATATGAATCGCTTACCTGGATAATGGAGTTTTAAGTTTTGAGTTAAAAGTTTTAAGTCTTGATAGCCTCAATTTTAGTTATTAGTTATTAGTTATGAAATTGAGTAACAAGATAATCAACGACCCCGTTCACGGTTTTATTCGAGTCAAATTTGATTCGGTACTGCGTTGTATTAATCACGTTTATTTTCAGCGCTTGCGCAATATTGCCCAATTAGGACTGACTCATATGGTCTATCCAGGAGCTGTGCATAGTAGATTTCATCATGCATTGGGCGCATTTCACCTCATGCAGGTAGCTATAGAGCAGCTGAGAGTAAAAGGAGTGACCATTTCAGATAAAGAAGAGGAAGCTGCATGCCTAGCTATACTTTTGCATGATATAGGTCATGGACCTTTCTCACATGCGTTGGAGAAGAGTTTTTTCAAAAAAATATCCCATGAACAAATCTCTATAGCGCTTATGCACGCTATGAATAATGAATTTAATGGAGACCTAGAACTCGCTATTGAGATTTTTACAAATAAATATCCAAGAAAATTTTTCTATCAACTCATCGCTAGTCAGCTGGATGTCGATAGACTGGATTACCTCAAGCGCGATAGTTTCTATAGCGGTGTGGTAGAAGGAAATATTGCTGTGGACCGAATTTTGGCTATGATAGATGTGGTTGACAATGAAATCGTCGTTCATGAAAAAGGGATTATGAGTGTTCAGCATTTTTTATTATCGAGAAATCTTATGTACTGGCAGGTCTATTTGCATAAAACGGTTATGAGTGCTGAGTTTATGTTAATTAAGTTTTTTGAACGCATTTACGAACTCATCCAAAAAGGCGAAAACATCACGAGCTCCAATCCACGTTTAAATTATTTTTTTCAATTAGCAGAGGAGGAGCGCAGTCAATTATCACAAGAAATTATAGCAGAATTTGTCAAGCTGGATGACAGCGATGTTTGGACTGTTTTAAAGGATATGCAAGGGGCTAGTGATGAAATTATAAAAAGTTTATCTGAACGTATATTAGCCCGTCAATTTTATAAGGTTTGTTTTTCTGAAAAGCAACATAATGAAAGAATAGCGCAATTTTCTAATCTTGATTTATCGCTATCGCCTTACTATCATTTTAGTGATACGGTGACTATGGTGGCCTATTCTACTGCTCAGCCTATTCAGATTCTAACTAAAAATGAAGGTGTGCTGCCTTATGAAGAATATATAGCTAAAAATGCTATGATTTATTCGATAGAAAATAAAACAAGCAAAACGTTTTATTATTCATTGTAACTTATTAAATAAAAAGATTATTACTAACCACATAGATACATAGGTTTTCTATTTATTTGTAACTATTGTTTAGAAAATTTCAATTTTCCTGTTTTTATCTTAAAAATGTACTAGATAAGCAAAGCTTATAACATAGTAATGCGAAAGAATTAATCCTTTTAAAACTATGTAGCTATGTGGTTTTTATACAAAAAACTAATATTGCCCAGTCTGCAATAAAACCAGTGTGCAAGCCTCTTCCGTTCGAATACCATAATCATTGAGTTCTGCTTCCCACTGAGGATTTTCTGTCCCAGGATTGAAAATGACTCTATTAGGTTTCAATGAAAGTATATAATTCCTCAAATCCATATCTTGATTCTTCGCGCCAACATACATAGTAACGGTGTCCACTTTTACCGGAGCAAATTCGGTCATAAATTCTACCCCTCTCACATTGCCAGATTTGATGCCATAGCCAAAAACCTTATGGTCACGGTCGATTAGCATATTGATGGCTTTGAATGAATAGCGTTCTGGATTTTCAGATGCGCCTATGACGAGTGTGGGTTTCATTGGATTATTTTTTATTTATGATTTGCAGTAAACTTAGTTTGATAATTTTTTAGAATATCGAGCCATTTTAGTCGTAAAATCTAAGCTAGTATACAAATCTACAGCAGATTTATTAAATGACCATACAAATAACTCCATTTCAAAAATACCGTTCTTCTTTAGCAAAAGTTCCGTTTCCAATATGAGTTTTTTTGCTATACCTTGTCCTCGAAAGCTAGTTAGAGTATAGATTTGTTCTATGCGTCCTAAGTTAAAATCGTTGTAGAAAAAATGATTTTGCTGTTGTACTATTCGAGTTGAAATATATCCCACAATTTTATCATCAATCATAGCTTTAAGAAAGATAATATTTTCATTTTCTATATCAGATGTAAATCGTTCTCTGGTATCTGATTCGGGATTATTTTTTTTAAAAATATCCGGTTCATTCTTCGCATGTTCATTTTGTAAATCAGCAAACATTTCTGAAATTTCCGCAAAATCATCAATGAGAACTTTATCTATTTTCATATCACAAGAGTTTTTTTGAATGATTAATTAAAAAAATATGACCCAAAAAAACATTCTCTTCCTGATTTTTCGGCTGTCTTGATACTTCCGTGATTATCTGCTTCTATAGTGCCGTAAATGAATCCAGTTGTGTCCTTGACATATTCTTTAAAACCTTGATTTTGTAAATAAGCGCTTAAGTTTTGACCTCTAAACTTCTCAAAAATGATTTTATCCCATACAAGGTATCCATAGAGGTAGTATTCATGAACACTTGCATAGAGCGCGAACCCAGCCCATTCATCATTTACATATAATTTGAATCCATAGTCCTTTTGACAATGTTGATTTATGGTCTCCAATGGCTCAGAGCCAATAGAAGTCAATTCTGGGTTTGCATCCCTAAATTTATTATACTCTTCTGAATATATAGCATAATCTTCTTTAGTCATTTGTTCTATCTTCTCAATTCGTAGATTCTCTTGTGTGTGAATTTCTGATTTAATCAAATTAGCTATTGGTGCTGCATACATTCCTTGGTCTAATGCAGGTTTGAAATTTTCAAAATAGATTTTATCCTCAGACCTTAAACTAAGTCGAATTTTATTTAGATGGAAAATATCATATTCTGTGAAAATAATCCTACGAATTTCAATCCAGTTTTCAAAGAAATACTTTGTATCACAAGAGTAATATTCAATAAAGACATATGGTTTTTCTGGATTTCTATTGAAAAAACGAATCGTAGTGACAAATTCGATTCCATTAAATTCTAGATATTTCGCTAGGTAATCCTCCGGTGTTGTGCCTTCTACAAAGATGTTTTTATTAAATCGAGCGGCAAATTCCTCATCGGTAAGATATTTATCAAGAAGCTTAAACTCTTCTTCATAGGAGGTTTTAACTCTATCATAGTCTAAAAGGCTATGGTATTGAGTTGGTATTAATCTATTAAGGTGTTTGGAATAATTTTCAAAGGTTAATTTGTTTTGTTTCATTTCATGGTTTTTTTATTTTATTCTTCTGTAAGAACGCGCCTCGAGGCGCGTTCCTACAGGTGCGTTCTTACTAGAATGATTACGGCAAATGAAACACCTCCCTCGCCATTCTCAATGATCTGGAAAAGGCTTCGACATCAAATTCTGGCTTGAATTGTTTGCGGAAAAAATTGACAAAATACTCTGTGGCCAGATTTCCGACTAGTTCATCTTTAGCTAATGGGCAACCTCCAAGACCACCTATCGCTACATCGAATCTTCTGCAGCCGCCTTTATAGGCCGCTTTGACTTTAGGGAGCCAGTTATGCGGTGCTGAGTGCAGGTGAGCACCAAATTCTAGATCTTTATAAACACCAACAGTCCCAGTGAATACTTCAGCTATGAGTTCTGGATTAGCTATACCTATGGTATCGGAGAGTGAAAATACTTTAACACCAAGCGCAGCTATTTTTTCTACCCATTGATTGATAATGCCAACATTAAATTCATCCCCATAGGGATTCCCAAAGCCCATGGAAATATATACCACCAACTCTTTTCCACTTTCATGCGTTAAATAAGCAATTTCCTTCACGCGCTCGAAGGATTCTGCTATCCCAGAATTGGTATTGCGGTGCTGAAAGGTTTCGGAAATACTAAATGGATAACCGAGAAAGTCAATTTCAGTGTAGCTACAAGCTTCCATAGCGCCCTTTGTATTGGCGACGATGGCTAGTAGTTTGGAGTTTGTCCTAGATAAATCTAATCCTTTCAAAACCTCTGCCGTATCTGCCATCTGAGGGATAACTTTTGGTGACACAAAACTTCCAAAATCGATGACATCAAAACCAACTTCTAATAGCGATTGAATATATTGGATTTTCTTCTCCGTAGGAATCAGAATAGGGATTCCCTGCATAGCATCACGCGGACATTCTATAAACTTAATCACAGTTTTCTTTTATGGATATTTTAATAATAGGCTATCGTACAAAGCTTCAAATTCCTTTGGCTTTGATTTATAATACTGAGTGGTCTTGTCAAAATCTTCTTTGGTTATATTTAAATCTTTCAATGCCTGTGCTTTGCAGTTTTCTAGAAATATAGGGTTATTACTCGCCATTTTCAATTCGTGATAGGCTTCACATTGATGTATTTTCAATATGGCTTCCTTATATTTTTCCACACCAATGCCTTGTTTGTCAGAACAACCAAACAAAAGCCCAATAATAAAAACAAGTATAAATCGCAAAGCCGTTATTTTTGAATTTGATTTCAATCTAGCAAATGTACAGGAAAAATTTTAATTGAATTCCTTCACTCTTATGCCTATCCATAAAGAAGTTTTAGCCCAACTCGACCAGCAATGTCAATCCTATCAAGCCCAGTGGATAGCGGTGACCAAGATGCGTTCCATCGATACTTTGAAAGCGTTATATAACTATGGAAAAAAGGTCTTCGGAGAGAATAAGGCTCAGGAACTCTGCGATAAATATCCACTGCTTCCCAATGATATCGACTGGCATTTTATAGGGCATTTACAGACAAATAAGGTCAAACAGATTATAGATAAAGTTTCGACCATTCATGCCGTAGATAGTTTGAAACTGCTAAATGAAATACAAAAAGAAGCGAACAAGGTAGACAAAACTATCAATGTATTTCTACAACTCCATATAGCGCAAGAAGAAACAAAATATGGTTTTTCTGTGGAGGAATTGATGCATCTTTTTAAGGAAATTAATGTATCAAATTATCCCAATGTCCGAATAAAAGGCTTGATGGCTATGGCTTCGCTGACAGAAGATAAAGAACAAATTAGAAGTGAATTCACGCAGGTAAAAACCACCTTAGATAGGCTAAATAAAGAGTATAATCTTAATCTAAAGGAACTCTCTATGGGTATGAGTGGAGATTATGAGATTGCCTTGGATTGCGGTGCTACGTGGATAAGAGTGGGAAGCTTGTTGTATAATTAATAGTTAATAAACTTTATACGATCTTGAATCTTATATTTAAGCATTTTGACCAATTAACCATAGATGAACTCTATCATCTACTTCAGCTGCGTTCAGAGGTGTTCGTGGTAGAACAAAACTGCGTCTATCAAGATATAGATGACAAAGATAGACTAGGCTTTCATTTATTAGGGTTTGTAGATACTCAATTAGTCGCCTGTGCCAGAATTTTACCAATGGGTATTTCCTATACTGATTATTGTTCTATTGGTCGTGTATGCACCAAACAAACACATAGACAATTAGGCTTGGGAAAAGAGCTTATGCAGCAAGCTATTCTGCATTGTCAAGAGTTATACCCAAACACGAAAATCAAAATCTCTGCTCAGAGTTATTTACTAAAATTCTATACGGAACTAGGTTTTGAAGCTATAGGCGAAGAATATTTGGAAGATGATATTCCGCATCGGGCAATGATACTATGAAACTACTTCAAATCCAATCAAGGTCTTGCGGCCTTGAATCTAAAGCCATTCAAGGTCTTGCGACCTTGAATCTACTATAATCAATTTTCTTTATTTATTATATCATATAGTATGAATTGTGTCAAGGTGGCAACACCTTGACAGGCTTGGGATGACTCTGTCTTCTCTCTTAGCTGAGTCTCTCGAAGAGCCTGCATGTGCAGACAGGGACTCGGCGCTAATGGTTCCAGTCGGTAAGATCACTTCTCTCCTTATGTTCGATAACAAGCTCAGGGTATTCCAGTTGGATTTTTTTTACTATCTGCAAACACGATTTTTCGGATAAAAAACTTGCTAGAGGATGTTTTTTTTTTGTATTTGATTGTTCTAAGTAACAAACACAAAAAAATAAAACTACTCCGTTTAATCCATTAAAATTTTGATACACAAATTTAACATTTCCCTCTTCTAAATTAAAACATAATTTTTTGTTAATATAAATCGAGTTTAATGTTCTTGACAAAAGGTAGTTTTTATTGTAAAAGATATACTTGAAGTAAGTATAATATAATAATGAATACATAAATATATAAACAAATGAATACCATACTGTATTAAGACTGTCTGCAATATAAAAATAGAGAGCTAATGTAAATAGAACTGCCACAATAACTGCGACTATAATTGCAATTATATTGCCTATACCATTTTTATTATTTATTAAAATCATACATTACTAGTATCAATCAACTTCCTTTATCAATTGTGCTTCATCTATTTTTTTGTCAAGGTGGAAAAACCTTGACGGGCTTGGATTTTGCAATTAAATTACTTCTGCACCTCAAATTTCTGCACATAGGTTTGCTTGGCAGAAACTAAACGGAAGATATAGTTGCCGTTATTGAAGTTTTGAATGTCAATTTTTCTATTCAAAGGATTCTTGGTATTGAATTCATCATAGAATACCACCTTACCTTCCTGAGTATAAGCCATGATATGAATGTCTCCATCTAAGGCTTCTTTGGTTTGAACGTGAATGAAGTTAGTCGCTGGGTTAGGGAAAATAGTCAAACCGAATTCAGCGATATTGACTGTTTCTTTTTCTTCGTCATCACAGCATTCTGTAAATTCTTCAAATCGAGTGGTATTAGCGCCTAATCTTATCTTTGATTTTTGAATTTTCTCGCCATTTTGGACTTCGATAGCTACGATATCTCCAGCTTTGTGTGCTTGAATTAATTCTACAAGATGTCCTTTGTTATTGACTAAGACACCATCTACCGAGCGAATAATAAAACCTACTTGATAGCCCGATTTTTCCGCTGAAGTATTCGGTAAAACTTCTACCACATGAGCATAAGGATTACCACCTGGTATATCATTGATACGCACGCCGAGAAGAACTCCTTCTTCGATTATGCGCGTTACTTTACAGTATTTGTTACAAGGAATTTCCTTAGGAGCCTGAGCATTTGCTAGAATAAGTGAAAAAGTACAAGCTATTAAAGGGTAGATTTTATTCATTAGTTTAAATTTTTATCTAGCAAAGTTAATCAATCCTTGAATGTAAAATGTTTTTTTAGTGTTTTTAGACTATGACTAAAGTTATTAACATTCAAGATTTAAATTTAATATTTACTTAAGTTTAGTTTTTTAACAATTGGGTGCAGAAATAATGGTAAAACCCTTTATAATTTTCTATTTTTGCGCTTCTTTTTAGTATAAAACAATTTAATTATCATGAGTTTCACAAAGATTAAAGTAGCCAACCCAGTAGTAGAATTAGATGGAGATGAAATGACAAGAGTCATTTGGAAGTTTATCAAGGAAAAATTGATTTTACCTTATTTAGACGTGGATATCAAATACTATGACCTAGGTATGGAATATAGAGATGAAACCAATGACCAAGTGACTATAGACGCAGCGAACGCTATCAAACAATATGGTGTAGGCATTAAGTGTGCTACTATCACGCCAGATGAAGATAGAGTGAAGGAATTTAATCTAAAGCAAATGTGGAAGTCTCCAAATGGAACTATCCGAAATATATTGGATGGTACGGTTTTCAGAGAGCCTATCGTTATGAGTAATGTACCTAGACTAGTTACCAATTGGACATCACCTATCATAGTTGGTCGTCATGCCTTTGGCGATCAGTATAGAGCTACAGACACATTGGTGAAAGGAAAAGGTAAGCTGACCATGACATTCACGCCAGAAGGTGGAGGTGAGCCTCAGACTTTCGAGGTATTTAACTTTAAAGGCGACGGTGTAGCGCTCTGCATGTATAATACAGACGAGAGTATAAAAGGTTTTGCTCATTCATGTTTCAATATGGCTTTGACAAAAAAATGGCCGCTATATCTATCGACTAAGAATACTATTTTGAAAAAATATGATGGTAGATTCAAGGATATTTTTGAAGAAATCTATCAAGCAGATTATAAGTCAAAATTTGAAGCTGCTGGTATCGTTTATGAACACAGATTGATTGATGATATGGTAGCGAGTGCCTTGAAATGGAATGGAAGTTTCGTATGGGCCTGTAAAAACTATGATGGAGATGTTCAATCGGATAGTGTGGCACAAGGTTTTGGATCATTAGGTCTAATGACTTCGGTTCTTATTACCCCAGATGGCAGCACTATGGAGTCAGAAGCCGCTCATGGAACTGTAACGCGTCATTATAGAGAGCACCAAAAAGGAAATAGAACGTCTACGAATCCTATCGCTTCCATCTACGCTTGGACAAGAGGCCTGGCATTTAGAGCTAAATTAGATAACAACGCTGAGTTAGATAAATTTGCTACAGCATTGGAGCAGGTTTGTGTCGATACTGTAGAATCTGGTAGAATGACCAAGGATTTAGCCATTATAGTCAAAGGTTCTAATAAAGTAGATCATGGCACAGACTATCTCTATACGGAGGAATTTTTGGATGCGATTGATGCAGGTTTGAAAGCAAAGCTTTCGGCTCAGGCTTCAGCATAAATAATTTTCCAAAAGGGTATAAAGCTTCAAGCGGGTTAGAGCAACTAGGGCATATAGAGCTTGGAGTAATTTTTAATCAAACTTATGGACTTTGTTTGATTGTAAGATTCGAAAGTCAATTCAATTAGGTATAACTTTCATAAAAATAAAATGGAATAAGATTTTTCTTATTCCATTTTATTAATATCTTGTTCTCTAGTGCTAAATTATTTTGCTATCACTAATTTTCTAGTTAATTTTTCATCATTCAATTCTAGATTGATGATATAAATCCCATTTACTAATTTTTCAGTATTAAATTCTTTAGTATTCTCTCCTTTTTCCAAGGTACCTTTCCAATTATAGATAGCTTTTCCTTGTAAATCAAAAATCATCATAGATGCATTTTTTACTTGTTGATTGGCTTTAATTTCTGTACTAAATTTATCGGAAGCTGGGTTTGGATATATATCAAAGCTAGATTTTTCTATTTCATGTTTTTCGGAGCTAATAGATGCCGTAGTTTCAATGGTAGTATAGGCTTTATTTGTTCGAATTGGCTCATTATAATCAAAATATATATCGGCTAAGTTTGTAATTTCAGTTCCTTCTGGCAAATCCTTTCTTAAGTTAATCGTATATGTCACAAACCCGTTACTCGCATCGCCTCCATCTTTTTCGCATGGTAGATAAATTTTATCAAACAAAAACTTCACTACCCCATTATCATCTATAAATGTTTCAAACTTATGACTTGCTGTAATCGGTGATAAAGAACTCATATCTAAATCGCGATCTAGGGTATCTATCAATTCTACTTTTTTCGCATAATAGGTTCCTAAATTTTGAAAGTGAATTGTATAGGTGAGTTGTTTCGTAGTTTTAGGAACAATTCCTTTTGGACCAGTTCCCCGAGGCAATACTTCTTTGGAATTTGGATCATAAGAGCTTACACATACATCATTGTAATCATTGACATTATTCCAAGGACTCATATCTTCAAGCCATTCTGTAGATAATGGGAGTGCCTTAGCTATAGTATCATTAAATACAACAACCGTATTAATCGGCATATTAGTAGGAACTTGGTAGTGGACAAAACTATTAGAAATTGAATTTGGACTCAATGAAGGAAAACTTGCTGATTGATCAATTCTTATACCGCTCGTTTTAGTCAATTCTGAGCTAGGGTTTAATAACAATAATTGATTATCGTGTCTATAACCTATTTTGCCAGTAGCTTCTGTTACATTACCTATGTTTTTGACTAACAATCGTTGAGTATAAATTTCTCCAGGCACGATAGCACTATTGTAATTTCTCATAGTTGCAATAAATAAATCGTGCGAAGGAATCAAAGAGTCTGCATAATTAAATGTTTGAGTACAACCTGAGCTTGCAGTCACCGATACGTTATACTCCTTAGTCTGACAGCTGCTCATAGGGAAAATTGATTTTACCTCTTGAGATAAAACATAGGTCCCAGTCGGAGCGTAAAAGGCGTATTCTCCATTGGCATCAGTATAAGTATATCCAAATCCTTTAAGGTGCATTGCTATATTTTCAATTCCAGTTTCTCCAGCATCGAGTGTACAATTGTTGTTTGCATCATGGTATACCTTACCTTTTATAGTACAATAACAGGCATCTGAAGTAGCATTATTTTCGATATAAACATAGTCAGATGCAGAACAACCATTTGCCTTTTTAGCAGTCACCCAATAAGACCCTTTTCCAATTCCTGTAATTGCAGAAGATGTGCCTCCATTTGACCAACTATAGGTATAAGGTCCAGTACCCGTCGCTACGGCTGTTGCTGAGCCATCTTTTGTGTGAATGCATGAGACATTAGTCGAGCTTATACCAACCCCGAAACCTGGATAACTTTCAATTCCTCCATATTTTGAATTTTTACAACTATTGGCATCTGTCACAGTTAGAGTATAAAAACCGGGTGATCCTGTAATATTGGCTGTTGTAGCACCAGTATTCCACAAGTATGTAAATGGACCTACCCCAGAAACAGAGGAACTCATCGCTCCATTCACACTGGGGCAAATAACATGAGTCGGGGTTAAATTAATTAATGGGGTACTAATCTGCGGAATAAGAATAGTGCCTGATTGCACACAGCCTACGTTATCAACTACTTGGAAATTATAACTTCCTTGTGGCTTATTTGTTATTGAACTTCCAGTAACTAGTGGCGATAAAAACCAAGTAGTCGTATATGGAGTTGAACCTCCTGTAATGTTCAATGTAGCAGAACCAGTAGGACTTGTGCAGGCACTCGGCGTTGTTGAATAATTGACTATTATTGGTGTAGAAACAGTAACATTGGCATATCCCTTTCCCAAACAGCCATTTTTATCTGTCACTGTAAAGGTGTAATTTCCACCTGGCAATCCAGTAATGCCTTGAGTTGTAGCGCCTGTACTCCACTGATAGGTATATGGATTTTGTCCTCCAGAACCAAATCCCATAAGACTTCCATCACTCTGAACGCAAGTAGCAGGACTTGCGGTATAGTTTGTAGCTATAGTAGGATTTTGAGAAATATAAAAATCATCCGCTATACCATGACAACCCTGAGCATCTGTAATTGTTGCAGAATATTGCCCCGTAATCAATCCGCTTATAGAAGAAGTTGTAGCTCCATTGCTCCATTGATAAGTATAAGGTGCGAGACCTCCTGATATTCCTGATATTGTGGCTGTTCCATTTGTACAGCTTGCAGGAGTTGTAGTTTTGGTGAAATTAATATTACTTGAAACTCTTATAGTAAATGTATCTCCTCCTTTTGAAGATGAATCTTTCATCATATTAAATGTACAACCATTTGCATCCTTGACAGTATAGACATAATCTCCTGCGGGTATAGAAATAGGATTGGTCGTACCAACAACTATCATAGAGTTAGCATCTAAACAAGAATAAGTAAGTGGGGCAGCACCTCCTGTCACTGTAGCACTGATAGAGCCTAATCCAGGACAAATAGCATGAACAATATTGAAATTAGAAACAGTAAATACATTGTAATTTTCAGATATAAACTTTGATTGATTCGAAGTATAAGCATAAATGGAAAAACTCCCTTGACATAGGTTTTTCAATGTGTCTTTATTAGTCATCAGTTGTTTTTGAATAGATTTTCCATTGGCAAAATAATAATATACGTTAATTGGAAATGTTGTAAAACCTCCAAATGTATATTCGATCATTCCATTACAGTTGCATGGTGTAGTGATTACATTTGAGGAAATCGTTTGCGATATTGACTGAATAGACATTAAGGTCATACAGATGATAAATAATTTTTTGATTTGTGTTTTCATATTGAATTGGTTTTAATTGTTTATTAAATAATATCTACTGCAAAGATGAGAACAATTTTTGGTAGTTTTTGCAAGTTATTTCGAGGTTTGTTAGATTAAATGGTTTTTACTTCTTTATTTCTTGATTCCTGCTTTATTGATAGAAAATTGAGACTATATTTGAATTACATTAGCCGTATCTATATAGTGCAATTTTCAGAAAAATAATGTATGATTTTATTTATAGGTTCTTATAACTCAAACATTTTCTTCGTAGTATTATTTATGTGATATATTGTCTAATGCATTAATATATAATTGGTGTTCTTTCTTTAACTAGTGAAATACTTTTTTATATATTTTTACTAATTCTTCAATGCTAAAATTAATATTAAACAGACTTAAATTCTTTAGATATGAATTGGGATAAAATAGATACTAAGAAAGCCATACTTATTCAGAATAGTATAGCCAACAAAGGATTGCGTTTTATTGGAGCAGTTATTGATAGAATTGTAGGATATGCTATTCCTATGTCAATAGGATTTTTTGGAGAAGTGATTAGTCCTGGCTCAATGGACATTTTTGTTAATAATGCATTTATAGACAAACTGTTTACATTGTTTACTATACTAATGTATTACCTGATTTTTGAATATTTTTTTCAAAAAACAATCGGTAAACTAGTTTTAGGATTGAAAGTGGTCAATGAGCATGACGGTTCCAAACCTGATTTTATTACTATAGTTAAGAGAACACTATCAAGAATTATAGGTTTGGAGGCCATCTTTTATTTGTTTGGCAATCGCCTATGGCACGATAGCTGGAGCGATACAGTAGTTATCAGCGAGAAGAAGTTTTCTGAACAGAATGAAATTAATGAAATTGGAGAAATTGGCTTGATTTGAGTCCTTATCGAATAACATCAATATTCCCAGCCTTCGTTATCCTTTCATTATCAAAGTTGGTGATTTGTATTTGCCAGCTATAGGTTCCGTTTGGAACTCGCTCGCCGGCATAGGTTCCATCCCATCCTTGCTCTATATTTGTAGAACTAAATATCTTCTGTCCCCAGCGGTTGAAGATTTCAAAATAGTTCAGTGTCTTTACATTCAGATGCTTTGCTACTTTAAATACATCATTTATTCCGTCACCATTCGGTGAGAAAGCAGAAGGGATTAGTAATACATTTTTGGAGTAAACATCTAGTTTTACAGTATCATAACCTACGCAGTTATTGGCATCAGTTACTTTAACAAAATACGATGTATTTTTAATTGGTTGGACACGTATGGAAGAAACAAAAGGGTTGGTCGGAATAATTTCTTGCGGATACCATTCTATTTTGGATACAGCACTAGAAGCTTGTAGCTCTATTTCAGCTCCGCGATATATACTCGTGTCGGGTGTAGTAGTCACGATAGGCAGTGTATCTACTATGACATCTACACCAATGGTGTCAAAAAAGCAGTCATTCGCCACTTTCACTGTATATCTGAAGGTTGAATCTGGATAGACTTGAGGCTTATCGATTAAGGTATCGTTGATTTTATAATAGGGCTTCCATAAATAATAATATCCGCCTGAGGCATATAGTTCAGTGAAGCCTCCCTTGCAAAAATGCACTGGAGTTTGCACATTTGGTTTAATAGGCAGCTGGATAGGAATTTTTAATTTTTCTATCGTGAAACAATTCTCTGCCGTCAAAACTTTTAGTGTTAGTTCTTCTGTTTTGGGAGGGAAATAATAGACATCTTTTGCAAAGGAATCTGATAGATAGGTACCTGGTGACCAACGCACTCTAGTTTTCAAATTGCTGAGAACGCTCATCTGCACAGAGTCTCCTAAACAAATATACCTTGGTTTGTTCAATATAGTCACATTCGGTGGATAGTTCACTATCATTTCCATACCCTCTGCTACTGTGCAACCGAAGCTATTCGTGGCTGTGATGTAATACCATACATTCGCCGAAGGATTGCATGTGGGGTTTGAGATGGATCTATTGCTTAAACTAGGATCTATAGTTGACCATTTATAGGTATTGTCTGGGTTTAAATTGAACTGATATAAGGTGCCATAGCAGGTAGAATCTTCCTTGGGAAGATTTGTTTTTGGACTTGGTATGACATCTATTCTTATATTTTCCGATTTCCGATAACAATAGTTGTCTATGGTCAAAGTATAGGTGAACGTGTCGCGATTAAATATGCGCGGTTTTCGAATAAATAGATCATTGGGGTGAATCCACGTCGGTGGAGACCAGGCATATTTTGTTATATCTCCTAAATCCAAGGGTTCTAAAATAATTGTATCATAGCTACATTTTACGGTATCATTCTTTTTAAACAGATTTAAACTCGGATCTAAGACGATCACCCTTACCGTATCTTTCACAAGGCAGCCAAGCGGATCAATGCCATTGAATACATAGTCTGTGGTGGCTGCTGGTTTGGCTATTGGGGTTTTTGAGTTTGGATTATCTAGCCCAGCAGGTGGTGTCCAGTAGAAGGTTAGGAAATTTCCCTGACCGGTTAGGTTTACTGTTTCTCGTTTAAAGGGTCCCGGATTTAGACATATATTGGTGTCTTTGCCCGCATCGATAAATGACTTCACATGAAAGGAAACCAAAACAGAGTCGAAATTATAACAACCTAATGCGTCAGTACCCTTGACGGTATACCTGCTAGAATTCGGATAAATTGGAGAAGCAATAGGTGTTTTACTATTAGGGTTATTTAATTGTGCTACTGGGGTCCAGCTATAGGATACGCCTCCATTAGCATCTAACTGCAATTTACTATCATAGCAAATAAACGTATCATTCAAAGCGGTAATTGTCGGCAAGGAATTAACTCTTACATTGAAGGTTTGAGAATCTTTACAGCCTTTATCCGTTTGCCCCCAGAGCTTTACTGTAAAATTATTCATGTTCGGTGGAGTATAGGATGTGGCGCAATTATTGTCAATCCTGTCTGGTAGGGTCCATCTTACGCTGGTTATAGCATCTGGCGCAGGTACAGTAATGTTGCATATGGGTTTGAACGGCTGACCAATACAAGCATTGGGAAGAGTGGCAGAAATATTTGGAAGATCGTTAACTTTAAAGCCAATTATTGTATCCGCTGCGCAACGTTTACTGCTCGTAGCTGTTAATTTTACTGAATAAATTCCTGATACATCATAGCGGTTTGTAGGATTTTTTACGGTATCTGTTTTCCCATTTCCAAAATCCCATTTCCATTTAACCGTTTGACCATAAGTGGCTACTGACCTATCCGTAAAGCTAACTATATCGCCTGGGCATTTAGGAGGGGAAGTACTAATTAGGAAATCAGCTATATAGGTAGGATAAATACGTACCCTTATCCGCAAGGTATCATAGCATAGGCCTCCAACAATCATTTTATATGAAACCAAGGTGACAATAAATACACCTGTATCCGTATATTCATGGCTAGGATTAGCCAATGTAGAGGTATCTCTTGTCCCAGAAGAAGGATCGCCAAAATTCCATATTGCACCAGATGAATTCGTGCTTGAGTTTTGAAAATCGATAATTTTATTTTTACAATTTACCTTGTAATCATACATTTTACTAACAGGGTCATAGCTTCCGGGAATGGTGATTAGATCTGATTTCGGATTATCGCAGACAAAAATATTAAATTGAAAATCTCGTATTGCAGAGTCTATACAATTACCATTTCTAAATTCCTTGACCATCACACTCACTACAAATCGTCCCGCTACATCTGGTCTGCAGGACAGTAGTCCAGTATTTTCATCTATGGATATGTTGGGTGTTCCTCCTATTATGTTAGTAAGACTATATGGCGTTTGAAAAGCTGCATTGACTCGCACATTAGATATTTGCTGCGCATTCGGCTGAGGAGCATTGGGCGAACCACCGTCTAATGGATTCACTAAATAATATTTTAAAACGTCGCCGTCTAGGTCTGTGGCACTATGGTCAAAGGTAAACGTCTGATTGGCACAGAGAAATAATGGGGGGAACTGCTTAAAGTCCGCCGAGTTATTTGGGCTAGAGCTTGCAGGTGGAATGATATTATAAATGGTCATTCCAGGATAGCTACTACCTCCGCCCCCACCTCCTGCAAGAGGTTGAAGATTATTAATACCGCTATTTCTGCAGCAGCGCTGATGTACGATGGAATACCATTTGGAGCCATCTGGGACGGTTATAGTATCGATGTACAAGGCCTGTTCGACACAGGTTAACTTGTCAGCATTTGGTAGGCATGGGCTTACAATAACCGATTTCACCGTATCTTTTCTTTTGAGGGTCAATGACCCGCTATCTACTCTTGCTCCATTTTGATTATCGAACACTACGAAAAAAAAGGGTCTACTATTAAATCCCCCTTGAGAAGGATCACCATCAAAGGCTGCCTGACCCCCATTACAATCTCTATATACCTTGAACGTTAATTCGTATTTATTGAGTCCCAAATATTTGTAGGTAACCATCCCTCCGACAATGTGGGTAGCATAACTGGTTTGTATGCAAAATAGAAGGAGACTGAGTGTTAGTAATTTTTTCAAGCGGTTTTTTTCAATTTACAAAGTTAACTAATATTTATAAAAGAAAATAACTATGCTCCGCTCTAAACAATTTTTAATAAAAATGTCAATTTTTCTTGCATTAGAAATATGTTTAAGCTTTGGAACTGAGTATTATCTTTGTGCTTTTACCTTTTATTTATTCGATATCAAATGATCACTATTCGAAATTATATCAATGGACAATTTCAAGCTTCTAGGTCAAGATCCACCTTGGAATTAAAGAATCCATCTCTAGGCTCAGTCTATGGATCCCTGCCAGATAGTGATACAGAGGATGTCTTGGAGGCTATTCAAGCGGCGAAAGCAGCATTTCCGTCGTGGAAGGTGTTGAGTTTTGAGCAGCGCTTTGATCTTTTATTAAAATTAGCGAATGGTATAGAAGCGCGAATGCAAGAATTTGTCGAAGCGGAATCGATGGATAATGGTAAACCACAATGGTTGGCGGCACAAAGCGATATTCCACGCGCCATTTCGAATTTGAAATTTTTCGCTTCGGCGCAGATGAATTTTCCAAGCGAAAGTCACCATACCCCAGGACAGGGTTTAAACTATACACTAAGGCAACCAATAGGTGTGGTAGGTTGTATATCTCCATGGAATCTTCCGTTGTATTTATTTACATGGAAAATAGCGCCGGCCTTGGCTGCTGGTAATACTGTAGTAGCTAAGCCTTCTGAAATTACCCCTTATACAGCTTATTTATTATCTACAGTATGTGACGAAGTGGGTTTTCCAAAAGGAGTATTAAATATAGTGCATGGCCTTGGCGGCAAGGTAGGACAGGCTATCGTAGAAAGCAAGGATGTCAAAGCGATTGCCTTCACTGGTGGAACTGTGACTGGCAGAGCCATCAATATAGAATGCGCTAAACAATTTAAAAAGGTCTCGTTGGAACTCGGCGGTAAGAATCCAAACATTATATTTGATGATTGTGATTTTGAAGACATGATGGTTACGACTGTGCGTTCATCCTTTACCAATCAAGGACAAATCTGCCTATGCGGAAGTCGAATTTTTATTCAAAAAACAATTTACGACAAGTTTAAGACGGAGTTTATTCAGCGAATTCAGAAACTGACTATTGGAAATCCTGCCACAGAAGTGAATATCGGTGCGGTGGTCAGTGAAGACCATATGCATAAGATTCTAGGTTATATAGAACTCGCGAAAGAGGAAGGAGGCGTCATATTGACGGGTGGTAAACGCTTTATTCCTCAAGGGGAATGCGAAAATGGATATTTTGTAGAGCCAACGGTTATCGAAGGTCTGGGGCATCTGTGTCGTCTAAATCAAGAGGAAATATTTGGACCTGTGGTCACCTTGATTCCATTTGAGACGGAAGACGAAGTTGTATCTATGGCTAATAGCACTCCTTATGGACTTGCTTGTACTATATGGACAGAAAATGGCAAGAAAGCACATAGAGTAGCGGAGAGAATAGATTCAGGCATCGTTTGGGTCAACACATGGATGGTCAGGGATTTACGCACTCCATTTGGTGGGATGAAGGAAAGTGGAATAGGCCGTGAAGGTGGTTTTGAGGCCATGCGATTCTTTACGGAGACTAAAAATGTGTTTATAAAATATTGAAAAAACATTTCTAAAAATCCCCAATCTCTGCGTTACTTGATAAATTTAAAATGCTCATTTACAATGGTAAACTCCACTTTTAAATTTATCAAAAGCCTTGATCTTGGAGTTTTTAGTAATGTCTTGAAAATGTTGTACAATTTTCGTACAAGATTTTCGTTAGCTTAATTAAACAAAGAACTAATTGCCTTGATTTTATCCATTGAAAAATACGAATAAACTCACTATTTATCCTTTATTTGATACTCTAGCTTCTGCTATAGCATGGATTGTATTGTATTACTACAGAAAAACGTTAGCCCCTTATCCCTATGAAATTCGACTAGAGGAGTTTCTGGCAGATGAAACCTTTTATTACAGTTTAGCACTTATACCACTTTTCTGGCTTGTTCTCTACTTCTATTCTGGTTTTTATGGACATTTGTTTTTCAAATCGAGGTTTTGGGAAATTGTCAAAACAGCTATAGCTTCTCTTATAGGTGTCGTTATTATTACCTTTCTATTTTTTCTGGACGATAGTTATTCCAAAGAGGATCTATTTTATGTAGTCTCTATGTATTTTCTTTTGCAGTTCGTTCTGACGGCTTCTTTTAGAACTTTATTATTGACTATAAATAAATACTTATACAGTCAAGAAAAGCGGTTTTTCAACTCTATATTTGTTTTAAATGCGCAAGATGCTCACCATTACTCTAATCATAAGCTATGCGATTATAAGGATTTCGGCTTTAAGAATATTGGCTTCCTCTCTGATGAGAATACGAATGGTTGTCAACTACCTTATCTAGGTAAGATTGGAAATTTAGAAGCCACGATTCATTCAAATCAAGTTCACCAAGTTATTATAAACTCTACGGATGAAAAGTTTATTCATTCGCTTATTAATCTGTTAGCTCCATTTAATGTCATCGTGAAAACTCCAGCCGATATTTATGATATCATCAATAAGAGTTATAGATTGTCAGATATTAATAGCCCCATATTTTTAGAGGCTTATCCTGATAATATGCATTTGTTTGAAAAGAATATTAAATCTGCACTGGATATTGTACTTTCAGTTTTTGCCATCATTGCTTTACTTCCTTTCTATCTGCTTATTACTATTTTTTTGAAAATAAGCAATGGTGGGGCTGTCTTTTATCGTCAAGAGCGCATAGGTAAAAATTTTAAACCATTCTATATCTTGAAGTTTCGCTCCATGATATCAAATGCCGAAGCTACTACACCTTTATTGGCTAGTAAGGAAGATCCTCGAATAACACCTGTCGGTAAATTTCTTCGCAAATGGAGGCTCGATGAAATTCCACAATTTTTTAATGTCTTGAAAGGAGACATGAGTATCATAGGCTATCGAGCAGAGAGAAAATATTTCATAGACCAGATCTGTCAAGAAGCTCCATACTATCTTCACTTGATGAAAATAAAGCCGGGTATTACCTCTCTGGGTATGGTGAAATATGGTTATGCCGAAAATGTCAAGGAAATGATTGATCGACTTAAGTTTGATATGATTTACATTGAGAATATGAGTTTAGTGCTTGATTTCAAAATTTTGATTTATACATTCATTATACTTTTTAAGGGCAAGGGGAAATGATAGTTACTAGTGACTAGTTACTAGTAGCTAGTTTGGAGAGAGTATTTCTTCTATTATCAAAAACATCTATCGTCAATTATCTAACGTCTAAATTCAAAAATGTCCACCGAATTTAATCGCCTCCTAACTATCATGAATGATCTCAGGGAAAAATGCCCGTGGGACAAAAAGCAGACCCTAGAGAGCCTATCGCATTTGACTATAGAGGAGGTCTATGAACTCTACGATGCCATATTAGAAAATAATTTAGATAATCTCAAAGAAGAGATTGCGGATATTATGCTTCATCTCGTTTTTTATGCCAAGATTATAAATGAAAAAGATGGCACGAGTATCGAAGATATTTTGAAAAAGGGAAATGATAAATTAGTCAGCAGGCATCCTCATGTGTATGAAACTGCCAAGGAAATATCAGTAGAACAAGTCAAAGAGAATTGGGAAAATCTGAAACTCAAAGAGGGAAGAAAATCTATCCTCGGAGGTGTTCCTAAATCGCTGCCAGCCTTAGTAAAAGCCTACCGCATTCAAGACAAAGCGGCTCATGTAGGTTTCCAATGGGATGATGTGAAAGGTGTTTTGGATAAATTAGATGAAGAAATTAGTGAATTAAAAACTTCTATTCAACATGGTCAACAAATAGACATCGAAGAGGAAATGGGAGATGTTTTATTTAGTATGATCAATCTTGCTCGCTATACCAAAGTAGACCCAGAACTCGCCCTGCAGCGCACCAATCAAAAATTTATACAGCGCTTTCAATATATCGAAGACCATGCCGATAAACCCCTATCTGATATGACCCTAGAGGAAATGGATAGGTTGTGGAATGAGGCGAAGGGGAAGTAAATTTTTAATTTTAATAGTTCAGTTATTCACCTTTTCCTTTTTCTTCTTTTTCTTTCCCTTGATTTCTTTCTTGCGTTTGATGCGTTTTTCAATTTCTTCTAGGTTGGTGATAAATCCTGAATTATAGCCTTCACAGATAGCATCTTCTATAAAACTAAGTGCCGTTTTATAATCACACTTTTTTTCTGCTAGATAGATTTTATACCACAATATAGTGCCTTTAGGGATGCCCTTTAAGGTATTAGCAAATTCTAAAAGGCGATGAGCTTCTTCGTAGTCTTCATTTTCTATTAAGGTGCATATATAGTATGGGTAAATATCTAGCATCTTCATATCTGCAGCCATAGCTTCTTGAAAATAGGATTTTGCTTCTTCATACTGTTTAAATTGCTCTGCGTAGATTCTTCCCATAAGGCATAGAGCCAATGCATTCTGACCCTCACTGGATAGTGCATAATTCAATGCCTCTATACATTCTTCCATATTATATGGATAATTGTCCAAGGCTACCATTAAGTGTTTATTTAAATTGCTCATGACTTTTAAATTTTATGGATTAGAAGACTAAATCCTTTGTCCAATCTTGCTTTTCCTTTTTTCGTTGATGTTTAAATTTATTTTCTTTCATTTTGCGAAGAAATTTATCACTTTCAAAAGTTTTTATCGGATTCCCTCGCTCTAGCGCTAAGTGATGTTCCCATTTGTCTGTGATTTGTTTCTTTACGGATTCTAAACTTATGTTATTGAGTTTTTCTTTTAAGCGTTCCAATGCCAGTTTTTTATTCTGATGCTGAGATCGACTGTCTTGTGCAAATACGGAAATTCCTGTCGGCTTGTGTTTAGCTCTTACTGCGGAGTTTACTTTGTTGACATTCTGCCCTCCAGCACCGCTGCTTCGCGTAGTTTTATATTCGATATCAGATTCATAAAAGGAAATCTCTTTGAAATCATTGAGAGCGAAGCATCCAATAAACCAGTTTTTTCGTTTATGCGTTTTGCGATAAGAAGATTTTTCTATCCAAAGAATCGTTCCTAGCCATTCTGATAAAAAGTCTAGATAATAGATATTATCTAGTACCACAGTGGCTGACTGTAAACTGCCGTTAATATCTCCTTCTGTGCGATGGAGGACAGAAGCTCTCACTTCCATATCCTCCATCTCCACGAGAAAAAGACTCAATATTTTTGCCACAGCCATTTGACATTCTGCAGGTCCTCTGCCTGCTGTGAAGTGTATATATTTTTTCATGTGTTTATTTTTACTTATCCATTCGGACGATTTTTGGATGAAAGCTTCCTACGACATCTACTAGATCTGTTTGGTTTGATATAACTCGTTTGATGTCCTTATACGCCATCGGATTTTCATCCACATTGCCACCTATGAGTTCTATACCATGTTGTTCCAGCATTTTCTGCATATCCGATTTCGTGAATTTAGATTTACATGCAGCGCGAGAAAACAAACGACCTGCACCATGTGAAGCAGAGTTAATACTTTCTTCACTTCCACGTCCACGCACGATATAACCTGGTGCTGCCATACTCCCTGGAATGATACCCAATACTCCTTTAGCTGCTGGTGTAGCTCCTTTTCTATGCACAATACATTCTTTGCCATCAACGATTTCTTTCCATGCGAAATTGTGATGATTTTCTATCGTCATCAGTTTTCGTACACCAATCAATTTGGACATTCGCTGGTGAATATCGTCATGACATGCCTTGGCATAATCGCCGGCTAGATTCATAGCTTTCCAGTATTCCATTCCATCATGAGTGTCCATGCGCAACCATGCTAAATGTTGACTTCCTTTTGGTAGAGGGCATTGTTTGATAGCTAACTGTGTATAATGTTTCGCAATATTAGCTCCCAAACCTCTCGAGCCACTATGACTCAATAAAGCAAAGTATTGTCCCACTGGAATTCCCAATTCTTTATTCGTGATTTCTACCCAACCAAATTCTACGAAATGATTACCACCTCCTGAAGTTCCTAGTTGCTGATAGGCTTTTGATTTTAGTTTTTTCAATAAAGGTAATTCACTGAATAGAGTATTATCCATCACGGCATGTTCATTCTTCGTTTTATGCACTTCACTCATCCCAAATTTGGTATGCTCTGAAAGCATTTTTCGGAGTTGAAATTCTCGGCCCATAAAAAATGAAGCAGGTGCATCGAATATCGTAAGAGCCATTCTACAACCTATATCTACTCCTACACCATAAGGTATGATAGCATTTTCTGCTGCCAAAACCCCACCTATGGGCAATCCGTAACCACTATGTGCATCGGGCATCAGAGCCCCTCGAACAGATACTGGTAGTTTGAGCGCAGTATAAAGTTGTCGCTTGGACTCTTCATCTATTTCGTTTTCTCCATAGATGACAAAGGGTGCACGATGTGTATTAAGCTCTTGCATTTTGACTTCTACAGGATTCAATAACCCTTCGACTACTTTGCCCCAGATAGCATCATTTGCATATTTATCAGGCTCTAGCAATACTTGCTTAGCTTCTCTCAGTATAGCATCTTTCTTTTCTTTTTTACGATACTGACTGATGAGACCTAGTGCTATATTGACACTATTATTTTTTGGAAAACCTAATTGAATTAAGTCTCTTCCTTTTATTTTACTTCCCATTGTTTTTCTTTTTTAATTTTTAAAAATCCTTTTTTTCCTTCTCTGTCTGGATCAGGCTTATGCCAGTTCCATTTATTTAAATTTCCAGCTTTCATTTTATATAGTTTGTCGTTTAAAAAGTTTCTAGCGAGATAGTTATCAATTTGTTTTATTTTACTTTCCAACTCTGTGTCGATAGGTTTGTAATGAGTGATTATATGTGGAATGATTTTTAAAACATATCTCCAAGGCTCTATGAAAACGTAACTAATTTTTTTGGACTTTGAAGCGGCATGGTACTTCTCTTTTCGGACGAAATAGCATTTTTCTTCTTCAGTCAACTTCATTTTATTAGAATTCCAGGCGCACTCGCAAATAGCTCTTAAATTTTGTTCCTTTTCAACCCATATTTTTTTTCTATCTTTTCTTTTTCGCTTTAGAAATTTTCTGTTATCTGAATATTGTATTGTATTTATTTTTCTCAAAAGACTTTCAAAAAAATCTGCACGACTAGATCTAGCGACATCTTCTCTAAGAATAAAGAATCTTTTATACCCTTTCTGATAGGGCTCATCTAGCTCTACCCAATCAATTTCATGTTTTTCTTTCCACAATTTTCTTCTTTCCTTATCTAGTTTTAACAGTTTCTTTTTAAAATCTTCTTTTACTAATCTCTTTTTTTGACGAGTGGTTTTTAATCGACTCATCGGTTCGTACTCATTCATTATATTTTTATTAATTCGGATAAAGCATGACAGTAGCACTATGCCTCGGCGTAGGCATACTATCTTTTTCTCTCAATGAGTTTCGGACAAAAAAAATCCGAAACGCTAAGGCTTCGGATTTTTTATATAATGAAGTTTATGTTCTAAACTTAATAAATCGAAAATTTCCAAAGCGCACTCACCATAGGCAAATAGCCTACTGAGCCGGACTGCTGATTATTGAATACTTGCATTGCTTTGATATTTACTTGTTGTGAATAATTTAATTTCGGGTGCAAATATAAAATGTTTTTTGTGATGTGCAAGAAATTTTTCAAAAACAAAATTATTTACCCAAATAAAAACTCAATATCTTCTTCATTTAAATTCTTGACGAATCCTTCATCTTCGGAGATGAGTTCTTCGCTGAGTTGAAGTTTTTTTGTTTGTAGTTGAATAATTTTTTCTTCGATTGTATCTCTGCATATCATGCGATAGGCGAATACATTTTTATCTTGACCTATTCGATAGACTCTGTCTATGGCTTGGTTCTCGACTTGTCTATTCCACCAAGGGTCGATGAGGAAAACATAATTTGCTTCTGTCAATGTAAACCCAGAATTTCCCGCTTTCAAACTGAGTAGAAAAACACGAACAGGATTTTCTTTATCTTGAAATTTATTTATTTGTTCTTGTCGTTTGATTTGTGGAGTGCTGCCATCGATGAGATAGTAGCCAATTTCTCTGTCTTTTAATTGTTGACCTATTTTATCTAAGGCACCTAAAAACTGCGAAAATACAATGACTTTATTGTGAACTAAATTACCTTCTAATTCTTCTATCAAGGTATCTATTTTTATCGACTCTTCCGTTTGATGTTCATAGTCTTCTATAGGGACTGGAGAGCTACACAGTTGTCGTAATTTCTGAATTCCGGCCAAGACATTCATCTTTGATTTATTCAATCCTTCAGATTTGATACTGACGAAAAGAGAGTTTTTAATGTTGTCTTTGACTTCGTTATAATATCGTTTTTGTGCACCACCCATTTCACACCAAATGATAGATTCTGTTTTCGATGGTAAATCTTTTGCTACTTGTTCTTTGGTTCTTCGCAATAAAAATGGACTCGTCACGCGTTTGAGTTGTTCTATTTTTTCTTTGTCCTTATCACGGTCTATTGGGTGCACGTACTCTTTGGAGAAAAATTCTTGACTACCGAAAAGTTGTGGAACGATAAAGGATAACTGAGGAAATAAATCCAACGTGTTATTCATAATTGGTGTACCGCTCAAGATAATTTTCGAATCAGCTTGAAGTCTCAGCACAGCCTTGGAAACCTGAGCTGTTGGGTTTTTTATATTATGGCTCTCGTCTAATACAATCGTAGAAAATTGCAAACCTTCTAAAAGTTCGATATCCGCTCTGGCAGTGCCGTAGCTGGTTATCAAAATATTCGCTTGATTAGTGGCGAGGTCTTCTATATTTCTATTGGATTGATGATAGACATGGGTTTTGAGTTCCGGTGCGAATTTTTCTATCTCTACTTTCCAGTTATACATTAGAGAAGAAGGGGAGATGATGAGTTGAATGGTATTCGAGCTTTGCTTCTTTTTGTAATCTAGAAAACAAATGGTCTGTAAGGTTTTCCCTAAACCCATATCATCTGCTAAGCAAGCACCAGCGCCAATTTTACTCAGTAAGACCATCCATTCAAAACCTTTTTGCTGATAAGGTCTAAGCGTAGCCTTGACTTCATTCGAAATGGGATAAATGATCGCTTCACTATTCTGCCATTGATTCCATTTCTCCCACCAATCTTCTTCTATAACCTGTTCTTGAGAACTGTCTTTAAATTCTGATAAGGATTTATTGAAAATTAGAATCCACTTGGGTACCGATAAAACATCTTTTTGAATTCGACTATGTTTGACTAAGAGTCCAAACTTTTCTAACCACTCATCCGTTAAAACCCCAATCGTATTGTCTGAGAGTAATATGCTCTTCTGTTTTGCCTGTAAGGCTTTTTGAAGCTCTAAATTATCTACGAGTTCCTCTCCAAAGTTTACCTTTAATTGAATAGAAAGCAAATTGTTTTCTAATCCGAGTATAGAATAATTTGTTTCTATAGTAAAACTAGAATAGCGAAAATTTCGCAACATATCCATACCTATGATAGCTACGTTTTTCGCGAGCATATTATGGTAAAATTTTAGAAACCAGTTTTTCTTTTTCGCCTCTGAGACAGAAAGAAAATAGTAGCCATTCAGTTGCTTTTCAAAATCAGAATAAGTCGATTGTATCTCCTTAGTAAACTCAAATTCCTTTTCATGAGAGCGCTTGACATAGATTTTCACTCCATTTTTATATAGGATATTTTCAGGTTTATAGGCTCCATCTATCACTATGTCATCATAGTTAAACTGTGGATGCAGCATGAGAAAATCGGAAGACTCTGTCAAGTATAACTGATAGCTGGGCTCTACATCTATGTGTTCTTCAGGGAAATGCTTATTTCGCTCGACAGCATATTTCTTTTCTAAGTCCATTAAAATTTCTTCTGAAAATGCTACCGTATCATAATGATATTTTTCAAAATCAATATTTTTAAGTCGAGTCAGTGTTAGAAAATCGGTATTGTTGAATACGAAATATTCCGTTCCTCTGATGATGAGAAATTCAAATATTTCTATATCTTGAAGTATAGTCTTGTAATATTTCTATATCTTTTTCTGCATATTCATCATCTTCGAGATAGACATATTTTTTTAGCTGCAGTTTACCATCTTCATCTTTAATCACTTCAAATCTCAAACGGGGTTCATGAAAGTTTATCGATAAGGGTACATTGCGAATATTCCCTTCTTTAAACTGATGCTTAAAAGTGATTTTACATTCCCAATGATTTCTTCGTATTTGATTAAACGTATCGAAGACATATTTGGACATATACTGATTCACGTATGCTGTCAGTCCAGTAGATAAACCCAGTTTTTCATAATTTTCTTTATGCTGAGCTATTAGTTTTTGATATTTTTTAAATTCAAAATTCTCCGCTATCAGATTCCAACTATTCAATTTATATCTCGCCATCACGGCTTTATTGGGAATAGGTTCTGTGTGATAGTCTACCTTATCATCCTTTCTAGTAACAACCAATATCTCAAATGGATTTTTGAGGTCAAAGAATGATTGAGTAGTGAAGGAGAGACGCAAGTCCAATGCTTAGTTGTAAAATTTTAGTTTAAACTTTGGGTAAAATAGTTACTTAAAAAGATAAGAAGAAAGTTCCATATTACTAGGGTCTTTTTCAAAGTAGTTTAGCTTCCATTCTCCCTTTATATTTATAAAGTGATATTGCACATAGTCCCAGGACGTTGATGTGTCTTGTTTTCTTAAAGGTCTGTCCTTAAATTTGAGATAATCTACTCTTCTTTCAAAACTAATAATATTCAGAACATTATTTAATTCATCAAAATGTAACAATCTAGTGCGTCGATATTCATATACTTCTATAACTTTTGTCATTTGAACGGATGTCCAATAATCAATTCTATTTATATAGCTTTGATAAAACCCACTAGTAGATATCTCAGCCAATTTATGAGAATTTGACTCAGAATGAAATTCATTGAAAATTTTTATTTTTTCTTGAATTGAATTTAGTAACTCATCACTAACCTTATTTTTATTTTTTATTGAAATAAGGTAAGTTATCCAATTAGGGAAGAACGCATATATAATTAAAAATACACAAACTAAATTTAATAATACTTCGCCATTAAATGCTGTATACCAGCTAACTGCTGTTTTCCTTTTCCCATAAAAATATCTTATATGACTTACATCTCCATTGTTGTTTATGTAATCAGCTAACTTGAGCGATAATCTAATAATACAATAGAAGCAACCATAAGCTAGAGCAATGATTTCTTTAGTATTCATAATTTAATTCAATAGAACTCAAAATTAAAAGTACCCTTCCTTCTTTCTATCTTCCATAGCGGTTTCTGAGCGTTTGTCGTCGGCTCGGGTGCCACGCTCTGTAGAGAGGGAGGCGGCAATCTCTTGAATAACTTCATCAAGGTTAGAAGCATCAGATAGATAAGCTCCTGTGATGGTTATATCTCCCATAGTGCGAAAGCGAATCATCTTTTCTTCGATGATTTCGTTTTCTTTGGTTTGGGTGTAAGGGCTTTCTGAAAGCCAAGTCCCATCGCGGTTAAAGACTCGTCTCTTATGCGCGAAATAGAGTGAAGGCAATTGAATTTTTTCTTTAGCTATATACTGCCATACATCCAATTCTGTCCAATTGGAAATAGGGAAGACCCGAAAATGCTCACCTAGGTGTTTTCTGCCATTAAATATATTCCATAACTCAGGACGCTGATTCTTAGGATCCCATTGACCGAATTCATCTCGGTGCGAGAAGAAGCGCTCTTTTGCTCTTGCTTTTTCTTCATCACGGCGCGCACCGCCTATGAGAGCGTCAAACTTATGCGTCTCGATGGCTTGTAATAGAGTAGGTATCTGCGCTATGTTTCGAGAAGCATTAACCCCTTTTTCGTCATTGGCCATTCCTTTGTCTATCATATCTTGGACCTGACCTACTATCAGTCTGGCATTAAATTCTTTAGCCAAATTATCCCTATAATCCAAGGTCTCTTGAAAATTATGCCCTGTATCGATATGCAATAGGGGAAAGGGAATATTGGCTGGATAGAAGGCTTTTCTAGCTAGGTAACTCACTACAATGCTATCCTTGCCTCCTGAGAAGAGAATGGCTGGATTTTCAAATTGTGCAGCTACCTCACGAATAACATATATCGCTTCGGCTTCGAGTTCTTCTAAATGATTGAGTGAATAGGTGGACAAAATATAATATTTATAACTTAATGACTTCTTTAGTTTGATTATTTTCTACAACCCAAAAATAGATATCGTTAAATAGAGTATGCAACAATGGGCGCTTTAATCCAGCCCAATTAGTAACACTCCTTTTTACATGATATACTTTATCTCGATTGACTGAACGCGTTATTTCTAATTCAACTTCATATTGCCCTCCTCCTAAGAAACTAAAGTGAATTTCAGCGATTAAAAATTCACCTATATGCTTACTTAAATTGTATAATCCAATTCTATCAGATATACTAGGAACCTCGTATGTTAGTCTTCTTTTGAAAACAATATTTTCTAGATCTGTCTTGGTACAGACATTTTTAAATGCTTTTATTCTATCCCAATATGATAAGGTATCATCTGGATTTCCATCATTTTCTTTAACTCCAAATTCTTCAGTATTTTTTATATAGATAATATTAAATAGGGTATCTGGTAGATTTAATTTTCTGACGATTATCTCTTCATCTTGAATTTTTTGACCAGTTGGAAATGGTTTTTCAACTTCGTCTTGGCTAAAGAGATTCTGACATATTAACAGTAAAAAAATTATAATTGAATAGTTCACAGTTCAATTTTGTATTAAATTCTAGGAGGTAAATTTAAAAATATTTCCTTTGATAGTTTCGAATTAATTGGTAAAGCTTTGAACAATTTCATCGTTCATTTCAACTTCTACATT
>CAYXKX010000005.1:60168-60662 GCA_964465185.1 uncultured Chitinophagaceae bacterium
AATACTATATCCATAGCCGAGTTCTATATAGAACTCGGCTATGGATATAGTATTGCTTTCTATCAGCGTAAAATCGTTTATAAGTGCGAAACCTAGCCAAATCTTACCATCTGTTAGTTTGAGCGGAATTCTTTTTTCATCTTCCCAATAAGAATGTAAATAGGGATAATTTGGTTTTTCGTTTAACTCCAGTAAGTATGCAGTCAATAGCAATTCTAGCTCTCTTTTTTCTGATTCTAAAATGCGAGATATTTTAAAATTTGTCATGCTGATTCAATGTCGTTTAGTTAGCGTTAGGTTCGTGAGACACGAACCATTGCAGTTCGCCATGCTGCTTGTCTCACGTAGCATTAGTATTTCTTATTGCATGCTTATTCAACAAAAAAATTAAAATTTCATCAAGTCTTTTCCTATTTTATAAAACCTAAGTCTATACCGTATATGAATTAGTAATTGGTCAATAAAAATGACCAAAACTACTTCTATCACGGTAT
>CAYXKX010000005.1:60694-92000 GCA_964465185.1 uncultured Chitinophagaceae bacterium
GAGCTATCGAAGTTTGCAAACTAAGAAATGCTGTATTAGTTATTGCTGAGATTAAAGTTGGGCAAATTATCCTTATACCCAGTCACTCCGTCTATTTGATTTTTGCTTAGTTTTTTCTGCTCTACGAGAGACCATAAGACAAATTCTGCATAGAAAGATTGATCTTTTTCAGAAATAGAAGGAACATATTTTTCAACCAGTTTTATTAAAGGCTTGATTTTTTGTAATGCACTATCATAGCTTTTATCATCTAGTGAGTCATGCAGCATGAAGTCTTCATTTTCTATAAACCAATCGATTACCGCGGCATAAGGCCCATCGACTCCTGGTTTTTCTAGCTTTTCTATTTTTGGAAAAATTCGAACAAACAAAGTTGTAATTGCTCTTCCTATGAGCTGCTCAGCTACCCAACGAGCGCCTTCTTGTTCGCCTTCATATACTAATTCCATTTTTCCTGTCATAGCAGGGATAAGGGACGTAAAGTCACTTAATCGCACTTTTGATTTTTTATAGCCTCCCTTCAGACATCTAAGCTCTGCAGAACTCACCAGTGCTTCTAAGGCAGATATACTCAATCTAGCACTGACACCGCTTTTCCCATCAATAAACTCACTGGCTCTGGCTTCAAATGCAATTTGTTCTATGATATCTCGGGCTAAGTCAGGAACATAAATAGAGGACAATTGATTCTCATCCAATTTGGCTTCTTGTTCGGTTATTTTCCTAGCTAGTTCTATAGTTTTCGGATAATGGGTTAAAATTTGAGCCCCAATTCTATCTTTAAGAGGCGTTATTATACTGCCTCTATTGGTGTAATCCTCAGGATTAGCAGTAAATACAAACTGAATATCCAGAGGGAATCGAAATTTATATCCTCTAATCTGCACATCGCCTTCTTGAAGTATATTAAACAAAGAAACTTGAATTCTAGCTTGTAAATCTGGAAGTTCATTGATAACGAAAATGCAACGATTGGCTCTAGGAATCATACCGAAATGTATCACGCGCTCATCGGCATAAGTCAGTTTAAGATTGACCGCTTTAATAGGGTCAATGTCGCCAATCAAATCGGAAACGGTGACATCGGGGGTTGCTAGTTTTTCTGAAAATCGATCGGATCTATGCACCCAAGTGATAGGGGTTTTATCTCCCAAGTTTTCAATTTGTTGTTTCCCGAAATAGGACATAGGTTCAAATGGGTTATCCATCACTTCACTCCCTTCTATGATCGGAATAAATTCGTCTAATAAGTCTATCATAAGTCGCGCTATTTTAGTTTTTGCTTGACCTCGGAGACCCAATAGATTTATATTGTGCTTAGATAAAATGGCGCGCTCTAATTCAGGTATGACAGAATGTTCATATCCGTGAATGTTTGGAAATGGATTTTTCCCAGAAGCCAGAATCGAGATTAAATTATCCTTTAATTCTTGTTTTATAGGTTTGACTTGGTATTGAGCTTTTTTTAATTCGCCAAGTGTTTTAAGGGTCGTTAGTTGCATGAAATTAGTGGATTGTATGAGTATTGTGAATTTATTTTTTGAAATAGTACTAATTAGTTGATTCTTTTTCGTCTGTTTTTTTCATAATCTGTAAAAATCATGTCTCCTAAGCCATTGATACCAGTATAAAGTGCTTTTCCGCCATTTGCAGCTGTAAACTCATCTACAAACTGCTGGAGATAAGCATCCTGAGCTATCATAAATGTAGTAATCGGTATGTGCAATCTTCTCGCTCGCTGCGCCATACTGTAGCATTGATCTACAATATAGGCATCTAGTCCATTGCTATTTTTATAATATTCGCCATTGGGTTCTATGACACAACTCGGCTTCCCATCTGTTATCATAAATATTTGTTTATTGGTATTTTTTTTCCTTCGAAGAATATCCATGGCAAGCTGGAGACCGGATACTGTATTCGTATGATAAGGACCTACTTGGAGATAAGGAAGATCTCGAATAGATATAGACCAAGCATCATTTCCAAATACGATTATGTCTAGCGTATCTTTTGGATATCTCGTCGCAATAAGCTCGGCCAGTGCCATAGCTACTTTTTTAGCAGGAGTTATCCTATCTTCGCCATATAAAATCATACTATGACTGATATCTATCATAAGAACAGTGCTCATTTGGGCTTTAAAAAAACTTTCTTCTATGACCAAATCATTTTCGTCCATCTTCCATTCCTCGGATCGATGATTTTTCTGCGCATTTTTTAGAGATTCTGTCATAGAAATTTTATCTATAGCATCTCCAAACTGAAAGGGTCGATAATCACCAGAGGACTCATCGCCGGCACCTGCATGTTGCGTACTATGATTTCCACTACCTGATCGCTTGAGTGAGCCAAATATCTGCTCTAGGGCATGTTGGCGGAGCGTCCGTTCCATTTTCTCCGTCAATCCCATAGACTCTCCTTCTCCATTTGATCCTGATTTAGGTCGTACAAATTGTCTTTTAAGTAAATCTTCCACAAAATCATCGATAGAATAATCTGGCGTAGTAAATTTATACTCTTTATCCAGAATTCTCATCCAGTCAATAGTCTCATCAAAATCCCCAGAAGTATGAATTAATAATTCTTTAAAAATATCGAAAAGACGATCAAAATCACTTATTTCTGGCGCTATATACTGCCCAAACTTCCAGCCTTTAGTCGTAAAATTGATTTTTGGTTCTTGAGAATTATCTTTACTCATAGACTATAATTTGGATAAGATCTCATCGCTAGTAGGGGAGGCGCTGCTCGGAAAATATCCTATCCAAAAGCCATTTTCATCCAATAAGAATTTATTGAAATTCCAATCTATACTGGCATTTGAAACGCCATTTTCTCTTTTAGAACATAGAAATTTAAATATAGGTGCTATTTCAGAACCTTTTGTGGAGCATTTGGCAGCCATAGGAAAGGAAACGCCAAAATTTTTCGAACAGAAAGTCGCTATTTCTTTATTTGAACCGGGTTCTTGACCTCCAAAATCGTTTGTAGGTATGCCTATTATAACTAATTTCTCTTTTTGGGTTCTATACAATTCTTCTAAATCTTTATATTGAGCGGTATATCCGCATTCCGAAGCTGTATTGACGATTAATATTTTCTTTCCTTTGAAGTCAGCTAAATTGATTGTAGAACCATCAATCGCTTGAATCGATAGTGCGTGTATCGATGTTGGATTTGTTTTTTCTTCCATTGGTATTTCGTTTAAATTGCCTTGATTAGTTTTATTTTGATTACAGCTAATGATTAAAAATACAGCGAATGAGTAATATATTGATTTCATATTTGGTTTGTTATTTTGTAATTTGGATTTTAAAGTTTAGAATCTTAGTTAAAAAAAAATGTTATTTAACTGGAGTCTTTAATTGGTGCTTGCAGACTTGCACTGAAGCTATATAGCAAAACTTATTTCTATGAAAACCCCATACGAATGGAATTGGTTTCAAATAGATCATTTAATAATCATTAATATTTCTTTAATGCTATCTTCTATACTCATTCTATCTGTGTCGATAATTAAATCGGCTTTTTCAGGCTCCTCAAATTCTGAATTGATTCCTGTTAAATTTTCCATTTTGCCTTCCAATGCTTTTTTGTAAAATCCTTTGGTATCACGTTGGATAAGGGTTTCAATGGAAGTTTTGATATAGATTTCTACAAAATCTTTTCCAATAATTTCTCTAGCAAGATTCCTCATAGAAATGAGCGGACAGACAAAACAACAAATAACCATGGCTCCATTTTGTACTAAGATTTTAGCTACTTCTGCGGCTCGGCGGATATTTTCGAGTCTATCTTCTGTTGTAAAACCCAAGCCTTGATTTAAGCCTGATCGGAGATTGTCTCCATCGAGAACGACAGTATATTTCCTTTGAGTATGCAATTGCTTTTCTAATTCAATCGCTATGGTTGTTTTCCCACTTCCGCTCTGTCCATATAACCAGTATACTCGACCTTTTTGATTGAGAAGTGTTTCTTTAGATTCTCTTGAAACTAGTTTGTCGAAGGTTGGGAAAATGTCTTTCAAGAATTAAGAATTCAAAATTACTTAACTATACAAAAGCATTAATCCCCGTCACATCATTTCCTGTGATAAGCAAATGTACATCATGCGTTCCTTCATAAGTGATGACTGATTCTAAATTAGCGGCGTGACGCATCATTGGAAATTCGCCCATAATACCCATTCCACCCAGAACTTGTCTAAGTTCACGTGCTATGGTTATAGCTGTGTGCACATTGTTTCGCTTAGCCATAGATATTTGCGCTGGCGTGGCTCTATTTTCATTTTTCAAAACGCCTAATCTCCATGCGAGTAATTGTGCTTTGGTGATTTCGGTGATGGCTTCTGCTAGTTTCTTTTGCTGTAATTGGAAACCACCAATCGGTCGACCGAATTGCTCTCTTTGTAAAGAGAACTTTAAGGCTACTTCATAGCAATTAATCGCTGCACCTAATACACCCCAAGATATACCGTATCTGGCAGAATTCAAACATGAAAGTGGACCTTTTAGACCTTTGATATTCGGGAAAACATTTTCTTTCGGCACTTTCACATTATCAAACACAAGTTCACCTGTTGCACTAGCACGTAGTGACCATTTATTATGTGTTTCGGGTGTGGTAAATCCTTCCATACCTCTTTCTACCACTAATCCACGGATATCTCCTGCTTCATCTTTGGCCCATACTACTGCTATATCTGCCAGAGGTGAATTGGTTATCCAAAACTTAGCACCGTTTAAGATTACATGGTCACCTGCATCTACAAACTTAGTTTCCATTCCATTCGGATTTGAACCATGGTTTGGCTCTGTCAATCCGAAGCAACCTATCATATCACCAGAAGCTAGTTTGGGTAAATATTTTCTTTTCTGCTCTTCACTGCCGAAACTAAATATAGGATACATCACCAAGCTTGACTGCACGGAAGCTGCCGAACGCACTGCACTATCGCCTCGCTCTAACTCTTGCATAATAATGCCATAAGCGATCTGATCCATTCCAGCACCTCCATATTCTTCTGGAATATAGGGACCTAAAGCACCAATAGCTCCCAGACTCTTCATCAAGTTGGGAATAGGGATATGCTTATGCGCGTGTTCATCTATGATAGGCATAATTTCCTTGTCCACATAGTCACGAATCGTTTGGCGGATCATTTTGTGTTCGTCGGTGAGTAGTTCGTCTATTTGGAAATAATCTGTGGTTGGGTTCATGAATGAATAATTAATTAGGGTATTTTATCTGTTTTGGTTAAAATTATTGGTTTAATATCTGGGTTATTCAATATCCTTAAATAATAATTTCCATTAGCAAATCTTGATAAATCAACCTCTGTTTTTTGACATGGTTTACATGTGAGTTGTTTAATTTTCCGTCCAAAAACATCAATTATTTCAATAGTTGATGTCTCTAGGTCTTCTGCAAATTCAAAATAAAATTTATTTTTAACTGGATTTGGATAAACAAAAATCTGATTTTTGGAATATAAATTATGATTAATACAATAAGAAGTATCTATACATTTATTATTATTAAGTATAACAGCATATTTATTATTTTTTGACGGGATAAAAAATTGATTCTTAGCACTATCAATTTTTTCAAATGGGGAACATTTTACCCATTGATATTTACCACTATCTTCTAACGATATGATTTTATTTCCTTGAATTTCTAAGATCCTATTAATTGTATCCAATTTCAAATTTATATCATAAATACTGTCGCAACCATATGAAGTTTGATACTTAAAATTATAAATACCCGTTTGATTCAAAGGAGTACCACCAAATTGAATTTTTTTACAAGTATCGAAATTTAACGTGGCTTTAAATGACTTATTGATTTTAATATTTAAATTATATATAGTGTCAATCGCAAATGTTGGATATATCGTATCGATATATAGTCCGCCTTTTACGTAAAGCTTTTTGTTAAATTTCAATGTGTCACAGCTTTTTAAAATCCTATTGGCTAAATATTTTTTGTTTGTAATATTCAATACAAAAACAATGAAGCTATCTGTTCCAGTAATGTTCTTTAATTTTTCTAAATAAATCCCAGATTTTTTAAAGACCTTATTCGAAAACTTAAATGAATCACTCTTAGAAACATGAATTACTGTATCAAATCTATTTACATTTCTATGAATAGTATTTAAAGTTTGATTAGTAAAAATAGGTTCATTGAGGTCAAAATATATTGCTGCTCTATTAGAAATTTTAGTTTCATTGGGTAAGTTTAATTTTTGAGATATAGAAAATTTCAAAAACCCATTACTATTCTTTTCATCTGTAGCACTATCTGGTAAATAAATCTTATCAAAAGTCCATACAGAAATATTATTATTCTGAATAAAGTGAGTATACTTATGAGAACTTCCTAAGTTTTTAAAAGAACTAATGTTTAAATTTGAATTTAATGTATCCTTTATTACAATTTTCCTAGCTGTATCATTGCCAGTATTTTGAAATCTAATTGTATATTCTAATATACTATTGGGATTCGTTAATTTAAATTCCCCTCTACCTTCAGGGATAGATTTTTTATCATTTGGATCATAAGAATATCGAATGATGTTACACTCATTATCTACATATCTTGAGTTATCTCCAGTAGAAAATTCACTCAACACGTTTTGTGACCAGTTTGAACTATCACCACATAGCTCAAAATTCTTTATTGGATTAATTTTACCTGGCATCAATGGATGTTGTGAGACTATAGCTGTCCATGTATGACCAGTTTTTGGAATTTTAATTTCTCTAATTTGGTTTGAATTTAACTTGAGAGAATCTTTAAAAACTAAAATTCCGTTTAAAAAAAAGGATAATGGTGAAAAACATAATGCGTTTCCAGTGCCAATGTTAGTAAATATAAATTTAATTGAATCAATTTCACAGGTGGCATCAATTATGTAATTTGAGTTATCATATGGTAAAGAACATTGGTTTTGTGAATAATCAGGTAAAATATCCAAATAACAATTATTTACTGGATTCAACTTGGCTGATACGCATGCTGTAGTTCCAACTTTTGAATTACAGTTTATATTGACAGAAACTACAATAGTTAATAAACTGTCAGGTTCTAATGAATCAATATAAAATTCATATCTACCGCTACCAATTCTATTGTAGACAAAAGGTGACTTAATAAATATGAAATTAGTATCTAAAGTTAAAAGAATCTTAGTATTCAACAATTTTCCTTTTGCTATTTTGTCATTTTTAATATTTATGTAAATTGGTACAGTGTCACATTTCCTCATGGAGGGGCATGTAACTGATATTGTTGGATATGCACAATAAGTCTTTGATTTTAACAGAAACTCTTTAGTTTTAAATTCTTCTTTATTATCAATTTGAATCGTTTGTTTTTGGGTACAATCGTTTGTATATAATGAGTTGTTTGTATCTAATGTAATTTCTAAAAGACCATTACCAATAAAAGGAATTTCCCAATACCCAAATGAATCTGTATTTACTTGCAAATTGCCTGGGTTTATCTTTACCTTATAATTAGGTAAAGATTTATCCCTCCAACTCAATTGACATGTATCAAATTCATCGTCTAAGTATACTTGACCATACAATAACTGCTTATTTAAGCCTACATTCGGTGCTATCGTTTCAGAGTCAACTTGAGTAACATTAAAAGTTTGAGTCATGCCACAAGTTCTCCTCCAATATTTATCTGTAGAATCATAACTGATGGTGTAATTACCTTTAGGTAAAGAGTCTAATTCCCAATATCCAATGGTATCCGTTACTACTTTTCTATTCCCAGGGTTAATTATTAATTTCCTATTGGCTAAAGGTCTTTCACTTGGATCTCGAATACAATTTCTATTAGTATCACTAAACACAAATCCATATACAAAAGGTCCTTGTTTATAGGAATATAAATAATCTCCATAGGTACCAAACCATAATCTATTTTTATTGTCTTTAGTAATCGCCATTATATCGGTAAGTCCTTGATCTATATTGGGATTTTTATTATTCGCGAAGACTTTAAATTTATTATTTTTAAATTGTGATACCCCAACTTCGGTTCCTATCCAAACACTGCTATCGTCATCACAATATAACGATGAAATACCTCCAAAATTGATTGCGGTATCATGTGTATAATGTGTCCAAGAGTTTCCATTAAATCTGCTAAGTGTTTTATTAAACCAGCCATATCCAATCCATATATTATTGCTCTTATCTACAGTTAAACATTTTATACTTGGATAAGCTAATTTTCCATTGGTTGCATCATATACTGTCCAAGTGCCGTTTTTTATTTTTACTAACCCATTCGTAGTTCCTATCCATAAAGTATTGGAATCACCTAAAACAATATCATCTATTCGATTCGATGGGAGAGAACTATTACTTGTATTATAGACTGTATAATTGGTATCGTTATATTTGACCAAACCATTAGCTAGAGTACCAATCCATTTATTATTGTTATTGTCGACTTCTAAACTCAAAACATCTTGTGAGACTCCGCCCGGCCAGCCCCAGGTATTATATTTAAACCCATTACTCGAATTATATGATAAAAATTCTCCTAAAATAGCGTACCAATATGTATTGTTTTTGTCTTTAACTATGTCATGCACAGATTCCTGTATAAGATAGTTGGGCTTGTTTTCGTGAAATTGTATTAAATCTCCATATATCTGACCTACTTGTAATTTCATAGCAGTATCAAAATATAAACAATCAATCCAAGTACTTTCTATTCCTCTATTTGTGCCGTATCTCTGCCATTTTTGGGCATTCAAAATGAAGAATGATAAAGTAAAAGTTAACGTTATTGTCAGTTTTTTCATAATAATTTTGTGAAATTAACTTTTATAGGAATAAAGCCTAAATTTTACCCACAATTTAGTTAATACTTTTATTGGTATTTTCATAATGATTCAAACTCTGTACTGAAGTTCTTTCTATTTTTCTAGGACCATCTATCGTCCAATCGGCATTGTCTTTTTTCTCGAATCTACAGGTATTACAAATCCAGTTTTCAACTTCTCCCCACTTGTCTTTGCGAGCGGAAACACGGATAATTTCATCGCCTTTTTTATGCACGACTACTTTGCCGCAGCACTTGTCACAATCTCTATGCGCATCGAATTGATTGGCAAACCATATTCTAGTCTTGAATCTAGCTGTTCGATCTGTTAAAGCACCGACAGGACAGACATCTATGATATTTCCTATCATATCATGATTTAGATTCTCAGATATTACAGTGGATATTTCCGCATGATCTCCTCTGAAAACAACACCGTGGTCGCGACTTTTGCAAACTTCATTAGCGACGAATACGCATCTGTAGCAGATAATACATCGCTCTTTATTGAGTGAAATAGTATCTCCAATATCTTCTTGTTGAAATTCGGAACGCTTGAAATCATAGCGACTGCCTGCTTTTCCGTGTTCGAAAGCTAAATTTTGCAAATCACATTCTCCTGCTTGATCACAAACGGGACAGTCTAAAGGGTGATTGATAAGCAATAATTCAGTCACACCAGCTCTGGCTTCCTCTACCTTTGGATTAGACTTAACTTCTACGACCATCCCATCCATCACCGTTGTCTTGCATGAAGGCATAAGTTTAGGCATTGGACGTGGATCTTTTTCACTTCCTGCAGCTACTCGCACGAGGCAGGTTCTGCATTTTCCTCCACTTTCAGCTAATGGAGTATAAAAACACATTGCAGGTGGCACGCTTTCGTTATCTAGCAGCCTAGCCGCTTGAAGAATGGTTGTTCCTAAAGGAACCATTATCTCTACACCGTCTATGGTTACCTTGACATTTTGAACTTCGCTCATATGATTTTAATATCAAATTTAGAATCTACAAATATATTATTTTTAGGCAAAATTGGGTTTAATTCCTTTGGTAAAATATGATAAAATTCTTGAATTCAATGGCAATTTTAATCCTAGTCAAATTTTAAAATTTCAATGTAAATTTGACGTTCTAGAATTAAAATAGATTGACATGATAAAATACGCTCCAATATTCGTTTTCCTGCTTCTTTCCTCCTGTTCGAAACAACTCAAAATCGTGGAAAAGGGTCAAAACCTTGTCACCATTGAAGACTTTCCTAGTAAAGATACCACAATTATGATCAAAGATTATTTTATAAAATATAGACAAGAAAGTCCCTATATCATTGGTAGTGTGGAGTCCCCTTTTGCCGACGTGCATGGAAATTTCAAATCATCCAAATCGACTACGATTGATATTACGGAAGGTAAATTTGCTATTTACTAGCCTCTTTGGTTAAAGCTTTTTTTGGAAACAAGCTATCTGCTATAGGTTGATTGATTTTATAATTAGTGTAGAACATAGTTATTGTACCAGTTTTTTCTTCGGCTTTTTCTTTTTTAGGCCCTAGTCCCTTGCCTTTGGGGGCTTTGAAATTTTCTAAATAAAAAATTACTTTATCTGGCAAACCATAGCTTGTCATGGATTTAAAGAAATTTTCCATTTTGACCGTTCCTCGTCTTGTGGTCAATTCAACTTTGTAAGGACAGTTATTGGTTTGACTTAGCCACAATTTACCTAGAATAAAATCAGCTTCTCCATTTGGGATAATGTTAATAACATGGCATTTTTGACCATTGATGGTTTCAGTTGAATTGAGTAAGGCATTGTATTTGGTGTTATCGCCCAAATAACTATAAATTTTCATCGGATTCTCGTTTGGCACAAAGGCAATCCCTTCTAGTTTGACTCGGTATTTGTCTGGGGATTTATAATAGACCTTACCCGACAGGTTTTTTACATTGACAGAAGGAATGTCAAATACAAAATTGACATCACTCGTATAGGATGCTAATTTTTTAAATTGACTGTGCGATTTTTTGACAATTTCCGCAGCGGACTGACCATAAATGCTTTGAGCAGTATAAATAAGAAAAATAAGTGTATAATGTTTCATAGAATTATTTTTATTGACGCAAAGACACTAAACGACTAAGATATTTATTAAAACTTAGAGCCTTTGTGACATTCATTATTGTGTTATATCTTTTTTGGTAAATGAATAAAATGCAATGGAGAAGAATCCTAGGATATAGAGTAATAAGATGATTAAGGATTTATTCATTTCCTTGAGATCTGGATTTAATTCAAAACTATAGGTCCATACACTCATGTGTTTTGTAAATAAAACCTGCTGTATTGGCTCGAAAAATTCAAAGGTTAAGCTTCCAAAAATGAGAAAGACAATATTGATGACCATGGTGATGACAATAGGTGCCACCGAATTTTCCATAAAACTCGAAAGCATAAATGCTAAGTTACTAATGACCGTAAGACTGAGGTATGACAGAGCGATCGCCTTAGTAAATCGAACGAGAAGTTCACCCTTACTCAAAATAGATATTTCATTTCCATAAACAACAATATCGCCATTTCCAAACATAAATCGTGACAATAGCAACCCAAAAAAGTAAATAACAAGAACTACAATCAAAAGATAAAATTGATTCGCTATCCATTTGGCTAAAAATAGTTTCCAACGCGGAGCTGGTTTGACCATGAGTGCTCGAATTGTGCCAGAACTCATTTCTCCTGATATGGAGTCTCCAGAAACTAAAGCTACAATAATAGGCAAATGAAAATATAGCATCTGCATGACCAAGTAGCAAACCATATTTCCATTTAAACTCAGATTTTCTACTGTCACTGAATCACCCATCATAGATTTTATCTGACCACCTATATCTTCCTTACTCAAATAATACCCTATTTGTATAAGTCCTATAAGCAGAATAATAGCTATTAGACCTATATATGTTCTCGGTTTGGCAAAGGTTTTGAATAACTCTACGTAAATCAGGTTTTTCATACTAGTTATCCGTTAGTTTTAAAAATAAATCTTCTAGTTTTTTACGAGTATAAAAATTCTGGACAGGTTCGTCCATCAAGATAATGTCTTTGTGCAGCTGAGCCACTTCCTTCATAGAGGACTTCACAATGATCAGATTCTCCACAACAGACTCTAATTGGCTGCTATAGCTTGATAGTCGAATTTTTTCTGCGAGCGCTTTAGCTTGACTCGATTCTATATTGACCATGACTTCAGAGCCATGCAGAAGCTCTTGAGCACTTCCTTGTATCACATTGATTCCTTTGTCTATGATGATGAGGCTATCTACAATCAACTCCACCTCAGATAAAATATGAGAGGAAATGATAATTGTTTTTTTCATTTCATTCTTCATGCGGAGAATGAGTTGGCGCAACTCAATCATACCTCTAGGATCCAATCCATTGGAAGGTTCATCGAGAATGATAATTTCGGGATTGTGAATTAAGGCAGCAGCAATACCTAGCCTCTGTTTCATCCCTTGCGAACAAGCTTTGAATTTTACCTTTTCTTTACCTTTTAATCCTACCAATTCCAAACTATCATAGATTTCTTTTTTCGATGGATTTTTATTATAAAGCATAGCACTGAGTTTGAGATTGGTTTCTAAACTCAAGTTTTTATAGAAATCAGGTTTTTCGACAATGCAACCGACCGAACTTAAAAACTCGCTTCTGCATTCATTGATATTTTTACCTTTAAATAAAATCTCTCCACTATCTGGTTTTATCAAAGTCAATAGACATCTAATCGTAGTGGATTTTCCTGCTCCATTGCAACCAAGAAAACCAAAAATCTCTCCCTCGTTTATTGTCATGCTCACGCCATTCAATGCTTTAAATTTTTTAAAGGATTTGTGGAGGTTTTTGATTTCGATTATGGGAGGCATTGATGATATTAAGTTTGTAAAATTTGAATTTATAGAACTGTTGGAGGTAGTATTAATTTTGAATGGCTTTCATTATTCATTTAACGTTGAAAAAATTATATCTAAAAATTCATCTGAAATTCTAAAGCCATTATAAATTAATTGCTCAATAATCGGCCTAGCTAGAGGGATTAATCCTAGTTTTTTTGCTTTTACAATAACACCAATTGTTCCAATGATATTGATGTTGAAATTTTTTGAAATTTTCCTTCCTTTAGCTTCGTCTATGATTAATAAAGCATCTTCATACTCTAGAGCCTTCGCAATTGAACTAGATTCTCCAATGTCTAATTGATGCGAAAGAAAGTCGAAAACTTTAGTGTTGTCTAATTCAACAACATCTATCCACGCTGGCAAAGAATCTTTATATTCATCCGCTACTTGTTTCGTGATAATGACATTACCAAATAATTTTTGGAGCAAGTCTAGTTGCTGAATTCTAGACAAGATAATAAGGCAACTAGTATCAGATAGAATAGTTTTAGACATTTTCTAACTCTTCGATTAATTCTTCTTTCGAGTAATTAAAAATGGAAACATTGTATTTGCCTAATAATTCTGCAAAGGTTCTTTTTGTAAGCCCAGCAATTTCTGCAGCTTGTCCTAGTGATGATTTGCCAGTTTCATATAATTTGGCAGCTACTATCATGCTTAATTCATTGACTTCTATATCGATATTGTCAGGAATCTTCAAGGTTATTTCTTTCATGAATAATGCTTTAAATTACAAAGATAAATGAATCATGTTGAATTTCAATTAATTAAACGCTCTCTCCATCAAATCCTGCAATTCTAACAAATGCTGTTTTTTATTGCCGGTGGCAGGGGAGGAGGATGTTTTGCGCGCGACAACTTTGTAAACGACTTCTCCTTTCATTCGATATTGACGGTCGAGGAGATAGGTCCAGGCTCCCATATTGGCGGGTTCTTCTTGAACCCAAACGTGCTCGGCCTTTTTGTATTTTTCAAATACACCTTCCACTTGGTTGATCGGAATAGGGTAGAGCTGCTCCAAACGAACGATGGCTATATCATCGCGCTTGTCTGCTTCTTTTTTAGCGTGTATTATCTAGCTAGTAATCTCCTTTTCTTTTTTAGCAAAAAGTTCGTAATAAATTTTACCCGAACAGTGCAGCACTCGTTTTACTTTTTTGACATCTGCTTTTGCATCATCTATGAGTTCTTGAAATTCTCCATTTAAAATATCTTCCACAGGACTGACACAATTTGGATGTCGCAATAAAGATTTTGGAGACATAATCACGAGTGGAATTCTAAAATTACGAGCCAATTGACGACGAATAGCATGGAAATAGTTGGCTGGTGTGGTGATATTACAAACTTGTACGTTGAACTCTGCGCATTGTTGGAGAAAGCGCTCCATGCGCGCACTGGAGTGCTCTGGGCCTTGACCTTCGTATCCATGTGGTAAAAGTAAGACCATGCCTGAATTGATTTTCCATTTCGTCTCACTCGACATCAAAAACTGGTCGATGATGATTTGTGCACCATTGGAAAAGTCGCCGAATTGTGCCTCCCAGATGACTAAGTTTTCAGGACTCGCTATGGAATAACCGAAATCAAAACCTAAAACAGCATATTCGGATAATAAAGAATTGAAGATATGCGCCTGTGCTTGCTTATCAGATATGGCATTGAGTCGATTGTGTTCTTGGTTGTTATTTTGGTCGAATATACATGCATGTCTATGCGAGAATGTTCCGCGTTTGACATCCTCTCCAGATAGTCGCACTATTTTCCCCTCTTTTAATAATGAACCATAAGCCAATAATTCACCTGCCTGCCAATCCAATTCTCGTTTATCTAGCATACGCGTTTTCCAATCGGCCATTTGCTTTTCTATCTTTTTCAAAGGAGAAAAATTAGCTGGGATATTGGTGATTTTATCCGCTATCAATTTGAAATCCGCTTCTGAAATCGCTGTACTAGGACTTTTCTCAAAATCCAAGGCTCTCGCTTTTTGTAAATTCAGCCAAGCCTTTTCGTGTGGACGATAGACATAGTCCTTGGTTTCTTCCTTGACCTTGTTTAATTTATCCTGTAAATCATCGTAGAGTTCTTTATCTAGTTTTTTCACCATATCGGCCTCTACCGCTCCTTGTTGGGAAAGGTAATCTGCATAAACATCCCTAGGATTCTTTTTCTTGGCTATAATGTTGTATAGCTCTGGTTGGGTGTATTTAGGGTCATCACTTTCATTGTGACCATGTTTTCGATAACAAACCATATCGATGAAAACATCTTTCTTGAACTTCATTCGGTATTCCGTAGCTACTTCACAAGCGAAAATGACATCCTCTACACTATCACCATTGACATGGAAAACAGGGCAGTTCAGCATAGCCGCAATAGCTGTGCAATAATCCGAAGAACGCGCATCATCCCAGTCTGTGGTGAAGCCTATTTGATTATTGATGACAAAATGAATCGTACCAAAATTTCGATATCCCTTTAATTGAGACATTTGAATGACTTCCTGTCCTATGCCCTGACCAGCCACTGCAGCGTCTCCATGAATTATGATAGGCAATACTTTCGAATAGTCTGATTGATATTCTATATCAGCCTTCGCTCTAGAAAATCCCAGAACGACAGGATTGACTGCTTCTAGGTGAGAAGGATTTGCTAATAAATTGACATATAAATCGCCCTGAGGCGCAGGCCACATAGAGGAGAAGCCCTTGTGATATTTCACATCTCCATCCCCTGCAGCGGAGTCTATATTCGTGCCTTCAAATTCGGTGAAGATTTCTTCATAGGTCTTTTTCATAATATTGGCTAGGACATTTAGACGGCCTCTATGCGCCATACCTATGACTACTTCCTTCGAGCCTAGTTCTCCTGTCTTGTCTATGATAGCCTCTAATGCAGGTATCGTGCTTTCCCCGCCCTCAATTGAAAACCGCTTCTCTCCTATAAATTTCTTGCCGAGAAATTCCTCGAAAACCACAGATTTATTTAGAGATTTTAAGGCTTTGTGTTGTTTTTCGGAATCAAATTTCTTTACTAGATAACGCTTTTCTGCCACATCTTTTAACCACAGGTATTCTTCTTCATTGCGCACAGACTGTAGTTCGAAACCTATTTTATTTACATAAATCTTATGTAAGCGGTCTAGAATAGCTTGTAAACTCGCTTGACCTAACCCTAATTCACTTCCTACAGCAAAGGTCTTAGTCAAATCGGCTTCCGTCAATCCAAAATGATTCAACGACGTATTAAAACCGCGGTCTTTTCTTTTGCGCAGTGGATTCGTATCGGCTATGAGGTGTGCATAATGTCTGTAATATTGAATCAAGTGAAATACTTTGAACTCATCCGATGAAAAATTGGATGAACTTTGGCCACCGATAGATTCCCGTCCTACAGCGAAGTCAAATCCATCAAAGAACTTTTTAAACTCTGGGTCAATAGAAGAAGGATTCGATTTATAATCATTGTAAAGCCCTTCTATCACCGAAGGATGCGCATTTGAAATAAAAGAAAAATTGCTAGTCATAAATATAAGCCTGTAGCTTGAAAATATTATAAAAAGCAAAGCTAAAGATTATTCGGCAGAATAGGAAATGAAGTATAGGTATTTAACAATAATTTGAGATGGGTGAGTTTCTCACAGAATGCACGGAATGCACGGAAAATTGATATACCATTCTTTCCTTTAGTCAAGTCCCTGTTTACTTGTGGCAGTTGCATGAGACGTTATTATTGATTTACTTAGACTGATATTCTGGTCGACTGAACTCCTTTTGATATGACGAAGAATGTTTTAAGGACAAAAATCTTAATTACTCCTATTTCAAGTTCTCTTTCATATAATTCATAAATGATTCTTTTTTTCGACTAGCAAGCGGAACTATGGTTCCATTTTTCATTTTTATTCCAGCATTATCACCTTTTTGCAACTTATCAATTTGATTTATGTTAACGATATGACTTTTATGTACTCGAAAAAAACCTATATGTGATAACATTTTTTCATATTCAAAAATGGGCTTTGGGCTTAATATTCTTGAATAATTAATGAGAAAGATACTTGAATATGTATTCTCAGCTTGAATATGGATAATTTCATCTATCTCAATAACTTTGGTTTCATTGGTGGAATTAACTATTATTCGTTTTAGTTGATTCGGATTTTGTAAAAGGACATCTAACTGTTCGGCATAGTTATGAACCTTTGATTCAATTTTCTTTTTAGCTCTATCAACTCCCTTTTTTAATTCATCTATATTGATTGGTTTAAGAATATAATCTAGTGCTGAATATTTGATTGCATCAATAGCATAATGGCTAAATGCAGTAACAAATATAATTTCAAACTTAACATATTCAAGGGATCTCAATAGATCAAATGCCGTATGCGGAGGCATTTCAATATCTAAAAATACAAGCTGAGGTTTAGTAGTTTCAATAATTGATTTAGCGGACTGAATATCCGATACAAGATGTGTCACTTCAACACTGTGACAAAAGGTATTAATCATAGTATGAAGTGTTTCCCTATTTTTTTGTTCGTCATCTACAATGATACATTTTATCATATTTTATTGATATTTAAATAGGTATTTGAAGAGATGCATAAGTTAAACTACCTTTTCGAGTTAACTCAAACTTACCCTTCTGTGAAATAGTATTTAACAATTCTATACGTTCTTGGAGAACAAATATTGCTTTTGACTTTGATGTTGAATTTTTATTTATCGCCCAATCATTGCCATTGTCTATAACATTCACTAGAAGGATTGCACTGTCCAGAAGTTTTATTTCAATTAAAATAAATCCATTCTCCTTGAGGTTGGAAACACCATGTTTGATTGCATTCTCAACTATAGGTTGAATGAGCATTGGGGGCAATTTTATGTTGCTATAATCCTCGGTGTCAATGTCGATATTAAATTGGGTTTTAAATTTATGAGAATACCGATTCTCTTCGATTCGAATGTATTGTTGGATAAATTCAATTTCTTCTATGAGAGAGACATATTCTCGTCTAGAATTATCTAATATTTTGCGGATTAATTCGCTGAATTCACTGAGAAAGTTTATAGAATTTATGTAATCTTTATGAATTATGAAATGCTGTAATGTATTTAGAGCATTAAATACAAAATGGGGATTCATTTGGTTTTGCAGTCCATGTAAGGTTAATCGATGTAACTTAGATTCGGCAAGTATTTTGTCAAGTTTCAATTTATTGCGGTACCTTAAAAAGCTAAATACAATAGCTGTGACAATACTAAGTAGTATTAGATAAAACCACCAAGTCTGATAAAAAAAGGGTTTAACAACAAATTGAACACTAAGTATTTCTGAACATATATTTGGGTATATTTTATGATAAGCTCGGATTTCTAATTTATAGTTTCCAGCTTGTAAAGAAGTCAGCGATAGAATATGTTGATCTGTTGACTGCCAATTATCTTCGTTTCCATTCCGAATGATTCTATAATCATAAATAATATTCTCTTGATCTCTTACATATATACCAGCAAAATTAATTTTGATATAACTCCACTTAGGATTGACTTCTATTAATGAATCACCATTATAGTAATGTAATGAATCATCTATAGATATTTTGTTTAATACGATAGGAATTTTTTCTTTATTAAATCTTAATACATAGTTTAAAGAATATTCTAAATTATCAGACCAAAATTTTAAGGTGTCTCCACATACGTCAAAATCTTTTACTAGGTAATCATCTATTTCTTTAAAATTGAACACCTTGATTATTTTACCTTTTAAATCAATTTTGTCAATTCCTAGCTTAGATAAAACCCATAGATTCTTTTTATTATCCAATTTTGTTTTTAAAACATGATTGCTTTGAAGTCCCATCGCATTTGTATACTGGGAAATGTACTTAAAATTTAAATCAGTTATAATTACTCCGTTTTTTGATGTGGAAATATAAAGACGATTATCTTTCATTACATAGTCATTAGTATACTGGTAAAACTGGTTAATGATTTTATTATTGGAAAGATTGAATTGTATCAATTTCGTGATTGTTTGAAAGAACACTAGATTGCTGTCTATTGTTTTTATATCTCTAGACCATTCGGTAGTAATTGTGTCAATTTTTTTATTGTTTGATAGGAATGCACCGACCTTACTTGTTATAATTTTTTTATTATCTATCGTTATTTCTTTGGTAATGTTTGAGTTTTGATTTGATTGTACATTTTTATTTGGCAATCCCTTTACAGATATATTTTTTGGGAAAATAAAAAATAGGCCATTTTTCGGTGAATATGCTGTAAAAACATTGGGCAACATTTTACAATTATTCATCATTTGACCTTGAAACAATGTGATGGAATTTGAATTATTGAGATTCAAAATTTCCAATCCTATTTTAGAAGAAATACAAAGTATGCTATCATTGTATGTGTAGTAGGTTGGTTTGACTTTAGTGTACTTTTGATTTTTCTGATAAATCAGTTTACTTTCAAATTTGGCAAGGTAATTTCGGACATCTCCAGTGATACCATCATTATAAGTAGTGCTAAAATAAAATTTGTTTGTATTGGAATGTATATAGTTGTATTCTTCAGATAGTCCATTTTCAACAATTTCCTTAGTCATTTTGTTTAATAATGGAAACTGTATTTTTGTATATGTTAATTGATTAGTTCTAGAATGATAGGTAAGGTAATTATCATTATTAAAGAATAAGATATTTGACGATAAAGTATCGCAATAATTGAATTTTCTAAATTGATCGGATATCCGAATCGGATAAAATTTATTGGAATATAACTGTTGTGAATTTAAAATGAATATTCCGGATAAATTTGTTAGGACTAAATTATCATAGTAGTAATAAATTCCCACGTTGTTATTGTTTGAAAATAAATTGTTTGAAGGTATTGTGAAATCATATCCATCAAATCGATTGACTCCATTATCTGTTACTACCCAGTAATATCCATAATTATCCTGTACAATGTCATAAACATTATTACTACTTAGTCCTTGTTGCACTTTGTAGTTCTTTACTTTAATTTGACTAGAGTCAAAACTAGATGCGCCGCTGAAGAATAATATAAGTAGAAAGTACAGAAGTCTATCTTAGATATTGACTAATACTTAGCATGAAAGTCAAACCAACTATAATTATTGATGGGATTTCCATTATTGTAAAAAGACTCATACAAGTTTTTTATTTCTTCAAAACTCATCCATTCACCTTTCGTATTTTCTCCAAATGGTCCAGAAGAACTGTATTTATATTTACGAATGGGGATTATATCTTGTAATCGAAGAATAATTCCATTTTTTATTATTTGATATCTAGTGTAGAACGGTAATTTCTCCTTCCATAGATTAATAGGCCGGTGATTGTCGCCTTGATTAATCATCTTAAATTTATTATACCCTTTTGATTTAAGGGTCTCCAATAATGAAATGTTTTGCGCTTCGCAGGAAACGTATAGAGGACCTCTGCCATCGCTTGGAAGGTCATTAATGCATAAATAGTCGAATCCTTCGATATCTACTTTCAAATAAAATGGTATTCCATATTGTTCAAAAAGTTTTTTAGTCGAAGTACAAGGAATATCAATCACTTCGTATTGTCCACTTCGAGAGCCCATTGTTTTGTCAAATGAACTCCATTCTGTTAATCTCAGATTTCTATAAAATGGAAGCACTCCTTCTGACTCTGCAATTCCAATATTCAGTATTGTCAACTGTCCAGAATCAATAAAATTTTTGAACTTCAGATTTGCTTTTTCTACCAAAATTGGGTCAGCTTCTATTGCTAAAACATTATATCCACTTTTAAGGTAAAACAAAGTGTCTTGGCCTGTATGCATTCCAATGTCATAGATTAATTTATTCATTACTTTTTTATTTAATTATATGAAATTTAGCTCTCGTTAATATAGAATTATCTGATATGAGACTTACAATGATTAATTGATTTTCCATTTTCTTTAAGTCTATTGGAATCATATTTTCTCCTTGTTGAGGTGCAAGTTCAACTCTATGAATTATTCTTCCGACGATGTCTGACATAACTATATAGGATTTTGTAGTTTTCGATGGTATGTAATAGGATATTTTGAACAGCCCTATACTTGGGTCATAGGATAAATTCAAAGGACGAATATTAGTTTCATGGGTCTGTATAGAGTTAATGGTGGGGATTAAAATTCTTATTGAATCATAACAACCATTTTGATTCACCAAATAGTAAGTAGTAGATAAGGTAGGAGTAATAATGACAGAATCAGAAGAACTGAGAAGAACACCTGTTGGACTCCCAACCCTCCACTCTGTTTTTATTGAATCTTTAGTATGAAAGCTAAGACCTGATAAAAAAATACGTTGTACAGAAATATCAGAACCGCTATCCACAAGTGTAATACTCTGTAATTTATTAGCACTATTCACTGGTATTTTCTGCATATCCAAACGTTTACTTGTATAGCTACCGCCACTGCTTATTGATGAATTGGGATCGCTAGACCATATTTGATAGGTCAAAGGGGAAGAACAGCTGTTGGGTCCACCATATTCATTCCAATCTCTAAATTGATTGCCTCCATACATAATGACTGACTGAGAAGTACCTCCAACAAAATTAAATTTAATTACGGCACTTCTATCGGTACTTCCATAGTCTGTATTGATAAGTGTATAAGCTGTATCTACTATTGTCGGGCACTTTAGATGTAGAGTGATTGATACAGGATTTGAATTATTAGCAGCAGATGAAAGGGCTTCCCAGACTGAATTTTGATTTGTGTTAGGTATGTAAAAAGGTATTAAATTGTATTTAAATTTTCCAAATGGACACCCAGAATTAAAGTAGAATTTATATCTATTAATCTTATTGGCGATGGAGTTAATAGGTTGGGTATAATATTTGTTGTTAATTCTTAGATTTGAAATTAATTTAATTGACTGCCCTGAGTTATAACTCGGAAGATCTGGAATCTTTTGAATTGAAACATCTTGACTATAAAGCTGATTGTAAAAAATCAAAATAGTTATTAAAATGATATGTTTTGCCATAATATGGGGAATAATTTTACAAATATATAAAATAAATGAGTTAAATATGAAATAGAAAAATGAGCCTACTGATGTGGAGTGCTCGGTTGATTGTCGCATTGTAGAATACTTTGTTTTCATAATTTAGTTTTATTGATAGTGGATTGTTATATTCAAAAAAACACCCCGATTTCTCGAGGTGTTTCCGGTTTTCATTTTTGTAAAAGTGGTTTCAGTTCACTATTTCACTATTTGCATTCTTTTTGTATCGATTACTTTTCCATCAATGACTAAGGAATAGAGATAAGTTCCATTTGCTAAATTTCCTAAAGATACTTTCACCGATCCATGACCAGCTTTTCTAGCTAGTTTGATAGTCTCTACTACTTTACCTTCTTGCATTTGGATAATAATTTCTGCTTGAGAATTTTCTGAAACTATTATATAGTTAATCAAAGCCACATCATCAGTAGGATTTGGGATAGACTGATAAAGCACTGGTACTTCAGAACCTTGCTCTATACCTTCACTCGACTTTTTCAATCCTTCACAACCGCTCTCGCATAGCTGAGCGATGGTTCTTTCTAGTAAGGCAAACTTTTCCTTCATCATTTCATTATCTGACTTTAATTGAGAAATTTCAGACTTCATTTGCTCATTTTCATATATCAATAATGATGTTTCTTTTGCAGATTGGCCTATTTCAGCTGATTTAAGAGATTCGATATCTTTCAGAACTAATTTTTGAGATTCAACAAGCACAGGAATAATTGAAGAATAATCAACAGCATATCTACCTTTTTCATCTTTTACCACTGCTTCAGGCACTACCTTTTCAACCTCTTGCGCCATAAACCCATAGTGGCGATGATTGTCTAATTTAGCTTCTTTGATGTATTCTTGATTCCAAAAATAACTTTTACCATTTAGGTTTTTTATCATTTCAGATGCATTCAAAATGGGCTTCACATTATTTTTTAATGCCTGATCCGAGGTTTGATAATATCCTGTAGCTCGGGCATAACCCCCTACAGCCAATAAAGCTTGAGCGGTAGTTGTACTTCCACCTAAAATTGGAGAGAATCCCGTCATATTATATGAAGTAATTATTCCTAATCCAGTGAGTCCATTTCCTGTTATGGTAAAAATATTAGCTCCTCCTGTAAATGATTGAATGTCAACAATTGAATAGCCAGGTTGACTAAATCCAGCTCTGATTTCTAAAGCTTTTCCCATACCTCCAATATTTGTTAGCTTTAGTGATGGCTGGGAATTGCTAGCTTGCTCTATTTCTAGTTTTGCATTCGGACTCGTTGTGCCAATACCAACATTCGTTAAATCATCGAAAATTTGGGAACATCCATATGAATTTGTACCAATAAGTCTAGGAATTCTTCCATTACTAGAACAACTATTTGTGGTGTTTCCAGTCGAAGAAACTGATGTCCATGTTCCATCTCCTCTTAGAAAAAGTCCTAGAGGATTTGTGGTGCCACCCGAAATAGGGAAATCTATTTTTCCTAAATCTCCATTTGAATTAGCGGTGACAATAGCATTTTTATTGGTTGTAGGTAAACTTGTTACTCTAGCCCCACCTTCAACATGTAGTAAATTTTGAGGGGTATTTGTTCCTATTCCTACATTACCATTATTAGTAACTCTCATTCTTTCAATATTATTGGTTCGAATTTTAAAGCTTTCATTATTCTTTGTTCCAATAAACTTAAACGTGTCGACAAGTGTATTGCCATTTAATGTCCAATAACATTCATCAGTGCAACAATCTCTAAACACTAAATTTCTAGTGGCTGTTGCAGTGCAATTTTGTGTGTTTGTCACAGTAACTGTATAGGTACCAGTAGTTTTTACTGTTATATTTTGTGAAGACGTGATTGGGCTTGTATTCCAGCTATAAGTCAATCCATTTGGTCTCGCAGATAATATGACAGAATCTCCAATACAGATAGTATCGGCTTTGTTTGAGACAATACTAGCATTAACTGTACTCACTACGATTTGATCACTTACATTACAGTTATCTTGATTTACAGCTACATAGTTTGTAGTGGCAATAGGCGATACGCTTAAAGTATTTGTCGTACTTAAAATAGGTCCTGTAACTGAACCCTCTCGCCAAGTTATAGATGGGGTCGTGACAGAATGTAATGTCAATCCATTCAAAAAAGCTCTTTGACCTGAAGCATCAGAACCACTATCTATTAAAGTTATGCTTACCAACCTATTGGCACTATTAATTGTGACTCTTTGCATATCTAGACTCTGAGTTCCAGTCCCTGGCCAAGCAGTGGTGCCACCCCACATATTAAACGTATTTGGGGATGTTGTCGTTGATGTAAAGACATTGTTCCAGTCTCTCATATGATTGCCTCCATTAAAACGTACACTCTGCGATGTGCCATTGTCATAGTTAAATGAAATATTGAGAAACATAGCTGTATTGCCATAGTCAGTATTGATTAAAAAATAGACAGTATCTGTGCGCGTAGGACAGGGTAAGTTATAAGTCACAGAAACAGGATTAGTGTTGACACCATTTGTAAATGCATTCCATACGGAATTGCCTGTTGCATTTGGAATATCAAAAGGAACACCCATAAATGTCGTAGTCCCAAATGGAAACCCTACTGTACCATTATATCTATTTGTTCCATTTGCTATGGAAGCCAAACTTTGAGGGTAAAATTGACCTGTATTATTTTGATTTGCGGTCAGAGTGATTTGTTGACCACTGCAAATGGTTGATACATTGGGATTTTTTGTAATTGTAATTTGTTGAGACTGTGCTATCATTGCGCACAATAACAAGATAATATTGAGAATCTGTTTTTTCATGATTTTAATTTTTATAATTAATTTAATGACACAAATATCTATTCTCGTCCTAGTGTACTTTATTTAGATTATGAGAACGTAGGCATTTTTTATGTTATCGTTGAAAGGTTTTATGTTAAAGCAATCCTGAACAAGTTTCGAAAGAGAAAAAACGGATATACAAATTTAGTTCTTCCATAAACTGCGATAGAAGAAAATGCCTTTTTTGTATGTGATAGTGAAAATCCTTATTTTTGAATAATTTGAAATAATAAGTATTCTAAGAGCAATTAAAATCAGTTTGGGTTGATTTTAATATTATGCGCTAAGATTTAAGTGGAATAAAATTTTTGGGAAACTAAGATAACTGAAAAATTTTCACATCGCCTACTAGTTTTTCTTCAATACTCCCAGTATCTGATATAAACCATTGTTCTACGAAATCAATTTCCTGCATTATTTCAATGAGGTGCGATTGGCGCTGCGCATCTAGCTTGTCAGAAAAATCGTCTAGGAGAAAGATGGGTTTTTGTTGTAGTTTTTTGGCTAGGAAGGCGGCTTGAGCAAGACGGAGGGCATAGAGTAAGCTCTTCTGCTGACCTTGACTGGCTATTTTTTTGAGGTCTTGTTCATGCATTTTTATAGAAATGTCATCGCGATGTATACCTGCTGTGGTTCGTTTGACGGCTAGGTCTTTGGACAGTGAATTTTTCAATAAATCTGATAAATTAGCTTGATGCAGTTGACTTGTGTATTCGATGGTTAGGTTGTCATCCTGCTGGGCTATGGTTTGATACCAATGGATGATATCTTCTTCTAGTTCTGTCAACGCGGGTTTTCTTATCGCATATACAGCATGCCCCAATTCAGCTAAATGTTGATTGTAATATTGAATAAGTTCAGGATCTGGAGACTCAGCTTGTTTAATATGCGCATTTCGCTGCTCTAGAAAATGATTGTAAAGAGTTAGTTTTGATAAGTAGTCTTTATGATAACTTGATATGGTATAGTCTATAAATTTCCTCCGCTCTTCACTGCCATCATGCAGGAGAAATATGTCGGCTGGACTCGCCAATACAAGAGGCAGGTGACCGAAAGCTTCTGAATATTTCTGCACCTTGACACCATTGATTTCTATTGTCTTGCTCCGAGGGGCATATTTTACCAATACTTCATGGCCATTTTTAAATTTTCCATAAAGTCTAAAAAAATCATGACCATGGGTAATATTTTGACCATCAATACTCGTTATATGACTTCGAAAATTAGCCAGATAATAAATAGCATCCAGAATATTCGTTTTCCCCACGCCATTTTTACCAATAAACATATTAAATTTAGAATCAAAGTCGAAGACTTGATTTTCATGGTTTTTATATTGGACTAACTCTAAATGACTAAGAAACACAAAAAATTGAGTGTATAAAGACTAAAAATTGTAGATTTGCCCTTCGATTTTTTTACCTATGGCAAAAGCAGTAGCGAAGGCAAACATAACAAAAGAAACATATTTAGAGTGGTATGAATTGATGCTGCTTCTCAGACGATTTGAGGAGAAAGCGGGTCAAATGTATGGTCTTCAAAAGATTAGAGGTTTTTGTCACCTGTATATTGGTCAGGAGGCACTCGCTGCAGGTATTCATTCTGCCATGCGCAAAGATGATAATTTAATCACAGCCTATCGTGATCACGCCTTGGCTATTATGAAGGGTATTTCTCCCAATGCTGCTATGGCAGAGCTTTATGGAAAAGCAACCGGTAGTACCAAAGGTAAAGGAGGATCTATGCATTATTTCTCGAAAGAACATAGATTTTTCGGGGGACACGGCATAGTAGGAGGACAAATAGGTCTTGGGGCGGGAATCGCATTTGCAGATCAGTATAATGGAGATGACCGTGTGACAGTCACAATGTTTGGAGATGGGGCGGCTCGTCAAGGTATTTTACATGAGACATTCAATATGGCTATGACTTGGAAGCTCCCTGTCATTTTTATTTGCGAAAATAACGGCTATGCTATGGGTACATCGGTAGCGAGAACATCCAATGTTCAAGATATGTCTAAACTAGGGGCAGCCTATGAAATGCCTTCTTTCAATGTAGACGGCATGAAGCCTGAAACCGTTCATAATGCCCTACTAGAAGCAGCAGAACGCGCTAGAAAAGGGGAGGGTCCTACTTATTTAAATATCATGACCTATCGATACAAAGGCCACTCGATGAGTGATCCTCAGAAGTATAGATCTAAAGATGAGGTAGCTAAATATATAGAAATAGATCCTTTGACCACGACCCTAGAAACTATTTTGAAAAATAAATTTGCGACTCAGGCATGGGCAGAGGAAATCGAAGATAAAATAAACCGTATAGTTCAAGAAAGTGTAGACTTTTCTGAAAATAGTCCATTACCTGATGATAGCGAATTATATAAAGATATTTATGTGCAAGAAGATTATCCATTCATGAAGGATTAGAACTTAAGCTGCTAACTACTGAACAAACTGTCAACTGAATAAACTTAATAAATAAAAAAATGGACAACATCAATTTAAACGACTGGTTAAACAAACTAAAATCAAATCAAAAGCCCTTATTGATTGGCTTAGGAGTCATTGCTGCAATAGTAGCAGGCGCTTTTTATTTGACTCAAATTTTTCTTCCAGAAAGAGAAGCAGAGGCACAAGACGCTTTGTTTATGGCACAAATCAATTTCGAAAAGAAAAATTTCGATTTAGCTTTAAATGGTGATGGAAAGAACAAAGGATTTAATTATGTAAAAGATAATTTTAGTTTCACCAAGGCATCAGATTTAGCAGGCCTTTACGCAGGTTTGTGTAATTTAAATCTCGGGAAATATGATAAAGCTATTGAGGATTTGAAAGGCTATTCGACCAATGTGGAAGAGATTCAGGCTGTAGCATACAGCGCCTTAGGGGATGCTTATTCCGAGAAAAATAATATGGAGGACGCTGTCACATATTATGAGAAGGCCGCGAAAGCATCCACGAACACCTCTTTAGCCCCACGATTGATTTTGAAGGCGGGTAAAGCTTTTGAATTGGCAAAAAAGAATGAGAAAGCATTAGAGATGTACAAGTATCTAGAACAAGAGTTTCCTGGTGCAGAAGAAACTCAGTTTACACAGCTTTTGATAGCTAAATTAGAGGCTATATAATCCAATTTAAAGACGAGTGAAATCCAGCTATGATCTCCATAATGAGTTAGCAGATTACGATTTCTCAGAAACGTCTATAGCTATTATTCAAAGCAAATATCATAATGATATTACCGATGAGCTCTACCAAGGGGCATTGGATGTATTGAAATATTATAAGATAGGTCAAATTTATCATAGAACTACGGCTGGTGCATTTGAATTGATTTATGCTACGACGGATTTGGTATACGATGACGAATTAATGCTAGATGGCATCATATGTCTAGGCTGCGTTATCAAAGGAGATACTGACCATGACAAGTATATCAATCAAACAGTAACAGATTCCTTAGCCAAGTTAACGATGGATTCGTTCTCTCCTATAAGTTTAGGTTTGCTGACGGTAAATACTAGGGAGCAAGCATTGGCAAGAGCAGGTGGTATCCATGGAAATAAGGGTAAAGAAGCCGCTCTAGCTCTCCTTCATTGTTTGGCTGCAGAAACCAATTTAGTCGTTTAAATTTTTTATTGAGTGAATACCTACGAAAATGCTTTAGAATGTGCTCAAAAGATTAAAGCCATTTACTCTGAATCTATCGATTTTGCAGTGGTTTTGGGTTCAGGATTATCTAATTTTGAAAAGGAAATTGAAGTCATTCATAGCTTTGACTACGTTGATCTTCCATATTTCCCTATGTCTACTGTACAGGGTCACAAGGGTAAACTTATTATTGGCAAAGTAAAAGGGAAGACCGTCATCTGCCAAAGTGGACGTTTTCATTATTACGAAGGCTACACCATGGAACAGGTAACATTTCCTATTCGTGTTTTTAAATTGCTGGGCATCGATAAATTGGTAGTAACTAATGCAGCAGGAGGATTAAATCCAAACCAAGAAGTGGGCGATATAGTCATCATAAGGGATCATATTAACCTACAACCTGAGCACCCATTAAGAGGTAAGAACGACAATCGTTTTGGTCCGCGCTTTCCAGACATGATGCATGCTTATTGTCCTGATTTTTTTAATAAAGCAATCGCCTATGCTAAATCAAAAAACTATCGATGTGAATTAGGCGTATATGTAGGCGTTCAGGGTCCAACCTATGAGACTCCGGCGGAGTACCAAATGTTTCACAGGATAGGTGGTGATGCGGTGGGTATGAGTACAGTTCCTGAAGTGATCGTTGCTAGCCATATGTCGATGAAAGTATTCGCTATCTCTATTATAGCCGACTGCGGCTATCCTTTGGATAAGTTAAAGGTTATAAGCCATCAGGAGGTATTGGATAAATCGGCTGAAGCTGAACCAAAGGTGACCGATATCGTCACTTACATTATTCAACAATTTTAACAAATTGACTGTACAATCCTTTTTGTTGAATTCTAAAATTTTCGCAAGATATTTTCATGTGAATTTTTTTTTGCAACTGACTTTAGTTCTTTTCATTAATTCAAAGATACAAGCACAATCTTTTGTAAAAAAAGATTCTTCTGAAATAGTTCCTTTTTTATACAAAGTATTTTACCAATCAGATTTTGACTCCGCTATCAGACTGCCAGATAGACTATATTTTAATCATAGAACGAATAACTATGGCTCCGTACAGAACTATTCAGGACTCACGGCTACCTTGGGTTCTAACCTAGTCCCTATTTTATTTGAACATAATTTTTATTCGAACATAAAACTGGGAAGGCAAATGAATGATGCCTATTTTTATACGCCGAGTACCATCCCTTATTTTGCTTTAAATAAACCGTTGAGCGAATTGGATTTCACCTTTTTTGGCAATGGAAATGAAGAATTCAAGGGATTTTTAGCACAAAACATTAGCAAGAAAATTAATCTTGGAATCGGTATTCGAAGAACAAATAACAAAGGCTATTTTTTAAATCAAGAGAATACGCACAACAATGTATATACCTATTTAGTTTATAATGCCGATAGATTGCGCACAAATATTGAGTTTGTATTGAACGACCTCAATATGAAGGAAAGTGGAGGATACACTCCCGACATATATAGCAGTGGAGTAGCACCAGGTCAATGGCTGGCTGCAAGTCCAACCTTGGCAGTGGCCAAAAATCAAATTAAGAATTATCAACTTTCTTTTCGATATAGATATCTCCTACTTGGATTAGCAGAGTCAAAGGATAGTTTACTCTTCATCCCAAAACAATCAAGCTTATATATAGATCATCAGTTACAGCGATTTTCTGATCGACAGTTTTACTCGGATACAGTCAATGCGAAATCTCGGGCGGAATATGGAGTTTTAGCTTCAGCCACCACGAACCAATTGAACAGTGTTTATTTGCAGTCTGGACTTCAAAGTGATTTTCGTTTGACCTATATAAATCAAGGATTGAAAATCACTGGATACAATATTTTTTCGGATAATCGAATAGAAGTTGGAAAGCAGTTTGGTCAGTATTTGCGCTCTTATGATTTTCTAAATCTCGGCCTGGGCATCGATGCTAACTATAGCTGGAGAACTAATTTAAGTGTAATAGGCAAAGGGTATAAATCATTTCTTGGATATACCGAAAATGATTTTTATCTACGTGGGGAGTTACAAGCATATTTAACAGATGTAAACCTTCAGCTCTGGACCAACTACAGTCATCAAAAGCCCAACTTTATATCTAGTATGAACTATACAAGTGGTATAGATCAGTTCTACGACCTCAAGACTCAGAAAACCCTTGAGACAGGTTTCGGTTTTCAAATAGATAAATTAAAACTCTCCGCTAAGGTGCAATATTTCGTCATAGAAGATTTTATGAATTATGATTCCATACTGCGCCCCATGCAGTTACAAAACAATTTTTTTCAGGTTTATCTAAGACAAGACTGGGGTTATAAATGGCTATATTTTCCTACCGAGGTGTTATATCAAAATTCCGTATTTCAGCGCGGAATGATAAAACAGATGCTCGCATTTAGGAATAAACTTTTTAGTGAAAAAAATAATGTATTAGTAGGCGCAGAGCTCAGTTTAAATTTCAACTATGCCACGGCTCGCTATAGCAGCTTTTTTATGCAGCCAATTTGGTCACAAACAATTGCAGAGGCCAATGTTTATCCCAAATTAGATTTGTTTGCGACCTTTAAAATATCCAAGGTTCATTTGTCATTAATTTTCGATAATTTTCTAAGTACATACCTGAAAACGGGGATCAGTTATCTACAGAATCATCCTATGACGCCTAGTGCCTTTTATTTGCGGATGAATTGGCGGTTTTTGGAATAATTTTGAGGTAATGCAATAAGACATTGTATGCAAAAAATGTTTAATTGGTTTTTCCTATTAACTGCTTTTGGAATTAAGCTTAACGCCCAATATAAAGAGGCAATAGCACCAATAAATTATGCTTGGTATTTTGACTCTGTCCCAAATACCATTTGTCTAGTTCATCCTTCAACGAATGAAATTTTATTTTGTGGCTACACTGATTTAAAGCA